>JBKEBY010000019.1:0-118858 GCA_047973445.1 Pseudomonas sp.
TCACCGACCGATCAATCCTAGCCAGAAGCGCAGGGTCGATGGACCTTTCCACATCCAGAACGTGAACGCCTACGACAGCCGGTTGAAGGGCTGGATGATTCCCTTTCATGGTGTGGCCACCAAGTACCTGACGCATTACTTGGGATGGCGTCGCCTGCTCGAACGTCATAAGACCCAGCTCAATCCATTGATTTGCTTGAGGGAAGCGCTGGGACGAGCGGCTATGCAACAGCTAACTCAGACATAGCCATTTTTTTTGCCCGCTCGACGCGTCAGCTCGACTCGAACAACTGTCGGGTGGCCACGGCAGCTCTCCTCCCGCGGCATCAAACCTGGGTACGGGCACCTCGCTCGAATCCGTTGGCGAAGTTTTCGCCGTCGTGCGAATCGATGGCTTCCATACCGCCCGTCGCCTGACATACGCCGCAAGGCCGAAGGGTTCACCATCCGCCGTCCACGCCCTGAACTTCACCGAGAAACCTGGGTCGTTTGGTAACTTTATCCGCAGCGCACAAGCGGTACGCCCAACAAAGGAACGAACATGGACACGGATCTTCCTCACCAGGAGCGCATACCCTCAACTGTCACCCTGCTCACCGGCAACGAGCTATTGGGAACCTTCTTCAGCCATTTTCTCGGCGAGCATGCGCAGTTGGAGGTTTCCCTGGCGCGGCTCGAAAGCAGCACCCAGGAACCCGCCGATCTGTTTCTGGTGGATGCCGGGAACAGCCGGACCGAGCAGCTTTCCAGCCTTCTCGATCAGCTCGATGGTCAAACACCGGTCGCACTGGTCAACATCGTTCCCGAACAGGCCGAGCAACTGGTGGATTCCCATCCGGTGATTCGCGGCGTGTTCTACAGCCACGCCACGCGTGAGCACCTGCTCAACGGCATCCAGGTGCTGCTCGAGGGTGGCGACTGGATGCCGCGCATGCTGATGGAACGGCTGCTCAGCCAGTGGCGTCGGATGCGGCAGCAGGCCGGCAATAAGCCGGCGCTGACCCTGCGCGAACGCGAAATCCTCAGCCTGGCCAGCAAGGGCCTGTCCAACGCGGAAATTGCCGAGCGACTGTGCCTGAGTCCGCACACGATCAAGAGTCACATCCATAACCTGCTACGCAAGATCGGCGCATCCAACCGAACCGAAGCGGCATCGCTGCTGCGCAGCCGACTGGACCAGAAAGAGCCGTCGTGCACCGCCTGAGGCTAGGTGTCTGTTGCCGTTTCGTACGCGACCGCGCCGGAGCCTGGCAGCTCCACCTACTTGCCGCGTAACGCCAAACCCTTGAGGAAATTACGCAGCAACTGATCGCCGCAAGGCCGATAGTTGCTGTGGCCAGCCTTGCGGAACAGCGCGCTGAGCTCGGGCTTGGAGACAGGGAAGTCCGCCGCCGCAAGGATTCCATGGATGTCGTCCTCCTTCAGCTCGAAGGCCACACGCAGTTTCTTCAGTACCAGATTGTTGGTGATCGGCAGCTCGATCGGCGGTATCGGCCGGCTTTCATCCCGGCCGCGCCTGTAGATCACCAGCCCATCGAGAAAATGCGCCATGATCCGATCGCCGCAAGGCTTGTAGCCGGGCTCATCATCCTTCTTCAGATAGGCCACCATTTCGGCTGCGGGAATCTCGCAGCCTGCGAGCCAGGCGATCTCGGCCAACTTCGCGTCGCTTACGTTGAGGATGTAACGCAGACTGCGCAACACGTCGTTATTGAGCATGGATGATCCTTGCTTGATAGGTTGAACGAGCACGACGGCAGCGGCCAGCCGTGGGGTTCCGATGGGCGCAGGATTATAGAGGATAGACCTGCCGTTCTCATGCGACACCAGGCAAACGCACGCTCCGCTCATCTTCCCAGGTAAGGAGCCCTATTGGTCTGAGACATCTGCAAACGAAAGGCCAATTGCCATCATTCGTCCACAGGCTGAATATACGCCACCGCATTCACTGCAATTGCCGCCAGACACGTGCAAGCCCGGCCACTTCCGTGAGCAAGGCATACAAGAACAAGAAACGAGGAGAGAAGTCGATGGGAACCTTTGCCAAACTCTACGACTGGTGCGAGAGAACCTTCTGGCACACGCTGGGGCGGAAGCTGGCGAGCCTGCTTGCGCTCTACGCCGTCAACCTGGGCTACCTGTATCTCTACTTCGACCAGAAAGCGACCATCGCCCAGGCGCTTGCCGAAGGTCAGGCATCGGCGGAACTCACGACGCGCATCAACGCCTCCCTCGATGGCGGATTGACGGCGATGCTCGTGCTCAGCCTGTTCGGCCTCGCCTGGCTGGTCAGCCAGATACTCTATCTGCGCCACCTGATCATCAAGCCGGTCCGCTCAATGATCACCGCGCTGGACGAGATCGGCGAGGAAGGGGGCGATTTCTCGCAGAACCTGCAAGTTTCTTCCCACGACGAGTTCCGTGAACTGGCCGAAAGCTACAACCGCTTCGCCGGAAACATGCGCGAGATCATCAGCGACATCCGCCGGATGACCATTCCCATCGCCCGCGAGGCGCTGCTGGTGAAGACACGCATCGCCGACACCGGCCAGAGCGCCCGGCAGCAGGTCGACATGACCGATACCGTATTCGGCGCCAGCACCGAAGCCACCACGGCGATCAGCGAAGTCTCGCGCAGCACCCAGATCATCTCCGACTCGACCTCCGCCAATCTCGAGGATGCGCGGGTTTCCCTGCGGGAAATGCAGGATATCTCGACCAAGATCAACCAGGTCGGTGAAAAGGTGCTGAACTTCAATCAGACCGTCGAGGACCTGTCGCACCGCTCCACCGTGATCAGCCACACGGCCGAACTGATCCGCGGCGTGGCCGATCAGACCAACCTGCTGGCGCTCAATGCGGCCATCGAAGCGGCTCGCGCGGGTGAAGCCGGACGCGGCTTCGCCGTGGTAGCCGATGAAGTGCGCACACTGGCCGAACGGGTCAACAAGGCTTCCAGCGAAATCACCGACAACGTCGCGACCATGCTCACCCTGGTCAGCCACGCCCGCGAAGCCAATGGCGAAATCAACACCGACGTGCAGCAGACCTGCAGTGTGGTGAACCGCTCGGCGGAACAGTTCGGGCAGATGGTGAGCGACTTCGAGCAGACCGGCGTGCAATTGCTGCATATCGCCAGCGCCATGGAACAGCTCTCGGCCACCAACGTCCAGGTGCATGAAAACGTCACCCACATCCACCGGCTCTCCGCCGAGGTCGCCGAGCACATGGCCGACTCGGAGAAGCGCACCAGCGATCTTTCCGGCGACACCGAGACGGTGCAGGAGTTGGTCTCACGCTTCAAGATCGGCATCGGCACATTCGACGTGGCGGTCGCCGAAACCCGAAAACTGCGCGACGCCCTGCAGGCGGAACTGACCGCGATGAGCCGCGAAGGCATCGACATCTTCGATCGCAACTACCAGCCGTTCGGTACCAGCGTACCGCCGAAATTCAAACTGGCTTGGAGCGACGGGTTCATCCGACGCTGCCAGCAGCACCTGGAAACCGGCCTGGCCGCCATCCCAGGATGCAACTATGCGGTGGGCGTGAACGTCGATGGCTACCTGTCGGCGCACAACCTGAAATTCTCCAAACCGCTCACCGGCGACGATGCCATCGACCTCTCTGGCAACCGCTGCTACCGCAAGTTCGAGAACCCCGGCGAACTACGCGCCGCCCAGAACACCCTGCCGCTGCTGGTACGCACCTATATCCGCGACACGGGCGAACTGCTCTGCGACCTGGCCATGCCCATCTACATCGAAGGCCGCCACTGGGGCAACGTGCGGGCCGGTTGTGGGGTGGATGCGTTGTTGGAGGATTGAAACAGGCTGAACGGTTCGGCAAGGCGGCGGACGACTGCCCGCCGGGCCCGCTGCCCCTTGTCGAACCATGACGCCTAGCTTCGTCAGATTTCCTTACGCTGCATCGCATCGGCCAGATATTCAGCCTGACGGATGGCCAGACTGACAATGGTCAGGGTCGGGTTCTCCGCTGCGCTGGTGGTGAATTGACTGCCATCGGAGATGAACAGGTTGGCCACCTCGTGACTCTGGCCGAAGCCGTTGCAGACACCCTCTTCTTCCCGGGTGCTCATGCGGCAGGTGCCGAGGTTGTGGGTCGATGGATAAGGCGGAATACGGTGCACCTTCGTCGCGCCAACCGCCTGGTACAGGGCCTCGCCCTGCCGGAAGGCATGCTCGCGCATGGCGATGTCATTGGCATGATCATCGTAGTGCACGTTGGCCACCGGCATACCGAAGACATCCTTCACGCTGTCGTTGAGGGTGATCCGGTTGCTCGCCTGCGGCATATCCTCGCCCACCAGCCACATGCCAGCCAGATGGGTGTAGCGGTCCATCACCTGCGTGAAATCCCGCCCCCAGGCACCCGGATTGAAGAACGCCGCCATGAAGGGCAACCCCAGCGAAACCGTCTCCATCTCATAGCCGCCGGCAAAGCCACGCTCTGGCCGATGGGTCGCTTCGTCGCTGACGATACCGGCCATTACAGTGCCACGATAGAAATGCACCGGCTCCTCGAACTCGGCGAATACCGAACCGGTGGTGTGACGCATATAGTGTTTGCCAACCATGCCTGCACCATTGCCCAAACCATGCGGGAACAGGCTGGAGTAGGAGTTGAGCAGCAATCGCGGCGTCTCGATGGCATTACCCGCCACCGCGACGACGCGCGCCCTCTGCCGCTGCAACTGTCCATTGGCATCGGCATAAACCACAGCGCTGGCACGCCCCCTGGTGTCGTGCTCGATGCGAATGGCCTGCGACTGTGCACGCAGCTCCAGCTTGCCGGTCGCCTCGGCAGCGGGAATCTCAGTGTAGAGCGTCGACCACTTCGCGCCCATCTTGCAGCCCTGGAAGCAGAAGCCCAACTGCCGGCAACCGGAGCGGCCATCGCGCGGCCGGCTGTTGATAGCCATGCGCCCGGTGGAACAGTGCTGGTAGCCCAGTTTCTGTGCCCCGGCGTACATCACCTTGAAGTTGTTGTTGCCTGGCAGCCCGGGAATGCCGTTGGTGCGGGTCACACCCATCCTCGCTTCGGCCCGCGTGTAATAGGGTTCCAGATCTTCGAGTCCGATCGGCCAGTCGAGCAGGTCGGCACCCGCAATTTCACCATAGGTCTCGCGGGCGCGGAATTCGTGCTCTTGCAAACGCAGGCTGGCACCTGCCCAATGAGTAGTAGTGCCGCCCACGGTCTTGCAGATCCATGCCGGCAGGTTGGGAAAGTCCCTGGCGATACGCCAAGAGCCGGAGGTGGTTCGCGTGTCGCCCCAACTCAGTTGATTGAAGGAAGGCCACTCATCATTGATGAATGTCGCCGTCGACTCCCGCTTGCCAGCTTCCAGCAGCACCACCGGCACACCTTTCTGGCAGAGCTCGTTGGCCAGGGTGCCGCCGCCGGCACCGGAGCCGATGATCACTACCACCGAGTCGTCGTCATGTTGATAGGTCGTCATCTTGGCTTCCTCAGGTGAAGGGCTTCGGGCTGGCATCAACGGGTGGCTCGGGCAGCCAGGTCAGGTCGTTGAAGCCGCGGTTCAGATAGCCCCCCAACTGGTAGGAGGCGCCCTCGTAACCGAAATGACGGTAAGCCAGCTCATTGCTGTAGAGAGAGGTCGCCGCAACACTGCGGACCTTAGTGAAGAAGGCACCGTCCTGCAGCGCCTCGAGAATGGCCAGTTGTCGCACCTCACCAGCCTCGAGCCAGTCGCCCCCGGCACGCTCATTCAGCTCAGCGATGCCGCCATGCAGCAAATCGGCATAGCCCGGATCACCGGTCGCCTTGCTGTCAAGATCCTTGATGACCAGGGCGTAGACTGCATCCTCCATACTGTCGTGGGGATAGAGCCTGCGCACCATCACCAGTAGCCGCGCACCTTCTTCACTGCTCAAGGCAGTCAGCTCCAGGGCCCAGCTGTTGCTCGGAGCCAGAAGAGCAATAGGACCGCTACCGAACACCAGGGTCCCCAGCAACAGGCCCCCGCCCCCCTTCAGAAAGCGCCTACGATTCAGCGCCAGATCGCTGCTCATGGTCAGGTCTCCTCTTGTTGTTATACGGCGGATTGAGCAGCCGCCTGCAGACATCCTATGTCGCACCCCTAAGCATGAGGTAACACTGAGCTACTACGTTTGCTCATTGGCGAATTTCTCCGTCGGGTATATGGTCCATACGAACCAGACGATCTGAAGACATTCATCGGATCGTCAACAACAAGGTCATGCCTGGATGGCAGCCGACTTCGATGGAGCCCAGTCATGTGCAATCTCTACGCGTCCACCGACCCCGTCCTGTACGAATCCCAGACACGCTCGATCCGCCTGCAGGGTGCGGTAACCAGCGTGCGCCTTGAAAACGAGTTCTGGACCATCCTCGAGGAGATCGCTGCTGGCGAAGGCTATGGCGTGCCGCAGTTCATCAACCAGCTCTACAGCGAGGTGCTGCTGCGCGGTAATCAGGTCAACAACCTCGCCTCGATGCTGCGCGTGGTATGTACCCTCTACCTGACGCATCGGCACCAACCGGCCAATACCCTGGAGCTGGTAGCGCTGGCCGCGAATGACAAGCGTCGCACCGTTCTGCGTGCCGTGGAGGCCTGAGCAGCCGCGAAAGTCGCGCGTAGTAGTCCGCTGCTACCTCCCGCCGCAAGGCGGCGACCTACAATGACCGCCTGTATTCCAGCGCGGAGAATTGCTGCATGAGCTTCACGACCGAAATCCAACCCGGAGTCTGCCAAGAACCGGACACCGTCACCCAGGATTACGTGTTCAACCACACCACGCTGCGGGTAAAAGATCCACAGCGCTCGCTGGACTTCTACACCCGCATCCTCGGCATGCGCCTGCTGCGCAAGCTTGACTTCGACGAAGCGCGCTTCTCGTTGTATTTCCTGGCGATGACCAAAGGCGAAACCGTGCCCGACGAAATCGCCGAGCGCCAGCGCTATGCCTTCGGACGCCAATCCGTACTGGAACTCACCCACAACTGGGGCACCGAAGCGAGCGACAGCCAGTATCACAACGGTAATACCGAGCCACACGGCTTCGGCCACATCTGCTTCTCGGTGCCCGATCTACTGGCCGCCTGCGCACGCCTCGAGTCGCTTGGGGTCAATTTCGTCAAGCGCCTGGACAAGGGTATGAAGAACGTCGCCTTCATCAGCGACCCTGACGGCTACTGGATCGAGATCGTCCAGGCCGATTTGCTGGGCGAGATAGGCCGTAGCTGAAGCCGGAACGCAAAGGTGTCGAGAACAAAGGCGCCCGCAGGCGCCTTTGTACGTTGCTGGTCTTGCATGACCACAATATTCACCACAGCCCGCCGACGCGTTAACCCCCTCGCCCGAGTTCACCCAACTGGCCGAGGAGAACCAGACGTCTCACAAGCAACTTCTGCAGGATGCTCGGCATACGAGAACGCGAGAGACCTTTTCATGCCGTTACCACTCCGCCCCTATACCTTCCACTGCCCAATCTGCTCCTGGAAGAAAACCGTCATTCCCCCAAGCGATGTGCTCGTTCCCGGCCGCGACTGGTATGGCCGATGTGTGGATTGCGGCCATGAACCACTGGAGCGGCAAACAGCCACCAGAGCGGAAATCATGCGAGCCAGACTCGAGCAATTCTGGCTGTCCGAATCTTACTGAGGCGAAGCCTGCTGGAACCTCTCTCGCGACCGACCGAAGCCGCGCCAACCAACCTTAACGTGTGGATACCGCCGCTATGGCCAGCCTCTGTGTTTAACGATACGGACGCCCGTCACTATCGTTACCCCCCAGGTACGAGGTCGATGTCTTGCGTCACGCTATGGCGTCAACTGACCCACTTGCACTCAACAGGGATAACCGAAGGCACACAGCGCCCGAAACCCCTTACCGGGAATCGGAGCCGCCATGGATCTTCGCTTGTTACTGCTGTCGCTCACCACCTTCGCTGCCGGCGTGGCGGAGAGCGTTCTCATCGGCATTCTGCCGCCACTGGCCAGCGACCTCCGGGTTTCGGTAAGTCTGGCCGGTCAGCTGACGGCCCTCTTCTCTGTCGCCTTTGCCGTGGCCGTCCCGCTGCTGACCTGGTTGACCAGACGCTGGGAACGTCGCCGTCTGCTGGTAGCGACACTGCTGGTCTTCGCACTGTTCAACGCTTTTGCCGCACTCAGCCCGAACTACTCCAGCTTGCTTCTGGCACGTATCGGCATGGCCGCCTGCTGCGGATTGCTGATCGTAATCTCGACCCTGCTGGCCTCTGAACTGGCACGACCGGGACAGCAAGGCCGGGCCATCGGCATCATCTTCATGGGCATCAGCGCCTCGCTGGTATTCGGTGTCCCGATGGGCGTACAGATCAGTAGCTGGTTCGGCTGGCGCTGGATCTTTTTCGGCATTGCGGTCTATTCGCTGCCCCTGAGTCTGCTCCTGTGGCGCTACTTGCCCGACAGTCGTTCCAGCACCCTGCCTGGTCGCGCCGGTTATCTGAGACAACTGAGCCATCGACCGCTCTGGCTGGCGCAGGCCGTCTCTATCTTGCTGCTCGGCGGACACTTCACCCTCTTCACCTATTTCACCCCGTACCTGGCGACGATGCTTGGGATGACCGACGTTTCCGCGGTGAGCGGGCTGCTGCTGTTGATCGGCCTGGCCGCACTGGCCGGCGGCTACCTGGGCGGCTGGCTGGCCGACCGCGTCGGGCCGCGCCTGGCACTGGCGATTGTTCCCGCAGCCTTCTGCCTGGCGCTGGCGAGCATTCCGCTGAACCTGCACAGCATCTTCTTCATCCCGAGCGTGATGCTCTGGAGCACCATCAGCTGGATGATTTCTCCGGTCGTGCAGAGCTTCCTGCTCCATAGCGACCCAGCCAGCGGCAGTGCCGGAGTCGCATTGAACACCTCGGCGATGCACCTGGGGGTGGGCCTGGGTGCGGCTATCGGCGGGCTGGTCATTGCGCTTGCCGACGTTGGCTGGACCCCTTGGATCGCTCTTGGCCTGACGGTACTGGCATTACTCTGCGCAATTGGCGCGGCTACCTACAGCAAGAGCGCAGTCCAAGGCTCGACTGATGTGCTGATGCCAGCAGCCTGCGATTCGCCCATAGGTTCGCCTTGAGCAAAGCCCTGCCGGGCGAGACACCCTCTGGATTTCAATCAAGCCAAAAACAACAAAGGCGCCCGAGGGCGCCTTTGTCTCACTGCAAGGGTGTTTAGACCTTGCTGCGCTCAAAGCGCTTGCGGTCGTTCTCGTTGAGGAACTTCTTGCGCAGGCGGATGGACTTGGGCGTCACTTCCACCAGCTCGTCGTCGGCGATGAATTCCAGCGCCTGTTCGAGGGTGAACTTGAGCGGCGGAACCAGGGCAATGACCTCGTCCTTGCCCGAGGCACGCATGTTGTCGAGCTTCTTGCCTTTGGTCGGGTTCAGCACCAGATCATTGTCACGGCTGTTGATGCCGCACAGCTGGCCTTCGTAGATCTCGTCGCCCGGCGCCAGGAACAGCTTGCCACGTGCCTGCAGGGTTTCCAGCGAGTAGGTCAGCGCGGTACCGGTGGCCATCGACACCAGCACGCCATTCTGGCGATTGGTCACTTCGCCGGCCTTGATCGGGCCGTAGTGGCTGAAGGTCGAAGTCAGGATTCCGGTGCCCGAGGTCAGGGTCAGGAAGCTGTTACGGAAGCCGATGAGGCCGCGCGCCGGAATGGTGTATTCCAGGCGGACGCGACCCTTGCCGTCGGGGATCATGTTGGTCAGGTCACCCTTGCGCAGGCCCATCTGCTCCATCACCGGGCCCTGGTGCTGCTCCTCGATGTCGATGGTGACGTTCTCGTACGGCTCCTGCTTCTCGCCAGCCTCGTTCTCGATGATCACCACTTCCGGGCGGCCCACGGCCAGCTCGAAGCCTTCACGGCGCATGGTTTCGATCAGTACCGACAGATGCAGCTCGCCACGCCCGGAGACCTTGAACTTCTCGGGGCTATCGCCCTGCTCGACGCGCAGCGCCACGTTGTGCAGCAGCTCCTTGTCCAGGCGATCCTTAATGTTACGGCTGGTGACGAACTTGCCTTCCTTGCCGGCGAACGGCGAATCGTTGACCTGGAAGGTCATGCTCACGGTCGGCTGGTCAACGGTCAGCGGCGGCAGCGCCTCGACATTGTTCTGGTCGCAGAGGGTGTCGGAGATGTACAGCTCGTCCATGCCGCTGACGCAAACGATATCGCCGGCTTCGGCTTCCGGCACTTCCACGCGCTGCAGGCCGGAGTGGCCCATGATCTTCAGGATACGGCCCTGGCGCTTCTTGCCGTCAGTACCGATGGCGGTCACCGGGGTGTTGGTCTTGACCTTGCCGCGCTTGATGCGGCCCACGCCGATCACGCCGAGGAAGCTGTTGTAGTCCAGCTGGGAAATCTGCATCTGGAACGGACCGTCGACATCGACAACCGGCGCCGGCACGTGGTCGACGATGGCCTGGAACAGGGCGTCCATGTTGTCGTCCAGCTTCTCGTGGTCAAGGCCGGCGATGCCGTTCAGGGCCGAGGCGTAGACGATCGGGAAGTCCAGCTGCTCGTCGGTGGCGCCGAGGTTGTCGAACAGGTCGAAGATCTGGTCGATGACCCAGTCCGGACGCGCGCCGGGACGGTCGATCTTGTTCACCACCACGATCGGACGCAGACCGGCCTTGAACGCCTTCTGGGTCACGAAGCGGGTCTGCGGCATGGGGCCGTCCTGGGCGTCGACCACCAGTAGCACGGAGTCGACCATCGACATGACACGCTCGACTTCACCGCCGAAGTCGGCGTGGCCGGGGGTATCGACGATGTTGATGCTGTAGTCCTTCCACTTCAGCGCGGTGTTCTTGGCCAGGATGGTGATGCCACGTTCCTTTTCCTGGTCGTTGCTGTCCATCACGCGCTCGTTTTCCAGCTCCTTGCGGTCCAGGGTGCCGGACAGGCGCAGGAGTTTGTCGACGAGGGTGGTCTTGCCGTGGTCGACGTGGGCGATGATGGCGATGTTGCGGAGATTCTCGATCACTGTTTTTTCCTAAGAAAGAGCGGCAAGCTACAAGCCGCAAGCTTCAAGTAAAAGCATTAAAGGCAAAACTGCAAATAGAAACCTTGAAAGGCCGGTCGGGGGGATGCCGGCGCCGCCGCGCGCTGCGACGAATGTGGCAGGTGCTCATGACTGTTCGCTTTTCCCTTGCAGCTTGTAGCTTGCAGCTTGCGGCTGCCCGAAGGGCCGATAGACCCGCACGTTCTGGTGCCCCTCGCTCAACAGATGGTGAGCATGCAGGCGGCTCATGACACCTTTATCGCAATACAGCAGGTACTGGCGATTTTCATCCAGTTCCTTGAAGCGATTGTTGACGGCGTAGAAGGGCATCGTCTGCACTTCGATACCGGTCAGTTGCAGCGGTTCGTCCTCGACGGCATCGGGGTGGCGGATGTCGAGCACCACTTGGCCGGCAGTCGCCGTGGCGACTTCCTCGACCTTGATGTCTTCTCCCAGCTCGTCGATCACCCGGTCGATGGCGACCTGGCGGGCATTTTCCAGGGCGCGCTCGAGCACCTGCATGTCGAACTGCTTTTCTTCGTGCTCGACGCGGTAGCGCTTGGCGCGGGTGGTCGGGTTCTTCGAGATCACGCCGCAATACTCGGGCATGTTCTTGGCGAATTCGGCGGTGCCGATCGCGAACGCGGTGTCGATGATGTCCTGCTTGTGCGCGGCAATCAGCGGGCGCAGCACCAGCATGTCGGTGGCCGAGTCGATCACCGAGAGATTGGGCAGGGTCTGGCTGGAGACCTGCGAGATCGCCTCGCCGGTGACCAGCGCATCGATGTGTAGGCGCTCGGCGATCTGCGTCGAGGCGCGCAGCATCATGCGCTTCAGGACCACGCCCATCTGGCTGTTGTCGACCTTGTCGAGAATCTCGCCGACCACTTCTTCGAAGGGAACGCTGATGAACAACACGCGATGGGAGCTACCGTACTTGTTCCACAGATAGTGGGCGACTTCCATCACCCCCAGCTCGTGGGCGCGGCCGCCGAGATTGAAGAAGCAGAAGTGGGTCATCAGGCCGCGGCGCATCATCTGATAGGCCGCCACGGTGGAATCGAAACCACCTGACATCAATACCAGGGTCTGCTCCAGCGCGCCCAGCGGGTAGCCGCCGATGCCGTCGTGCTGTGCATGGACGACGAACAGGCGCTGGTCGCGGACTTCCATTCGCACTTCGATTTCCGGTGCCTTCAGAGAGATGCCTGCCGCGCCGCACTCCTCGCGCAGGCGGCTGCCGACGTGGCGCTCCACGTCCATCGAGCTGAAGGGATGCTTGCCGGCGCGCTTGCAGCGCACCGCGAAGATCTTGCCAGGCAGACGGTCGGCGAAATGCGCCTTGCACTTCTCGAAGATGTCATCCAGATCGCCCAGCGGATACTCGTGCACCTCGAGGCAATGGGCGATGCCCGGCGTGCAGCGCAGGCGTTCGATCATCTCGCGCAGAATCTTCGTGTCGCCGAGCGCCGTCTCCACCTCGATGTTGTCCCACACCCCTTCCACCCGCAATTCGGGATCGAGGTTGCGCAGTACGTTGCGGATGTTCTTCGCCAACTGACGAATGAACCCCTTGCGCACCGGCGGGCTCTTGATGGTGATTTCCGGGAAAACCTTGACGATCAGCTTCATGAAAAACGCGCACGCCCGCGGGGCGAAAAAAGAGGGGGGCGGAGTATAGCGGAAACTGATCAACAATTAGACGATTTTCTCCATTGGCAGGCTGCGCACCAAAAATGCACGGCGCGGGAGCTTTTCGCACAACTTCGGTGCGATAAATCGTTCAGAATATGCGCTGCTCTCGCGACATCCCGGTCGAAGTCGCGAAGGCATGCGGCCAGCCCCAAAAAGGGGCACTGGCATGCAATTTGCTCTCTTGTGAGCAAAGCCGCCTTGCCGGACCATCCGCCGCTTGGCTTCACCCCCCGACTTTCGGAAGCCACCTGTCAACGCTTCCACCACTGGAGAGCACCATGTCGAAGTCGCTTCAACTGATCAAAGATTACGATGTGAAGTGGATTGATCTGCGCTTCACTGATACCAAAGGCAAGCAGCATCACGTGACCATTCCTGCCCGTGATGCCGAGGATGAAGACTTCTTCGAACACGGCAAGATGTTCGATGGCTCGTCCATTCATGGCTGGAAAGGCATCGAAGCCTCCGACATGATCCTGATGCCGGTCGACGAGACCGCCGTGCTCGACCCCTTCACCGAAGAGCCGACCCTGATCCTGGTCTGCGACATCGTCGAGCCGAGCACCATGCAGGGCTACGACCGCGACCCGCGCTCCATCGCCAAGCGCGCCGAGGAATACCTCAAGTCCACCGGCCTCGGCGACACCGTGTTCGTCGGCCCGGAGCCGGAGTTCTTCATCTTCGACCAGGTGAAGTTCAAGTCCGACATCTCCGGCTCTATGTTCAAGATTTACTCCGAACAGGGCTCCTGGATGACAGACCAGGACGTCGAAGGCGGCAACAAGGGCCATCGCCCGGCCGTCAAGGGTGGCTATTTCCCGGTTCCGCCGTGCGACCACGACCATGAAATCCGTACCGCCATGTGCAACGCCATGGAAGAGATGGGCCTGGTCGTCGAAGTGCATCACCACGAAGTGGCGACTGCCGGCCAGAACGAAATCGGCGTCAAGTTCAACACCCTGGTGACGAAGGCCGACGAGGTCCAGACCCTCAAGTACTGCGTGCACAACGTCGCCGACGCCTACGGCAAGACCGCGACCTTCATGCCCAAGCCGCTGTACGGCGACAACGGTTCGGGCATGCACGTGCACATGTCCATCTCCAAGGATGGCAAGAACACCTTCTCCGGCGAAGGCTATGCCGGCCTGTCCGATACCGCCCTGTACTTCATCGGCGGCATCATCAAGCACGGCAAGGCGCTGAACGGCTTCACCAACCCCTCGACCAACTCCTACAAGCGTTTGGTCCCGGGCTTCGAAGCACCGGTGATGCTGGCCTACTCGGCGCGCAACCGCTCGGCCTCGATCCGCATTCCCTACGTGTCCAGCCCCAAGGCTCGCCGTATCGAAGCACGCTTCCCGGACCCGGCCGCCAACCCCTACCTGTGCTTCGCCGCACTGCTGATGGCGGGCCTGGACGGCATCCAGAACAAGATCCACCCCGGCGATGCCGCCGACAAGAACCTCTACGATCTGCCGCCGGAAGAAGGCAAGCTGATCCCGCAGGTGTGCGGCAGCCTGAAGGAAGCCCTGGAAGAGCTCGACAAGGGCCGTGCGTTCCTGACCAAGGGCGGCGTGTTCAGCGATGACTTCATCGACGCCTACCTCGAACTCAAGAGCGAGGAAGAGATCAAGGTGCGCACCTTCGTGCATCCGCTGGAGTACGATCTGTACTACAGCGTCTGATTCACCCGCCTCACGACAAGGCCTCCTTCGGGAGGCCTTGTTCGTTTCCGGGGCCAGCAGCAACCCGCTGGCGTTCGCAAATCTCATCGAACCGACTTGCCTGCAAGCCAGGGCAGTGCAAGGCTTCAGACTTCAAACCTCGCGGAGCTTCCCATGCGCACTGCATTGTTCGGCCTGCTTCTGATCCTCAGTGTTCCGGCGTTGGCGCAGATCTACAAATACACCGACGACAAGGGCAACACCGTCTACACCAACCAGCCGCCGGACGGAGTCGCGGTGGATACTGTCGACCTGCCACCAGCCAACACCGTCAACATCCGCACACCCGAGCCACCGCCGCCGCTGGCCAGCGACCAGGAAGATGGGCGGCAGCAGCCCTACCGCAGCCTGTCGCTCGGCGGCATACCGGACGAGGAGGCGCTTCGCGCCAACAACGGCACCTTCGTCGTCACCGCACAACTCGACCCGACACTGCAACGAGGCCACCGAGTACGCTTCCTGCTCGACGGCATCCCCCAGGCCGCTCCGAGTACCTCCACCGCGTTGCAACTGAATAACGTCGACCGCGGCACCCATGTGCTGTCGGTCGAGGTACTGGAGGGCAACGACCAGGTGATCCAGCGCGCCGAACAGCAGTTCACTGTACAGCGCGTGCACACCTCAAGTCCCGGACGGCCATGAGAGCCGCGCTACGCGCTGCCTGGCTCGGCCTGCTGCTGGCCTGCGCGCTGCCCGTCGGCGCCCAGGTCTTTACCTATGTCGACGAGGACGGCAACCGGGTCTTCACCGATCGCCCGCGCAGCCAGGCGGCGCAGGCCGTGGAGCCCCGTACGACCAACAGCATGCCGGCCATGCCGGTGGCACCACGCTCATTCGAAACGGTGCAAGCGAATGCCCAGCCAGCAGCTGGCTACGCACAACTGCAGATACTTGCGCCCGCCGATGACGCCACAATCCGCAACAACGCCGGCAATCTGGAAGTGGCCGTCGACAGTCAACCTCCGCTGCACACCGGCCACCTGTACCGCATCATCCTGGACGGTTCCCCGGTAGGTGAAGCCAGTACCAGCCCGCTCCAGCAGTTGCACAACATCGACCGCGGCAGCCATCGTTTGCAGGTCGAGATCGTCGATGCGCAAGGCAAGACGATCCAGCACAGCCCGCCCCACACTTTTCACATGATGCGCACCTCGCTGGCCCAGCGGCGCATGGTCAACCCCTGCAAGAAGAATGATTACGGCGTGCGACCGGAATGCCCGCTGAAGGACAAGCCGCCGGAAAAGAAAAACATTCCCTTCGTGCCCTTTATCTGAGCATGCTATGCACCAGCCTGGTGCACGCTCAGCGTCCGCCTCCCCATCCGGCCAGTGCCGCGACCGCATGGCGTGCATCCCGCAGTCTGGTTTGCTTCTTGCATTTCCAGCCTACCTACCGGATGCAGACAGCCATGATCAACGAAGCCCTGCAACGCCTGCTGATCGAAAACCTCACCACCGCAACGCTGCTGCTCGACGCCCGCCTGCGTCTGCAATACATGAACCCGGCGGCAGAGATGCTGCTGGCCGTCAGCGGCCAGCGCAGCCACGGCCAGTTCATCAGCGAACTGTTCACCGAATCCGCTGAAGCTCTGGCGGCGCTGCGCCAGGCGGTCGACCAGGCACACCCCTTCACCAAGCGCGAGGCCACCCTGACGTCGGTGAGCGGCCAGACGCTGACCGTCGACTACGCGGTAACGCCTATTCTCACGCGCCGCGAAACCCTGCTGCTGCTGGAAGTGCTGCCGCGCGACCGCCTGTTGCGTATCAGCAAGGAAGAAGCCCAGCTGTCCAACCAGGAAACCACCCGCATGCTGGTACGTGGCCTGGCCCACGAGATCAAGAATCCGCTGGGCGGCATTCGCGGCGCGGCGCAACTGCTGGCCCGCGAGCTGCCCGAAGAACAGCTGCGCGACTACACCGAAGTGATCATCGAGGAGGCAGACCGACTGCGTAACCTGGTGGACCGGATGCTAGGCTCGAACAAACTGCCGTCGCTGGGCATGACCAACATCCATGAAGTGCTGGAGCACGTCGCTAGCCTGATCGAGGCCGAAAGCCAGGGTCGCATCATCATGGCGCGCGACTACGACCCGAGCATTCCCGAAGTGCTCGCCGACCGTGAACAACTGATCCAGGCAGTGCTCAACATCATGCGCAACGCTATGCAGGCGCTGACCACGCAGACCGAAATGGGCCTGGCGCGCTTGAGCTTGCGCACCCGCACGCTGCGCCAGTTCACCATCGGCCATGTCCGCCATCGCCTGGTGGCACGCATCGAGATCATCGATAACGGCCCCGGCATTCCTGGGGAACTGCAGAACACCCTCTTCTACCCGATGGTCAGCGGCCGCCCGGACGGCACCGGCCTGGGCCTGGCCATCGCACAGAACATCATCAGCCAACATCAGGGGCTGATCGAATGCGAAAGCCATCCCGGCCACACCGCCTTCTCGATCTTCCTGCCGCTCGAACAAGGAACAGGCGCATGACGCAAAACGAAACCGTCTGGATCGTCGATGACGACCGTTCCATCCGCTGGGTGCTGGAGAAAGCCTTGCAGCAGGCCGGCATGATCACGCGCAGCTTCGACAGCGCCGATGGCGTACTCGGCCCGCTGAAGACCCAGCAACCGGATGTCATCCTCTCGGACATCCGCATGCCCGGCACCAGCGGCCTCGACATGCTGGCGCAGATTCGAGCGCAGTATCCGCGCCTGCCGGTCATCATCATGACGGCCCATTCGGACCTCGACAGCGCCGTGGCCTCCTATCAGGGTGGCGCCTTCGAGTACCTGCCCAAGCCCTTCGACGTCGACGATGCCATTTCGCTGGTCCGCCGCGCCTGCCAGCATGCCCGCGAGCAGCTGCACCTGCAGACGCCCGCGGAGACCCTGCCGACGCCGGAGATCATCGGCGAAGCGCCGGCCATGCAGGAGGTCTTCCGCGCCATCGGTCGCCTCAGCCATTCCAACATCACGGTGCTGATCAACGGTGAATCCGGCACCGGCAAGGAGCTAGTCGCCCATGCGCTGCACCGTCACAGCCCGCGCGCCAATGCTTCCTTCATCGCCCTGAACATGGCAGCGATTCCCAAGGACCTGATGGAGTCGGAGCTGTTCGGCCACGAGAAAGGCGCCTTCACCGGCGCGGCCAACCAGCGCCGTGGCCGCTTCGAGCAGGCCGACGGCGGCACTCTGTTCCTCGACGAGATCGGCGACATGCCGGCCGATACCCAGACACGCCTGCTGCGCGTACTGGCCGACGGCGAGTTCTACCGCGTCGGCGGACATACACCGGTGAAGGTGGACGTGCGCATCATCGCCGCCACCCATCAGGACCTGGAGTCGCTGGTACGGGCCGGCAAGTTCCGCGAAGACCTGTTCCATCGCCTGAACGTCATCCGCATCCACATCCCGCGCCTGGCCGATCGCCGTCAGGACATCCCCGCCCTCGCCGCCCACTTCCTGGCCAGCGCCGCCCAGGAGCTGGCCGTGGAAACCAAGCTGCTGAAAAGCGAAACGGCGGAGTTCCTGCGCAACCTGCCCTGGCCGGGCAACGTGCGCCAGCTGGAAAATACCTGCCGCTGGATCACCGTGATGGCCTCGGGCCGCGAGGTGCACATCGACGATCTGCCGCCGGAGCTGCTCAGCCAGCCTGCCGAAGCGCTGCCGGCGGTCAACTGGGAGCAGGCCCTGCGCCAGTGGGCGGACCTGGCGCTGGAACGCGGCCAGTCCAGCCTGCTCGACGAAGCCATGCCGGCCTTCGAGCGGACCATGATCGAAATCGCCCTCAAGCACACCGCCGGCCGCCGCCGCGATGCCGCCCTGCTGCTGGGCTGGGGCCGCAACACCCTGACGCGCAAGATCAAGGAACTGGGCATGGAAGGTGATGGCCCGGAAGAGGAAGAAGAGGAAACGTGACAGCAGCGCAAGGGGGCTGGTGACGTTTTGCTTGTGGCCGCGACTGAGCCTATTTGCGCGAGGAATGAAGTTTGGTCGCTCCAAATAAACGACAGTAACGCCGCATCACGCAAAAATAGATCTTCGCATTTATGGGACATTGGCTACCGGACTGGCAAGTTTGGGTGGTGCTGCCAGCTGGCTTAGGCTTTTAGCTTGCAGATCAGGGCGATTATCGCGTGTGCTGCCCCTTCTGGTTTCGGCCCCCCGGCCGAGTCACTTTCTCTTTGCTCGCGCGAAAGAGAAAGTAACCAAAGAGAAAGCGCGCCCGACATCCGGCCCCGGCTACGCCGGGGTTCCCTCCTTCCGGTGCCGCTCCGGGGGCCGTCGCGAAGGGACGTCCCTGTCCCTTCGCTCCTCGCTCGGCGTCCATGCCTCGCGTCCCCCTACGCAACACCTTCACTCGGCCTCCTGACGGGGAATTGGCTCCGGGTCGCTTGAAGATTGTTGATGTTGCTTGAGGTTTGCTTCTTTTTGCACGAACCAACAGGCGCCACCAATCGCCCCTTTCAGAAGGGTGAGCGGAATCGACGTGGAAGGGGTTGAGCGGCATGGATGCCGCGAGAGACGCGATGGGCCAAGGATGGCCCTTCGCGGCGTGCCCCTGGAATGGCGATGGAGCGAACGAACCCTGCGCGCAGCGCAGGGCCGTATGTAGGGGCAAGACCTTTTGGTTTCTTTTGGGGCGACTGCCAAAAGAAACTCGCCCAGCAGGGCGAAACCCGCGCCATCGAGCAACTCGATAAACGATCACGAAAGCGAAACTTTCATTCAACACCCAAACTAGCCAGTCCAGTGCCTAAAAAGCGCGATGAGCCCAAAATATCTAGGGCTTCGCCGGACTAACCTCAAACACCATCCACCAACCGCCGTCACGCTCCTCTCCCTGCCACTGCACGCGCAGCGCACGCACGGCGACAAGGTTCACCAGCAGTCCTCGCTCGCTGGGCTGGATGCGCCAACGCACCGGCATACCGTCTATGCGCAATTCCCCCTGCTGATCCCGCCCTTCGGCCTGCACCAGCATGCCGAAGGCACCATCCAGGTATTCCTGATGCAGCGCCGGTTCGCGATCGAAACGCAGCTGCAGCCCCTCCGGCAATGCCTGTACGGCTTCAAGCCGCACCGGGCCGGGGTCTACCAGACGGCCGAGCAACAGCCCGAGCAACAGCCCGATCAACACCAACGAGGCGAAGAAACGTCGGCGCAAACGCGGCCTTGGATCGTACGGCGCGGGACTGCCTGCCGCTGGGTCGCCTGTCGCAGTAGAATGCTCGCCGCTTTCAGTCCTGGTGACACCCATGTTCCACGTGATCCTTTTCCAGCCGGAAATCCCGCCCAATACTGGCAACATTATCAGGCTCTGCGCCAATGCCGGCTGCAGCCTGCACCTGATCGAACCGCTGGGTTTCGAACTGGACGACAAGCGCCTGCGCCGCGCCGGCCTGGATTATCACGAATACGCACCGCTCAAGCGCCATCCCGATCTGGAAACCTGCCTGGCCAGGCTCGGCCATCCGCGCCTGTTCGGCTTCACCACCAAGGGCTCGCAGCCCTTCCACGAGGTCGCCTTCCAGCGTGGCGACGCCTTCCTGTTCGGCCCGGAAAGTCGCGGCCTGCCTACCGAAATTCGCGATGCGCTGCCAAACGAACGCCGTCTGCGCCTGCCGATGCGCCCCGACTGCCGCAGCCTGAATCTCTCCAACACGGTCGCCGTCGCCGTTTATGAAGCCTGGCGCCAGCTCGGCTTCGCCATGGAGTGACCAGGACACGGCCATAATCAGTGATAAAAGGTGTTGAACGAATCTGGCGCGGCACCCGCCGTAATCTGTCCCTGGGCCAAGCCGCATCGTCGCGCCCCTGTCGTCCTGCGAGAACGACACCAATGCCTCCGCCGGGAAAAACACCAGCCGCCAATGCGGTCCGGAATTCTTCACCGCCCGCCGCGTCACCGAACAGCTTAACCAGGTCGATTTCGACCTGGAGCCCCACCAGCCAGCGCCAGTGGAATACCAAAATCAGCAGGGCCAACTTCATCAACCCGCCGGAGCTGGCGATGGGCGCGGATATCAAAGCAGGCGGCCGCGAGCGGCACGGTGCGCTGCAGATGATGAATGCTGCGTAGCAACGGCCAGCTCAACACCACCGTCTACGGCTACGACGGCGGCATCCACGGCACTCGTGCGGTTGAAAAGCGCTTTCCCCTCCCCCATATCAACCGCTTTCGGGTATCGAATGCCCCACCGCGTGGAGATTTCCCCTTGACCACTATCGTTTCAGTACGTCGCAACGGCAAAGTCGTCATGGGCGGCGACGGCCAGGTTTCCCTGGGCAACACCGTCATGAAGGGCAACGCCAAGAAGGTCCGCCGGCTTTACCACGGCCAGGTGCTAGCCGGTTTCGCCGGCGCCACCGCCGATGCCTTCACCCTCTTCGAGCGTTTCGAGGGCCAGTTGGAGAAACACCAGGGCCACCTGGTGCGTGCCGCCGTCGAGCTGGCCAAGGACTGGCGTACCGACCGCTCCCTGAGCCGCCTGGAGGCCATGCTCGCCGTGGCCAACAAGGACGCATCCCTGATCATTACCGGCAACGGCGACGTGGTGCAGCCCGAGGACGACCTGATCGCCATGGGCTCCGGCGGCGGCTTCGCCCAGGCCGCAGCCATGGCGCTGCTGCGCAAGGGCGGGGACGAGATGTCCGCTCAGGACATCGCCGAGACTGCGTTGAACATCGCCGGCAGCATCTGTGTCTTTACCAATCAGAACCTGACCATAGAGGAGCTGGACAGCGCCGTCTGACAGACCGATGAAAAACTACCTGCGTTGGCAATACTTCGTTAAAAACAGGCTCGTTTTGCCTGCCTCGCCTACGTTTTTTAGCGGCCTGCTTACACCCTGATCAGCTTTCCGGAGTACGAACATGTCCATGACGCCCCGCGAGATCGTCCACGAACTCAACCGCCACATCATCGGCCAGGACGACGCCAAGCGCGCTGTGGCCATCGCCCTGCGCAACCGCTGGCGGCGCATGCAACTCCCCGCCGAGCTGCGCCAGGAAGTCACGCCGAAGAACATCCTGATGATCGGTCCCACCGGCGTCGGCAAGACCGAAATCGCCCGCCGCCTGGCCAAGCTGGCCAACGCGCCCTTCATCAAGGTGGAAGCGACCAAATTCACCGAAGTCGGCTATGTCGGCCGCGATGTCGAGTCCATCATCCGCGACCTGGCCGACGCTGCGCTGAAGATGCTGCGCGAGCAGGAAGTGCAGAAGATGCAGCACCGCGCCGAGGATGCCGCCGAAGAGCGCATCCTCGATGCCCTGCTGCCCCAGGCGCGCCCGGTGGGCTTCAGCGAGGAACCGGCACCGAGCAACGATTCCAACACCCGCCAACTGTTCCGCAAGCGCCTGCGCGAAGGCCAGCTGGACGACAAGGAAATCGACATCGAGGTCGCCGAAAGCCCCGCTGGCGTCGAAATCATGGCTCCGCCCGGCATGGAAGAGATGACCAGCCAGTTGCAGAGCCTCTTCGCCAACATGGGCAAGGGCAAGAAGAAGAGCCGCAAGCTGAAGATCAAGGACGCGCTCAAACTGGTGCGCGACGAGGAAGCGGCACGCCTGGTCAACGAGGAAGAGCTCAAGGCCCGCGCGCTGGAAGCGGTGGAACAGAACGGCATCGTCTTCATCGACGAGATCGACAAGGTCGCCAAGCGCGGCAACACCGGCGGCGCCGACGTGTCCCGCGAGGGTGTGCAACGCGACCTTTTGCCGCTGATCGAGGGCAGCACCGTCAACACCAAGCTGGGCATGGTCAAGACCGACCATATCCTGTTCATCGCCAGTGGCGCCTTTCACCTGTCCAAGCCGAGCGACCTGGTGCCTGAGTTGCAGGGCCGCCTGCCGATTCGTGTGGAACTCAAGGCGTTGTCGCCGGAAGACTTTGAGCGCATCCTCAGCGAGCCGCATGCCTCGCTCACCGAGCAGTACCGCGAGCTGCTGAAGACCGAAGGGCTGCATATCGAATTCGCCGCCGACGGCATCAAGCGCTTGGCCGAGATCGCCTGGCAGGTCAACGAGAAGACCGAGAACATCGGCGCGCGCCGCCTGCACACCCTTCTCGAACGCCTGCTGGAGGAAGTCTCCTTCAGCGCCGGCGACCTGGCCGGCAAGCAGAACGGCGAGCCGATCCGCATCGACACCGCCTACGTCAACGAGCACCTGGGCGAGCTGGCGGCAGACGAAGACCTGTCGCGTTACATCCTTTGAAGCAGCGGCAAGCTGCAAGCTACAAGCTGCAAGCACGTCCTGCTTCTACTTGTCGCTTGGAGCTTGCCGCTTGGAGCTATCCATGCGCATCCCCACTCAGATAAAACTCCGCAAGGCCTCGAAAACCCTGGAGCTGGAATACGGTCCCAACGAGCGCTACAGCCTGCCGGCCGAATTCCTGCGGGTGCACTCGCCCTCCGCCGAAGTCCAGGGCCACGGCAACCCGGTGCTGCAGACCGGCAAGATCAACGTCGCGCTGGAAGGCGTGGAGCCCGCCGGGCAGTACGCGCTGAAACTGACCTTCAGCGACGGCCATGACAGCGGCCTCTACAGCTGGGAATACCTCGATCATCTGTCGCGCAATCAGCAGCCACTCTGGGACGAATACCTCCAGGCCCTGGCCGACGCCGGCAAATCCCGCGACCCGGATATCTCGGCGGTCAAGCTGATGCTTTGAAAGTGGGTCGGCTGCGTTGCATGGCAGCCATCCCCGATCCTCTCCGCCAATGACAGCGGGAACAGCTGCAAAGCGCATAGTGGAGGCCGAGCACCCCGGACAATTTTTCCTGAAGCTTGCCGCTTGAAGCTCACCGCTGCCTTTTAGGTTTAGAATGCCCCGCACATTCTTCCGGTGACAGTGACATGACCGATCCTCGCAAAGAGCATGACGCAGAACCCATCACCCACTTCGGCTACAAGAACGTGCCGGAGAGCGAAAAAGCCCACAAGGTAGCCGAAGTCTTCCATTCGGTAGCCGCCAAGTACGACCTGATGAACGACCTGATGTCCGGCGGTATCCACCGGCTCTGGAAGCGCTTCACCATCGAACTGTCCGGCGTGCGCCACGGCAACCGCGTGCTGGACATCGCCGGCGGCACGGGCGATCTGGCGCGGCAATTCTCGCGCATCGTCGGCCCCACCGGCGAAGTGGTGCTGGCCGACATCAACGCCTCGATGCTCAAGGTCGGTCGCGACAAGCTGCTGGACAAGGGCGTGGCGGGCAACATCAGCTTCGTCCAGGCCGACGCCGAAAAGCTGCCCTTCCCGGACAATCACTTCGACGTGGTCACCATCGCCTTCGGCCTGCGCAACGTCACGCACAAGGAAGATGCCATCGCCTCGATGCTGCGGGTGCTCAAGCCGGGCGGACGGCTGCTGGTTCTGGAGTTCTCCAAGCCCACCAACCAGCTGTTCTCCAAGGCCTACGATGCTTACTCCTTCAGCCTGCTGCCGATGATGGGCAAGCTGATCACCAACGATGCCGACAGCTACCGCTATCTGGCCGAGTCGATCCGCATGCACCCGGACCAGGAAACCCTCAAGGGCATGATGGCCAATGCCGGTTTCGAGCGTGTGACCTATCACAACATGACCGGCGGCATCGTCGCCCTGCATCGCGGCATCAAGCCCTGATGCTGCAACTCGCCGTGCTGGCCGCAGCCGAACGCGGCATCAACCGCGTGCTCAGCCTCGACCCGACCGCCCTGCCGCGACTGGCTCGGCTGAGCGGCCGCGTGATCGAGATCGACTGCACGGCACCAGCCTGGCGCCTGTTCGTACTGGCCGATGACGAAGGCCTGCGGCTGGCGACCGATTGGGGCAGCGACGCCGATTGCCGCTTGCGCGCGCCGGCAGCCGGCCTGGCGCGCCTGGCCGCGAGCCGCAACAAGACCGCCGTGCTACACAGCCCGGAAGTCGAGATCGACGGCGACAGCGCGCTTCTGATACACCTTGCCGAAGTGCTGCAGGATCTGGAACTGGACTGGGAATACGAAGTGTCGCGCTGGCTCGGACCGGTCGGCACCCAGTTGCTCGGTTCCAGCCTGCGCAGTTCCTCCGCCTGGATCAGACAAAGCAGCGACAGCCTGCGCCAGGACCTGGCCGACTACCTCAACGAGGAATCGCGGACCCTGGTCGGCACCAACGAAGCCGAAGCCCGTTTTGCCGAACTCGATCGGCTCAAGCTGGTTCTCGACCGCCTCGAGGCCCGCGTCGAACGCCTCACCCACTCCCTGAAACCAGATCAAGCCGAATGAAGCTGTTCGCCGCCACCCGCCGCCTGTTCCGCATCCTGCTGGTGGTGATCCGCTACCGCCTGGACGACATCATCCTCGACCTGCCTATGCCCTGGTGGCTACGCGCGACCAGCTATCTGCTGCCCTGGCGCTGGTTCCCACGGCGACGCAGCACGCTCTCGCGCGGTGCGCGCCTGCGCCTGGCGCTGGAAGGACTGGGACCGATCTTCATCAAGTTCGGCCAGATTCTCTCAACGCGCCGCGACCTGCTGCCGATGGACATCGCCGAAGAGCTGGCGATGCTGCAGGATCGCGTACCGCCCTTCGACTCGGCCATGGCCACCACCCTGATCGAGCGCCAGCTGGGTGCGCCGGTGGGCGAAGTGTTCGCCCGCTTCGACAGCAAGCCGCTGGCCTCCGCGTCGGTGGCCCAGGTGCATGCGGCGAAGCTGCGTAGCGGCGAGGAAGTAGTGGTCAAGGTGGTGCGGCCCAATCTCAAGCCGATCATCAACCAGGACCTGGCCTGGCTGTTCCTGCTGGCCAAGACCGCCGAGCGTGCGTCCATCGATGCCCGCCGCCTGCATCTGGTGGAGGTGGTCGAGGACTACGCCAAGACCATCTACGACGAACTGGACCTGCTGCGCGAGGCCGCCAACGCCAGCCAGCTCAGGCGCAACTTCCAGGATTCGCCGCTGCTCTACGTGCCGCAGATCTACTGGGACTACTGCCGCCCACAGGTGCTGGTGATGGAGCGCATCTACGGCGTGCCGGTCACCGACATGGCCAAGCTGGCCGAACAGCGCACCGACATGAAGCAGCTGGCCGAGCGCGGCGTGGAGATTTTCTTCACCCAGGTCTTCCGCGACAGCTTCTTCCATGCCGACATGCACCCCGGCAACATCTTCGTCAGCACCCAGCAGCCGTGGAACCCGCAGTACATCGCGGTGGACTTCGGCATCGTCGGCAGCCTCACGCCCGAGGACCAGGATTACCTGGCGCGCAACCTGATGGCCTTCTTCAAGCGCGACTACCGCAAGGTGGCGCAGTTGCACATCGATTCGGGCTGGGTGCCGGCGGAAACCAAGGTCAACGAGTTCGAGGCGGCGATCCGTACCGTGTGCGAGCCGATCTTCGAGAAGCCGTTGAAGGACATTTCCTTCGGTCAGTTGCTGGTCCGGCTGTTCCAGGTGGCACGGCGCTTCAACATGGAAGTGCAACCGCAGTTGGTGTTGCTGCAGAAGACCCTGCTCAACATCGAAGGCCTGGGCCGCGAGCTGTATCCGGACCTGGACCTGTGGAGCACCGGCCAGCCGTATCTCGAGCGCTGGATGCGCGAGCGCATGAGCCCCAAACAAGTGCTGAAGAATGTGCAGAGCCAGATCGAGCAGATACCGCACCTGGCCGGCATGGCCCGCGAGATGCTCGAGCACATGTCGCAGCCCCATGCCAACAACCCCGAGCCACCCTGGCGCGAGCACCACCACGGCTGGTCGCTGCGACTGATTGGCGCAGCGCTGCTTGGTGGGGGCGGAGTGCTGGCCGCCGGAGCCGATACCTTCATCGCCGCCACCACCTGGCCAGCCTGGTTGATGCTCGTGACCGGCCTGTTCATCGTCGTACGCCGATAGCCAGCGGTCTGCGAGGCTGGCAAACTTGTCGCACTGTACGGAGAAGCCGATGAACTGGCTGGACGAAATCAACTGGAACGCCGATGGCCTGGTCCCGGCGATCGCCCAGGATCACCAGACCGGGCGCATTCTGATGATGGCCTGGATGAACCGCGAAGCGCTGGCGCTGACTGCGCAGGAAAACCGCGCCATCTACTGGTCGCGTTCGCGCGGCAAGCTGTGGCGCAAGGGCGAGGAATCCGGGCACATCCAGAAGCTGCATGAACTGCGCCTGGACTGCGACGCCGACGTGATCGTGCTGCTGGTCGAGCAACTGGGCGGCATCGCCTGCCACACCGGGCGGGAGAGTTGCTTCTACCGGGTGTTCGAGAAAGGCGAATGGAAAACCGTCGAACCGGTCCTCAAGGACCCGCACGCCATCTATGCGGAGCACAAGCATGAGTGAAACCTTCGCCCGCCTGGCCGAGGTGCTGGAAGCCCGCAAGGGCGCCGAGCCGGACAGTTCCTACGTGGCCAGCCTGTACCACAAGGGCCTGAACAAGATTCTGGAAAAGGTCGGCGAGGAGTCGGTGGAAACCATTCTCGCGGCCAAGGACGCTGCCACCAGCGGCGACGCCCGCGAGCTGATCTACGAAACCGCCGATCTGTGGTTTCACAGTCTGGTCATGCTGGCCGCACTCGGTCAGCATCCGCAGGCGGTACTGGACGAACTGGACCGGCGTTTCGGTCTTTCCGGACATGCGGAAAAAGCCGCACGCCCACACAACTGATTCATTTTCGGAGGTAACACCATGGGTTTTGGTGGAATTAGCGTCTGGCAACTCCTGATCATCCTGCTGATCGTGATCATGCTGTTCGGCACCAAACGTCTGAAGGGCCTGGGCTCGGACCTGGGCGACGCGATCAAAGGCTTCCGCAAGTCGATGGGTACCGATGAAGAGAAGCCCGGCGTCGAAGAGAAGCAGAGCCACACCATCGACGCCGAGGCCCGCAAGGTCGAAGACCCGACCAAGAAGAACTGAGGCATGTTCGATATCGGTTTCACGGAGCTGCTCCTGGTGGGGCTGGTGGCCTTGGTCGTGCTCGGTCCCGAGCGCTTGCCCGGTGCAGTGCGCACGACCGGATTATGGGTCGGCCGCTTGAAGCGCAGCTTCAGCAACATCAAGGCCGAGGTCGAGCGGGAAATCGGCGCGGACGAGATTCGCCGTCAGTTGCACAACGAGCGCATTCTCGACCTCGAAAGGGAGATGAAGACGATGAAGGAAAGCATCATGCCGCCCTCGTCCTCATCCTCCAGTGCCGCTCGCCCGGCAACGACGGAAGTGACCAACCCCGTCCCCGAACCAGCCCCAGCTTCCAACCCGGACAGATCGCCTGAACCATGAGCAAACACGCTAGCAACGATCAGGAAATGCCGCTGATCGCTCACCTGACCGAACTACGCAAACGCCTGATGCGCTGCGTGGTGGCGATCGTGCTGCTGTTCGCCGGGTTGTTCTACTTCTCGCAACAGATTTATGCGTTGGTGGCCGCACCGCTGCGCGCCTACCTGCCGGAAGGGGCGACCATGATCGCCACCGGCGTCGCCTCGCCGTTCCTGACGCCGTTCAAGCTGACCCTGATGGTGGCGCTGTTTCTGTCGATGCCGATCATCCTGCACCAGATCTGGGGCTTCATCGCCCCCGGCCTGTACAAGCATGAGAAGCGCATTGCCGTACCCCTGCTGATTTCCAGCATCATTCTGTTCTACGCCGGCATGGCGTTCGCTTATTTCGTAGTCTTCCCGATCATGTTCGGCTTCTTCGCCAGCGTGACGCCCGAGGGTGTCGAGATGATGACCGACATCGGTCAGTATCTGGATTTCGTGCTCACGCTGTTCTTCGCCTTCGGCGTGGCCTTTGAGATCCCGGTGGCGACCTTCCTGCTGATCTGGGTCGGCATCGTCGACGTGGCGACCCTACGCAAGAGCCGCCCCTATGTGATCGTCGGCTGCTTTGCGATCGGCATGGTGCTGACCCCGCCGGACGTGTTCTCGCAAACCCTGCTTGCCGTACCGATGTGGCTGCTGTTCGAAGCCGGCGTGATCTGCGGCAGCATGGTCAGCAAGCGCGAGGCAGGGTTTCGCGGCGATGCCGACGAAGACAAGCCCGAACGCGACCAGCCGCCCGTCTCGCGCCCTTGAACCTGTTGCTGCTGGAGACGGCGGACTTCGTCGCCGCCGACCGGGTCATCCTGCGTGGTCGCAGGCTCAAGCATTTGCAGGAGGTCCACCGCGCCGAGGCCGGTGAGACCTTGCGGGTCGGCCTGCTTGGCGGCGAGATGGGCGAAGGCCAGCTGCTATGCCTGGATACCGGCTCGGCCGAGCTGCAAGTACGCTTCGACCAGCCGCCGCCCCCCAAACTGCCCGTCACCCTATTGCTGGCCCTGCCGCGCCCGAAAATGCTGCGCCGCGTATTGCAGACGGTCGCCGCCATGGGCGTACCACGACTGGTGCTGCTCAACAGCTACCGGGTAGAAAAGAGCTTCTGGCAGACGCCGTTCCTGGAGCCTGCAGCCATTCGCGAGCAGCTGATCCTCGGTCTCGAACAGGCTCGCGATACGGTGCTGCCGGAGATCCTCGTCGAGAAACGCTTCAAGCCCTTCGTCGAGGACCGCCTGCCACAGCTTGCCGCCGATACCCTGGGCCTGGTCGGCCACCCCGGCGACTTCCCGGCCTGCCCGCGCGCGGTACAGCAGCCGGTGACCCTGGCCATTGGCCCTGAAGGCGGCTGGATTCCTTACGAAGTGGAGAAGTTGGCCGAAGCCGGTCTCAAGCCGGTGCAGCTCGGCGAACGCATCCTGCGGGTCGAGACGGCGGTCGGCGTGCTGCTGGCACGGCTGTTCTGAGCCTTTCGGAGGCAAGCAGGCTCGTATCCAAGGGCATCTCGTCAGAATGCGAGGCAGTGCCGATGAACGCAATGCACACAATGGCCGCAGGCGGGTCAGAGGCTCTGAGCCCCAAGAAGCAGTCCCTGCCATGCGACCCTTGACCATTGATCTGCACCGTCTTGAATATGCCCTGGATGCACGTGATGCCTGCGAGCACTACCTGGATCTGGAAAGCGGCGATATCCGCGCGGTATTTCCGGGGGAATCGCCTCCAGGTGCCGATGAGAAGTACGACGTCCAGCTCGACCGTTTCCTGCATATCGAACCGCTCGGCCTGCCGCAGTCGATCATCATGCGCGAAGCCTTCCTGTTCACCCAGCACGACCCCAACGCACACGCAGTGCTGAGCGCCGCACTGCGCGGTCGCAAGCCGCTGCGCACCTTCGATTTCAAGCTGGAGGATTTCCCCGAGGCACGCCAGGCCTGGCTCGACTACCAGGCCGTCCATCTGCGCGAACATGCCATCACCTGGCTGCACGAAAACGGGCTGGAGCCTTCGGGGCGGTAAGCGCGCCCCTCACCAGCCTCAGCTCTCCAGCAGAAAGGTCACCGGTCCGTCATTTTGCAGATGAACCTGCATGTCAGCACCGAACCGGCCACAGGCCACCTGGGCATGGTGGGCACCGGCCTGCTGCACCAGATAGTCGTACAGCTCTTCCCCCATCGCTGGCGGTGCCGCGCTGGAGAAACTCGGGCGCAGGCCGCTGCGGGTGTCGGCGGCCAGGGTGAATTGCGAGACCAGCAGCAGACCACCGCCGATATCGCTCACCGAGCGGTTCATCCTGCCCTCGGCGTCGGCGAACACCCGGTAGCGCAGCAGCTTGTGCAGAAGCTTGTCGGCACGGGCGCGATCATCCTCGCGCTCGATCCCGACCAGCACCAGCAGGCCCTGGTCAATGGCCCCGACGATCTCGCCGGCCACCTCCACCCGCGCTTGCCGTACTCGCTGGATCAGCGCCTTCATCAGGCTTCCTCGGGTGGCAGTTCGAGCAGACGGTGCGCGATATCGCTGGCGGCACGCACCAACGCGTCGCAGGTACCCGGTTCGGAGGCCGAGTGGCCGGCTTCGCGGATGATCTGCAGCTCGCTGTTCAGCCATGTTTCGTGCAGCTGCCAGGCATTTTCCAACGGGCAGATGGCATCGTAGCGGCCGTGCACGATGATCCCCGGCAGATGAGCGATCTTGTGCATGTCGCGCAGCAACTGGTCAGGTTCGAGGAAGCCCTGGTTGACGAAGTAGTGGCACTCGATACGCGCCATAGCCAGCGCCCGATGGGGATCGGAGAAATTGTCCACCACGTGATTGTTGGGGCGCAGCGTGGCGGTGCGTCCTTCCCAGCAGGACCAGGCCTTGGCCGAGTGCATCTGGGCGATCTGGTCGGTACCGGTCAGGCGTTTGTAGAACGCTTGCATCAGGTCGCCGCGCTCTTCCGGCGGAATCGGTGCGATGAAGTCCTGCCAGTAATCGGGGAACAGCCGGCTGGCACCTTCCTGGTAGAACCAGGAAAACTCGTGCGGCCGGCAAAGGAAGATGCCGCGCAGAATCAGCGCATGCACATGCTCGGGATGCGCCTGAGCGTAGGCCAGCGACAGCGTCGAGCCCCAAGAGCCGCCGAACAGCACCCATTTGTCGACACCGAGCAGTTCGCGGATGCACTCCATGTCAGCGATCAGATGTGCCGTTGTGTTGTTCTCCAGGCTGGCATGGGGCGTCGAGCGACCGCAACCGCGCTGGTCGAAGGTGATGATGCGATACAGATTGGGGTCGAAGAATCGCCTGCTCAGGGCATCGCAGCCACCACCCGGACCGCCGTGCACGAACAGCACCGGCAGGCCATCCGGCGAACCACTTTCGTCGACGTAGAGCACATGCGGCGCTTCGACCGCCAGCTCATGCCGAGCATAGGGTTTTATCTCCGGATGTAATGTCTGCATGGCACACTCCAGGGTCTGTGCTAGGCGGGGCCGCCTGAGGTTTTCGACATCATAACGAGGTTCGACATGCCTGTATGGAAATTAGCCACTGCCGTGGTGATGATCACGCTGCTGGCCGGATGCACCCGCGATGACCCGCAGGCAGCGCTCACAGCCGCCGCGAAAGCGCTGCAGGAAAACATCGAGAACAAAGACACCGCGGCTCTGCTGGCGCAGATCCATCCGGAGTTTCGCGCCAATCAGGCTCTGGATCGCGAATGGGTACGGCGCACCGCAACGCTGATGTTCCTGCGCCATCGCAACGTGCAGGTCCTGGCGCTGGGCAGCGACAGCTGGCTCGACCCCAGCTACGCAGACAAGGGCCACAGCGAGGCTCAGGTGGCGCTGACCGGCGCCCAGGGTCTGCTGCCCGAACGCGCCGGGCATTACCGTGTCAGGCTCGAATGGTGGCGGGAGGATGGAAACTGGCTGCTGGCGCGGATGGAATGGGAATGACTCGCCCTACGCGCGACAGGCACTTCGGTCGGCCGTAGGGCCGAACTCAATCGGCCAGGCGCGTCCCTGCCATGCCTACAGAACGAACGGAATGAAGCGTTTGCTGCCTTGCATGTAGCGGCGATATTCCTCGCCAAAATAGGCCAGGCATTCCTCTTCGTCACGCCGTGCCGTCAGCCACAGGCAGCCGGTGGCGACGATCACGCAAAGCAGGCCGGGCAGATCCGGCTGCTTGAAGAAAACACCCCAGGCCAGCAGTACCAGCGAGCTGTACATGGGATGGCGGATGTGGCGGAAGATCCCCACGGTCACCAGGGTCGAGGTTTTCTCGAAGGCAAAGAGCTCGGCATCGCCACGCGCCAATCCCGGGCGTCCGACGCGCCGCAGCAGATACAGCCCGCCTACCAGCACTACGATCGAGCTGGACAGCAATACCCAGGAAAGCAACTGATGGGGAGCGAAACGGTCGTCGAACCAGACAGGGCCATTGAGCACCAGCAACGCCAGGATCGCCTCCCAGGCGAAGAAGCGCGGAAAGCCATGGGCGCGAGGCTGACGCAACGCCTTGCGCGACAGCCAGGCCAGGACCCCCGAACCCAACACAAATGCAACCGCCTGAAGAACCATTCCAATCTCCCTGCCAGAAGCCGGTGCCAACTGGCCATCTGATACACTTCCGACCCGCCAATATCCACGCAGCCTTCACGATGGACCGAACCCAACTGCTCAGTCTGCTGCCGCATCAGGGACCCGCGCTCTGGCTGGACCGGCTCCTCGAACACGACGCCGGCCGCATTCGCGGTCTGAGCGCCTGGTCCTATTTGCAGCACTTCGGCCCTGACGCCTCGCCCTGTCTGCTGTTCGAAGCGGCCGCGCAATTATGCGGCGCGCATGGTGCCCTATACGGCGACGGAAAATCCATCGAGATGGCTCTGGTGGGCAAGCTGAGCGCGCTGCAACTGCACCACGAGCCCGTCGAGCGCAATGGCCCGCTGCTGGTCAGCGCGACCCAGGAAGCACTCGGCCCGACCGGCGCGCTCTACGCGTTCAGCATTCACAGCGGCGAGCGGCTGCTGCTCGATGGCCGCCTGTTGTTGGTCCTCGTCCGTGCTTGAGTTGCATGACCTGAGCTTTCGCTATCCCGACGCCGAGCGACCGGCGCTGGACGGCATCGATTTACGCATCGCCGCAGGCGAATGCGTCGGCCTGCTGGGCAGCAACGGTGCCGGCAAGACCACCCTGCTCTCGCTGATCGCCGGCCTGCGCCAGCCACAGCAAGGCGACATCCGCTGGCACGGCGAACCCGGAATCGGCCTGGTGCCGCAGCAACCGGCCTTCTATGCCGAGCTGAGCGTTCGGGAAAACCTTCAGCTGTTCGCCGATCTCTACCGACTGCGCGGCGCCGAACGCAACACAGGTCTGCAGCGCTGCATTCATGCGACCCGCCTTGAGCGGGTGCTCGGGCAGCGTGCGGCGCGCCTGTCCGGCGGGCAGCAACGTCGGCTCAATTTCGCCATCGGCCTGCTCCAGCCCGCCGGCCTTTACCTGTTCGACGAGGCTACGGTGGGTGTCGACGCGCACTCGCGCGAGCTGCTGCTCGATGCCGTGCAGACGCTCACTCACGAGGGTTGCGCGGTGATCTACACCAGCCATTACCTGGAAGAGATCGAGCGCCTGGCGCAGCGGATCGTTCTCCTCGCCGAGGGCCAGGTGCGCCTCGACCTGGACAAGCGCCAGCTGCTCGGCGATGACCACGGGTTGTTGCTGGAATGGCCTGCGGCGCCACCAGACGGCTTCGACGCACTGCTCGCCGAATTGCAGCTCGAATGCCTGCCGACCAACCGCGGCTGCCACATAGAGCGCATCGATAGCGCCCAGCTGGCGCGCCTGTGCCAGTTCATCGCCGACCAGCCGCAGCCGCCCAATCTGCTGCGCTTCGGCCGCCCTTCGCTGGAACAGCTCTACCTGCACCTCAGCGGAGGTTCGCTGTGAGGCTCGGAGCATTGGTGCGCAAGGAATTCCTTTTGCTCACGCGCGACTACCATGCACTGGCGGTGCTGTTCCTGATGCCAGCGCTGTTCGTGCTGCTGATGGCCTTCGCCCTGGCGGAGGTCAATCAGGATCGCCTGCCGGCGCTGAGCCTCGAACTGGAGATTCCCCAGGGCAGCGAGCAGAGCGCCTTCTTCACCGCCGCCCTGCGCCAGCAACTGCCCGACGGCCATATGCCGGATGCCAGCGGCCAGCCGCTGCCACGGGTGCGCCTGAGCGCCGACTTCGCCGGGCAGTTGCTGGATACCGAACAGGCCAGCCTGGGCCTGGTCTTTCCCGCCGCCACCGACGCCCTGACCCGCCAGCGCCTGCGCGCGGCGGTGCAGGTGGCGCTGGCGCAGACACGGCTGATGACCTTCCTGCTCGACAGCGGCGAACTTGATCCGGACTCGACGCAGGACGAACGCCTGGCGCTGATCACACAGCGCACCGCAGTGCGTATCGACGAACAGCAACAACTGGCCAGCGGCGCCCTCGCCCAGCGCGCCAACGCCAGCCAGCACAGCGTGCCGGCCTGGCTGATCTTCGGCATGTTCTTCGTCATGCTGCCGATGGCCAACGGTTTCCAGCGCGAGCAGCAGAGCGGCGTTCTGCTGCGTCTACGCTGTCTGGGTGTCGGCATGAGTACCCTGGCGCTGAGCAAGCTCCTGCCGTACCTGGCGATCAACCTGCTGCAGTTCGCCTTGCTGCTGGCCATCGGCGTATGGGCACTGCCGCTGCTCGGCCTGCCCGGCCTGCAACTGCCGGGCAGCATCGCGGCCTATGTGCTGCTGGCCGGTTGCCTGGCGCTGGCGGCCTGCAGCCTGGGACTGGCCATCGCCAGCCTGGCGCGCAGCGGCGAGCAGGCGCTGATGCTCAGCGGTGGCATCAACCTGATTCTCGCCGCCATCGGCGGCATCATGGTACCCAAAAGCGTAATGCCCGAGGCCATGGCCCGGCTGGCGGAGATTTCACCCATGAGCTGGGCGCTGGACGCCTTCCTGGTGCTGCTGGTCGGCCAGGGCTCGCTTTCCGATGTTGCGCCCTGGTGCGCCCGGCTGTTGCTGTTCGCAGTGGTAGTCGGCGCCGCGGCGCTGTTCCTGTTTCTCAAACGACTGAACGACACGCAATGGACGACACACAACTAAAACAGGCGCTCAAGCAGTTGCTGATCCGAGAGTGCGACAAGCAGGACGATATCGACTGGCAGAGCATCGCCGACGACGAACCGCTGTTCGGCCAACAGAGCCGCATCCAGATGGACAGCCTCGACGCCCTGCAGGTGTCGCTGGCCCTGCAACAGCATTACGGCGTGCGCATCGAGGGCGCCAAGGATGGCCGGCGCATCCTCAATACCATCGACAGCATCGCTGCATTCATTCGGCAGGCCTCATGAAACCGGTCTATCTGCAACGCGCACAGCTATGCAGCGCGCTGGACGAGAACCTGCACGCGGCCGCGACGGCGTGCAGGCAAGGCCGGTTGCCACAACCGGAATGGTTCGAACTGCATGAACGCAACGAGCGACGCCCCTACCTGGCTGCGGTCGGCGCATCGCTCGACCTACGCCAGCGCCTGCACCAGCTGGTCGCCGCCAGCAACGACGGCGCGCTGGATGACTGCCTGCTGATCCTGGCCTCCACCACCCTGGATATCGTCGCCATCGAGGCGCGTGTGAAGGCTGGCGAGGCGACCGGCAACCCGATGGCTCCGGCACTCGATGCCCTCGCCGAAGAACTGCGCCAGGAATGGGGTTTCGCCGGCGCCTTCACCCTCAACACCGCCTGCACCAGTGCCGCCAATGCACTGCTGTACGGCGCGCGGCTGGTGGCCCGTAATCACTATCGCCGCGCTATGGTGCTGGCCTTCGAGACACCCAGCGAAGTTACCCGGCAAGGCTTCGGCGTGCTAGAGCTGACCAGCCCCAGCGCCGCCTATCGGCCCTTCCATGCCGAACGTGACGGGTTGATTCTCGGCGAAGCCTACGCCAGCGTGATGCTCGCCCGCGAACCCGGCCCCAAGCCACTGGCGAAGCTGCTCGGTGGCTTCAGCGCCTGCGACACCAGCAGCCTGACCAACACCGCCGAGGACGGTAGCCATATCGACTGGGTCATGCGCCGCGCCCTGCATAGTGCACGAGCCACAACGGCGAAAATTGCCCTGGTCAAGCTGCACGGTACCGCCACCACGGCCAACGATCAGGCCGAAAGCAACGGCATGCGTCGCACCTTCGCCCACACACAGCCGCCGCTATGCGTGCTCAAGCCCTATCTGGGGCACACCCTGGGCGCCTGTGGCCTCAGCGAAACCCTGTTGCTGCTGGAAAGCCTGCGCCAGGGTGCGCTGCCGGGCTGCGACTACGCCGAACAGGCGCTGCTGCCACTGGCCACCGGGCCGCTGTCGGTGCCCGCCGGCAGCCTGTTGCTGGCCAACTATTTCGGCTTCGGTGGCAACAACGCCAGCCTGGTACTGCAAGGAATTCCAGCATGAAGGTGATCGCCGCCAGCGAGGTTCGGGGTTGCAACCACAGCGACAGCCAGCTCAAGGTAGCCCTCGGCACTTACCTGTCCAGTCCGCCACGACGCACCGATCGCCTGACCCTGTTGGCGCTGCTTGCCGCCGTGCCGCTGAAGGCACACATGCAGGCGGACAGCGGGCTCTATCTCGCCACCACCTACCCGGCGCGGCAGAACATGTTCGCTCTGCTGGAAAATGTCTGCGCTCAGCAGCGGCTGCCCAAGCCCTTCGAATTCGTCAACAGCGTCAGCAATGCCGCGGGTTTTCATGTGGCGCAGCAACTGGGGCTGCTAGGGCCGAACCTGTTCATCGGCGCGGGGCCGCAGGTCTGGGGGCATCTGCTCGACCTGGCCGGTAACGATCTGGAGCGGGCGCAGGTACGCCAGGCATTGGTGCTACTGGCCGAGGAAGACCAGCAGGACGGCTTCAGCGTTCAGGCGCTGGTGCTGGAGCCCGGCGGCGACGCGCTCAGCGCACGGGATTTCGCCTCGCTGAGCGGCTCGGTGGAGGTTGTGCGGGTGATGCTGGGGACCGACTGAGCAACCGTGTAGTGCGGCGGATCAGCGTCTGGCCCAACCCGCCAGCCGCCGCACAAGTTCACGCTCTTGCACCGCGATACCGTCCAGCATGTCGGCAATGGCGTTGAAATCACCGGCGCCCTGCTTGTTGCGCGACTGACGCACGCAGGCTGAGGCGAACTGGCGCCAGTCGTCGCCAATGCGAGTCAGCTGCGTGGCCATGTCATTGAGTGCCGGGTCGCCCAGCAACGTGCCCGATTCCTGCAGGAAGCTGGCGTACATGAAGCGGAATCCCGCGCCGCCGGTGCCGATCTCCTCCTGCATGCGGACGATGTGAGTGAGGTAGAGCCGGTTGTATTTCGCCTGGGCCGGATCGAGCTTGCGGATCTGCGCGGCCAGGTGATGAATACCGCGAATGCCGATCCAGGGCAGCGGCATGCCGTCGAGGATGCGCGTGGTGGACGCCAGGCTTTGGCGCACCAGGCGATTCCAGTCCTGTTCCGGCGGCACGTCTTCAAGCCAGTACATCAGCCCCTTGGCGGCCAGCGCACCCTTGGCGAAGCGCGCCTTCTGCAGATCGGCGCTGGCGCAGCGCACCGGCTCCTCGAAGACCGGATCGCTGAGCAGGTAGTCGTCGCCTTCGCGGCCGTAGGCCAGCAGATTGTGCGCGTTGAAGTGAAAGCGCATCTCCGGCGGGAAGTACGGCAGCCAGAACACCGAGCTCTGCAATCCGGCCAGGCGGCCCTCGGCCAAGGCGCGGTCCAGCGCCAGGCGGCCCTGTTCCGGCTGACGGAAGGTGGCCGTGTGCAGCCGCGCGCCGAGGCGCTTGCTCAGCGTTCGGATGATGTGTTTCGGCGGCATTCGGTAAGCAATCAGCGGCATGCCGCCGAGCTTGACGATGGGTAGATAGGCGAACGCCAGTCCCGATGCCAGGCCGAAGGCCATTGGCTCGCTCATGGGCAGACCGGCATGGGTCAGCAGGCTGGCCATCACCCCACTTTCGCAGTGGGCGCTCTGGCGGTGCTGGAAGGCGCTCATCGCGGCAACTCCTGCTGGTAGCGGATCAGTTCGGCGACGTCCAGACCGAAGGCCTCGGCGTAGCGCGCCAGCTGCCTGGTAGCCAAACGACGATAGATGGCTGGGCGAAAATGCCGGCGGATTCGCCATTGCCAGAAGCCGGTGATCTGCGCCAGTGCCGACTCGTCGAGCCGGTAGCGGTACATCAGGCATTTCAGTGGCGAGGCTTGCCCGCCCTGCCACTCGGCCAGGGCCTGGGCTTCCTGCTCCTCGAGCTGCGCCACGGCCAGTTGCGTGGCGTAGGACTCGGGCTCCCAGCCAGCGCTCCGGGTGCCCCGATAGCGGCCCTGTTCGTCCACAGCGTAGAGCAGTTTGCTGTGGCCGCCGTAGCTGCTGTCGGGGTCCTGCGGGACCTCGTCAAGCCTCATCGGGCCGGACCACGGTCATGTGCAGGAAGGCGCTGGAGAAGCGGCCACTCTCCGGCACGTAGCCGAGCAGGCGCTGGCCGGCACGGAGCTGGCCGCTGTGGAACAGCTCGTCGAGCATGATGAAGAAGGAGGCGGCGCCGGTATTTCCCTTGCGCGTCAGGTTGGTGAACCAGCGCTGCTGGGGAATGGCGAAGTCAATGCGAGCCAGGCCCTCGGCCAGACGGTCGCGGAAGAATTCCGAGGAATAGTGCGGCAGGAACCAGTCGATATCCTCGGCTCGCATCTCGCGGCGGCGGCGGATGCGTTGCAGCGCCTCCTCGACGGTAACCTGGACGATGTTCTCGTTGAGCAGCTTGACGTCCTGCTTGACGGCCATCACCGAGCGGCGGTTGCGCTCCTCGACGTCCATGCTGCTCCAGCCAACCAGACGCTCGCCCTGCCTTTCCGCGCCGCCGTACATGCAAGCCGGAAAGCGGTCGGCGAAGGACAGGATGTCGATCCAGTCGATGCGCAAGCTCAGGCCCTTGGGGTTGGGGCGGTCTTCCAGCCAGACCGCGCCGGCACCGTCGGAGAGCATCCAGCGCAGGAAGTCCTTCTCGAAGGCCAGTTCCGGGCGGCGCTCCAACTCTTCGGCGGCGCCATCGATCTCGGCGCTGAAGTTGTGCGCCTGCATCAGCGCCGAGGCAACTTCCGACCCACAGGCCACGGCGTTGCGGCTCTCGCCGCTGGCTACGTTGAGCCAGGCGTATTTCAGCGCGCTGACGCCACACAGGCAGATGCCCGCGGTGGTCACAACCTCACAGGGCGGATTGCCCAGTTCGCCATGCACCATCACCGCATGTCCGGGCAGGGTCTGGTCCGGCGAGGAGGTGGCGGCCACCAGACACTGCAGGCCCTCGAGCTCGGCGGGGCTGGCCAGGCCGCGAACGGCCTCGGCGGACAGCTGCGCGTTGGTCATGCTCGGCTCGCCAGTGGCAGGATCGATCACGTAGTGGCGCTGGCGAATGCCATTGCGACGCAGGACGATGGAACGCGCCCGCGAGGGACGGTCGCCGACCTGCCCAAGGCGTGCTTCCATCTGCTCGTTGTCCACCGGGTCGTGCGGCAGGCAGGCGCTGATGCGATTGATGTAGACGGGCTTGGCCACGGGACGATCCTCGGAACGTTACTCGCCGGACGGCGCGGCAAAATAGGCTTTTTCCCGCTGGATCCGGGCGCGGGTCAGCGGCGCGAGCATCTTCTTCAGCAATGCAGTGACCGGCACTACAGTAAGGATCAGGCTCAGCAGAAAGACGATATAGACGACCAGCCCGGCACGTCGGCGCAGGCTGTGCTGGGGGCCGAGCGCCGCCAGCAGCGTGCCCCAGGCCTTGAAACTGCGGGTGCCGACGCGCTCGCTGGCGATCAGCTTCTCATCGATGCGCACCGCACCCAAGCCACGCAGCATCGGCTGTTCAATGGGGCCACCTTGCGACAGGTGCTCGCCGATGGCCACGCCGAAGCGCTGCGCATCGGCAATCTCGGCCTCGCTGATACCCGCCCTGGGCAACCAGGCGAAGGGTTGCTGACGACCGGTGAACATCCACAGCGGCGTGGCCAGGAAGCTCGCCGCGCTGCCGCACGCGTCGGTCAGCACAATGTTGTCCAGCAGTCGCGCACCCAGCGCATCGAGGCGTGCCTTGAGCTTTTCCTGGGCCATCAGCCACATGTTGCGACAGCCTATCAGCGTCACCACCGGCGTATCCCGCAGCAGCCTCGCCGCTTCCGGCGAGGCGAGGAAGCTGGTGATGGGCCGCGACGGCGAGAGGAACCATACCTGGTACGCGAGGATCACCAGGTCGTAGCGCTTGTTCGCATCCACCTGCAACGGCTGCAGCTGCTCGGGGCGCATCAGCACGGTTTCGGGGAAAATGCTGAAAAAGGTGAGGAACGGCCAGGGAAAGGGATAAGGTGTGGCCGGTTGCACGGCGAGGAAGTCCAGTTGCACATCGTCACGCGAAAGCAGCGGTGCACAGACGGACTGCACCAGCCGGCCGAGCTGCCCCGTTTGCGAATAGTGAACGACCAATACCTGGCGCATCGAAACTTCAGTCACCGAAAATGGTCGCGATTATGCCACAGCATGTAAATCAGAATGTAACGCGCGCATGGCTCTTTGCCGGCCTTGTGACGGCCGGCATGACTACCGCGCAGGCGGCGGATATTCGGTTGCAGGTCGAGAATGTCGCCCAGGGTGTGCTGCATGCCGAGCTGCATTCGGCCGATGCGACGCGCTGGGACGCACCTTTGCAGCGAATGAGCGGCTCTCGGGAGACTCTCGTTTTCCACGATGTCCCGCCCGGACGCTATGCGGTGCAACTGTTCGTCGACGTGAACGCCAATGGCCGACTCGACCTCACACCCCGAGGCCTGCCAACCGAGCCTGTGGGATTCTCCAGCAATCCGCGCCTGTTCAAGGGCAAACCCGTGCCCTCGGGTTGTGCCTTCGAACATGGCGAGACCGCCAGCCTGGTGTCGATCGACCTGCGTCAGCGGGGCGCTGCCCAGCACGCTGCAGACGAAGCGGAGCAGTGATCAGCGCGCCTCGTCGCGCCAGATCAGCTCGTCGGTGTCGTAACCACGCCTGCGTGCCTCGTCGAGCAGACGCTCGCGTGTCGCCGGGTCGATCCGCTCCTCGCGCGACAGCAGCCAAAGGTAGTCGCGATCCGGACTGCCGACCAGCGCGACGCTGTAGTCGTCATCCAGATAGAGTACCCAGTAGTGGCCCTTGCTCAGGCCGGGGAAAAGATTGCTGAACCAGTTGTCGAAGTGCACCCAGAGCTTGTCGGTGTGGCCCGGCTGCTGCAGCACCGCCTCGCCCCTGGCTTCCTTCCACTCGCCGCTTGCCGTTTCACAGCGGTTGATCACCTCAACGCGGCCCTCGCCCTGCAGCCGGTAACGCGCCTCGGAGCGCAGGCAGTCGCGCTGGAAGAACATCGGCCGCCGCGCCTGTTCGTACCAGGTGCCCTGATACCGCTGCAGATCGACGTCACCTACCGTTCGTGGCACATCGGCGGCGTTGGAGCTGGCGCAGCCGGCCAGCAATAAGGCGCTGAACAGAGCTGCTGCGATACGCATGGCTCTCTCCTGTCTCGAGACACTGACTTATTTCAGGCCCTGGCCGGAAAACATCATGACCTTGTCCCCGGCGAACTGGATGCTGATGAAACGGTTCTTCTGCCCCCAGGTGCAACTGGACATGCCCAGCGCCCCGGCACATTCGCCCGGCTTGCCGAGCAACTCTTCCACCTGCTGGCGCGACATGCCGGCTTCAAGCTTGGCAAAGTTTTCCTGGGTGACGGGACTGCAACCCGCCAGCATCAACAGGCCGGCAAGCAATGCTGGAAAACGCAACGACATAGAGAACCTCCGATATTCAGTGCCTGACCTTGCAGATCACGCCGTTGTGATGGATTAGGGGACCGATGCGGCAAAGGGCTCCGCCGAGGCCAGCAAGGCGGTGGGCTCTAGAAACCAGACCCAGGCTGTGCGAGAAAGGTGCGCTCGGCTTCGCTCGAAGCGCGTCCGAGAATCGCATTGCGATGGGGAAAGCGTCCGAAGCGGGCGATCACGTCGCGGTGACGCTCGGCGAAATCGAGGAATCCCTCGAAGGCTGGCCGGCCCTCCTCCTCGGCAAGATCGCGCAGCTCGGCGAACCGCGCCACGGCCTGATCCTGACTCTGCATATTCTCGGCATGCTCCAGCACCAGGTAGATAAAGACCCGCTCGATGGGCAAGAGCGACTTATCCCGCCCCTGCTCCAGGCCATCGCACACCAGTTGCTGGGCGCGCGCATCACCGGCAAAGGCCAGCGGCGTACCACGGTGGATCATGCGCGGTAGCTGGTCGAGCAGCAGGATCAGCGCCAGCCAGCCCTGCGCAGCGTCGGTCCATTGTTGCAGGCCACCTTCGAGCGCCTGCTGGCAGAGGTCGCCGAAGTGTCGGCGCGCCTCATCGTCCTGCTCGGGCTTGTAGCCGAACCACAGCCCGTGCTTTTCCTCGACGATATCCCGCGCCGTGCCGCCCTGGCCGAACCACCAGTCCAGCAGTTGCTGCCAGGGTGCCTGCATCGCTCAGCCTCCGTGGTAACCGGTGACGCGCTCGACCTCTTCGCGCGAACCGAGGAACACCGGCACGCGCTGGTGCAGCGACGTCGGCTGGATATCGAGGATGCGCTGCTGGCCGTTGGTAGCGGCGCCGCCGGCCTGCTCGATGATGAAGGACATGGGGTTGGCCTCGTACATCAGGCGCAGCTTGCCGGGCTTCTCCGGCTCGCGCGCATCCCAGGGGTACATGAACAGACCGCCACGGGTGAGGATGCGATGCACGTCGGCCACCATCGAGGCGATCCAGCGCATGTTGTAGTTCTTGCCCAGCGGGCCTTCCTCACCAGCCAGCAGTTCGCTGACGTAGCGGCGCACCGGCTCTTCCCAGTGGCGCTGGTTGGACATGTTGATGGCGAACTCGGCGGTGCTGTGCGGCACGCGAATGTTGTCGTGGGTGAGCACGAAACTGCCCAGCTCGCGATCCAGAGTGAAACCCATCACGCCGTTGCCGAGCGTCAGCATCAGCATGGTCTGCGGACCATAGATGGCATAACCGGCGGCGACCTGCTTGGTACCCGGCTGGAGAAAAGCCTCCTCGCCGAGTGCATCGTTCTGGGAGAAACATTCGCCGGGGCAGCGCAGCACCGAGAAAATGGTGCCGACCGACACGTTCACGTCGATATTGGAGGAGCCATCCAGCGGGTCGAACACCAGCAGGTAGGCGCCCTTGGGGTACTTGCCGGGAATCTGGTAGGCGTTATCCATTTCCTCGGAGGCCATTCCGGCCAGGTGTCCGCCCCACTCGTTGGCCTCGAGCAGAATCTCGTTGGACAGCACATCCAGTTTCTTCTGCACCTCGCCCTGCACGTTCTCGCTCTCGGCGCTGCCGAGCACGCCGCCCAGCGCGCCCTTGGACACCTGGTGGCTGATTGCCTTGCACGCCCGCGCCACAACCTCGATGAGGAAGCGCAAATCCGCAGGGGTGTTGTTGCTGCGAGTCTGCTCGATCAGGTAGCGGCTCAGGGTTACGCGTGACATGGAATGACTCCGGGAGAGGAAAAAACCCGCGCAGTTTAGCAGGCCATGGAGAAACTGACCTTCCCTCAGACCGACCCCCGCGCCACAGAGTTCAGCGAAACGGCCAGGGCCTGTCCGGTTTAAACCGACGCCCTGCATGCAGGGCGAGCGTGCCGCAGATCACCGCTGTGCGGCTCACATGACCTTCCAGATCTCCTCAGCGTATTCGCGGATGGTTCGGTCCGAGGAAAACCAGCCGGCGCGGGCGGTATTCAGCACCGCCGAACGCCACCAGCGGACCGGATCGCGCCAGCGTTTCTCGACCTCCCGTTGTGCCTGCCAGTAGGCCTCGAAATCCGCGCAGACCATGAAGGTGTCATGCCAGATGATGCCATCGATCAGAGCGGTGTAGCGCCCCGGGTCATCGGCGGAGAACGCCCCGTTGCGAATGGCCATGAGCACTTCGTTGAGCCGCGGCGACTGGTAGAGGGTCGCCTCGGCGTTGTATTCACCAGCCTGCTTGCGCGCCTCCACTTCCTGGGCGGTCAGGCCGAAGATGAACATATGCTCCAGGCCGATCTGCTCGCTCATTTCCACGTTGGCGCCATCCAGGGTGCCGATGGTCAGGGCACCGTTGAGGGCGAACTTCATGTTGCTGGTGCCGGAGGCCTCCAGCCCGGCGGTGGATATCTGCTCGGACAGATCGGCCGCCGGAATGATGCGCTCGGCCAGACTGACGTTGTAGTTGGGCAGGAACACCACCTTGAGCAGGTCGCGCACCGTCGGGTCGTCATTGACGGTGCGGGCGATGTCGTTGGTCAGTTTGATGATCAGCTTGGCGGTGTGGTAACTGGCCGCCGCCTTGCCGGCGAAGATCTTCACCCGTGGCACCCAGTCGCCGCCAGGATCGGCACGAATGGCCTGGTACAGCGCGACGGTGTGCAGCAGGTTGAGCAGTTGTCGCTTGTATTCGTGGATGCGTTTGACGTGCACGTCGAACAGTGCATGCGGATCGACACGGATACCCACGCGCTCCTGAATCAACCCGGCCAGCAACTCCTTGTTGGCCAGCCGCTGTTCGATGAATCGTCGGCGGAACTCCGCCTGCTCGGCGAAAGGCTCCAGCTCCCGCAAACGGGTTTCCGGGGCATCCAGCAGCTCCTCGCCGACATGTTCCACCAACAGCCGGGTGAGAAACGGGTTGGTCTGGTACAGCCAGCGGCGGAAGGTGATGCCGTTGGTCTTGTTGCTTATGCGCTGCGGGTAGAGCCGATGCAGGTCGGTGAACACCGTCTCGCGCATCAGCTGGGTATGCAGCGCCGAGACGCCATTGACGCAGTGGGAACCGAGGAAGGCCAGGTTGCCCATGCGCACCCGGCGACCATGATCCTCTTCTATCAGTGACACCGAGCGCAGCAGGCGGGCATCGTGGATATCGCGCGCACGCAGGCTGTCCAGGTGCTGCGCGTTGATCAGATAGATTATCTGCATGTGCCGCGGCAGCAGGCGCTCCATCAGGCCCACCGGCCAGGTTTCCAGAGCTTCGGGCAGCAGCGTGTGATTGGTGTAGGACATTGTCGCGACCGTCAGCTCCCAGGCCCTCGTCCAGGAAACGTCGTGCACATCCACCAGCAGGCGCATCAGTTCAGCCACGGCAATCGCCGGATGAGTGTCGTTGAGCTGGATGGCGTTGTATTCAGGCAGACTCAGCATGCTCTGATGCTGATCGAGATGGCGCCGCAAAAGATCCTGCAGGGACGCCGCCACGAAGAAGTACTCCTGGCGCAGGCGCAGCTCCTGGCCCGCCTCGGTGCTGTCCGCCGGGTAGAGCACGCGCGAGATACTCTCGGCGCGCGCCTCTTCGGCCACCGCGCCGATATGGTCACCGGCGTTGAAGCGCTCCAGGTGAAAATCTGCTTCGGCCCGCGCTCGCCACAGGCGCAGAGTGTTCACGCTGCTGCCGCGCCAACCGACCGTCGGCGTGTCGTATGCGATGGCCCGGACCCCTTCGGCCCAGTGCCAGAAATGCTGCGACAGCGCCTGTTCGTCACCGGCACGGGGCAGCGCCGTGACATGACCACCGAAACCGATCAGATAGCTGACCTCGGCCCGCTCGAACTCCCAGGGATTGCCGAAATTCAGCCAGGTTTCGGTCTGCTCGTGTTGCCAGCCATCGACGATGGCCTGGCGGAACAACCCGTGGTCGTAGCGAATGCCATAACCATAGGCGGCGATACCCAGCGTGGCCATGCTTTCCATGAAACAGGCGGCCAGGCGACCAAGCCCGCCGTTGCCCAGCGCCGCATCCGGCTCCTGCAGGCGGATCTGGTCGAAGTCCACGCCCAGTTCGGCCAGTGCTTCACGGGCGATGTCCAGCAATCCGAGATTGCTCAGGCTGTCGGTCAACAGCCGACCGATCAGAAACTCCAGCGACAGGTAATAGACCCGCTTGCCGTTCTGCCGATAGGCCTCGCGGGTCCGGTCCATCCACCTGTCGATCATCCGGTCGCGGGTTGCCAGCGCGACCGCCTCGTACCAGTCAAGCTGGGAAGCGTGTACGGCGTCCTTGCCAATCGCGTAGGTCAGCTTGCGCAGAATGTTTTCACGAAAGGCGGCGATGTCGTCGGGACTGGGGAGCTTGGATTCCTGCGTCATGAAGGACCTCGGGACGATGGCAAGAAATGGCGACACCCGACGGACCAGAGCCGGTCTGGTATCCATGTCCGGCTTCGACTCGCCATCGCCACTGGAAATTCCCCGGCCAGCCGTTATCACCGCGCACCTTTCCCCGATGCCTGCATCGTGAAAAACAAGCGGATCACCTGAAAACATGGGCCTGCTACAGCAACGACCTGTGCCGCGAGTGTCGCGCTTACTGCACCTACCAGCAGAAAACCGTGGAACGCCGATAGCCTTTCGGGTCCGCCAGCGGCGAATCATCAAATACGCCTGGTGGAACTGGCAAAACAGTGACTCAACGGTCATGCTTGGCGTCTGCCAGTATCCGCAACGTTTAGGAATCCACCCGGCATGAGCCGCGATAGCCGCTACCTGGAAGCCATTCTCCACCACGACATCCCGTTGACTCGGTCCATGGGCCTGCGCGTCGAGCAGTGGGAGAACCACGAACTGCGCCTGAGAGTGCCGCTGCAAGCCAACATCAATCACAAGAGCAGCATGTTCGGCGGCAGCCTGTACTGCGCCTCGGTGCTGGCAGGCTGGGGCTGGATGCACCTGCGCCTGCGCGAGGCGGGCATCGAAGACGGGCACATCGTGATTCACGAAGGCCAGATCGAATACCCGCTACCGGTGGTAGACGATGCAATCGCCATCTGCTCGGCACCGTCCGACGAGGCCTGGGAGCGCTTCGAGGCGATCTATCGCCGCCGTGGCCGCTCACGCGTAACGCTGCACAGCCGCATCCTCGCCGCCGATGGCCGCGATGCCGTACGCTTCACAGGGCAATTCGTTCTGCACAAATAAGCACAGCACGCTCAAACGCTACGCTTTCGTTTGGCCTAGCGCCTTGGCGAGCTCGATCAGTTCGGCACGCCAGGCAGCATCCCGCGGCAATGCCAGAAAGGAAGGGTTGAGGTAGCTTTCGCGCGCCTCGTAAGTCAGCGGCGCGCCGTCGATGTCCAGTACTTCCCCGCCAGCACCTTCGAGCACGCCCTGCGCGGCGGCGGTATCCCACTGGGACGTGGGCGCCAGGCGCGGATAGCAGTCGGCCAGGCCTTCGGCCAGTTGGCAGAACTTCAACGAACTGCCGGCGCTGGTCAGCACCAGCTCCCCGAAACGCTCCCCCAATCTCGCGAGCAAACGTTCCTGCACCGGGCTGGAATGGCGCCGACTGGCCACCACGGTGAAACTACCCGACGGCGTCGGACGCACCTGCAGCGGCTCGACGTGCCCCTCGGCGTCGGCGCACCAGGCACCAAGTTCCGCGCCACCGTAGTAGCAGCAACCGCCGGCCGGCACGCCAACCACACCGAACAGCACCCGTCCCTGCTCGATCAGCGCCACGTTGACGGTGAATTCCGCGCTGCCGCTGATGAACTCCTTGGTGCCGTCCAGCGGATCGACCAGCCACCAGCGGGTCCAGCCGGCACGCTCGGTCAGTGCCAGGTCGCAGGCTTCCTCCGACAACACTGGAATGCTCGCGTCCAGCGCCTGCAGGCCTTCGCTCAGCAGATGGTGGACCGCCAGGTCGGCGGCGGTGACAGGAGAGGCGTCGTCTTTTTCATGCACCTGCAGCTCGCTGCGCCAATGGGGCAGTATCGCGCGACCGGCGGCCTGGACCAGATCGATCACCGGGGCCAGATAAGGATGGCTCACGAGAATTCTCCACGCTGGGTCAGCAGGTCACGGGTCAGGTAGAGCGCCGCAAGCGCGCGCCCCTCACTGAACTGAGGGTGCTGGACAAGCGCAGACAGCTCGCGCAGGTCGACGCGATCGACACGCATCGGCTCCGGTTCGTCGCCCGGCAGTTGCTCCGGATAGAGGTCGCGCGCCAGCACTACCTGAATCTTCTGGCTCATGTAGCCCGGCGACAGAGACAGTTCGGTCAACCACTCAAGCCGCCGAGCGCCAAAGCCAGCTTCCTCCTTGAGTTCGCGATTGGCGGCATCGAGCACATCCTCGCCGGGCTCGATCAGCCCCTTGGGCAGCGACAGTTCATAGGTATCGGTGCCGCCGCAGTATTCTTCGATCAAAAGCACCCGGCCATCGGCCTCCAGCGCAACGATCATGACTGCGCCGTAGCCTGAACCCTTGCCCACCAATCGTTCGTAGGTGCGCTCCACTCCATTGGAAAAACGCAGCTGCAGTTCCTCGACACGGAACAGGCGGCTGCTCGCGACGATCTCACGGGCGAGCACGGTGGGCTTCTGGCGCATGGCGGCACTCCTGGAAACGCGGTCGGTTATCATAACCCGGCTTTTTGCAGGGACCGCTAACGCTTTGCATCGAGCTGACAGCTGCCCCAACCATTGTCAACATGAAGAGCCTGCCCATGATCGCCTCCCTGCCGTGGTCCGACATCGATACCGTCCTGCTAGACATGGATGGCACTCTGCTGGACCTGCATTTCGACAATCAGTTCTGGCTCGAACATCTGCCTCAGCGCTATGCCGAGCGCCACGGCATCAGCCGCGCCATGGCCGAGCTGGAGCTGGCGCCACTGTTCAATGAACACGAGGGCCGGCTCACCTGGTACTGCCTGGACTACTGGACCCGCGAACTGGAGCTGCCGATTCGCGAGATGAAGCGCGAGGTCGCCGACCTGATAGCCCTGCGTCCGGCCGCCGACGAGTTCCTCGCGGCCTTGCGCGAGGCCGGCAAGCAGGTGGTGCTGATCACTAACGCGCACCGCGATTCGCTGTCGCTGAAACTGGAACGCGTCGAACTGGCCCCTTGGTTCGACCGGCTGATCAGCTCCCACGATTACGGCTTTCCCAAGGAAGATGCACAGTTCTGGTATGCACTGAAGCAGGACATCGGCTTCGATCCGGGGCGCACGCTGTTCATCGACGACAACCTGCCGATCCTGCGCAGCGCACGCCACTTCGGTGTCGCCCAGCTGTTGGCAGTCAGCGAACCGGACAGCCGTCGCGGTCGCAAGGACACCGAGGAATTCGCCGCGGTCGAAGACTACCGCGAGCTGATCCGCGCGCTGCAAGGCGTGCAGCCCTGAATCTGAACCCCTCCGCCCTCACTGAGATACGGATCTGCCGATGAACCGACCCCAGCACGACGCTCCGCTCGACACTGCCCAGGCGCAACCCGGCGGTAGCCAGTCCAGCCAGTTCCAGCCACTCGGCCAGCCACAGCTGGAGCCGGTGGAGCTGGCCGAGGAATGCGCGCTGGCCATCGCCTACAACGGCCTCAGCCAGGCGGTGATGATGGTATCGCCCATCGATCTGGAAGATTTCGTGGTGGGTTTCAGCCTGGGCAGCGGCATCGTCGAAAATGTTCAGGACATCTACGACATCCGTATCGGCGGCACCGGCAGCGGGCGCCATGCCGAAGTGGAAATCGCCAACCGCGCCTTCTGGAAGCTCAAGCAACAGCGCCGGCAATTGCCCGGCAATGCCAGTTGCGGCCTCTGCGGTGTCGAAGCGCTGGAACAGGCCCTGCCGCAGCTGCCGGTCATGCCGGTCGCAGCGCTGCCTCCGGCGCATTGGTTGCAGGACCTGCGTCAACGCATCGACGGCTTCCAGCCCCTGGGCCAGAGCTGCGGTGCAGTGCATGCCGCGCTGTTCATCGATGCCCGGGGCGAGTTGCTGCTGAGCCGCGAGGACATCGGCCGGCACAATGCGTTGGACAAGCTGATCGGCGCGCTCAAGCGCAACGGGCATGAAGTGGCCGGCGGGGTCGCAGTGGTGACCAGTCGTTGCAGCCTCGAACTCATCCACAAGGTACAACGCGCCGGCATTCCTACCCTGGTCAGCCTTTCGGCGCCAACCAGCCTTGCCGCGAGCTGGGCGCGACAGCACAACCTCAACCTGATCCATCTGCCGCGCAATGGACCAGCACGAGTTTACAGCCCGGCGAACACAGGGGCCGAACGCGTGGATTGAAGCAGGATCGACCGATTCATCTGCCCTCCCAGCATACCGGGCAAGAGGCGTTCGACCGCTTCGCCTGTTTGAAATTCCGCTTTTGTATCAGTTAGTTAGAAAACGAGAGAAACTTCACGCCTTTCATCGACGGGTGCTTGCGCCGTTCCTCGGCGCACGTGAGGATCGTGCCGCCAATCCATCGGAGGTTTCGTCATGAAGTATTCGTCGATGCTGTTGTTGTCCGCGAGCCTGCTGAGCAGCGCCGCGTTTGCCGGAAGCAACACCGAAGCGGCCATCGGCGGCGCTCTGGGCGGCGCCCTGGGCTCGGTGGTAGGTGAACACCTGGGCGGCTCGACCGGCGCGACCATCGGTGCCGGCGTTGGCGGTGCGGCAGGCGGGATGGTCGGTGCCGACAAGCGCAGTCGTACCGAAGCGGCCATCGGTGGTGGTCTCGGTGCCGCGGGTGGCAACGTGATCGGCCAACGGGTCGGCGGCAGTACCGGCGGGCTGATCGGCGCTGCTGTCGGTGGCGGCGCAGGCGGCGCGATAGGCAACCAGTACGGTGATAACGATGACGACGATTATCGCCGTGACCGCTACCGCGGCAAGCACAAACACAAGCGTAAATACCGACACCACCGGCATGACGATGATGACTAAGGCCGGACTGGCCCGCGGAGGCGTTCGCACCTGCGCGGCCGCAAGCGCAGCACAATCCTGATCCACCCCGGGGCCCCCTTCGCCCGTTTAGCCGAAGAACCAGTAGCAGACGAAGATGGCCGCCACCACGCCCGCCAGGTCCGCCAGCAGTGCGCAACCCACGGCATGACGTACGCGCTGGATACCCACCGCTCCGAAATACACGGCCAGTACATAGAAGGTGGTTTCGGTGCTGCCCTGAACGGTCGCCGCCACCAACGAGGGAAAGCTGTCCACGCCATGGTTCTGCATCGTCTCGATCAGCATGGCGCGTGCCGCGCTACCCGAGAATGGCTTGACCAGCGCGGTGGGCAACGCATCGACGAAGCGCGTGTCCAGACCGACGACCTCCACCAGCCAGCGAATGCCGTCCAGGCCGAATTCCAGCGCGCCGGACGCGCGCAGCACGCCGACCGCGCAAAGCATGGCGACCAGGTAGGGCAACAGACTCTTGGCCACATCGAACCCTTCTCGCGCACCTTCGACGAAGCTTTCGTAAACCGGCACCTTGCGCAGTGCGCCAATACCGACAAACGCGACGATCAGGCCGAACAGCGTCAGGTTGCCCAGTAGCGACGACAGGGATGCCAGCGCAGTGGCCGACAGGCTGGCCAGCAGCGCCATGAAAGCACCGAGCAGAAGCGCGCCGGGAATCAGGTAGGCCAGCACTACCGGATCCCACAGGCGCAGCCGCTGCATCAGCGCCACCGACAACAGGCCGGCCAGGGTCGAGGCGCTGGTGGCCAGCAATATCGGCAGGAACACCAGCGTCGGGTCCTCCGCGCCCTGTTGCACGCGATACATGAAGATCGACACCGGCAGCAGCGTCAGCGATGACGCATTGAGCACCAGAAACAGGATCTGCGCGTTGCTCGCCACGGTGCTGCTGGGATTAAGTTCCTGCAGGGCCCGCATGGCCTTGAGGCCGATGGGCGTGGCGGCATTGTCCAGACCCAGGCCGTTAGCGGCGAAATTCAAGGTTATCAGGCCGAGCGCCGGATGGCCGGGCGGCACTTCCGGCATCAGCCGACGAAACAGCGGGCCCAGCAGCCGCGCCAGCAGATCCACCAGCCCCGCCTTCTCGGCGATGCGCAGGAAGCCCAGCCAGAGGGTCAGTGTGCCGAATAACAGGACCATGACCTCGACCGACAGCCGTGCCATGGCGAACAGGCTCTCGACCAGCGCGGCGAACACAGTCGGATCGCCCCCCAGCAACCAGCGCGCCAGTGCCGCCACCGTCGCGATCAGAAAAAAACCCAGCCAGAGGCCGTTGAGCATGTCGCTCTCCAGAACTATCGATGCGCGCGATGATAACGGCGTGGGCCAGCAGCGACCATCGGTGAAACGATTGGCCGAACCGACGGTAACAGTAGGCGGAAGAGTTGGAGGGTCGACACGTCCGGGCGCCTCGCAGGAGTGAATCGTTTCGTATCGATTGCAATCGGAGGGGGATCAGGCCCACCTCCGATTGCAATCACTACCGAACCTGGCCCATGGCGGAGGCACTCCCTGTACCCCTAGGTCGCTCCATAGACAGAGCGTCCCGGCCCCCTGGTTCGCCTTCGAGAAACGATTCTTCAGCACTCGCTGACTGCAAGTGTCGCGGGTCGCATATCGCCTTGGCGACAGGCGGATTAATTCTGGCATCCCGCCCCGTGGTACATCCTTGACTAACCTGATGTTGCTGCCGCCCTTGCGGGCGGCGGTCACTGCATCAAACGCGCGGCCCGCGACCCCGGCCGAAGATCAGCGATGCCACGAACAGCACCAGGAAAACCACGAACAGTATCTTGGCGATACCGGTCGCAGTGCCGGCAATTCCACCGAAGCCCAGTACCGCGGCGATGATGGCAATGATCAGGAATGTAATAGCCCAACTCAGCATGGTGTTACTCCTCTTCGGTTCAGAAAAACTCAGCAGGCTCGCAATGCGATGGCCTGGCTGATTCTCTGCATCCCTGCTGACATCTCGCGATTCAGAAGACCCAACGCTGTTCTTCATGCCGCGGGGTGTAATCGAGCACTTGCGACGCCTTGCCAGCCTGTGCGGTCCCTACTGGTTGAGCGTCGTACATCAGAATTCGTTCCACCGGTTCACGCTGCGTCTGGCTGAGCGGTTGCGTATGCGGTTGTTCGGCACCAACGATCAGCACGACGACGGCGACGGCCAGAAAGCCTTTGCTGAGCCACGGAAAGCTGTCTTGGCGATTCATTCCTCGACTCCCTCGCTGCAGGGTGGATGGTACGTTCAATACCCATACCTTTGCAGCCTCCGTGCCACCCTCCTCACCCTCATTTATCTCTTTAATATCAATAACTTATTTAACAATACAATTTGCCCTCCGATTTAAATTGCACGACGACTCGAAACGACGCCGTGCATTTTGCATGACCTGCAGCAACCCGTAGCCAACATCCCCAGATATCGCCACGCAGCTTGCGCACCTGCTCCTGGCAAGTGCGCAGTTTTGGCAGTTCGATCGCCAGCAATGCCCGCACATCGGGCTCGGCAACGCTCAGTGCATCTTCGAACGCCTGGACGATGCGATCCTCCTGTGGCTTTCTGAGGGGACACGGAGATTGTCTGGTTGCATCCCATACCTATCGACCGCAAGCTCGGCGCCTACGATCCATCCGCCGCGGCGCGAACCGTGCAACTTGCAAGACTTTTTGTAGACTAATGCAATCGCTGAATAGCGCTCCGGCTGGCTATTCACGCCTTTCGCCGCTCGATTTCATTTCAACCTGGCAGTTCGCCGACCGCCTGCCGACTGGAGCATTCATGGACCAAACGACCGACACCGGTGGCCGCATCCTTCTGGTGGATGACGAAGCAGCGATCCTGCGTACCTTCCGTTACTGCCTGGAGGATCGCGGCTACACCGTGTTGACAGCGGCCAGTGCGGCGCAGGCCGAAGCCATCCTGCAGCGCCAGGTATTTGACCTATGTTTCCTGGACCTGCGCCTGGGCGAGGACAGCGGGCTGGACGTCCTGCAGCAGATGCGTGTGCTGGCACCCTGGATGCGGGTGGTCATCGTCACCGCCCATTCGGCGGTGGATACTGCGGTGGATGCCATGCAGGCTGGCGCGGCGGATTACCTGGTCAAACCCTGCAGCCCCGAGCAACTGCGCCTGTCGGCAGCCAAGCAACTGGAAGTCCGGCAGATGGCTGCCCGCCTCGAGGCACTCGAAGGCGAAGTGCAACAGCGCAACGACGCGATCGGCTCGCACAGCCCAGCGATGATGGCGGTGGTGGAAACCGCTCGGCAGGTCGCCGATACCGATGCCAACATCCTCATCCTCGGCGAATCCGGCACCGGCAAGGGCGAGCTGGCGCGCGCCATTCACAACTGGAGCAGGCGTGCACGCAAGGCCTTCATCACCATCAACTGTCCGTCGCTATCGGCCGATCTGATGGAAAGCGAGCTGTTCGGCCATAACCGCGGCGCCTTCACCGGTGCCACCGAGAGCACCCTTGGCCGCGTCAATCAGGCCGACGGCGGCACCCTGTTCCTCGATGAGATCGGCGACTTCCCGCTGGCGCTGCAACCCAAGCTGCTGCGCTTCATCCAGGACAAGGAATACGAGCGTGTGGGCGACCCGGTCACCCGCCGCGCCGATGTACGCATCCTCGCGGCAACCAACCTCAACCTCGAGGAAATGGTGCGCGAGGGCAAATTTCGCGAAGACCTGCTCTATCGTCTCAACGTCATCACCCTGAACCTACCGCCCATGCGTGAGCGCCCCGAGGACGTGCTGGCCCTGGCCGAACGTTTCCTGGCGTTCTTCGTGAAGAGCTACGGGCGTCCGGCACGCGGCTTCAGCGACGGTGCGATGGCCGCGCTCAAGGCCTATCGCTGGCCCGGCAACGTCCGCGAGCTGCGCAACGTGGTCGAGCGCGCCAGCATCATCTGCCCGCAGCCCATGATCGAAGTCAGCCATCTCGGCCTGACCGACCAGGCGACCAGCAATGCCCCGCGAATCGGCGAACCCCTGAGCCTGGAAGCCCTGGAAAAGGCCCACATCGCTGGCGTACTGAGCACCAGCGAAACCCTCGATCAGGCCGCCCGCATTCTCGGTATCGACGCCTCCACGCTGTATCGCAAGCGCAAGCAATACAGCCTATGAAACTCCAGATGAAGCTGAGAACCCGTCTCTTCCTGGGGTTCTCAGCGCTGATGACCGTCGCCCTGCTGGGGTTGTCGCTGGCCCTGGTCAGCGTGATACAGATGGCGAAAAGCCAGGAAATCCTGATCAAGGACAACTTCGGCATCATCGAGGTCAACCAGCAACTGCGCCAGGCTCTGAGCAATCACCTGCTGCTGCTCCTCAGGGAGAATCGCGACAGCGAGGCGCTGGCCCAGTCGCGCGAAGCATTCCAGACAGTCCTGGCCAAAGGCATCGCCAAGTCCGCGAGCGAGTCGGATCGGCAGGCTTTCCAGACCATCGGTAATGCCTACGCAGCGTTCCTCAATGAATTGCAGATGCCGCACAACTTGCAGTGGACCCTGCTCGAAGACAACACCCTGAGCCAGTCCTTCAATTACGTGCGCGAGCTGATGGTAGAGATGCAGCAGAGCGCCTACGACCAGATCCGCGATACCGAGATCCGCAGCCGCGAACGCGCACAGCTGCTGGCGGGCCTGCTCGGACTGACCGGCATCGCGGTGCTGTTGATCGGCTTCATCACCGCGCACAGTTTCGCGCGGCGCTTCGGCGAACCCATCGAGCGGCTCGCCGGCGTTGCCGACCAGATCGGCTGTGGTGATTTCGACATTGCCTTGCCGCGCTCGCCTATCGCCGAACTGTCCTCGCTGATCCACCGTTTCGGCCTGATGTCCCAGGCACTGCATCGCTTCAAGCAGACCAACGTCGAGGCGCTGGTCAACGGGCAGCAACGGTTGCAGGCGCTGCTCGATAGCATCGACGATGGCCTGCTGATCGTCGACCGTCAGGGACGGCTCGAACACGCCAATCCGGTTGCCCAGCGCCAACTTGCCTGGGAGACCGAACACCTGGGCTCGACTCTCGGCCAGGCGCTCGGTCATCCCGAGCTGGATGAAGCCGCACGTCAGGTGCTCGACGACAAATCGCTGTCCGGCCCGCCCGAGGACCTGGTAATCGAAGCCGACGGCGAGCGGCGCCTGCTGGCTTGGCGCATGAGTCCCGTGAGCCACCACGACGGCCGCATCAGCGGCGCGGTGATGGTGCTGCACGATGTCACCGATCAGCGCACCTTCGAGCGTGTGCGCAACGAGTTCGTGCTGCGCGCCTCCCATGAACTGCGTACCCCGGTGACCGGCATGCAAATGGCCTTCAGCCTGCTGCGCGAGCGCACCCATTATCCGGAAAACAGCCGTGAAGCCGACCTGTTCAGCACGGTTCACGAGGAAATGCAGCGGCTGGTCACGCTGATCAACGACCTGCTCAACTTCTCACGCTATCAGAGCGGCCAGCAGAAACTGGAACGCGTTCCCTGTGACATACCCGAACTGCTCGAGCAGGCGCGCAAGCGCTTCCATGAGGAGGCGCAGAAGAGCGACATCGAACTGACGCTGGAGCTGCAATCGGCCTTGCCAACGCCGCTGCTCGATCGCCAGCAGATGGACCGGGTGCTGGATAACCTGCTCAGCAATGCCTTGCGCCATACACAGTCAGGGGGCGAGATTCGCCTGCTCGCCCGCCACCATGGTGAACGTGTGATCATCAGCGTCGAGGACAACGGCGAGGGTATTCCCTACTCCCAGCAGACACGGATCTTCGAGCCATTCGTGCAGATCGGCCGACGGCGCGGCGGTGCCGGACTGGGGTTGGCGCTGTGCAAGGAAATCACCCAATTGCACGGCGGCCGCATCGGCGTGCATTCACGGATCGGCCACGGCACCATCTTCTACGTGGCCCTGCCGATCTGAGAACCTGTTTTTAACGCAGAAGGGCGCGTGAAGCAGATCCTGAACAGGTCCTCGGAAGCGTGCCCAGCGGTCGCTCCCAGCCTTCTATCGGGCCTGGTTCAAGGTTTGCAGCAGCGCTGCGGTCTGAACATCGGGCTCGCCATCGAAGCGCGTCGGACGGTACTTCATCTGAAACGCAGCGATCACGTTGCGAGTCTCGGAGTCCAGATGTCCATGCAGAGGTACCCTGTAGCCCTGCATGCGCAACTGCTCCTGGAACCAGCCGATATCAGGCAGCTCGACGGCGAACAGCGCCTGCTGGTGTGCCACTTCGGCTGCATCCGGCCAGTGCATCAGGCCGGCGTCGGCCAGCCGCTTCCATGGAAAAAGCGGCCCCGGATCAACCTTGCGCTGTGGCGCGATATCGCTATGGCCGACGATGGCCTCGGGCCCGAGTCCATGGCGCGCCATGATGTCCTTGAGCAGTTCGATCAACACATCGATCTGCTGCTCGGAATAGGGATACCAGAGCCGCCCCTGGGGACCCTCGACATAACCAAGATTGACCAGTTCGATACCGATCGAGCTGGAATTGAGCCAGGTGCGACCGCGCCATTCGCTCTCACCGGCATGCCAGGCACGCCGATCCTCGTCCACCAGGCGATAGATGGTCGGCGGCGACTCACCAATAAGGTAGTGGCTGCTCACCTGGTCCTGCTCGAGGAGCTCCAGGGAGCGCGCCAGATCAGCCGACGTATAGTGCAGGACGATGAGTTGCGCACGGCTGTCCTGGCCAAGCGAGGTATGGCTACTATCGATGCGGGGGCCGCCGACACAACCGACAAGCAGCGCCGCCACGGCGACGAGGATTACAGCTTTCATGGACACCTTTGACAGCGGGTAGGGCGTAGATCATCGAAACGGCGAATGGCCGAGACCATATCGTTCCCCTGGGAGCACTTCAGGACGCGCGATTATAACCGCTCGGACAGGCCGAGCTCGATACGGTTGCGACCGGCCTCCTTGGCCGCATAGAGCGCGTGATCGGCACGTTCGAAGACCTGCCCCAGCGTTTCGCCCTCCGCGAACCGGTCCAGTCCACCCGAAAGCGTCACCGTGACAGGCTCTCCCTTGAAGTGGAACGGGCACTGCTCGATACCCTGGCGCAGCATATCCAGCAACCGCAGGCCTTCCGGCAACGGCGTATGGGGCAGCAGCAATGCGAACTCCTCACCGCCAAAACGGGCGATGAAATCGGTCTTGCGTAGCCGTTTGCGCAACTCACCGGCAATGATCTTCAGCACCCGATCACCGGCGAGGTGGCCAAAGTCGTCGTTGATGCGCTTGAAATGATCGACATCCAGCACGGCCAACAGCAGCTCTCCACCGTAACGCTGCCAGCGCGCCACTTCGACTTCCAGACGCTCGTCCCAGGCGGCGCGGTTCGGCAGCTCGGTCAGCGTATCGACCAGGGCCAGCTGGCGCTGCTCTTCGAGACGCTGACGCAGGCCACTGGCCGCCTGCTCAAGGCTGGTCACGCGCCCCACGAGCTGCTGCAGGCGCTCACCCAACTGGCTTTCATGCTGGCTGTGTCGCTGCTGGTAAGCGTCGGCAGTTGCCAGCAGACCATCCAGGCGCGTGCGCACCGCCTGTTTCAGGCTCGCCAGATCATCGGCTTCGAGTACGCTGTGGCGCAGCCCGCCAACATGCTGGCGCAGCTCGTCATCGAGCGCACGGGCCGCTTCCTGGCTCTGCGCGACGCCCTCATGAGCGACGGACAGATTGCTCTGCATCGTTGACAGACGCTCATTGAGCGACTGCAGGTAATTCCCGAACTCGCGCTGGCTCTCGCTGGCAGCGGCACGCATCAGCACGGCCAGGTCATCGAGTACCGGGACCAGCTCGTACCAGTTGAGCCCCCGCACGACCCTTTCACGAAGCGCAGTTGCCTGCGGCTCGTGCAATTTGGGCAGTTGCAGATCGTCGAGCAGGCCGAACAGAGTGGTCTGGACATGCTCGGCGATCGCGCTGTATGCCTGTTCGGACATCATCGGCAGCGCATAATGGCCTTCCTCGGACGCCGCATCTGCAGCCGGCGGCTCCTCGGCTTCCTTCGGCGCGGCCGGTTCGGGTGCATCGAACAGGGCCGCTGGCATCGGCAACTGGTCGAGCAGCAGTGACCAGTCGAAACTGTCTCGCCTTCTTGTTGTGGCGCAAACGGCCTGAGCCGTTTCGGTCGTTTGCACATGCGGCTCCGCCACATGCAGGACGGGCGCCTCGGCCACCTGCTCGGCCAACGTTCGCTGGCCATGGCCGAATAGGCGCTGCAACAGACCATCCGCACGTTTCTCGGACAAGCCCTGAACGGCCAGCGTCTGCGCCTGAAGCCCGGCCAGTTCACCGAGCAACGCCGGCAGTTCGCTCGCCTGGGCGGCACGCTTTTCGGCCTGCCCGGCAAAACGCTTCAGTGATTTGCGCACCTCGTTGGGCGGCTTCAGGGCAAGCAGCTGCTCAACCAGGCGCTGCAGTACGCCAATCAGTCGGGCAACACGCTCGTGACGCTCTCGCTCTCCATTCAGCACAGCGCTTTCCAGACGCGGCACCAGGGCACTCAAGCCATCGTCGAGATCGCCCTCGCGCAGTACTGCACGCAGTTGCTGCATGCAGCGCTCGATCGCCGGATCGCCGCCCTCGACGGCGAAGCTGCTGCGCACCAGACTACGACGCAACAGATCCAGGCGCGTCTCCCAACGCTCCTCGAGCTGCTCCTGCCGTTCCAGCGCCTGCAGGTACTTTTCCTTCCAGCGCTGGGCTTCCGCCTGGCTCATGGTGCCCCGCCGGTAACCGCCGGCATCGCATCGCCGTGCAACGCATCGGGCAGGCGGATCTCGACGGCCACCGGCAGGTGATCGGAAATCGCCGCCTGCGACAGCACATCGACCCGCTCCAGCGCCAAACTGGGGCTCAGCAGAATGTGATCAAGGCAACGCTGCGGCCGCCAACTGGGGAAGGTCGCCTCGATCTGCGGTGCCAGCAGGCCAAGGTCGCGCAGCGGCGAGTTTTCCAGCAGGTCGCTGGCATGGGTGTTCATGTCGCCCATCAACACCTGATGACGATAGCCGCCGATCAGCTCGCGGATGTAGGCCAGTTGTCGACTGCGCGTACCGCCACCCAGCGCCAGGTGCATCATCACCACCACCAGCGCGTCTTCCCCCTCGCCGAAGCGCATTAGTATGGCGCCGCGCCCGGAGGGCCCCGGTAGCGGATGATCTTCCAGCACCTGAGGTTCGAGCCGGCTGAGCACACCGTTGCTGTGCTGGGCAAACCGACCCAGGTTGCGATTGAGCTGCTGATACCAGTAAGGGAAGGCGCCAAGTTGGGCCAGATGCTCGACCTGATTGACATAGCCGGAGCGCATGCTGCCGCCATCGGCTTCCTGCAGGGCGACCAGATCGTAACCGTCGAGCAGCTTGCCGATACGCTGGAGGTTGCCGGCACGTCCTGCGTTCGGCAGCAGATGCTGCCAGCTACGGGTCAGGTAGTGATGGTAGCGCTCGGTACTGATGCCCACCTGGATGTTGAAGCTGAGCAGACGCAAGCGGCCATCGGTCGGCAATCCGCTCGATGTCAGACAATGCGCGTTTACCTGCGCCTGGCAAGGGCCAGCCAGGCGCGGCGAACTCCAGCGGCGCAGCATGACCGCTTACCGGGCAGCGCGTTCTTTTTCGATGAGGAAGTCGGCGAGCTCCAGCGCACGCTGTGGACCACCGGCCGAGCCGATGTCGAAACGATACTTGCCATTGACGACCATCACCGGCACGCCGGTGATCTGATAGGCCATGCCGAGCTTCTTGGCCTGTTCGGCACGGCTTTTTACACCGAAGGAGTTGAAAGCCTTGAGGAACGCCTCACGGTCGACGCCGTAGCTGGCGACCAGATCGGCCATCTTTTCCGGCGTTTCCAGCTTGTTGCCCTGATTGTGATAGGCGTTGAACACGGCATCGTGTACCGAGTGCTCGACGTTCATCGATTCCAGAGCCAGGAACAGCTGTCCGTGGAGGTTCCATACACCACCGAACATGGCAGGAATGCGCTTGAAATCCACGTCGTCAGGCAGTTGCTCGACCCATGGATTGACGATCGGCTCGAACTGATAGCAATGTGGGCAGCCGTACCAGAACAGCTCCACCACTTCGATCTTGCTCGGATCAGCCACCGGCACCGGCGCCTTCAACTCGACATATTCCTTGCCGGCCTGGAACTCCGCCGCCTGGGCCGACAGGCCGAACAGGCTGGCGGTAACGATGATCGCACTGAGCATGAATTTACGCATGGTGACTCCCTTGACTATGAACGGCTGACCAACAGCAGCACAGGCTGCAGCAAATCCGCCTCGCTCGCCAGCGCTTTGCGCCGCATTTTCAATATATTGACGTCCATTGTGCCGCGCCGGACGCAAAAAAGGGCGTTCAGCTTCAAGCTTGAACGCCCTTCTTCACAGACAGGTCAAACCGCTGTCAGTGCAGGCCCTGGATATAGCTGGCCAACGCTTCGATGTCCTTGTTGCTGAGCTTGGAAGCGATGGTCCGCATGATCGCCACCTCACCATCGTTGGTGCGATTGCCCTCACGGAAATCGGTCAGTTGCTTGGCGGTATAGGCCGCATGCTGGCCACCCAGATGGGGGAATCCAGCAAGCTCGATACCTACACCGTCCGGCGCATGACAACCGGTGCAGGCCGGCATGCCCAGTTCCAGCTTGCCTCCACGGTAGAGTCTTTCACCCAGTTCGACCAAGGCCGGATCGGCCATGCCGACCGTGACCTTCTGACTGGCGAAATAGGCAGCGATATCTTCCAGGTCTTGGTCGCTGTAAGGGTCGAGCATGGCGGTCATTTCCAGCACCTTGCGACCTACGCCTTCTACGGCACCGGGCGTGCTGCCAGCCTTGATGTCCTTCATCTGCTTGAGCAAATAGGCCTCGCCCTGTCCGGCAAGTTTGGGGAAGTTCGGTGCCGGGCTGTTGCCATCGGCGCCGTGGCAGGCTCCACAAACTGCAACTTTGCTCTGACCGGCTTCGGCGTCTCCAGCCGCGTGGGCCATACCGGTGATGCCAAGGGTCAACAGCAGACTCACGAGTACTTTGTTCATCAGCTCATCCAACTACGGCTAAGGGTTTAAAGGGAAACTTGTTCGGCCGCCGGCAGCTCGGGCTACGGCGCGCTCGTTATGCTTGCATGGCAGTATCGGCTGGAAAGACGGCGGTCCCTCCCGAAAGAGCTGAAACACTGGAGCCAGGACGCTCATTTCAGACCAAAGCGCACACAAAATCTGCGGCATTATATACTGGCGACCGTGAAACGGAAATGAACCATTGCCGCATCGCACCCCATGTGACGTTTCGTCGCTATGACAAGATGCTGCAGCCCCAGCGCCCCATCGGAACCATCATGCTCCCGAAAAACCCGATTCTCGGCCTCTGCCAGCAAGCCACTTTCATGATCAGCGCGGCCAAGGTCGACCAGTGTCCGGCTGACGAGGGCCTGGAAGTCGCCTTCGCCGGCCGTTCCAACGCGGGCAAGTCCAGTGCGCTGAATACGCTGACCCACGCCAATCTGGCTCGTACCTCGAAGACCCCTGGCCGCACCCAGTTGCTGAACTTCTTCCGCCTGAATGACGAGCACCGCCTGGTCGACCTGCCCGGCTATGGCTATGCGAAAGTGCCAATACCGCTGAAGCAGCACTGGCAGCGTCACCTGGAAGCCTACCTGGGCAGCCGCGAGAGCCTGGCCGGCGTGTTCCTGATGATGGACATCCGCCATCCGCTGACCGAGTTCGACCGGATGATGCTCGACTGGTCCAGCGCCAGCCAGATGCCGCTGCACATCCTCCTGACCAAGTCCGACAAGCTGGCCTTTGGCGCAGCGAAGAATGCCCTGCTGGCAATCCAGCGCGATATCCGCAAGGGCTGGGGCGACGGCATCAGCGTGCAGTTGTTTTCCGCACCCAAGCGCCAGGGCGTGGAGGAAGCGCAACTCAAACTCGCCGAGCTGCTGGGAATGCTTGAGGCGGAGTAGGTCGCGGGATGAATCACGCTTCACCGATTCATCCCGCGGGGCCACGGCGGATGCAAAAACGACATCCAGCCTACAAGACACCCAAGTGTCTCACTCCCGATACGCCTCCACCGGCACGCAAGCGCAGAACAGGTTGCGATCACCGTAGACGTTGTCGACCCGATTCACCGCTGGCCAGTACTTGTGCGCCAGAGCATGGGCGCTCGGCGTCACGGCCTCGGCGATGCCGTAGGGCCGATCCCATACAGCGATCACGTCGGCCAGGGTATGCGGCGCACGCACCAGCGGGTTGTTCTCCGCCGGCCATTCGCCGCGTTCGACCCGGGCGATCTCGGCGCGAATGCTCAGCATGGCCTCGACGAAACGATCCAGTTCGGCCTTGGACTCGCTCTCGGTGGGCTCGATCATCAGCGTGCCCGGCACCGGGAAAGACATGGTCGGCGCGTGGAACCCATAGTCCATCAGGCGCTTGGCGACATCCTCCTCGCTGATTCCGGTCTGTGCCTTGAGCGGGCGCAGATCGATGATGCATTCGTGAGCCACGCGTCCGTTGCGCCCGCTGTAAAGCACCGGAAAGGCTTCGCCGAGGCGCTCGGCCAGGTAGTTGGCGCTGAGGATCGCGACTTCCGTGGCCTCACGCAGTTGCGGACCCATCATCGCGATGTACATCCAGCTGATCGGCAAAATGCTCGCACTGCCCCAGGGTGCGGCACTGACCGCACCGTTGCGCGGATCCGGTCCCTGCAGCTCCACCACCGGATGGTTGGCGACAAAAGGCGCCAGGTGCGCCTTGACCCCGATCGGCCCCATACCCGGGCCACCACCACCGTGTGGGATGCAGAAGGTCTTGTGCAGGTTCATGTGCGAGACGTCGGCGCCGATGTCCGCCGGCCGCGCCAGGCCGACCTGAGCATTGAGGTTGGCGCCATCCATGTACACTTGGCCGCCCTGGGCGTGAATCGCCGCGCAGATTTCGCGAACGCCCTCTTCGTACACGCCGTGGGTGGATGGATAGGTGATCATCAGGCATGACAGCCGGTCGCCGGCTTCGGCAGCCTTGCGCTTGAGGTCTTCCAGATCGACGTTACCGGCCTTGTCGCAATCGACGATGACCACGCGCATGCTGACCATCTGCGCCGAGGCCGGATTGGTGCCATGGGCGGACGAGGGAATCAGGCAGATATCGCGCTGCCCCTCGCCGCGGCTCTCGTGATACTTGCGAATGGCGACCAGACCGGCGTATTCACCCTGTGCACCGGAGTTGGGCTGCATTGAGATCGCATCGAAACCTGTGATCGCGCAGAGCCAGGCTTCCAGTTCCTCAATCATCAGCCTGTAGCCCTGAGCCTGCTCACGCGGGGCGAAGGGATGCAGGTTGGCGAACTCCGGCCAGGTGATGGGGATCATCTCGCTGGTGGCGTTGAGCTTCATGGTGCAGGAGCCGAGCGGAATCATCGCCTGGTTCAGCGCCAGGTCCTTGTTTTCCAGCTGTTTGAGGTAGCGCAGCATCTCGGTTTCGCTGTGGTGGCTGTTGAATACCGGATGACTCAGATAGTCGCTGCTGCGCTGCAACTGAAGCGGGATGCCGCTGGCGATCTCGCCGGCATCCAGCGCGCTGACGTCAACTTGGTGATCAGCACCGAGGAAGATCGCCAGCAATCGCTCGACGGTCGTTTCATCGCTGGTCTCGTCGAGGCTGACGCCGAGCTTGCCGCGCCCCAGAATGCGCAGGTTGATCCGCGCCGCCTGAGCGCTTTCCAGAATCGCCGCCTGCGCACCACCGACTTCAAGGGTGAGGGTGTCGAAGAAGTGCGTGTTGAGTCGCTCGATGCCGCCCTGCTTCAGCGCGCTGGCGAGGATCGCCGTCAGGCGATGGGTACGCTGGGCAATGCGCCTGAGCCCCTCGGGGCCGTGATAGACCGCGTAGCAGCTGGCGATGTTGGCCAGCAGCACCTGTGCGGTGCAGATGTTGGAGTTGGCCTTCTCGCGGCGGATGTGTTGTTCACGGGTCTGCAGCGCCATACGCAGCGCGACGTTGCCGCGGGCATCCCTGGAAACGCCGATGATGCGGCCGGGCAGGGCGCGCTTGAACTCGTCACGGGTGGCGAAATAGGCCGCGTGCGGGCCGCCATAACCCATGGGTACGCCGAAGCGCTGGCTCGAGCCGAGCACCACGTCAGCACCAAGCTCGCCAGGCGGGGTCAGCAGCAGCAGGCTGAGCAGATCCGCCGCAACGCAGGCCAGTGCCTGGCCGGTGTGCAACTGCTCGATGGCCGGACGCAGGTCGCGAATCTCGCCATGAGTGTCCGGATACTGCAGCAGCGCACCGAACACATCCTGCCCGGCGAGATCGTCCAACGTGCCGACCACAAGCTCGAAGCCGAACGCCTCGGCCCGGGTCTGCATCACCGAGAGCGTCTGCGGATGGCAATTCTCGTCGACGAAGAAGCGATTGCTCTTGTTCTTCGCCATACGCCGGGCCAGGGTCATGGCCTCAGCCGCGGCGGTGGCTTCATCCAGCAGCGAGGCGTTAGCCAAGTCGAGCCCGGTGAGGTCGATGGTCAGTTGCTGGAAGTTCAACAGCGCTTCCAGGCGGCCCTGGGATATCTCCGGCTGATAGGGAGTGTAGGCGGTGTACCAGCCCGGGTTCTCCAGCAGATTGCGCAGGATGACCGGCGGGGTGATGGTGCCGTAGTAGCCCATGCCGATCAGGCTGGTCCACAGCTGGTTCTGCTCGGCGTAGCTGCGCAAACGGGCCAGCGCGCTCTGCTCATCCAGTGCCGGCGGCAGCGCAAGTTCGCCCTGCAGGCGGATCGCCGGGGGCACTGTCTGTTCGATCAGCTGTTCGCGGCTGATCAGGCCGAGCATCTCGAGCATGGCCTTCTGTTCGGACTCGTCCGGCCCGAGGTGGCGGCGCAGGAAGGCATCGGGTTGCTGGAGCTGGGAAAGGGATGGCATCTGGGGCATGGCACTCGATTCTCGATAAAAAAAGCCCCGGCTATGCGGGGCTTTTCGAATGAACGATCAGGCTTCGGCGTCGCAGACAGCCTTGTAGGCGTCGGCACTGAGCAGCTTGTCCAGCTCCGCCGGGTCGCTCGGCTGCAGGTGGAAGAACCAGCTGCCGTAAGGCTCGTTGTTGACCAGTTCGGGGGTGTCCGCGAGCTGCTCGTTGACGGCGATGACCTCGCCGGATACCGGTGCATAGATGTCCGATGCAGCCTTGACCGACTCCACCACGCCAGCTTGCTGACCGGCCTGTAGCTGCTGACCGACTTCCGGCAACTCGACATAGACCACGTCACCCAGCGCCTGCTGGGCATGGTCGGAAATCCCCACACTGACGCTCCCATCGGCCTCCAGGCGGGCCCATTCGTGGCTGGAGGCGTAACGCAGATCGCTGGGTAGGTCGCTCATTCATCTGTCCTCATGGCTATCGGTGCAGGTCGCGCGAAGCTGTCACGCGAAGCAGTCGGGGAATTTATACCAGTACTTTGCCGTGGCGCACGAATGTCGGCTGCACGACACGCACGGGATACCACTTGTTGCGGATTTCCACCTCGGCGCGCTCCCCGGTATTGGCGGGAACACGCGCCAGGGCGATGGATTTCCCTAGCGTAGGCGAAAAACTGCCGCTGGTGATCTCACCTTCGCCGAGACCGTTGACCCGTACCACCTGATGGGCCCGCAGCACACCACGTTCCTCAAGGACCAGGCCGACCAGCTTGGGCTGCTCGCTCTTCTTGCGCTGCGCCTCCAGCGCATCGCGACCAACGAAGACGCGCTCGGCGGGCTCCCAGGCGATGGTCCAGCCCATGTTCGCCGCCAGCGGCGAGACCTCTTCGTTCATGTCCTGGCCGTACAGGTTGAGCCCGGCCTCCAGGCGCAGAGTGTCACGCGCGCCGAGACCAATGGGGGAGATGCCTGCACCCACCAGCTCGCTGAAGAAATCCGGGGCCTGCTCGGCCGGCAGAATGATTTCCAGCCCATCCTCGCCAGTGTAGCCGGTGCGCCCGATGAACCAGTCGCCAGCCGCCAAGCCCTGAAAGGGTTTCAGCTCCTGAATGAGTGCGGCGCGGGGCTGAGTGACGAGATCCATCATCCGGGTCCGCGCCTGAGGCCCCTGGATGGCGAGCATCGCCAGGTCCGCGCGCTCATCGATCCGCACCTCGAATCCCGACGTCTGCGCCCGCATCCAGGCAAGGTCCTTGTCCCGGGTGCTGGCATTGACCACCAGACGGTAGCCGTCCTCGGTCAGATAGACGATCAAGTCGTCGATCACGCCCCCCTGCTCGTTCAGCATCGCGCTATAGAGTGCTTTGCCCACCTGCGTCAGGCGCGCCACATCGTTGGCCAGCAGACGCTGCAGATAGGCCTTGGCCTGGGCACCGGCCACATCGACGACGGTCATGTGCGAAACATCGAAGACACCGCAATCGCGCCTTACCTGATGGTGTTCTTCTACCTGCGAGCCATAATGCAGCGGCATGTCCCAGCCGCCGAAATCAACCATCTTTGCACCAAGCGCGAGATGCTGGTCATAAAGGGGGGTGCGCTGACCCATGGGTTTCTCCTTCCGGGCAGGTCGCCGAAGCGGCAGAGGTGAAGCCTATAAAAGTCGACTCCAACGGGAACATGCGACTTTTGAATGGCGCGCATTGTAGCCCCAAGGGTGCATCCGGTCACGGCGCGACGTGTGAAAGGAGACAAGCTGCTCTCACCTCCGAACCTTGAGCGGATCGCCTATCCGACCCGCTTCGCCGAGCGGCGGATCAACAGGATAACCGGCAGCAGGCCGACCAGCACCAGGCTCAGCGCCGGCAGCGCGGCGCGCGCCCACTCGCCCTCGCTGGTCATCTCAAAGATGCGCACCGCCAGAGTGTCCCAACCGAAAGGCCGCATCAGCAGCGTGGCGGGCATTTCCTTGAGCACATCGACGAATACCAGCAACGCCGCGCTCAGGGTGCCTGGCAGCAGCAGCGGCAGATAGACCCGGAAGAACAGCCTCGGGCCACCCACACCAAGGCTGCGCGAAGCCTGCGGCAGCGAGGGCCGGATGCGCGCCAGACTGCTCTCCAGCGGACCGAACGCCACCGCCATGAAGCGAATCAGATAGGCCAGCAGCAGGGCGCCGATACTGCCGAGCAGGATGGGCTTGCCCGCACCGCCCAGCCAGCCGGACAGCGGGATGACCAACTCCCGGTCGAGATAACTGAACGCCAGCATGATCGACACCGCCAGCACGGAGCCGGGCAGCGCATAGCCCAGGTTGGCGAGCGCCACGGCGCCACGGATCGAGCGCACTGGCGCCTGGCGCCTGGCGAACGCCAGCAGCAGCGCCACGGCGACGGTGATCAGCGCCGCCATCCCACCCAGATAGAGGGTGTGCAGGATCAGCCCGGCGTAGCGCTCGTCGAGGTCGAAACGGCCGCGTTGCCAGAACCAGACCAACAGCTGCAACATCGGGATGACGAAAGCGCAGGCGAATACCAGACCACACCAGGCGCTGGCGGCAAACGCCTTCCAGCCATGCAAACGGTACAGCTCCCGTCCCCGCGGCCGCTCGCTGGCCGGACGCGCGGCACCACGGGCACGCCGCTCGCCGTACAGCACCAGCGCCACGGCCAGCAGCAGCAGGCTTGCCAGTTGGGTGGCACTGGTCAGGCTGAAGAAGCTGTACCAGGTCTTGTAGATGGCGGTGGTGAAGGTGTCGAAGTTGAACACCGCCACCGCGCCGAAGTCGGCCAGGGTCTCCATGATCGCCAAGGCCAGGCCGGCGCCGATGGCCGGTCGCGCCATGGGCAGGGCGACGCGCCAGAAGGCCTGCCAAGGCGATTGGCCGAGCACCCGCGCCGCCTCCATCAGACCCTTGCCCTGGGCCAGGAAGGCAGTGCGCGCCAGCAGGTAGACGTAGGGGTAGAACACCAACACCAGGACGATGATCACCCCACCGGTGGAGCGCACCCGGGGGAAGCGGATGCCGCTGCCGAACCACTCACGCATCAGCGTCTGCACCGGCCCGGCGAAATCCAGCAGGCCGACGAAGACGAAGGCCAAGACATAGGCGGGAATGGCAAAGGGCAGCATCAGCGCCCAGTCCAGCCAACGCCTGCCGGGAAACTCGCAGAGACTGGTAAGCCAGGCCAGGCTGACACCGAGCAGGGTCACGCCGATGCCGACGCCAATCACCAGGGTCAGGGTATTGCCGATCAACCGCGCCATCTGCGTCTGCCACAGATGCGCCCAGATCTGCTGATCCACCTCATGCCAACTGAGCAGCAGCACCGAGAGTGGCAACAGCACCAGAGCGGCGACGGCAAAGACGATGGGATACCAGCGACGCTGGACAGGATGCGGCACGAAACGTCCTTACTGACTTTGCTGACTTATACCATCCAAAACAAAGTCGTTAACCCTGTCTTGAAACTCATTCGCTAGATCAAATATTTTCCTCTCAACGAGAGCCATTCGCCCATCAAACATGGGTTTGTCATGGAATACGCGTTTAGCCAAAGCCTGCCCCTCAAAGTAAGCCGCTCTTTGGCTATGCAAGCAACTTACACCATTTCTCTCAGAGCGCCGGTTAGCAAGCACACCCATAAAAAGAGAGTCTGTCTTCATAAAATATCCTTCTACGGCACATAAGTCCCAGGGACTATCTGCAGCATGGACGGGCTTAGCAGGCCATACGAAGAGGACCAACAAAAAGACGGCAAGAGCATTACGCGACATGGTGCCACCTCAAAAGACACCGCCCCGGCTAAGCGGGGCGGTGCAGTATAACGGCAGTCAGATGGATCACCGAAGACGCGATTTGACGCGCCCTCGGTGATCCGTCAGCGGCTTACTGCCAGCCGGCGCGATCCATCAGCATGGTCGCCTCGGCCTGGCGCTTGCCGGCTACCTCGGTGGCGATGGCGTCGGCCTTGAAGCTGCCCCAGGCGGCCACCTCCTCGGACGGGGCGACCACCGGGTTGGCCGGGAACTCCTGGTTGACGCCGGCGAAGATGCTCTGCGCCTCCGGGGTGGTCATCCACTCCAGCAGCTTGCGCGCAGCTTCCGGGTGCGGGGCATGCTTGGTCACACCGGCACCGGCCAGGTTGACGTGCACACCACGGTCGTTCTGGTTCGGCCAGAAGGGTTTGACCTTCAGCCCCGGGTTCTGCTTGTGCAGGCGGCCGTAGTAGTAGGTGTTGGTGATACCCACGTCGCATTGGCCGGCATCGATGGCTTGCAGCAATGCAGTGTCATCCGGGAATACGTCGGTTGCCAGGTTGTTGACCCAGCCTTTGACGATTTCCTCGGTTTTCTCGGCGCCATGGGTTTCGATCAGGGTGGCAGTCAGCGACTGGTTGTAGACCTTCTTGCTGGTACGCAGGCACAGGCGGCCTTCCCAGTCCTTGTCGGCCAGCGCCTCGTAGGTGGACAGCTCTTCCGGTTTGACCCGCTCGGTGGAGTAGAAGATGGTCCGCGCGCGCAGCGACAGGCCGGTCCAGCTATCGGTGCTGGAGCGGTACTGGGCCGGGATATTGGCGTCGATCACCGCAGACTTGGTCGGTTGCAGCACACCTTCCTGCTCGGCCTGCCAGAGGTTGCCGGCGTCGACGGTGATCAGCATATCGGCCGGGGTGTTGGCGCCCTCGGCCTTGAGGCGGGCGATCAGCGGCGCCTCCTTGTCGGTGATGAACTTCACCTTGACCCCGGTCTTGGCGGTGTAGGCATCGAAGACCGGCTTGATCAGCTCGTCGATGCGCGAGGAATAGACCACCACTTCATCGGCAGCCTGGGCGGCGCCCGCCAGGGAGCCGAGGGTGAGTGCAGCGAGCAGGGCGTTGCGAGCCTTCATTGGGCAGCCTCATCGATTTGCAGTGTGAAAGAGCAAATAGTAATGAATGCTATTTACCGTTTCAACGGTATTCCGAAGACAGAACGTCGCAGCACACCAAGCTCGTGCTTGGTGTGCTGCGAAACAATGGCTTTACCAGCTATAGCTCACCTTCGCGGTGATTTCACGGCCCGGGTTGTAGAAATCTGCCGTACCGGAACCCACTACATGCTGCTCATCCAGCAGGTTGCTGACGTTGACGGCAAGATTCGTTCCCTTGGCGATCTGGTAGTTGAACGCAGCGTCGAACAGAGTAGCCGCTTCACTCTTGGAGCTGTTGATGGCGTCGAAGTAGTAGCTGCCAGTGTAGCGAGCGCCAAGACCGAAGCTCATTTTCGTGTCAGGCAAGGTGTAATAACCCCACAACGAAGCGGAGTGTTCGGGCACTACGGCGAACGCCTTCCCCTTGATGGACGAACCGGTACGCAACGTACCGCGCTGAACCTCCGAATCCATATAGGAATAGCCGCCGATAATGCTGAAACTCTCACTCAGCTCGGCCTTGGCTTCCAGGTCGAGGCCGCGCACCCGTGAACTTCCGACGGTTTCCCGCTCAATACGGCCATCGGGCTGTACCACGGCGATGGTTACATCGTCCTGGTTCAGATCGTAGATGGCCGCAGCGAACAGTGCATTCATGCTTATGGGCGCATACTTCACGCCCAGTTCGTACTGCTCACCACGCTCCGGCGTGACGCCGATGGCGGGCGGCGCCACGGACTCCACCATGCTGATATAGGTGGAGACTTCGTCGTTGACGATATAGGTCAGCGCACCGCGAAAGGAGGTTTCCGAGAAATCATCCGAAGCCTTGCTTCCGCTGATATCAGTGCTGGAGATATCCAGAGAATCGCGGCGCACCCCTGCAGTAACGATGAATCGCTCGAAGAATGACAGGTTCTGCTGCAGAAACAGGGACTTGGTTGTGGCGTCCTGTTTATTACGGCTATATGGCTCAATGCCGCTCGGAGCACCGCTGAATACCGGGTTGGCAATATCGATCGGCGTAGTCAGGGCATAAATCGACTCCTCCTCGGATGAACCATCGCGATATTCCACGCCCACAATGGTGCTGCTGTCGATATTTTTGAAGCGGGCATCGTATTGCAGCATCAGGTTTCCGTTGAGCTGATCGGCTTCGCTGTCAGTGCCGAAGAGGAAGCGATCGACCACGGTCCCCGTGCGCACAGCGGAATCACTCAGGTAGACGTAACCGAAGTCATCGGTCAGATCGCTGTAGCGCAGGTTGCTGCGCAGAACGAAACCATTGTCGAAATCATGGGTGAAGTTGCCGCTGATGCTGGTGCGCTCGACGTCATGGAAGTTGAAGCCCGGCTCGCCGTAGAACTTGCTGCGGCTGTATTCCTTATCCAGTGGATAGCCACCGCTGTTGGGCGTACTTTCGGTTTTGAGGTAATCCACGATCACGCTGGCCGAGGTGAACGCCGTCGGCGCCCAGGTCAATCCTCCCATGACGAACTGGCTATCATCCTGGGAGTGATCGTATTCTCGCTCACTGTCCTGGAACTTGCCGGTGAAGCGGTAGGCCAGAGTCTGCTCGTCGTTCACCGAGTCCCCAACATCTATACCGGTTTCGAGATGGTCGAAGGAGCCGTAGGTAGCATAGAGTTGGCCGAATTTCTCGAAGCGCGGCTTCTTGCTGACGAAGTTAACCGAGCCACCTGGATCGGCAGGGCCGAACAGTGTGGAGTTAGCGCCACGCAGCACCTCAACGCGTTCGTAGGCGAACGGCTCCTCGCGCACACCGCGCATCGAGCCCAGGGTCAGGCCGTCACGATAGGTGGTGGCCTGAAAACCGCGGATTTTGAAGTAATCGTTACGATCATCGGTGCCGTAATAATCGGCGAGTACGCCCGGCGTATATTGCAGGACCTCTTCGGTCGTGGTGGCGCTGCGCTGCCCGATCTCTTTCTCGGTAATGACCGAAACGGAGGCCGGGGTATTGAGAATGCTGGTCGCCACCTTGCCACCGACCCAGAGCTCCTGGACCACTATCGTGTCCGCCCCGTTCTCCGCGGCCGCCTGAGTACTGTTGATGATGACCGGCGAAAGTCGGTAGGGCTCCTCGGATCGTGTCTCCACCAGCGAATAACCGCCATTGCCATGCATCACAACCCTCAAGCCGCTCCCCGCGAGCAGATGGGTCAGGCCTTCCTCAACCCCATAGCGCCCCTGTAACCCCGGCGATTGCAAACCACGGGTCTGCTCGGCGGCGAATGACAGCGTCACCCCGGCAGCGGTGGCGAACTGGCTCAGGACGGCATCGAGCGGACCAGCGGCGATGTGGTATTCGGCGACAATCTGCTCCTGCGCATTGGCCGGAGCTGAGAGCAGTACGGGCGTCGCCAGTGGCAGGCCAAGCAGGGCCAGTTGTACGGCGCGCAGCAGCGGTCTGACGGTCGGAATGAGTCGGGGCATGCGATTTTCCTTTTCATGGGCGTGGTAGACAGGCAGCAGCAATAGCCGCTTATCTACCTAGCCGAATGAGAATGAAAATCGGAAACCCCTAGGCAAAAAACTCATCTCACCCCCGGCCTCCCGTGGAGCAGGCTTTTTTGGCCGGCGGGATGCCTACTGCCACGTCAGCCAGGGAGCGTTTGGGCTGTAGGTGCTTTGGAGAGAACGCCCAACTCTTGCTGGCGACCAGCGTTCGCGGCCAACGCCGCTGCCACAGGAGTCTCAGGCTGGCTCTATGCGCGCCCAGTAGCGGGTCAGGTGATACACACGCACCGGCAGCGAGGCCGTCAGGTTTTCCAGTGCCAGATCGATGTCATCCAGGGAGAAGGCACCGGACAGGCGCAGATCGGCCACCGACTCGGCGCACTGCAGGTAGCCACGACGGTAGCGGGCCAGCTCGGCGACAACCTCTTCCAGACGCCAGTCAACCACGCTGAGCATGCCCCGGCGCCAGGCGCCCTCTCCGGCTGCCAGCGGTTTCGGCATGCTCATGTCCTGCGTGTCGAAATCCAGCACCTGGCCGGCGCCGACGCGCTGCAGCGCCCCTGCGCCATGCAGCGGGCGCACTTCCACCGCATGCTCGTGCACCGCAACTCGCGCCCTGCCGCCTTCGCTACGCACACTGAAACGGGTACCGAGCGCGCGCACGCTGCCCTCCGGCAGATGCACGACGAACGGACGCCCGGCAGGATCGGCTGCCGTCTCGATGAAAACCTCCCCCTGGCGCATCAACACTTCACGCAGCTCGCTGCCGAAGGACAGATCCACTGCACTCGCCGTGTTCAGCTCCAGCCGACTGCCATCGGCCAGATGCATCTGAAGACGCTCACCGGTCGCCGTGCGGTGCTCAGCCACCCAGCCCTGCATGGGCTCGCGGGCGCCAACACCCAGCCCGCCGGCCGCGAGCAGTACTGCCAGGGTCTTGAGTACGGCACGGCGGCGCGCCCGTACGCCGGCCAGGGTTGGCAATGCAACGTCCTGCGGCACACTGCCCAGTTGCTGTTGCAGCTTCTCCACCCGCGCCCAGGCCGCCGCATGCGCCGGATGCTGCTCGACCCAACTGTGCCAGGCCTGGCGCTCGGCCTCGCTGGGCGGCGCGCCATTGAGCTGCACGTACCAAGTGGCCGCGGCTTCCAGCACCTGGCGGTCGAGGCGGCTCAATCTTCCACCAGCAACAGACAGTGGGTCATGGCACGGATCAGGTGCTTCTTCACCGTGGTCACCGAGACTCCCAAACGCTGGCCGATCGCGATATAGCTCAACCCCTCCAGTTGTACGGCGAGGAAAATGCTGCGGGTGCGCTCGCCCAGGCCGTCGAGCATGCTGTCGATGGCAGTCAGAGTTTCAAGAATGCTCAGGCGGGTTTCCGGGGAAATATCCAGCGGCTCCGGACGTGCCGCCAAAGCAGCCAGGTAGGCATCCTCCACGGCGCGACGGCGGAAGCGATCAATCAGCAGCGCGCGGGCGATGGAGCTGAGGTAGGTGCGCGGCTCACGAATCAAGTCGGCATTGCGCGCCAGCAACACGCGCATGAAGGTGTCCTGCGCCAGATCAGCGGCATCGCTGGAGTTGCCCAGGCGGCTGCGCAGCCATCCCTGCAGCCAGCCATGATGCTCGTGGTAAAGAAGATGCAGGGCGTTGGAATTCTGGGAGAGCATGGAGACGCCGGGGCAACAAATGATAATTCATCTCATTCTCTACCGAGCGACGTCTGCCCGCAAGCCACGCATACCCCGGACAAGGCAATCGCTCAGTGACAGTTATGCCCTCTCGACAAAAGTGTTGGAGGAGTTGGACGCAAGAATCGGTATAAGCCTATCGAATGCGCAAGCTGCAGAGCAGGTTGCTGGACGAGTTTGAGGCGAGCATTGGGGCAAGCGGTTCCGACAGCGGCTCAGGGCTTGGGATCGCGTGATATCGCTCTTCGTTTCCCAGAGGCGATACGCAAGTGACTCGACAAGCACCGATGAAAGCGCAACTTTCAAAACACAAGGCTACTGCCCGGTAACTAGTGGCCTGTTTGGTCAGTTCAGTTAGTCAATTTCGGCGCTCAGGGCTCCGATACGGCGTTGCTGCTCCTCGCCATAGCTCGCTATAACTCGTCACAGCGCCTTGCCTCAGAACCCTGATCATCCGAACTTGAGTTAACAAACTAACCACACAGGCCACTAGGTGTTTGTTGATTTTTCGCTCGCTGCCCGAAGGGTTGCACGGCTTTCTGCTTGTCCGCGCTGCTTTCGGCTCTTCGAGCCGGCCCCGTCCCTACACGCCTCGGGCGCGCGCCAGATCGGGCAAGTCGCCGCTGAGGCCCAGAGCCTGACGCACGAACAGCGCCTTGGCTTCGGGCAGCGCCTGCACGCCCTTCAGGCCGGTATTTCGCAACCAGCGCACCAGCGGCGGGTCGGCTTGAAACAGCCGCTCAAAACCTTCCATCGCAGCCATCATCGCCAGGTTGTGCGGCATGCGGCGCCGCTCGTAGCGCCCAAGCACCCGCAGCGACCCCGGCTGCTCGCCACGCGCCAGCGCCCCCTGGATGACCTCCGCCAGCGTCGCGGCATCTAGCAGGCCGAGGTTGACCCCCTGCCCCGCGAGGGGGTGGATGGTGTGCGCGGCATCGCCGATCAACGCCAGGCCCGGCTGTACGTAGCGTTTGGCATGTCGCTGGCGCAACGGGATGCACAGCCGCGGATCAACCTTCAACACCTCGCCCAGGCGATATTCAAAGGCTCGCCCCAGTACTGCGCAAAAGGCCTGGTCATCCAGCGCCATCAACCGAGCGGCTTCCTCCTCGGGCACCGACCAGACGATCGAGCACCAGTGCTCGTCGCCCTCGCGCTGCAGCGGCAGGAAGGCCAGCGGTCCGTCGTCGGTGAAGCGCTGCCAGGCCGTGCGCCGGTTCGGTTCGGCGCAGCGCACGCTGGTCACGATGGCGTGATGCAGGTAGTCCCACTCACGGGTCTCGCAGCCGCTCAGGCGGCGCACCGTCGAATTGGCGCCATCCGCCGCGACCAGCAATGGCGTCACGAGACGCTGACCATCGGTCAGCTCCAGCTCCCACCCCTCGTCCAGCGGGTCCAGCCGCTCGAGCCGGGCGCCCGCGATCATTTCGACCGAGCCGCTCGCCTGCAAGCTGTCGAGCAGGGCATCCTGCACCACCCGGTTCTCGACGATATGACCAAGCACCTCGGCATGCACCGAGGCGGCGGTAAAGTGGATGTGGCCGGTGCCGGAACCGTCCCAGACCTGCATCTCGCCGTAAGGGCTGGCACGTCGCCCAGCGATACCCGACCAGGCGCCCACGCGTTCAAGAATGCGCTGGCTGGCGGCGGACAATGCGCTGACTCGCGGCTCGAACGCATCCTCGGCGGCGAAGGGCTGCGCCTGCAAGGGACCTGCGTCGATCAGCACGATCTTCAGGCCGGCGTCTTGCAAGGCCAGCGCCAGCGTACTGCCGACCATCCCGGCGCCCACGATGATGAGATCCGCTTGCATCACTTCGCTCCTGCCTGCCGCATCCGCGGCTTGAGTCTTACATAGAGAGTTTTCTGCACCCGCGCGACCAGCGTGCCCTGCTCGTCCCGCACTTCGACATGCATGCGCGGCAGATACTTGTCGCCACCGGCGGTACGCTGGCGTATTTCGTCGAGCAACTGCTCGGTGATCGTGAAATCAGCGTAGACGCTACCCTTGCCGGGGCTGACGAATTCGATATTGGCCGCCTTGTCCCAGACCACGTAGTCGTCACCCAGGTTCTGCAACAACATCAGCATGAAGAAGGGGTCGGTCATGGAATACAGCGACCCGCCGAACTGCGTGCCCACGTAGTTGCGATTGTACCAGCGCAAGCCCATCCGGACCTGCGCCTGGCGGAAATCATCGCTGATGTGCCGCACCCGTATCCCGGCGCCCATATACGGCGGGTAGAAATTCATCAGCCAGCGCAGCAGGCGTGCCTTGCGCGCCAATTTCAGTTCGGACATGCAAGTCGATCCAGAGCGCGCCCGTGTGGCGCCACTCTACGGGGCACGTACACCAAGCCCCATGGCCTGTCGCGCGAACCAGTTCTTGGCGGGCGGCAGCAGATCCAGACCCATCAGCCCGGCATTGCGCCCGGCCACGATCATGGGGCCGGAGTCGCCGAACAGCCGGGTCAATTGATCGGAAAAGCCCACCGTCAGCCGCTGATCCAACCACTGGCGCTGGTGATAAGCCTGCAGGGTCGCCAGATCGCCCGGCGTCGCATCGCTGCGCAGCAGCGCTTCGGCCAGCGCCTCGGCATCACGCAGCGACAGGTTGTAGCCCTGGCCGGCAATCGGATGCAGGCTGTGCGCCGCATTGCCGAGCACCACCAGCCCGTTGCGAACCTGTTCCTGCGCCTCGACCAGCATCAGCGGGTAGAGATGCCGTGCGCCCACCTGCTGAAATGCGCCCAACCGATAGCCGAACGCCTGCTGCAGTTCGGCGAGGAAATCCGCCTCGCTCAGCGCAGCCAGACGCGCCGCGTCGGCCTCCGGCCGCGACCAGACCAGCGCACAACGGTTGTCGCGCACCGGCAGCAGGGCCATGGGCCCCTCATCGGTGAAACGCTCGAAGGCCTGGCCTGCATGGGGCTTGCCGGGCGTGACGTTGGCGATCAACGCTGTCTGGCCGTAGGGCCTACGGCTGATATCGATGCCCAGCTGTTCACGCAGCCCCGAACGGCCACCATCGGCCAGGATCGCCAGGCTGCAATCGATCCGCTCACCATCGGTCAGCGTCAGCCGATAACCGCCTGCCTGCGCCTGCAGCGCCTCGACTTCCGCCGGACAGCGCCGCACCACCACCTCGTCGTCCAGCGCCTGCCACAGGCAATGACCGATCCAAGCGTTCTCCACCACGTAGCCGAGGGCCGGCACGCCGTGGGTGTCGGCATCGAGCCGCGCCGCACCGATCCGGCCACGGTCGGAAACGTGAATATGCTGGATGGGTTCGGCCCGCTCGGCGATCCGATCCCATACGCCCAACCGCTGATAAATCAGCCGCGTGCCATAGGACAGCGCCGTGGAGCGGGCATCGTAGCTGGGCTGGTATTCGTTGCCGGGCTCGAAGGGCTCGATCAGTTGAATCCGCCAGCCGCGCTGCCGCGCACCCTGTTGCAAGGCCAGAGCGAGGCTCGCGCCGACCAGACCGCCGCCGATGATCGCCAGCTCGCTCATGATCAAGCGACCTCGCGCGCGCCGGCCATCAGCGCTTCTATTTCGGCGACGGCCTTGGGGACACCGCCGGTGAGAATCTCGCAGCCAGTCCTGGTCACCACCACGTCGTCCTCGATGCGCACGCCGATACCGCGCCACTTCCTGGCGACGTCCCGGTTGTCCGCGGCGATGTAGATGCCCGGTTCGACGGTCATCGCCATGCCCGGCTCGAGTACGCGCCATTCACCGCCGATCTTGTAGTCGCCGACATCGTGCACATCCAGGCCCAGCCAATGACCGGCACGGTGCATATAGAAAGCCTTGTGGGCCTCGGCAGCGATCAGTTCCTCGACATCGCCTTCGAGCAACCCCAGTTCGACCAGGCCGGTAGTGATCACCCGTACTGTGGCTTCATGAGCCTCGTTCCAGTGCTTGCCGGGCGCGATGTGCTTGAAGGCTTCCTCGTTCGCCGCCAGCACCAGCTCGTAGATGGCCTTCTGCTCAGGCGAAAACTTGCCGCTGACCGGGAAGGTGCGAGTGATGTCGCTGGCGTAGCAGTCGATCTCGCAGCCGGCGTCGATCAGCACCAGATCGCCGTCCTCAAGCGCCGCGTCGTTCTCGCGGTAGTGCAGGATGCAGGCGTTCTTGCCCGCTGCGACGATCGAGCCGTAGGCCGGCATCTTCGCCCCGCCCTTGCGGAACTCGTAATCCAGCTCGGCTTCCAGGTGATACTCGTGGAGCCCGGCGCGGCTCGCGCGCATCGCATTCACATGGGCGCGCGCGGAAATTTCGGCGGCGTGGCGCATCACCTTCACTTCATTGGCCGACTTGTACAGGCGCATGTCGTGCAGCAGGTGATCGAGCGCCACGAACTCGCTGGGCGGCTGCGCACCCTGGCGAGCCTTGGAGCGAATCATCTTGATCCACTCCATCAACTGATGATCGAAGGTTTCATTGGTGCCGATGGCGTAGTAGGCGCGCTCGCGACCTTCGATCAGCCCCGGCAGGATGTCGTCGATGTCACCGATGGGAAAGGCATCATCGGCGCCGTAATGCTCAATCGCACCGTCCTGGCCGGCACGCAACCCATCCCACAACTCGCGCTCGGGGTCACGCTCACGGCAGAACAGCACGTATTCGCCGTGCTCACGACCAGGAATCAGGGCAATCACAGCCTCGGGTTCCGGGAAGCCGGAGAGGTACTGGAAGTCGCTATCCTGCCGGTAGACATGCTCGACATCGCGGTTGCGGATGTACATCGGCGCGGCCGGCAGGATGGCGATGCTGTTGGGCTCCATGCGCGCCATCAGGGTCTGGCGGCGACGGGCGTATTCCGACTTGGGGATGCGGGTCATGGACGGCCTGGGTTCCTCAGTGCAGGGAGGGTTTCGGCGCCGGCGGCACCGGTTTGGCGCATTCGGTGAACAATAGCAGCGGCGCGACGCGCAGGTATTCCATCACCTCCATGTAATCGCTTTCGCCGTCCTCGGACTCGTCCAGGGAATCCTGGACCTGGGCGATGGCGGCCAGATCCTGCAGCACTTCCACCGCTTCGCTGCTGAGCGCCCGGTCGCCGGCCGTCAGTCCGAAGCCGGTCAGGAAACTCTGGCACCACTGACCCAGTGCCAGCGCTCGCTCGCTGAGTGGCGCGTCGTCACTGGGCAGCAGCAGGACGATAGCGATGTCATCGCCGGACAGTTCGCCCTTGACCATCTCCTGCAGACCGATCAGCGCCTGCCGGGTATTGTCCTGCGGAGGCTCGCCGAGCAGCTCGGCGGCATCGACCAGCCAGGGCTCGACATCGAAGCCGGCGCCGGCACAGCTACGGCCGAGCAGCAGACCGTGCAGCTCGGCAGGGGAAACGGGCTGGGCACTTCCAGCCAATAATGTGGCGAAGGCGGCATATGCGGAATTCTGAATGGGCATGGCAACTAGGCGCACGGGGGCGCAATGACTAGAATGAAGGCCTCGTATCCTAGCACCGGCGGGCAAGCCAAGACCATCGAAGCCAGGTGGCTGGCCCCCTTGCCACACTTTCAGGGGTCATATGGACGACGCCGATCTGCAACTGCTGACCCATAAACTGGAGCAGCTCATACAGCGCATCGAACAGCTCAAGGCCCAGAACGGCCTGCTGATCTCCAACGAGCAGGTGTGGCGCGAAGAGCGCGCTCATCTGATCGAAAAGAACGAATTGGCCCGGGTGAAGGTCGAAGCGATGATTTCGCGCCTGAAAGCCTTGGAGCAGGACTCATGACCCAGCCGAACACCGTTACCGTCCACATCATGGACAAGGAATATTGCATCTCCTGTCCACCCGAGGAGCGCAGCAATCTGGAAGGCGCAGCCCGCTATCTGGACAGTAAGATGCGCGAGATCCGCAGCAGCGGCAAAGTCATCGGCGCCGACCGGGTAGCCGTGATGGCCGCACTGAACATTACCCACGAGCTGTTGCACAAGCATAACCGCCTGGATGCCGAGGCCAACAGCGCGCGCGAACACGTACGCATGCTGCTCGAGCGGGTCGACAGCGCTCTGGCCGTCGATCCAAAGCCTGCAGGCAACTGATGAACGGTTCACGGTTTGGGGTATACTCCGCCCAACTCCCTGGCATGTACGCCAGTCGGCGATGACCCTCTCCCGATAAGCAACATCCTGGAGGCTACAAGTAGTACCGGTGTGCATGTCCGCCTGACGGAAAGCCTGAAGGTGCTCTGTAGTCGCCACCTTGAACTCTCGGGTTCAAGGGCCTACGCTGGCAGCGGCATGCTGGGGAGTTTTTCTAGATGATCGCAGCCGAAGGCCTCTCGCGCCCGGCACTTCGGCGACAGTTGCGGCAGATGCGCCGCGGCCTGTCTGCCAGCCAACAACGTATTGCCGCACAGAAGCTTCATCGCCAACTGGCGCACCATCCGCTGTTTCGACGCGCTCAGCACATTGCCTTCTATCTGCCCAATGATGGCGAGATCGATCCTCGCCCGCTACTGTGGGCCGCGCAGAAGATGGGCAAGGCGACCTACCTGCCGCTGCTCAAGAGCTGGCCCCGTACACACATGGTGTTCCAGCGGATCGAACCCGGCGAGCGCCTGCGCCCAAACCGCTTCGGCATCGACGAACCAATAGCCTCCCCGGCACGACAGCGCCCGATCTGGACTCTGGACCTGATATTGATGCCCCTGGTGGGCTTCGACGAACACGGCGGGCGACTGGGAATGGGCGGAGGTTTCTATGATCGCTCGCTGGCGTATCGCTCTATGCGCAAAAAAAGTCACAAACCGACCCTTTTGGGCCTGGCGCATGAATGTCAGAAGGTGGATCGCCTGATGCTGGCGAGCTGGGACGTTACGTTGCATGCCACGGTAACGGGAGAAAACTGGTACGCAGGGTGAGACGCAGCAGCCGCATCCATGCGGCCCGTGCTATCAGTCTTCAGACAGCTGGGAGTGACTGACTGGCATGCTGGGAGCGGAGTCGCTCGACTCCCACATTCCCTGCGTATAGCCCGTAGTCACCACACCCAGGCTGAATATCAGCACTAGAATCCAAAGAATATCCGGCTTGCGTTTCATGTGTCCGCCTCCCCCTGCAAGGCGAATGACCTCCCGTCGAGCTCTTTTGTTGTCGTTGTCGAGACTCGATGATCCAACCTCAATCGCGGCATTCTCCGTCATGCCTCGGATCCGCGCAAACCAGCGCGGCAACCGATTGTCGGGGAAGCTGCTTTCAAGGACCCTTTGAAGCGAACCAAGGAGAGCAAACTTCATGCCGTATTGGCTGATGAAATCGGAACCGGATGAATTCTCCATCGAGAACCTGCAGAAACGGCAGGGTGCCCGCTGGGATGGCGTGCGCAACTACCAGGCACGCAACTTCCTTCGCGCGATGACCGCAGGCGATGAATTCTTCTTCTATCACTCCAGTTGCGCCGTGCCTGGCATCGCCGGTATCGGTCGTATCAGCCGCGCCGCCTACCCCGACCCCACTGCCCTGGACGGACAAAGCCCCTACTTCGACGCCAAAGCCGGCGAAGTCAGCAATCCCTGGAGCGCCGTGGACGTCGAATTCGTCGAGGTCTTCCCACGAACCCTGACGCTACCCCAACTGAAAGCCGAGCCCTTGCTTGCCCAGATGCCACTGGTACGCAAGGGCAATCGGCTATCGGTGATGCCGGTCAGCGCAGAAGAATGGGCAACCATCCTCACCTTGCGCCCAGGACGCAACTGACGCCTCTACTGGATTATCAGGTTGTTGAACAGCAGATCGTCCACCAGCGGCTGCCCTTCCTCCTGGTTCAGCACCGCCTGCACCTGCCGAAGCGCTTCCTGGCGCAGTGCTTCCTTGGCTTCGACGCTGCCCAGCGTCGCGTCGCTCTGCTGGGAGAACAGCATGACCAACTGGTTGCGGATCAGCGGCTCGTGATGCTTGACCCGCTCTTCCGCCACAGGACTGCCGATGCGCAGCGCCACGTCAGCCTTGTAGTACTTCAACTTGCCATTCGAGCCGTAGTTGCCGACCAGCGCGGGTACCAGCGCATAGTAGATCGGCTTGAGCGCTTCGCCTTCGGCTTTCTCGGCCAGGGCGGGGAATGCCAGACCGAGGGCGAAAAAGAGGAAAATGATGTGCTTCACGGGTCAACTCCAAGGGAAACGATCGCCAGCATAAGCCAGCGCCACGCCATGACCCAAGCCCGACGCTTATGAAGCGCCATCAGAGCAAGCCATGCTCGTTGCTTCCGCACTTCAGCCTTTTAGACTCGGGGCACTCAGCCGCGCAGCCGGCGATCAATCAGAAGGAAATCCGATGAAAGCCGTTTTGTGCAAAGCCTTCGGCCCCGCCGAAAAACTGGTCGTCGAGGACCTCGACAGCCCCCAGATCAAGAAAGGCGAGGTGTTGCTCGACGTACATGCAGCGGGCGTCAACTTTCCCGACACCCTGATCATCGAAGGGAAGTATCAATTCAAGCCGCCCTTTCCGTTCTCACCGGGAGGCGAGGCCGCAGGCGTGGTGGCGGCGGTCGGAGAGAGAGTCACCCACCTGAAGGTCGGCGACCGCATCATGGCATTGACCGGCTGGGGCAGCTTCGCCGAACAGGTCGCCGTATCCGGCCAGAACGTCCTGCCGATACCCACCGAGATGGATTTCACCACCGCAGCGGCATTCAGCATGACCTACGGTACTTCGATGCATGCCCTGAAACAGCGCGCCAACCTGCAGCCGGGCGAGACCCTGCTGGTGCTCGGCGCCTCTGGCGGCGTCGGCCTGGCCGCGGTGGAAATCGGCAAGGCCATGGGCGCCCGGGTCATTGCCGCCGCCTCGACGAACGAGAAACTGGAAATCGCGCGCAAGGCCGGCGCGGACGAACTGATCAACTACAGCGAAGCCAGCTTGCGCGAACGACTCAAGGAACTGACCGACGGCCAGGGCGTGGATGTCGTCTACGATCCGGTAGGTGGCAAGCTGTTCGAGGAGGCCTTTCGCAACATCGCCTGGAACGGTCGAATGCTGGTGGTAGGGTTTGCCGCGGGCGGCGAGATTCCGGCGCTGCCGGCCAACCTGCCGCTGCTCAAGGGCGCGGCACTGATCGGCGTATTCTGGGGCGCCTTCGCTCAGCGCCAACCGCAGGATAATGCCGCCAACTTCAAGCAGCTCTTCGCCTGGTACGCCGAAGGCAAGCTCAGGCCACTGGTCTCGCAGACCTTCGCTCTCGAGCAGGCCGCCGAAGCGATCGAGACGCTGGGCCAGCGCAAGGCGGTCGGCAAGCTGGTGGTGAAGGTGCGGTAAGAACAGCCGAGCCGATGAGCACGGAAAACCAGGCTCATCGGCTCGATTGGCAGCGAATCAGTGCTGGGCCTGACCGGCTTCCTGCTGCATGCGCGCCATTTCCTGGGCATACAGGGCATCGAAGTTCACCGGCGCCAGCATCAGGGCCGGGAAGGAGCCGCGGGTCACCAGGCTATCCAGTGCTTCGCGCGCGTAAGGGAACAGGATGTTCGGGCAGAACGCGCCAAGCGTGTGGCTCATGGCCTGCGGCTCGAGCCCCTTGATCAGGAAGATACCCGCCTGCTGGACTTCGGCAATGAAGGCCACTTCCTCGCCCGTTTTCACCGTAACCGAAAGGGTTAGTACCACTTCGTGGAAATCGCCTTCCAGCGCCTTCTGCTTGGTGTTCAGGTCCAGCGCGACGCTGGGATTCCACTCCTGGCGGAAGATTTCGGGACTTTTCGGAGCCTCGAAGGAGAGGTCGCGCACGTAGATGCGCTGCAGGGAAAACTGTGCTCCCTGCTCTTCCTGAGCGGCGGCTGCGCCGTTGTTTGCTTGTTCTGTCATGTGAGCCTTCTTGTCGTGCGTGTCTTATTCGTTCCGCCCCGCCAGCAAGCAAACCGGAGGCTTGCTGGCAGGACACCTTACATCAAGCCTGAAGCATCGAATCCAGTCGCCCCGCACGCTCCAGCGCGTGCAGTTCGTCGCAACCACCCACGTGCCTGTCGCCGATCCATATCTGCGGGACCGAGGTACGCCCGGCCTTGCTGGCCATCTCGGCGCGCAGGGCCGAATTGCCGTCGACGGGTATTTCCTTGAAGGCGACCCCCTTGCGTTCCAGCAGGCTCTTCGCCCGCACGCAATAGGGGCACCAGGCGGTGGTATAGATGACGACCTCAGGCATGTTCACTTGACCACTGGCAGATTGTCGCCGCGCCAGCTGGAAATCCCTCCCGACAGCTTGACGGCAGTGAAGCCCGCCTTCTTGAGCTCACGGCAGGCTGCTCCGGAGTGCTGGCCCATGGCGTCGACCACGACAATCGTCCTGGCCTTGTGCTTCTCCAGCTCGCCCAAACGGCTGACCAGCTTCTCGTAGGGAATGTTCAATGAATCGACGATATGGCCGGCGTCGAACTCCTTCTTGGCGCGCACGTCCAACACCACGCCTTCGTCACGGTTGACCAGCGCCGTCAATTCGCGATTGCCCAGACTCTTGCCGCCCTTTTGCGTTTCAGTGATGGCAAGCAGGACGAGCAACGCCAGGAAGATGCTGACGAGCACATAGTGGTTAGAGACAAATTCAATCAGGTTAGCGACCATCAAAAGGGTACCCGGAGGATAAAATGCGGGCCGAGTATACACAGCCCCCATCCTGGGCTGAACCCTGCGAATCGTGACGCCAAACCGGCCAGCCAGTAGACTGGCCGCCTTTTTCGCGCCCTCCTACAAGGACCCGACAGATGCCCGTTGCGCCCAAACCCCTGGTACTGATCATTCTCGACGGCTTCGGACACAGCGACAGCCCTGAATACAACGCCATCCATGCTGCCAACACGCCGGTCTACGACCGCCTGCGTGCCACCCAGCCCCATGGCCTGGTCTCGGGTAGTGGCATGGATGTCGGCCTGCCGGAGGGGCAGATGGGCAACTCGGAAGTCGGCCACATGAATCTCGGCGCCGGTCGCGTGGTGTACCAGGACTTCACCCGCGTGACCAAGTCCATTCGCGACGGCGACTTCTTCGAGAACCCCAACATCTGCGCCGCCGTGGACAAGGCCGCTTCCGGCGGCAAGGCCGTGCACATCCTCGGCCTGTTGTCCGATGGCGGCGTGCACAGCCATCAGGACCACCTGGTCGCTATGGCCGAGCTGGCCGCCCGGCGCGGCGCCGAGAAGATCTACCTGCACGCCTTCCTCGACGGCCGCGACACGCCACCCAAGAGCGCGCAGAGCTCCATCGAATTGCTGCAGGCTACCTTCACCCGCCTGGGCAAGGGTCGGATCACCAGCCTGATCGGTCGCTACTTCTCCATGGACCGCGACAACCGCTGGGATCGCGTTCAGCAGGCCTATGAGCTGATCGTCGACGGCAAGGCCGAGTACCAGTCCGATTACGCGGTGGACGGCCTGATCGCCGCCTACGAGCGCGGCGAGAGCGACGAGTTCGTCAAGGCCACTACCATCGGCGAGCCGGTGCGAGTTGAAGATGGCGATGCCGTGGTGTTCATGAATTTCCGCGCAGACCGCGCCCGCGAGCTGACCCGCGCCTTCGTCGAAACCGATTTCGATGGCTTCCAGCGGGCCCGCGTGCCCCAACTGGCCGGCTTCGTCATGCTCACCCAATACGCCGCGAGCATCCCCGCCCCGGCCGCCTTCGCCCCCGAGGCGCTGACCAACGTACTCGGCGAGTACCTGGCCAACAACTGCAAGACCCAGCTGCGTATCGCCGAGACCGAGAAGTACGCCCACGTCACCTTCTTCTTCTCCGGCGGCCGCGAAGAGCCCTTCGCCGGCGAGGAGCGCATTCTGATTCCGTCGCCGCAGGTCGCCACCTACGACCTGCAACCGGAGATGAGCGCACCGGAGGTCACCGACCGCATCGTCGAGGCCATCGACAACCAGCGCTTCGACGTGATCATCGTCAACTACGCCAACGGCGACATGGTCGGCCATACCGGCGTGTTCGAGGCGGCGGTCAAGGCGGTCGAATGCCTGGACAAATGTGTCGGTCGCATCGTCGAAGCCCTGGACAGGGTCGGCGGCGAAGCACTGATCACCGCCGACCACGGCAACGTCGAGCAGATGGAAGACGTGATGACCGGCCAGGCACATACTGCGCACACCTGCGAGCCGGTGCCCTTCATCTACATCGGCAAGCGCGACCTGAAGATTCGCGAAGGCGGTGTACTCGCCGATGTCGCGCCGACGATGCTGACCCTGCTGGGCCTGCCGGTGCCGGCAGAGATGAGCGGACGCTCGATCGTCGAACTGAAAGGCTAAAGGCTGGAAGCTGGAAGCCAAGCTCCGGCTTCAAGGGGCTTCAAGCTTCCAGCTCGCTTTTTAGGCATACTACGGCAGTCCTAACGCTCGGTTGCGCCCATCACATGCCTCGTATCCTCCTCGCATTCGCGCTTACCTGCCTGCTCGGCCCGGTCGTGGCCGACGAGCGCACCGAAGCACGCCAGCAGATCGAAGCCGCCCGCAAGGACGTCGCCGAACTGCAGAAGCTGCTCAAACAGATCGAGCAGGAAAAGTCCGCCGTCCATAAGCAGTTGAAGACCACCGAAAGCGAGATGGGCGAGCTGGAAAAGCAGGTGGATTCGCTGCAGCAGGAGATCGATCGCAGCGAGGCCGAGCTCGAACGCCTCGACGAGGAGAAAACCACCCTCGAAGGTGCCCGCATCGAGCAGCAGCGACTGATCGGTATTCAGGCACGCGCTGCCTACCAGAGTGGTCGCCAGGAATATCTCAAGCTGCTGCTCAACCAGCAGAACCCGGAGAAATTCAGCCGCACCCTTACCTATTACGACTATCTGAACACGGCGCGCTTCGAGCAGGTCGAGCGCTTCAATGAGACCCTGCGCCAACTGGCGAACGTCGAAGCCGGCATCGAGTCGCAGCAGACGATCCTCGCCGAAAAACAGGACGGGCTGAAGCAACGTCGCGCCCAGCTGGCCGAGGTACGCAAGGAACGACAGCTGACGCTGGCCAAGCTCGACAAGGACCTCTCCAGTCGTGATCGCAAGCTCCAGGCACGCAAGCAGGAACAGGCGCAGTTCGAGCGCGTGCTCAAGACCATCGAGGAAACCCTCGCCCGTCAGGCCCGCGAAGCCGAGCAGGAACGTCAGCGTGCGCTGGCACTCGCCCGCGAGGAACAATCACGCCGGGCAAGCGGCAACGCGGCGTCCGGCCCGCTCGTTTCCAGTACCGGTGGCAACTTCGGCGGGCCTTTCGCCAATGCCAAGGGGAAACTGCCCTGGCCCGTCGACGGACGTCTGGTCGCCGGCTACGGCACTCCGCGCGGCGGCGACGCTCGAACCAAGTGGGACGGTGTACTGATCGGCGCCAACCTGGGCACCCAGGTGCGCGCCGTACACGGTGGTCGGGTGGTATTCGCCGACTGGCTGCGCGGCGCCGGGCTGCTGGTGATCCTCGATCACGGCAACGGTTACCTGAGCCTCTATGGTCATAACCAGAGCCTGTTGCGCGATGCCGGAGAGATCGTCGAAGCCGGGGACCCCATCGCCACTGTAGGAAACAGTGGCGGGCAGGAAGTCGCCGCACTGTATTTCGCCATTCGCCAGCAGGGTCGCCCGAGCGACCCGGCCCTATGGTGCCGCGCGCAGGGTTAACATCTGCGCCCTTCACAACCGGAGTTCGACATGCTTCACCTGCGCCGCTTCGCCCGCCCCTCCACGCTGATCCTGGCCATGTTGCTGGGCATGCACGGCAGCGCCTGGGCGCAGCAGCCCCCGGCCGACCTGGTTCTGCCCTCGGAGGAACTCGAGGGCACCGGCAACAAGGCCCCGCTGCCCCTGGAAGAACTGCGCACCTTCGTCGAAGTGCTCGATCGCATCAAGGCAGCCTATGTAGAACCAGTGGACGACAAGACGCTGCTGGAGAATGCCATCAAGGGCATGCTCAGCAACCTCGACCCGCATTCGGCCTACCTCGAGCCGGAAGCCTTCGCCGAACTGCAGGAAAGCACCACCGGAGAATTCGGCGGGCTGGGCATCGAAGTCGGGGTCGAGGATGGCTTCATCAAGGTGGTCTCACCCATCGACGACACACCCGCCTCCAAGGCAGGCATCGAGGCGGGCGACCTGATCGTCAAGATCGACGGCAAGCCGACCAAGGGGCTGTCGATGATCGAGGCAGTGGGCATGATGCGCGGCAAGCCCGGCACCGACATCAACCTGTCGCTGGTTCGCGAGGGCGGCAAGCCCTTCGACGTCAAACTGACGCGCGCGATCATCAAGGTCACCAGCGTCAAGAGCCAGATGCTCGAACCCGGCTACGGCTACCTGCGCATCACCCAGTTCCAGATCCATACGGGCGAGGAGGTCGGCAAGGCACTGGCTCGCCTGAAGAAGAACAACGAGGGCAAGAAGCTCAACGGCCTGGTACTGGACCTGCGCAACAATCCGGGCGGGGTGTTGCAGGCAGCCGTCGAGGTATCCGACCACTTCCTCAGCAACGGCCTGATCGTCTACACCCAGGGTCGTATCGCCAATTCCGAGCTGCGCTTCAACGCCAACCCCGCCGATGCCAGCGAAGGTGTCGCGCTGGTGGTGCTGATCAATGGCGGCAGCGCCTCGGCCTCGGAGATCGTCGCCGGCGCCCTGCAGGACCAGAAGCGCGCCGTGGTGATGGGGACCGATAGCTTCGGCAAGGGCTCGGTACAAACCGTATTGCCATTGAACAACGACCGCGCGCTCAAACTGACCACGGCGCTCTACTACACGCCCAACGGCCGCTCCATCCAGGCACAGGGCATCGAGCCGGATATCGAGGTGACCCGCGCCAAGCTGACCCGCGAGCAGGCAGCGGAAAGCCTGCGCGAGGCCGATCTGGCCGGTCACCTGGGCAACGGCAATGGCGGCCCCGATCGCCCCAGCGGTAGCAGGACAGACGGCGACTCGCCACGCCCACAGGATGACGATTACCAGCTCGGCCAGGCGCTCAACCTGCTCAAGGGCCTGAACCTCACCCGCGGCAAATAGTGATGCGGTGTGCGTCACTCTTGCTGCTGGCGAGCCTGATCCCTCTGTTCTGCAATGCAGCGCTCGCCACGGGCGACAACGGCAAACAACCCGCTGCGGCCGTCAACCAGGCCGGCACACCCAAGCTGGCGCTGATCATCGACGACCTCGGGCATAACCCAACCAGGGACGCACGTGTTCTGGCGTTGCCCGGTCCGGTCGCCCTCGCAATACTGCCGGATACCCGCCACGCCTCCCAGCTTTCGCAACGCGCCCATGCGGCCGGCAAGACGGTCATGCTGCACCTGCCGATGGCGCCTGCGGGCGGCCCCTACGCGTGGCGTCCCGGACTGACCCAGGACGAACTGCGCCGCCGACTGGACGACGCACTGGCCGTCGTTCCGCATGCCAGCGGGCTGAACAATCACATGGGCAGCCAGATGACCGATCAGCAGCAGCCCATGGCAATGCTGATGACAACGCTTCAGCAGCGCCACCTGTTCTTTCTGGACAGCCGCACCAACCCGAAAACTCTGGCCGCCGCTACCGCACAACGCGTCGGCCTGGCGAGCCTGTCGCGGGACATCTTTCTGGATGACGATCCCAGCCCGACAGCGGTCGCCAGGCAGTTCGCCGCCGCCCTCGCGCTAGTCCGCAAGCAGGGCTCGGTGGTGATCATCGGTCACCCGCACCGCAGCACCCTCGAATTACTGGAACGCGAGTTGCCACGGCTTGGCGAGCTGGGCATCGCCTGGATCGACATCGGCCAGATGATCGCCACCCGGGGCAACCGTGCCATGGCTGCCCATGGCCGTGGCGGCCTCTATCGCTGAGACGGCCCGCCCCTACAAATAGCGCCGCACAATGGCATCCACCGAGCCATCCTTCTTCATCTCGTTCAGTATCGTCTGCAGACGCTTGACCACCTCGTCGGGCGTATCCCTGTTCAATGCCAGAAACAGCTGTGCGTCATTGAAGCGCAGCACCGTGGCCAGACCACTGACGCCTTCCTGCTTGGCCAGGTAAGGGCCCACGGGATCGGTGGTGGCCCAGAGGTCGATCTGGCCCTTGAGCAGCTTGTCGACGTTCTCCTGGTCACGCAGGGAGTTGGCCAGCTCGAAGCCCTTGCTTTCCAGGTGCTGGCTGACTGCATCGTTCTTGTAGGCACCGATACGGTACTGCCTTGCCTGCTCCAGCGAACTCAGCCGCAACGGACTGCCCGGCGGCGCCAGGAGGACCCAGCCGGTGCTGGCCAACGGTCCGACCCACTTGAACAGCGGTTCGCGCTCGGGAGTGAAAGTGGTCGAGAACAAACCCTGGTTGGGCTGCTCCAGCACCTGCCTGTAGATTCGATCCCAGGGGAAGCGCAGCGTCAGGCTGTAATCGATGCCGGCACGCTTGAACAATTCGCGAACGATGTCGGCGTTGATACCGTGAACGTTGTTTTCGGTTGCGTAGTTCTTCCGACCGGCCGCCATGTTGAAGGGCGGGAAATTCTCGGTCAGCAGAATCAGCTTGTAGTCGTCGGCAAGTTCGGCTCTTGCCGTGGTGGCGCCCAGCAGCAACGCCATCGCCAGCAGAATTCGTTTCAGCATCGCTCTTCCCCCAGTCGATTATCGACCAAGGTTTATTTCTAGCAGCTGAAAGGCAAACGGACCGGAGCGGACGGAAAAAAGAGACACGAATCACAAAATACGAGTGACAGACCCGCCGAACGAGCGGGCCTGTCTGGCGATATCCGTGCAGGCTACAGATAACGGCCGTTGATTGCCTCGACGGTGCCGTCGGACCTCATCTGCTCCAGCGCTGCCTGCAGCTTCGCCACGGTCTCGTCGGCGGTCTGCTTGTTCAGCGCCAGGAAGAGCTGCGCATCATCGAAGCGCAGTACGCGCTTGAATCCCGTCACGCCCTGCTGCTTCGCCAGATAGCGCCCCGCCGGGTCACCTGTTGCCCAGAGATCGATCTCGCCATTCTGCAGCTTCTCGACATTGGTCTGGTCACGCAGCGCCAGCGAAGGTTCGAGTCCCTGTGCCACAAGATGCTCGGCAATGGCGTCGCCTTTGTAGGCACCGATGTTGTAGCGCCTGGCCTGTTCGAGACTGGTGATGTCGATAGGGCTGTCGGCACGCGCCAGCAACACCCAATCATCCGGCCCGATGGGCCCAACCCACTTGAACAGTGCTTCGCGCTCGGGCAGGCGCGCCATCACGAATACGCCATAGCCCGGCTTCTCCAGCGTCATCTTGTAAACGCGCTCCCAGGGGAAACGCAGAGTCAGCGTATAGCCGATGCCAGCGCGCTGGAACATTTCCCGTACGATGTCAGCCGCAATTCCCTGGATATTCTCGTCGCGCGCGTAGTTCTTACCGTCAACCGCCATGTTGTATGGAGGGAAGTTCTCGGTGAGCAGATTGATCTGCTCCGGTGCCGCCTGCGCGACACCGCCGAGCAGCGAGAGACTGGCGACCATGGCCAGCAGCGTAGTTTTGAACATTGCATGAACTCCTTATTGTTGTTTCATCCGCACTTACTGCGAACAATTCCTTAACCGCTACTGCTCGAATGACGAGCAGGTCAACGCATCACGATGCCGCAATTGGCCATGTAGGCCTTGGCCTCGGGAATGCTGTACTCACCGAAGTGAAAGATACTGGCTGCAAGCACCGCATCGGCCTTCCCCTCGAGGATGCCATCTGCCAGGTGCTGCAGGTTGCCGACACCGCCTGAGGCGATCACCGGAATGCACAATGTCTCGCTGATGGCGCGGGTCACGCCCAGATCGTAACCGCTTTTCACGCCATCCTGGTCCATGCTGGTCAGCAGAATCTCGCCGGCGCCGAGGTCTTCCATCTTCTTTGCCCAGGCCACCACATCCAGTCCGGTGGGCTTGCGACCGCCGTGGGTGAAGATTTCCCAGCGTCCCGGTTCGCCCGGCGCCGAGACCTTCTTGGCATCAATGGCGACGACGATGCACTGCGAGCCGAAACGCGCAGCCGCCTCACCGACGAACTCCGGGTTGAATACCGCAGCGGTGTTGATCGAGACCTTGTCGGCACCCGCGTTGAGCAGGTTGCGGATGTCCTGCACGTTGCGCACGCCACCGCCGACGGTCAGCGGAATGAACACCTGGCTGGCCATGCGCTCGACGGTGTGCAGCGTGGTATCGCGGTTATCGACGCTGGCGGTGATGTCGAGAAAGGTGATCTCGTCGGCGCCCTGCTCGTCGTAGCGCCGGGCGATCTCCACCGGATCGCCGGCATCGCGGATGTTCTCGAACTTGACGCCCTTGACCACGCGGCCGTTGTCCACGTCGAGGCAGGGGATGATGCGTTTGGCCAAGGCCATGGCTTTCTCCGAAAGCAGCTCCAAGCCGCAAGCTTCAAGCTGCAAGTAATAGCAAGAGACCACCACGCGCGGCTTGCGGCTTGGCGCTTGTGGCTGCCTTATTCGTCCTTGTACTTCAGGTCGCAGAGCGCTTGCGCCTCGGCGACGTCGAGCGTGCCTTCGTAGATCGCCCGGCCGGTGATGGCGCCGATGATGCCGGGGGTGTTGGTGTCGAGCAGCTTCTGGATGTCGCCGATGTTGTGGATGCCTCCGGAGGCGATCACCGGAATGCGGCTGGCGGTGGCCAGGGCCACGGTGGCTTCGACATTGCAGCCCTGCATCATGCCGTCCTTGGCGATGTCGGTGTAGACGATCGCCGAGACGCCATCAGCCTCGAAACGACGCGCCAGATCCACGGCCTGCACGCTGGATACTTCGGCCCAGCCGTCGGTGGCGACGAAACCGTCCCTGGCATCCAGGCCGACGATGACCTTGCCCGGGAACGCCCGGCAGGCCTCGCCGACGAACTCCGGCTGCTTGACCGCCTTGGTTCCGATGATCACGTAGCTGACGCCGGCGCGCACGTAATGCTCGATGGTTTCCAGCGAACGAATGCCGCCGCCAATCTGGATCGGCAGATTCGGATAGCGCCTGGCGATGGCAGTGACCACCTCACCATTGACCGGCTGGCCTTCGAAGGCACCGTTCAGATCGACTAGGTGCAGGCGGCGGCAGCCGGCCTCGACCCACTTGGCGGCCATGGCCACCGGGTCGTCGGAGAACACCGTGGCGTCATCCATGAGGCCTTGACGCAGACGCACGCATGCGCCGTCCTTGAGATCGATCGCGGGAATAATCAGCATGTCTTTTTTCCTAACGTCAAAAAGAGCGGCAAGCTGCAAGCCTCAAGCTGCAAGCAGGCGCAAATCAAACTTGTGGCTTGCCACTTGAAGCTTGCGGCTTACCAGCGGCCATCCCAGGCGGCGAAGTTCTGCAGCAACTGCAGGCCATGGGTGTGGCTCTTCTCGGGGTGGAACTGCACGGCGAAACGCGAGCCATCGGCCAGTGCCGCGGCGAAATCCTTACCGTAGTGGCCGCGCCCGACCACGTGGCGCGGATTGCCGGCCTCGACGTAATAGCTGTGCACGAAGTAGAAGCGGCCGTTGTCCGGAATGCTGTGCCAGAGCGGGTGGTCCACCGCCTGCTTGACCTGATTCCAGCCCATGTGCGGAACCTTGAGGCGCTCGCCGTCCTCCTCCAGATCCTTGCCGAAGAAGCGCACCTGGCCGGGGAACAGACCGATGCAATCGACCCCGTCATTCTCCTCGCTGCGCTCGAGCAGCGCCTGCATGCCGACGCAGATGCCGAGGAAAGGGCGGTCGACGCTGACCTCACGCACCAGCTCGTCGAAACCCAGGCGGCGGATCTCGGCCATGCAGTCGCGGATCGCGCCGACGCCGGGGAACACCACGCGGTCTGCTTCACGGATGACCTGCGCATCGCTGGTCACCAGCACCTTGCCGGCGCCGACGTGTTCCAGCGCCTTGGCCACCGAGTGCAGATTGCCCATGCCGTAATCGATGACGGCGACGGTCTGCATTACAGGCAACCCTTGGTCGATGGCATCTGCCCGGCCATGCGCTCGTCCAGCGTCAGTGCCATGCGCAGCGCACGACCGAAGGCCTTGAACACGGTTTCGATCTGGTGATGGGTATTGGTGCCGCGCAGACTATCGATGTGCAGAGTCACCAACGCGTGGTTGACGAAGCCCTGGAAGAACTCCTGGAACAGGTCGACGTCAAAACCGCCAACGGTGGCGCGGGTGTAGGGCACGTTCATGGTCAGCCCGGGACGTCCGGAGAAATCGATCACCACGCGCGACAGCGCTTCGTCCAGCGGCACATAGGAATGGCCGTAGCGGGTCATGCCCTTCTTGTCGCCGATGGCCTTGGCGAAGGCCTGACCGAGCGTGATGCCGACGTCTTCGACGGTGTGGTGATCATCGATGTGCAGGTCGCCCTTGCATTCGACATCCAGGTCGATCAGCCCGTGACGGGCGATCTGGTCCAGCATGTGTTCGAGAAAGGGCACGCCGATGGCGAATCGCGCCTTGCCGGTGCCATCCAGATTGATCGAGGCCTTGACCTGAGTTTCCAGGGTATTGCGCTCGACGAATGCCGTACGTTCGGCCATCACCTGCTCCACAAAATCAAACGGGAAAAGGTCGCCATTATAGGCCGCGGCAACTGAAGGCGGCTACCGGCGAACATCCAGCGGGTTTACACTGACTGGCCCCGCGCACCGGAGCCCGCCTCATGCCCGTCTACGTCGTCGCCATCGACGCGCCTTCCGACCAGGACCGCATCGATCTCGCCAAGGTCTACGCCGACGCTCCCGACTGGCTGCTCGCCCCCCATGCCAGCGCCGAAACGCTGATCGAGGCAGGGCTTGCCAGCGGCACACTGATCGCCGGCCGCTTCAACGATCGGCTGCTCGGCGCCGCATTGCTGCAACGGGCAGGAAAAGAGTGGCGCCTGTCGCATCTATGCGTGCGCAAGATCACCCGCGGGCGCGGCGTGGCCCGTCGCATCATCGAGGAGAGCCAGCGCCAGGCCGATGACGCGGGCGCCCGCCTGCACCTGGCCGCTCCGCTCGACAACCTGGAGATCCAGGCACTGGCAGCGCGGTCGCATCTGCCCCTGCGACCACTCTGAGTCCAATCAACAGACACAGCGACGCTATACTCGCTCGATTCAAGATTGCCAATACAAAGGACCCGTCCATGAAAGCGCTCGGCAAGATCCTGGGCCTGACAATCCTCGGATTGCTGCTGGTCATCGTTGCGTTGGGCTTCGCCCTGACTCACCTGTTCGACCCCAACGACTACAAGGATGAAATTCGTCAGCTCGCCCGCGACAAGGCCGGGCTCGAGCTGCAGATCAATGGCGACATCGGCTGGAGCCTGTTCCCCTGGCTCGGCCTGGAGCTGCACGAAACCACCCTTGCCAGCACCCGCACGCCGCAGCAGCCCTTCGCCGACCTGGGCATGCTCGGGCTATCCGTGCGCGTGATGCCACTGCTGCGCCGCGAGGTGCAGATGAGCGACATCACCGTTCAGGGCCTCAACCTGACGCTCAACCGCGACGAGAACGGCACCGGTAACTGGGAAGGCCTGGGTCAATCACCAGTGCAGGAAGGCGCCGCGCCAACCGAGCCGACTCCGCCCGCACAATCGGAAAACCCCGAGGAAGCCGATACCAGGCCGCGTCGTCCACTGAAGCTGGACATCGACAGCCTCAGCGTCAAAGACGCCCGCGTCACCTACCACGACGCCCAAAGCGGCCAGCAATTCAACGCCGAAGGCATCGAGCTGAGCACCGGCGCCATTCACGAAGGCGCGCCGATACCGCTCAAGCTCAACGCCTTCTTCGGCACCAACCAGCCGGTCATGCGCGCCCGCACTGAACTGCAGGGCACGCTGCGTTTCGACAACCAGCTGCAGCGCTACCAGCTCGAAGACTTGCGCCTGAGCGGCGAAGCCTCGGGTGAGCCGCTGCAGGGCAAGACGCTGAGCTTTACCGCCCAGGGTCAATTGCAGGCCGACCTGGTTGCGCAGGTTGCCGAATGGACCAGCCTCAAGTTCACCGCCAACCAGCTGCGCGGCCTCGGCGAAATCAAGCTGCGCGACCTGCAGGAGCAGCCCAAGCTCGCCGGCGCCCTGACCATCGCGCAGTTCAACGCGCGCGAATTCCTGGAAGGCATCGGTCAGCAACTGCCGCCAATGGCCGAAAAGACGGCGCTGAGCAAGGTCGAGCTGGTCACCCGCCTGACCGGCACGCAGAACAGTCTGATGCTCGAAGAGCTCAACCTGACGCTGGACGACTCCACCTTCACCGGGCAGGCCGGCATCAGCGATTTCGCCCGGCAGGCACTGCGAGTGCAACTCAAGGGCGACCGCCTCAACCTCGACCACTACCTGCCACCGCCCAGCGCCGATACCACCAGCGCCGCACGCCAGAGCGAGGTGAAGAAAGCCGAGGCCGACGCCGTCGGCAGCGGCACCACGCCGCTACCCGACCAGCCCACCCAGCAGGCCTGGAGCGACGAATCCATCCTGCCACTGGGGCCGCTACGCAAGCTCGACACCAATCTCAACCTGAGCATCGGCAGCCTCACTGCGATGAAGCTGCCCTTCGAGGCCTTCAGCCTCGTCGCCAACAGCGCGAACGGCCTGCTGGTCCTGGAGCAACTGCGTGGCAACCTCTACAACGGCCGCGTGGAAGTCGCCGCCCGCCTCGACGCGCGTCCGGACGTGCCGCTGATCAGCTCCCAGCAACGCATCGTGCATGTCCCCATCGAACGCCTGCTGGAGAGCCAGGACCAGGATGTGATGATCAAGGGCCTGCTCAACCTGGACAGCGACCTGACCACCCGTGGGCAGAGCCAGAAGGCCTGGATCGACAACCTCAACGGCAAGATCGGCTTCATCATCGACAACGGCGTGCTGCTCGAAGCCAACCTTGAGCAGCAGCTCTGCCGCGCCATAGCCACTCTCAACCGCAAGCCGCTGACTAGCGAACCGCGCAGCAAGGACACGCCCTTCCGCGAACTCAAGGGCAACCTGACCCTGCGCAACGGCGTGGCCAGCAACCCCGATCTGAAAGCCAGCATTCCGGGGCTGACCGTCAACGGCAACGGCGACGTCGATCTGCGCGTGCTGGGCATGGACTATCGCATCGGCATCCTGGTCGAAGGCGACAAGGGCGCCATGCCGGACGAGGCCTGTCAGGTCAACGAGCGTTACGAAGGTATCGAATGGCCGCTGCGCTGCCGCGGCCCGCTGGAACTGGGCGCCAAGGCCTGCCGCTTCGACAAGGACGCCCTCGGCAAGGTCGCCGCCAGGCTCGCAGGCGAGAAACTCAACGAGAAGATCGAGGAGAAGCTCGGCGACAAGGTCAGCCCCGAACTCAAGGACGCCCTCAAAGGCCTGTTCAACCGATGAGCCCCGAACAGTTCGGCGCCGCCGTACTCGGCTGGTATGACCGTCACGGCCGCAAGGACCTACCCTGGCAACAGGGCATCACTCCTTACCGCGTCTGGGTTTCCGAGATCATGCTGCAGCAGACCCAGGTCGGCACCGTGCTCGGTTACTTCGACCGTTTCATGGATGCTCTACCCACGGTCGATGCTCTGGCCACCGCAGAAGAAGACGAAGTGCTGCACCTGTGGACCGGCCTGGGCTACTACAGCCGTGCGCGCAACCTGCACAAGACCGCGAAGATCATTGTCGAACAGCACGGCGGCGAATTCCCGCAGGACGTGGAAAAACTCGCCGAGCTGCCCGGCATCGGTCGCTCCACCGCCGGCGCCGTCGCAAGCCTGAGCATGGGTCTGCGCGCGCCCATCCTCGACGGTAACGTCAAGCGCGTGCTGGCCCGCTATGTTGCCCAGAGCGGCTACCCGGGCGAGCCGAAAGTGGCCAGGCAGCTCTGGGAGATCGCCGAACGTCTCACGCCGCAGCAGCGCGTCAACCATTACACCCAGGCGATGATGGATCTGGGCGCCACGCTCTGCACCCGCAGCAAGCCCAGTTGTCTGCTGTGCCCGCTGAAAGAGGGTTGTCGCGCCCACCTGCTAGGTCGGGAAACCGATTTCCCCGTGCCCAAACCACGCAAGACGCTGCCGCAGAAACGCACGCTGATGCCACTGCTGGCCAACCATGAGAATGCCATCCTGCTCTACAAGCGCCCGCCCACCGGGCTCTGGGGCGGGCTCTGGAGCCTGCCGGAGCTCGACGACCTGGCCGCCATCGAACAGCTAGCCGATCGCTATCGACTGGAGCTGGGCGAACCGCGCGAACTGACCGGTCTGACCCATACATTCAGTCATTTCCAGCTCGCCATCGAACCCTGGCTGATCAGAGTCCACACCACCGCAAGCAGCGTGGAGGAGGCCGACTGGCTCTGGTATAACCTTGCCACGCCGCCGCGCCTGGGCCTTGCCGCCCCGGTAAAAACGCTGCTCAAGCGCGCCGCCGCAGAATTGAACGCAGGAGAAACGTCATGACCCGCACCGTGAACTGCCGCAAGTACAAAGAAGAACTCCCCGGCCTCGAGCGCCCGCCCTACCCCGGCGCCAAGGGAGAAGACATCTATAACAACGTCTCGAAGAAAGCCTGGGAAGACTGGCAGAAGCACCAGACCATGCTGATCAACGAACGTCGCCTGAACATGATGAACGCCGAGGACCGCAAATTCCTGCAAGGCGAGATGGACAAGTTCTTCTCCGGCGAGGAATACGCCCAGGCCGAAGGCTACGTACCGCCGAGCGAGTAAGCGAGGGTCCATGCCTGGACGGGTGTCTCCAGCCGAGCGAAGCCCCTGAGCCAACGCTTCGACGCTAAACGCCCGTCCCCGCTAAATATTTTCCTTGCTGCGCTTGACAGTCAAAAGCCAAATCCGTCTAATAGCGCCCCGTTGCCCAGGTAGCTCAGTCGGTAGAGCAGGGGATTGAAAATCCCCGTGTCGGCGGTTCGATTCCGTCCCTGGGCACCATTAATTTCAAGGACTTAGCGCAACGCTTAGTTCAGTCCCACACTCCAGTGGTACAGTTTCGGTGCAGTACCGGCACTATGCTACTGGAGATGATGATGGCAACAGTCAAAAAAACCGACTATGGCACTTGGAAAGCTCTCATCCGCAAGCAAGGATGGCCCACAGCTTCCAAGACTTTTCGTGTCAAACGTGATGCCGAAGACTGGGCTCGTTCCACCGAGGACGAGATGGTCCGCGGCGTATACCTGCGCCGCTCCCCTTCCGAAAAGACAACTCTAGAGAAAGCCCTAGGGCGCTATCTGGAGGAAGTCACGCCCACAAAGAAAGCCTCCACGCAAAAAGCTGAGCAGACCAAAGCCGCCCCGCTCATCCGCCACCTCGGCAAGTATTCCCTTGCCGCTCTCTCGGCCGATGTGATCGCTGAATACCGCGACAAGCGCCTGAAGGAAACCGTCCGCACGAAATACAAGGAAGGCAGCGACGTCGCCCCGAGAACCGTCAGCGCCAACACCGTTCGCCTTGAGCTGGCTCTACTCAGCAACCTCTTCACGGTGGCCATCCAGGAGTGGCGCATCGGTCTCCCCCAGAACCCCGTGCTGAATATCCGCAAGCCAAGCCCCGGAGAGGGGCGTGATCGACGACTCAGCCCGGACGAAGAGCGGAAACTGTTCCAGGCCGTAAACGCCTACCACAACCCAATGCTCGGGTGGATCGTCAGAATCGCCGTGGAGACTGGCATGCGCTCTTCCGAAATCACTTCGCTACGTAGACACTAGGTAGACCTCAAAAAGCGCGTGGTGAAGCTCCTAGACACGAAAAATGGGGAAAGCCGAACCGTACCCCTCACCCAAGCAGCGACCCAGGCCTTTAAGGAGGCCCTGGAGAACCCCATACGTCCCATAGATACCAATCTCATTTTCTTCGGCGAACCAGGCAAGGATGAGAAGAGAAGGCCTTATGTCTTCTCAAAAGTCTGGAACGGGATGAAAAAGCGACTCGGCATGGCAGACCTTCGGTTCCATGATCTCAGGCATGAAGCCGTGAGCAGGCTCGTGGAGAGCGGCCAGCTCACTGATCAGCAAGTTGCGGCAATCAGCGGTCACAAGTCGATGCAGATGCTCAAGCGTTACACGCACCTGCGAGCGGAAGATCTGGTCAACGCACTAGACAACATCGGCCAGTCGCGCCAGGGGGCAAGGCCTAGCGCCTAACTCAGATCCACTTCCGGCATCCCTGCCGGCGCTGGTGGCCAGGCCCCGGGCAAAAAGCCGCCCGGCGCCTGGCGCGGCATCCATGCCTCACCAGCTCGACTGAAGCGATCGAGCCATCGCGAGACTTTGCACGGTAAGCTAGAAGCACCTGCCGAGGGCGACTTCCATGACGGTCCCTGTAACGAGCGCCTCAACCGCCTTGACCACCCTGGCCAGCGCCCCGCTGGCCCTGGCAGCGCCTGAGACGCTTATCGAGGTCGCCCTGCTCGTTTGGTATGACCCCGATCCTCTCCCCTCGCTGAAGCGCACCCTGGACGCTTTGGAGGGTGCCGAGTTGCGCCGCGCTCTGTACGTCCTGGATCGCCTGCGTCGCTACGGCACGGCACTGACCAAGCAGCGCTACCAAGAACTGACAGACCTGGTGTGCTCACCGCGCTGGGACCACCTAAAAGCTATTTTTGTGCCGCCACCTCCGTACCCTCGCGGGCCACTCAGGGTCGAAATACTTGCCATGGGCTGGGGGATGGAGGGCGAAAACGAGCGCCTAGACACCAAGACGATCCTGTACTACCAGACAAGGCATTACGCTACCGAACGTCACAAGGGATAGCACGTCCATCTATGCGAAAACTAACCTGTAGCTCAACGCAGCGCCCAGGTTGACAAAATCTGAAACTTGCCAGATTCTTCCGGTTGACAAATATCGATTTTTGCCAGGTATCGCTATGACCCATCGACACCCCTCATCGTTTTACCCAGAGCTTACCGACGATCGCCTGGCAAAAATTGCCGAGCCCCTCCTCGACATCCGTTACAGCACCATTCGAGAAATGGATTCCCCTTTCGACGACACCTATACTCAGGAGACAGCAGTGTTCGGACGCTCCCGCAACATGCTGATCCACCTGTGCATCAGCGGTAAGTATGAATGGTTGAGCCTTGCCAACCCGGGTATGGATGTGACCTTCCGGATCGGTAATGTTCCCTGCCGCTTTTTCCGCGACGACCCCGAGTCCCCTGAGAAGCCTGGCTTTTTCAAGCGTAATACAGTCGATGACCTCTTTTCTCTGGATGAAAACGATCCGGTCATGTGGCGCTTCGTCGTAGAAAAGGCTCTAACCGATGAAGATGAGGATCGTGTTTTCCTGATTGGTTACAACGTTTTCCAAGAAAAAATCTCGCAGTGGGCGTATGGCTCCTCCGGCCCAGTACTCCACTCCGTGGACAGCTTCACTCCCGAGGCCAAAGAGATTCCTTCCGCTGAAGTTGATGTACGCGAAGGCACTACTCGGAAAGATAGAGACGCTCAGAACGAGTGACACCGATGAACGTTTTATTTGATGGAGCATCCCTAAGACTAGCCCGCGTATTCAGCGGGCTAGCTCTTGAAGAGGTTGCAGAAAAAGTAGGCAAGACACGGCAGTATTTACACAAACTTGAAACTGGCCAAGGCAGACCTACTGAACAATTGGCACATGACCTTGCTGATGCACTTGATGTAGAGGTGGAGTTTTTTGCACCTAGAAGCAATAGGCTTCATGAGGATCAATTCCACTTTAGAAAACTACTCACCACCAAAAACACAATCAAGCAAGTTGCTGTTGCTCGTGGAGAGATGATCGACTCTTTGATCCGCTTCCTTGAGCAAGAGCTTCGCTTGCCTGAAGTCAGGATTCCCAGCCTGCCTCAAGTCCAAACCTATGAGGATATTGAGCGTGCCGCCGAGCGCTGCCGAAATGAGTGGGACATAGGCCTTGGCCCAATCGGAAGTATGACCAGACTTGCCGAAAATCTTGGAGCTGTGGTGACTACATTTAGTGGGATTTCTAAAGAGATAGATGCACTTTCAGTCTCTGTGGAGAGACCATTTATTGTTCGAAACACCGCAAAAGAAAGCGCCTGCCGCCAGCGATTTGATATAGCTCACGAGCTCGGTCATCTAGTAATGCACGAGGGAATAGTCACAGGCGACCGCGTTACTGAGAACCAAGCGAATCGATTTGCCAGTGCCTTACTCTTGCCTCGCACCATGATGGCTAAATTATTCCCTCGCCCTAACGGCTCGCGACTAGACTGGAAGGGCATGCGTGAATTCAAACTAACCTGGAAGGTTAGCAAGGCTGCAATCCTATACAGAGCCAAACAGCTTGATCTGATTACAGAGAGCCAATACAAGACCGGCGTTATTACACTAAAAAAATATGGAGAATCAACTGGCGAAAAGGAAGACTATTTGATCCCTCAAGAACCCCCAGAAATGCTCGCCAAATCCCTCTTTGTTCTGGCAGAAAAAAGAGGTCTACGGGCAGAGGATATCGCCAAGACTCTAAATGTAAAAATAGCCTTCCTAAATGAAATAACCGGGCTGGGTGAATTTGGCAAAATCCAGCCAGACTTAAAACCCAAGCCAACACACTTGCGACTTGTAACCTAATCAGAAACAAAGGGCGCGCAGGCGCCCTTTTCTATAAGTTTCTCAGTCGGCATAGGATCTCAATATCCATGCTGGATGGTTTTGTATACAGCACAGGCTTTGAGGATGGACCCTCGCCCATCGACCCCACACGATGAAGCCATGACCCGCATTAGAGCCGTGACCGAGGCAAGTGCCACAAATGAGCTGGTAAGGCATGGATGCCGCGCCAGGCGCCGGGCGGCTTTTGCCCGAGGCCTGGCCACCAGCGTCGGCAGGGATGCCGGAGATAACAGACCAGGCTCGCCTGCGCTTTAGACTGGAGCGCCGGCCATACGGCCTACAGGCTTCCTTTCCTTGGCCTTAGGGTTCTACCCCTTTCCGCAGGTGGCTCACAAAGGGCCGGCTACCGATGGTATCTTCGAGACTTTACACATGGGAGTGACTGAATGCGCTGCAACATTGAGCTACTGGATAGCAACCACAACGCATGGTTCACCGGGACACGAGATCTACCGGCGGACTACATGCTCAAGCTGGCGGCCGAGCGAAAGCCCGCCGTCATGGCACAAGGATTAGAGTTCGCGCAGAACGCCATTCCCTTTTTCGGTGGCGAGCTGGTCAAAGTCGTGAAGGCCGGAGGCAGCGAAGATCAAATTGATAAAGCCGTCATCGAGTTCGCCCTAGCTACAGTCGTGGTGGAAAGCTGCTTAGGTGTGTCCGACGAGGATCTGCTCGGCCGTCATTTCAACTTGGTCGTGTACGACGACGGGCTAGTTCGCTACGACCGTCTGGACGCTTGAGTCCATCGCCGAGAAAACAGCGCTCGTGAATATCTACCCAATGCGAGCGCTGGAATTCTGTACCGAATCCTACTGTGGGGCAGGACAGCTGTTGGCGGCGGCCTGGAGAGCCTTGGCGTAGTCCACGTAGGTCTCTGGATCGTATGGTTCGGCGGTTATGCCAAAGCTAGACTCGCCGTTGTACCCGATATCCTGCCAAACCTTCAAAACCCACCGCCTACCTTCATGCTTGGCCAGCAAGTCAAAGACGTGGCTATTGAGATCACTTTCCTCGCCAAGAAAAGAGCTGTAATAACGCAGGCTCTTATACCAGTCGGGCATCGCCGTGATGGCTCGGATGGCCGCTTTCGCAAGCTGTTCATCAGCCTCAATCAAGGCATACATATCGCGAATAGTGAGCTTGTTGGCTTGCTCCAGCTCCGCCACCGGAACGGGTAGCGGCTGACGGCTAATGAGGCGTGTGCGACCGCAGTGGAAAACCCAGCGACCAGTCTTTACATAATCGTCGGCATAGATCACTACGCCGTTGCCCATGTCAGTCTTGTATACGCTCGTCATCACCTTGAACCCGTAGTAACTCGCTACCAGCAGTAGCGGAGAGAGAATGGCTGTTGCAATCCAGAAGGTCTTACTTCGGTAAAAACTCAAAGTGGCCTCCTGGTACGCCAATGGGCGTGTCGCCTGAAATCACGGGATTGATTGCACCCATCGCCTGGTAGGTGAAATCAAGCATGTTGTTATTGCTCTCTCGCTCCTTGGCCAGCGCACGCCATTTCCTACACCACTCTTCCCCAGGTGCGGCGTTATCGCTGACACCACACAGCTTGCCCAATTGGCGCTCCTCGAACGAGCCCCAAGTGTTCTTGTAGTCCGACCGGCGAACGTAGGCACGCACCTTGATCTGCAGGTGATCGGCCAGCAGCTGGGCAAGGCTCTCATTGGTCTGAGGGAAGAACTGGATGCCATCCTCGATGGGGAATTCTGAGCGGTTGCCCATCCCTGTACGGCAGGCGTAGCTGTCGATCTGCGCGGTGCTGGAGAAGGCCAGCGGTGAAATCTTGACGTAGCTCAGAACATCCAACGACATCTGGAAGTCATTGGCGAGCTGATAGCCAAAAGCGATCCGGTGCGGGATCCCGTGGCTGAACAGCGAGAGATGCTCGATAGGCGACTGCTGCCGATCCTTGCCTCGGTTCAGGTAGTCGATCAACTCCTGGACGTTCGTAACCGCCACAAAGCCGGCATTGTAGGCCTCAGCAGACTTGCGCGCTGCACCGAGCATTGCTGCATTGTACGAAGGCGTGAATACCACCAGCGTCCGGGCCAACACGGGCCTGGTGCGCTTGAACTCCGCCAACTCGCGCACGGCCTGACCGATGAACATCATCTTGTTGCCTGAGCCCCTGTCGTGCTGGCTGCCGGCGACGGCGATCAACTCGGGCGTCAACGGCTCCTTGGGCGTCGGCGAAGGAGATCGCCCTGGTTGCACGAGGGCGCCGGATAGCAGGGCACGCTGTTCCAGGTTCGGGTCGGCCAACAGCGTGGCCATGAGCTGATCATCCACCGAACCATCCGGGCGCACGGCGCCGAGCTTGGCAAAATCCACGATCGTCTGGGCTGCAGAACCGCCAAATTGGAACCCCCCGAAGGTATCGGGACTTCCGGAAATAATGGTGCCGCCATGGTTGGTCGGACTGCCCAGATACGCCAAGGGTCGGAAGTCGACGATGATGGACGGGAAGCCTGTTGTGATGACCGCGCCACAACCGCAGACATCGCCAACACGGGCAGCGCCGAGGAAATTGACTTGGGTGTCGGGTGAGGCTGAAGCAATAGGCGATGTGCCGTGGCCAGGGATAGGGCAAACGTGCATATCGCCAAGTCGTGCAACTGGGATCATGCCATTCCTTGGTGATAGTTGATCGAAGCCCTGAATGATAACCTCCCAGAGCTGCGCAAATTCTTGCGCAGAAGGCCTGTACGCCACGAAAAGCGAGGCTTATAGAGTTTTCAACGCATTCAAAACACCCTCACCACCACTCAAGAAATCCGACTTTTTAGATTGTAAACCCGAGACCAAGGCAGCTCCGCTGCCGCAGCCGGTCGAGGGTTGGTACTCCGAACCTGAACCATGGCACGTAAACGGCGGGGTCATTTAGGGCTCAGGATCGATCGGCTCAGAGTCCGGGTATTTAGGATAGGCCGTGCGGCTCTTACCTCAACAGGGCACAAACCGCCGCCCCCTTGGCCGATCTGGGATTGACCATAGATGCTGGAGGTCTTGTTCACGCAGTGCCCTAATGCAGCCGAGATCTCCTCTTCGCTCAATCCGGCCCATTTCCAGTCGCTAGCTGCAGCATTTCGGAGGTGGTACGGGCAGACCCGGAATTTCAGTCTCGGCCACTGCTTCTGCCCGGCCGACGACAGTGCTGCACGCCAGTTGGTAGTTTTCTCGATGTCGACAACCATCTCGATCTTCTCCGTGTCCGGTGCAACCTTTCTGCAGACCTCATAGAGAGCCCCAACCAACGGATTCTGATCGACGTGATATGTGATTTCGCGCCAGGGCTGGCCTTTCTGCTCAGTCACCTTAACGCCGTTGTCGATACGGACAGTCAATAGCCCGCTTCCCTCGGAGCAAATCACTTTTACGCCTTTTTCGAGCTCACCAGGCCGACAACCCGACACTGCCTCCACCAGATAAGCCAGTTCGTACTTGCTCCCCTCAAGTTGCTTATACAATTGATCCCGCCAATTGGCAGGCAGGTATTTCAAGTCAGATCGCTTTGACTTCCTCCTTACCGTATTTACCAGAGGACACTGTCCTTTGTGCCTTTCAACAATATCCAAGATGCCGATTACCTCTTCGATTACTGCCGATTGGTATCTGAGGGCGCTCATATCACCCGCACGCTGAGCCGCATCCTGGCTCTGCAATGCTTCCTGAAGCTGAGCACGACAACAATGCACTGTTGCGGCCACTCTTCTCCGATACGTGGACTTACTTTTGGTTGCGCAGATTGCTGACCATAATTTTTCTGGATCAGCGCCTTCATCGCCAACCATACGGTTATATTCGCGAACATAATCATCATCAGTAGCCTTAGATCGGCTTCTGGACGGCAGTTGCTTTATTCGTTGGCGACCTGTTCTTACGATCTCGAAAATCTCTTCCTGGGCCTTCATACAGCTTTCTCCTGTGACCTAACTCGTTTGAGTCGGCTGGCTGACGGGGCACCTTTCGCTACGCGAATCGCCGTTCCGGCGACCGGTGCCCACATTCACGCAGCTGCGTGAATGTGTTTTATTTTTAGGTCACTTACGACCTATCCTTTTTAGGTCACACATGACTAATCGCTTTTTTAGGTCACATGCGACTTTTTCATTTTCTGATCCTTGTACATCTGAGATCACTTTGCTTGAATACTCTTACCGCCTCATTCATGGAGACTTTCAATGTCATCCTCCGGATATCAAGTTGGCCTATCTGCTGGTTACGCGCACTCTCGTGCAACCCAAGCATCATATGAAGCTGCAATTAATGAGTGGCGCTCGCATTCAGAGAACCTGAAACATCAAGTGAACGCATTGAATGAACGCATCGAAATTATGCAGGGCCACTTTGAAGCGAATAACTACGTTTTGCTTCTGCTGTTGGAAGAGTTAAGAAAGACCTCTCCTAACTCTCCATTACTGGCAAAAGAAAACAGAGACTCGCTTCGTCAGAAGGCTTTTGATAGATATCTGGAAGAGCGAGGATATGAGGGACCAAGTTCACGCCCCCGGAGGTAATCAACCTCCAGGAGGCGGCCCACCCAGCAGTGTGTTGTTGTCTGGCATGCCTCGGCCAGAAGCGCCAGGGCTAGAGTTGTCTGGTCCCTTGCCGTGTCTCGCTCCACCACCCAGGCCACCAGCGGCCCCGTGCTTGCTTTCCCTAACCCCGGCCACAAACACGTCCTGCCCACCATCACCAGTGCGCTCTGCGTCCGCGATACCTCCGGTCGCGCCCTGACCGATCCAGCGCAGAATATTGTCCGGTACCCAGTGAATCAGACTGAAGACGATGTGCACGACCGTAGTCATGATCACAACGTAGATGGCCACGTAGGCGATGAAGCTCACCATGCCGGTCATGCTGTCAGCCTGGATCCCCGAGACGACAGACATGAAGGCCGCATTGATGTAGCCGACGATAGGCTGGGTGAGCAACATCCCACCAACCAGGCCGAATAGCATCAGGGCAGGCCGCATCACGAGCGAGAGGATCATCATGTAACCCTGGCCCGCACGTCCGACCGTGTCATCACCGTCCGGGTGAATGTGCGCGACAGCAAACAGCGGAGCGGCAATAACAGACTCCAGCACCAGAACGAACCAGTTCACGATCGAGGTCGTCCAGGTGATGAAGGGGATCATGGGTACATAAGTGCTCAAGGTCACGCCGAAAAAGAACAACAGCAGCACAAACGTTGTGACCAGGCTAGAGGCGAACTGAATCACGGCCCCTACGTCGAATACGCTTCCTACAGTGACCTTGGCCGCCAGCGAGTTTGCAGCCCCACTCACTCCGGCCATCGAAGCGAGCATTACCTCACCTATTGTCACGATGACATCGCCGAAGCTTTTCATCTGGCTCATGTGGTTGAGGTTGGAGCCGGCGATGCTCTGCGTCATCTGGTTGATCGCGCCCATAAATGGGGCGGACATCATCTTCTTGACGTACTCCCATGCCCCTTCACCGTCACGGGGTTCTCGCACGTTGGTCTCGGCGTAGTAGGTGTTCCGAACCGAGTCGACACGGTGCTTGGCATACTCGTCGGCGGTGAGCATGACGTCGGCGTATGTCTGGAGTGTTTCCTTGGTCTCCTTGTCGACGATGGCAATCGGATCGGCTGCTGGCAGACCGTTCAGCGTGGATTGCATCACGTCGTTCATTTTGACGATGTGGTTGTACCAGGTGCCGGCGAACAGCCAACCGCCGTCCTTGGCGGCCTTGAGGAAGTCCGCTGCAGCGCGATCGCTGGTTTGCATCACGGCAGTTTTGGCGGCGGCACGAAGCGAGTTTTCATAGGTGTTCGCTGCGGCGTCTATCACGCCCGGGGCTGGCTTTTGCCCGGCGACGATCTTCTGTGCCGTCGGCCGGATATCCTGGATCATCTGCTGGATGGCTTTGGCGTGGGCCGCGAGAATCGGCTCCTTGATGACCTTGGTATTCGAGTTTCCTTCGCTAGCTTCCCACGACTGCTTCCAAGTGAGAACTCCGCACACGTCCGGGTTCATGTACGAACTGTCGTTGGCCTTCCACTTGTAGTCGGTGACGGTATAGCTTGCCTTGTTGTACTTCTGCACCATGTTGATGCCGCCGTAGACCGGTATGGCATCGGTGATATCGACGTCGATCTCCCCGGTATTGACGACCTTGCGAGTGGATGCGACAGCCTGGATGCGAGTTGACCGGCCTGAGGCCTCGAACTGCCTGTTCATCGCCGCGGTGCAGACTTCGAATTTCAGGATGTTGGCTGCGAGCGGTCGGGAGTCAGGGATCAGCGGGCGCGACAACATCCCGTCCTTGCCGATCTGGTCGACGGCTTGGCTCCAGATCGCATCTCCAACCCCGACGCCTTGAATCGCAAGCCAGAGCACCATGATCTGGATAAGCGAGTAACCGTGTCCAAGCGGTAGCAGCAGGGCGCCGCCCGCAGCGGTACGTAGGGGAATCCAGATGTCGCTCATCTTCCGGCCGAGGACCTCGCCATCCTGAGCGGAGTCCACGGTACCTTTGATCGTGGTGTAGGCGATGAAAAGCATTCCCAGGAACATCACTGCTCCGCCGAACACCGACATCATGCTTCCAAGCACGTCTTCGGTTTCTCCACCCTCCACATTTCCACCGGAGTGAATGGTGCCCACGATCGAGCCGAAGACTTCTTCTAGGAAGTCGACCGACGTGTCACCTGGTGGCGGGGTGAATTGGCTCAGTCCGCCAGGGGAGTCAGCATGTGCTGTTCCCCCAAGAACTGCGATCAGGAATAGGCACAGCAGCAGTGATTTTATCATCTGGCCACTCTCCGCTGTGCTGGCGGTAGAACTATGGGAGTGCAAAGAGCGTCATGCACATACAGCAGGGCATACGGGATGCCGGCGAGGGCATAAAACTGCCCCCCGCCGGACAAATACTGCTGCACGGCAAAAAGGGCCAGCACGGCAGTTGTGGGGAACACCCACCAGCCTGGTAGTCCACCCCAAACACGATGCTGGCCTAGGGGAGCGCCCAAGTTAGTCAGTAGCAACAGCAGATAAAAGGCGCGATGCGTAAATCGCGTGAATGCAGGCGAACCTAGAATCGCATCGAAATTTATTGTTGGCATGCGAGTAGCCCCGCAATTTCTACAGTGCGATAAAGCACTCTACGACCAACTTTAACTCGACACTCACAAATACCTTTAGCCAGTTCAGTTTTGCGCCATAGAAATGTGCTCAACCCTCTAGCAGTCATTCCCAATAGATCCGCAAGCTGGCTTTGGGAAACTAACGGGCCAAATCGATTCAAAAAGTCTTGTTCAAACTTTGCTTTCTGCTGATTTTGCTGGGGAATTTGTATTGCGCTCATTGGTGGCACCCGCGTCTGATCTCGACAAGTGCCCAAATGGTCACGATAGACAATCAACCAGTCAACAACACGTCCGACAGGTTGTTTTTTGATCACTCGGGGTTTAACCCCCTAAATCTGGCCTCAAACCCATGGTGAAGTTGTTATTATTGCGTATTGGCTAGGGGTTTACCCCCAAAAAAAGCCCCTCAAACCCATGGTGAAAAATATTTTTATCATCAAGGCATATTCCAATAAATTAACTCAATACACCCCCGCAAACCTTCAACATACTTCCCCCATAAACTTTCACTTCACGCCCCATATCCTTTCACCTTTCCCCCCATAGACATTCACCTTACACCCCATATCCTTTCACCTTAGCTCCCCATAAGCTTTCACCCTCCACCCCATAAGCTTTCACCTTTCTCCCCATATCTATTCACCTTTGCCCCATAAACGTTCACCTTACACCCCATAGACGTTCACCATAGAAACCAATAAGCCTTGAATAACAATGACTTAGGTCGCGCAAGCCTGCCCCTTTGTTTGTATGTTTGTTCTTTTTAAATAATAAAAAACAAACAGACAAACAGACTGGACGGAATTGAAGTTGGGAAGTAGAGTAAGAAGATCGGTGCTAGTCGGGGCGGCAACCCCGACCAGCACCTACCACCTGAGACCGAAGGAGGGTCCCACATGGCTAAGCAAATCATACCTGATCTTGTTCTGAACGACGTACTGGTAACAGCCAATCCGCGATTGGAGAACCCTCGGGCTGAAGCCGAGTTAAAAGCATTGCGAGAACTTCTTGCCCCAGCTTGCGAGAAAGTTATTAGCGCATATGCAGAAATTGCCAATCATAAAAGTGCTGAGCGCGCCTTTAAGCGATTCTTGCAAAATATGATTTCCGCAACTTGAACACCGCCTTAATGCCCTCACCAACGAGGTGGGGGGCATCACATTTTTCATTTTACAGCCCCCACCAACTCAACACATCGCGTAGCGCTTTCTCGCCGAGCCTGACGCGCCCCCACTCGACCGCCGAGTTGTAGCTTCCTTCTACCCTCTCCGATGCCAGGACCCTGATATCACTCGCCCCCACAATCGGCGTGCCCAGTAGACCTGCGACCAACTGAGCTTCAGAAACAGAAGGCAGAATATCAAGGTGCCGGGCTCCGTCCATGAGGAAGCCCACAGCGCATGCTCCGGCCCAGCGTGCATCTACCCCAAATTCCACGTCAGGCAAGCTGAAGCCTTTCTGAAAGCCACGGAAACGGGGCGAAAGCTCAATCTCCTTCTTCGTGGACTGAGCGACTAAATGAAGGTGGTTCCTAGTCATTCCAAATCTGCTCCTATGAGGCGATTTCCGGTACACTAGTGGTGCAGCACGAGTTTTCCCCACTGTGACGTATTGAGACCTAATGCGTTGATTTTATAGTGATTTACTGTAATGCACCGTGACTCATTGGAGCCTTACTGGTACCTAGTGAAATGGCGACACCGGCGAATTGAAAATCCCCGTGTCGGCGGTTCGATTCCGTCCCTGGGCACCACTCATTTCTTTTGAGTGGTGTCAAAACCATTCAAAATTCTCGAAAGGCCCGCCCAGTGCGGGCTTTTTGTTGTCTGTCTTTTCTACCCGCACTGTAAGCTCGCAAGAACCGCACGAGCCATTCGAACCAAGGAGCTCTCATGCGCATCGGTGTGATTTCCGATACCCACGGTTTGCTGCGGCCCGAGGCGCTGGCCGTGCTGGAAGGTTGCGAGCGGATCATCCATGCCGGGGATATCGGCAAGCCACAGGTGCTGACGGCGTTGCAGGCGATAGCACCGCTGGATGTGATCCGCGGCAACATCGATGACGGCGACTGGGCCGAGGGGCTGCCCGAATGCCTGGAGCTAGCCCATGGCGGCGTTCGGCTGTATGTGCTGCACGATCTCAAGACGCTGGATTTCGATCCGGCCGCGCGTGGTATCGGCGTGGTGATCAGCGGCCACTCGCACAAGCCCGGTATCGAGCGCCGCGGTGAGGTGCTCTACCTCAATCCCGGCAGCATCGGGCCGCGGCGTTTCAGCCTGCCAATCAGCCTGGCGCTACTGGATGTCGAGAACGGCGGCGCACACGCCGAACTGGTCGCTCTGGGCTGACCTGGTCCGGGATGCCGAGGGCTCAGGTGCCGGCTACGGGAGTCATTGGCCACCTCTCAGTCGGCGTCTGACGTCCGCATCATTGCCCGCTGCGCCATTCTCCGTAATGCTAACGGCCACTCGAGACGGCACCCGTCACTCGTTTCAACCGGAGGATTCGAATGAAGACCGTAGCGCAACTGCTCAGGGACAAGCAGCACCAGAACGTGCACACCGTCTCTTCCGAAGCCACGGTGCTGGAGTTCCTCCAGGCCATGGCCGAGCACAACGTGGGTGCCCTGCTGGTGGTCGATAACGGCGAGCTGGTAGGCATCGTCAGCGAACGTGACTATGCGCGCAAAATCGTGCTGCAGGGCCGTTCTTCGGTGGGCACGCCGGTCAGCACTATCATGAGCTCGCCGGTAATAACCACCGAGCCACAGCAAAGCATCCAGGCCTGCATGTCGCTGATGACCGATCGCCACTTGCGTCACCTGCCGGTCGTCGACGGGGGACAGCTGGTCGGCCTGCTTTCGATCGGTGATTTGGTCAAGGAAGCGATCGCCGAACAGGCCGATCTGATCCAGCAGCTGGAGCGCTACATTCGCGGCGAGTAAGCCTAGGGTCTGTTGCCGTTTCGTCGCCAGCCGCGTACGAAACGGCAACAGACCCTAGCTAACACCCATGTAGCGGCCGGCGCGGTGGTTGATCGCCAATACCAGGTTGAGCGCCACCGCCCCCAGCACCGACAGCAGCACCTTGTCGAACGGAACCACGAACACCGCGGCGAGTACGATCGAGGCATCGATGCCCATCTGTACGGCCCCCGCACGCAGACCGAAACGCTCCTGCAGATACAGCGCCAGGATGTTCACCCCACCCAGGCTGGCGCGGTGACGAAACAGCATCAGCAGCCCGAGGCCCATGGCGAAACCGCCGAACAGCGCCGCGTAGTAGATGTTCAGTTCGGTGAAACCGATCCAGTGCGGCGTCAGCTCGGCCAACAGCGACACCAGTGCCACCGCGCAGAACGTGCGCAGCGTGAAGGCCCAGCCCATCCTCCAGATCGCCAGCAGATAGAAAGGCAAATTCAGGGCGAAGAACACCAGACCGAAAGGCCAATCTGCTAGGTACTTGAGCAGGAACGCCAGACCTACGGTGCCTCCGGTCAGCAGTCCCGCGTGACTGTAGAGCGCGATGCCCAGCGCGACCATGGCAGTACCCAGCAACAGCGCCAGAGCATCTTCCCAGAGCGGGTGGCGCATGAAGATTGCGGCGATGATTTCCGCGGGAGCGGCGTCCGGCTTGTTGTTCTGCATCTGCGGCTGTCTCACGGCGAGCGCGGGAAGAAAGGATAGAGCCTGATGTCGGCCAACAAATTGGCGCCGATCAAGATGCTCGAATGCTCAACGCCGTTGCCATGTCTCGAAACTGTACGCGGGCGCCTCACCCTCGGCCGGATGCACCTGGCAGTCGGCGCGCTGCCACAGGCTTTCGTCGAATGCCGGGAAGAACGCATCTCCTTCAGGACTGGCGGAGATGCGGGTCAGGTACAACCGTTGTGCCAACGGCAGCGCCTGCTGGTATAGCTGGGCGCCACCGATCAGCATGATCTCTGTCGTCCCCTGCTCACGCGCCCATTGCTCGGCGCGCTGCAGAGCATCCTCGAGGCTGCCGAAGGTTTCGGCACCCTTCAGGCACAAGTCTGGCTGGCGGCTGACCACCAGATTCAACCGCCCAGGGAGCGGTCGACCGAGGGAATCCCAGGTCTTGCGGCCCATGACGATAGGCTTGCCGAACGTCATGGCCTTAAAGTGCTTGAGGTCAGCCGGCAGATGCCAGGGCATTTTATTGTCGAGGCCGATGACGCGGTTCTGCGCCAGGGCAGCGATCATGGCGAGGGGGATGCGGGTCTGATTCATGGCGGCGAGCATACCGCGGCGCCGAGCGGACGTCAGCAGGGCGGCCTCCAAAGCGTCATCATGCTCCGCCAGACTGTTTGCACCCGCCCCGAGGAGAACACCCCCATGCTCCGCGCCACACCGCACTTCTGGCTGACCATCTGCGGCCTGTTGCTGCCGTTCGCTGCGCTGGCCGATGCTGCCGGCGCAAATCAACAGGCCAGGCCGCATGACGAAGGGCCCGTACCCCTGGTCATCGCCCACCGCGGCGCCAGCGGCTACCTGCCGGAGCACACCCTCGCCGCCTACGCGCTGGCGATCCTGCAGGGTGCGGATTACATCGAGCCGGACCTGGTGATGACCCGCGACGGCGAACTGGTCGCTCGCCATGACAACGAACTCGGCCTGACCACCGATGTAGCACAGCACTCCGAATTCGCCGAGCGCAAACGCACCCAAGCGGTCGACGGTATCACCCTGACCGGCTGGTTCAGCGAGGATTTCACCTTGGCCGAGCTGAAAACCCTGCGTGCCATCGAGCGCATTGCGGATATCCGACCCTGCAGGAAATCATCGACCTGGTGAAAACCCTGCAGCAAAGCGAAGGCCGACGGATCGGCCTGTATATCGAGACCAAGCATCCGACGCATTTCCAGCAGTTGGGCCTGGCCATGGAAGAGCCGCTGGTGCGCATTCTTCAGCGCAACGGCTACGCAGACCGTAATGCGTCGGTGTACATCCAGTCGTTCGAGGTGGACAACCTGAAAAGCCTGAGCCCACTCACCCAGCTGCGCCTGGTGCAGCTATTCGGTCGAGGCCAGCCGTACGACCAGCAGCTACGCGGCAGTGACCTCAGCTATGCGCAGATGGCTACCGCCGCCGGCCTCGAGGCCATCGCACGCTACGCGGCGGGTGTCGGCCCGGAAAAAACCTACGTCATCCCACGCGACGCCAAGGGCAACCTCGGCCAGCCCACAGACTTCGTGCCAAACGCCCATGCAGCGGGCCTCAAAGTGCATCCCTATACCTTCCGAGCGGAGAACGCCTTCTTGCCAACCGATCTGCGCCAAGGCAGCTCGCTTGCCGACCGTGGCGATATCGAAGCGGAAATCCGCGCCTACCTGAATGCCGGCATCGATGGCCTGTTCATCGACCAGCCGGATATCGCCGTACACTTGCGCGAAGGAGATTGAGCACAAAACCAATCGGCTTTTCCGTGGCAATGCAACAGGGGTTATCCTCAAGGCACCCAACGCCACCGAGATAGCGCGTGACATCTCCCCCTTCACCAACACTGACCACCCTCGACCGCCTCTGGCTGACCGAAGCCGTGCGCCTGCGCGAAGAGCACGCCGGGCCGCTGGAGGATGACGAGGCCAATCGCCGAGCCCGGGCGCAGGGCGGTGAGCTCGCCGAGCTGATCGAGTATCGCGCGCTGTGGCTGGCCCGTCGTGATGGGCTGATCGATGCCTTGCGCCATTGGCGGCAAGGCACTCGGCTGGCCAGCTTCGCACTGGCGCTGCTCGCGGTGTTTACCGGGGCCGGTCTCGCCTGGGCGGCGCTGGGCGATGGTCAACGGCCGGTCAACGTGTTCTGGGCGCTGGGCAGTCTGCTGGGGCTTAATCTGCTGACGCTGCTCGGCTGGCTGCTGGGGTTCCTCCTGGCCGGCGACAGCGGCGGCGCGCTGGGCCGGCTGTGGCTCTGGCTCAGCGAGAAGCTCGCCCGCGATGCCCGTGCCGTGCAGTTGGCGCCGGCCTTGCTGACGGTGCTGGAGCAGCGCCGCCTCGGGCGCTGGCTGCTGGGGCTGGGCGTACACGGGCTTTGGCTGCTGGCCATGGGCAGCGCCCTGCTGACCCTGCTGGCGCTGCTTGCTACGCGGCGCTACGGCTTCGTCTGGGAAACCACCATCCTCGGCGAAGGAGCCTTCGTTGGGCTAACCCAAGCACTCGGTACTCTGCCGTCGCTACTCGGTTTCGGCATGCCGGACATCGACCAGATACGCGCCAGCGGAACCCTCGCCAACGATTTCGAAAGCGCGCGACAGAGCTGGGCCGGCTGGCTGGTCGGCGTGGTGCTGGTCTACGGCCTGCTGCCGCGGTTGCTGCTGATGCTGTTCTGCCTGTGGCGCTGGCAGCGCGGCCGTGCCGCTCTACGTCTGGATCTGCAACTGCCGGCCTATCGCCTGCTGCGCGAGCGCCTGCAACCGCCCAGCGAACGCCTCGGGATCAGCGACGCAGCGCCGCAACAGCTGCATGTGCCCGGCTCAGTTACACAACTGAACGGCGGCGAAGGCGCGGTGATCGTCGCCATCGAACTGGACCAGAGCCAGCCATGGCCGCCGAAGCTGCCCAGGTCGGTAGCCGATGCCGGCGTGCTGGACAACCGCGAACAGCGTCGACGCCTGCTAGACCAGCTCACCCGCTTCCCGCCGCAGCGCCTGGCCATCGCCTGCGACCCGCGCCGCTCGCCGGATCGCGGCACCCTGGCGCTGATCGGCGAGTTGAGTCGCTGCGCCGCCAGCACCCGAATCTGGCTCATGCAGGCGCCCGCCGGCCAGGCACTGGACAGCCAGCGCCTGCACGACTGGCACCAAGCGCTGGACGGCCTGGGCCTCGACCACGCGAGCAGCGCACCCATGACCTGGCTGGAGAACGGCCATGACTGAGCACGTGCAATCCGGGGCGGATGTCCATCGTTGCCAGTGGCGGATGACTGAAACGTCATCCGCCCTACCGAATTCGAGGCCTTGTCGATGAGCGCCCCCCTGAAACTGGCACTGGTTGGCCATACCAACGTCGGCAAGACCTCGCTGCTGCGCACCCTGACCCGTGACGTCAACTTCGGCGAGGTCTCGCATCGGCCCAGCACCACCCGCCACGTCGAAGGTGCACGGCTGTCGGTGGACGGCGAGCCGCTGCTGGAGCTGTACGACACGCCCGGCCTGGAGGACGCCATCGCCCTGCTCGACCACCTCGAACGCATCGAACGTCCCGGCGAGCGCCTCGACGGCCCGGCGCGCACGGCGCGTTTCCTCGAAGGCAGCGAGGCGCGCCAGCGCTTCGAGCAGGAAGCCAAGGTCTTGCGCCAATTGCTGGCCAGCGACGCCGGGCTCTATGTAATTGATGCCCGCGAGCCGGTGCTGGCCAAGTACAAGGATGAACTGGAGGTACTCGCCGGCTGCGGCAAGCCGCTGCTGCCGGTACTCAACTTCGTCGCCCAGCCCGGCCATGGTGAAGAGCGCTGGCGCGAGGCACTGGCACGGCTGGGTCTGCACGCACTGGTGCGTTTCGATAGTGTGGCGCCGCCGATCGATGGCGAACGCCGCCTGTATGAAAGCCTGGCGCTGTTGCTGGAACAGTCCCGGGCGAAGCTGCAACGCCTGATCGAAGATCACGAAGTTCAGGCCGCAGCCCGACTGAGCGAAGGCAACCGGCTGATTGCCGAGCTGCTGGTGGATGTCGCCGCCTGCCGCCGCGGTGTGGCGACCCAACCTGAACTGGAGCGCGGCGCCATCCGCGAATTGCATGACGCCGTGCGCGCCCGCGAGCAGCGCTGTGTCGAAGCCTTGCTGCGTCTATACGGCTTCCGCCCGCAAGATGCCGCCACGACCGACCTGCCATTGCTCGATGGTCGCTGGGGCGACGATCTGTTCAACCCGGAAACACTGAAGCAACTGGGCGTGAAGATCGGTGGCGGCATTGCAGCAGGTGCAGCAGCCGGCGCCGGCGTCGACCTGATGGTCGGCGGCATCACCCTGGGCGCCGCGGCACTGCTCGGCGCCATCGCCGGCGGCGGCGCGCAGACGGCACGGCATTACGGCAGTCGCCTGCTGGGCAAGCTCAAGGGCCAGCGCGAACTGACCGTGGATGACGCCGTACTGCGCCTGCTCGCCCTGCGCCAGCGTCAGCTGCTCGCCGCACTGGCAGCACGCGGACATGCAGCGATGGATGCGATCCACCTCGATGCGGCGGATGATAAGGCCTGGCGTGAAGGCAAGCTACCGGAAGCCCTGCAACGCTGCCGCGCGCATCCCGACTGGTCGTCGTTGAATCCCGCCGCCCGGCTGCAGGATGGCGAGCGCCAGGTGACGCTCGGCGAGTTGCTGACCTCCCTGCAGCAAGAGCATTGAAGCGCTTGTAGAGTGGATATCGCTTTTTTATAGGCTATGTCTGAGTTAGCTGTTGCATAGCCGCTCGTCCCAGCGCTTCCCTCAAGCAAATCAATGGATTGAGCTGGGTCTTATGACGTTCGAGCAGGCGACGCCATCCCAAGTAATGCGTCAGGTACTTGGTGGCCACACCATGAAAGGGAATCATCCAGCCCTTCAACCGGCTGTCGTAGGCGTTCACGTTCTGGATGTGGAAAGGTCCATCGACCCTGCGCTTCTGGCTAGGATTGATCGGTCGGTGA
>JBKEBY010000011.1:0-20849 GCA_047973445.1 Pseudomonas sp.
CCGACCGATCAATCCTAGCCAGAAGCGCAGGGTCGATGGACCTTTCCACATCCAGAACGTGAACGCCTACGACAGCCGGTTGAAGGGCTGGATGATTCCCTTTCATGGTGTGGCCACCAAGTACCTGACGCATTACTTGGGATGGCGTCGCCTGCTCGAACGTCATAAGACCCAGCTCAATCCATTGATTTGCTTGAGGGAAGCGCTGGGACGAGCGGCTATGCAACAGCTAACTCAGACATAGCCAAAAGCATTGGGTTGCCAACAGTGAATAGCGCATGAGCCACGGCAGGATCCGCCAGGCGCAGGATGAAAGCCTGCTGCGCTGTGGTTTGCACTTTTACAAGCCCGCGCAAATGCTGGGTAACCTCATCGAGTGTATTGCTGGTGAAGATCAGGTAGCCCCACTCCTGTGCTGCATTGGCAAGGAAGGCTTGAAGGACTGGATCGCCTGGGCTGTCGATGGCGATTAGGCATGGTGAGAGCTCGTTGAGTTCGTTCAAGTCCGTTCCGAGATACAGCGGCTCGAAATTCGGTTGCTCAGACCACTGATAGAGCTTTTGTGGAAGGCTCTGCACGCTTACGCCGTCGAGCAGCAAATAGCAGTTGCTATGCCAAGGCAGATCATGGGGTAAGGACGTCATGACCTCAGACATTTTCCGCACTCGCCTTGGCTGCCTCGCAAATGGCGCAGAGTGGTTTTTTCTGCAGTAGCGCCTGCTTCTGCGCTGGCACCAGCAACTCCCCCGCCTTGTCCGCATCCGCCGGCTTCACTGCGCCAGGCAACACCGGCGCTGCCCCCGAACCGCCGCCCGCTGCGCCGCCGGAGTTGATCTTGATCACCGGCCCGACCAGGGTCACGCCGCCGCCGTCGAGTTTGATGAAGCTGCCGCCGCCCTTGAGGGTCAGTTCGCTGCCGGCTTCGAGCACGACCTTGAGGCCGCTGGAGAGGTGGATTTCCTGGCCGGCCTTGATGAACTGGCCATTGCCCAGCTTGATGTGCTGGCTGTCGCCTATGGTGAGGTGGTCGTTGGCCCTGACTTCAGTCTTGCGGTCGCCGTGGGTGGTGCGGTGTTCTTCGGCCTGGAATTCGCTGTAGGCGTTGGCTTCCACCGTATCGTGGCGTTCGTGGCCGACGCGGATCTTCTGGTCATGCTCGATATTCTGTTCCCAGTCGCGCTGGGCATGTACGTAGATCTGTTCGGCGCCCTTGCGGTCTTCAATGCGCAGTTCGTTATAGCCACCGCCACCGGGCGAGCTGAGAGTCTTGAAGACCGATTTCGTCTTGTTCGCCGGCAGTTCGTAGGGTGGGACATGCTCGGCGTGGTACAGGCAGCCGGTCACCAGCGGCTGGTCGGGATCGCCTTCGAGGAAGGTGACCAGCACCTCCATGCCGACCCGCGGGATGGCGACGCCTCCGTAGCGGTCGCCGGCCCAGCTTGAGCTGACCCGCAACCAGCAGCTGGACTTGTCGTCCGCCAGGCCTTCACGACTCCAGTGCTCTCTGTCCCAAAAGAACCGGACCTTCACGCGACCATGTCTGTCGCAGTGAATTTCCTCGCCAGCGGGGCCGGTGACGACGGCGGTCTGGCTGCCCAGGATGCGTGGCTTGGGGTGCCGGAGGGGTGGACGGAAGGGCTCGCTCCAGGGCGTGGCGGTGAAGTGGTTGCGGTAGCCTTGGGTGAAGTTGTTATCCCCCTCTCCCCAACCCTCTCCCGCCAGAGGAGAGGGAGCTTGATTGTGCATAGTCGGGGGATTGGTGATGGACTCTTCCAACACCTGCGGCTGTTTGCCTTGATGATGGATTTCAGTGAGCAGCCAGAGTTGATTCCAGTCGCTGCGCGGGTGTTCCACCAGTTCGAGAAAATGACCGCTGCACAGCCTTGGCAGGTCGCTTTCGCCCTCGGCCAGCTGGAAGTCGTGCCGGTGGCGTTCCAGAGCGCGTTGCGCCAGGTGTTTGCCGCGGCCACGGTCAGTGAAGCGGCCGGGGTAGTCGTAGTCTTCGAGATTCGGAGAGAACTCGCTGGTGAGGGTGCTTTCCAGCAGCAGGCGCGGTTTCTCGAAATCGTAGTCGCGGCGCGTAACACGGCTGGGACGGGTCTCCACCCGCAGGCCAAAGCGCTTGATCACCGGCTCGTCGGCAACCAGGCCGGAGTCTTGCTGGCAGGGCACGGGAGCGAGCTTCGGAAAGACCGTTTGGTCATCACCGAACACCAGCACATGGCCGGTTTCACTGTGCTGGAAGTGATAGTGGATGCCTTCCTCCTCGCACAGTCGCTGGATGAAGTGCAGGTCGCTCTCGTCGTACTGCACGCAGTAATCGCGTTCGGGGTAGATCACCGGCCCCAGCTCGAACCGGTGCCCCAGCCCGACCTGAATACCATGCTCTTCCAGTATCTGGGCGACGATCTGCGGCACGCTGAGCTGCTGGAAGATGCGCTGGTTCAGCCGATGCGTCAGGTAGGCCAGTTGGGGCACCAGCGACAGGCTGTAGCGCGTCAGGCGTTGACCGGATTCGCCTTGGGCGATGCGATGAATCACTCCATGGATTCCACTGTTCTCGTGCCCGAGCGTGAGGAAGGCCGGCTGGTGCAACAGGGTTTCGAGATCCAGGTCGGCGCGCTCGCTGACCAGCTCGAGATCGAATCGGTAGGGTTGGCTGATGGCCTCGCGGCCGCTGAATTCGAGCACCTTCAGGTCATGCTCGAGTCCTTCGATGGTCAGCGTGAAATGGGCCTGGTTGGCGGGGGCGAACATGCATGTTCCTCTTGGATCAATCCATTGATCGGCGCTTGGCGAGGGAGGGGAGTCGATGTATCACAGAGACGCCGCTCTGGAATGCACACTTTCCGCATTCCAGAACGGCGTAACCCGTTTCTGGAGACTGCTTCGCAAAACGACTTCGGCCAGGCTGGCCCGGCCGAAATCGCTGATCACTCAGCCTGCAATCGGGGTACGCCAGTCGTCGGAGCCGGAGGTACCGGAGACCTCATGGGTCCAGACGATCTTGCGGTAGGTGAAGTACACGTCTTCCAGGTGGGTGAAATGCGACATGTTCGGGTCCTGGCAGTTGGGCATGTGCGACTTAACGTCGACGATCACCGCGTCTTCCAGTTCGATGGTGTAGTAGTGCTCCTGGGTGCCGGTCGAGGAGGTGCGGTACCACTCCAGGCGGCACTTGTTCAGGCGCTCGCCGGAAGTCAGGGCGTTGAAGATCAGCGGCGAGGACTTGTCGAAGACCTTGGTGATCATCAGCGGCTTGTGCACGCGCTGGCCAGTGGGCTGACCCGATTGTGGATCGCGCGGAATGATGACCTGATGCTGGAAGGCCTGCACCAGGATCTGATCTTCATGACCTTCCTGGAAGATGTTGCCGACCGAATCCTCGGTGAAGGTACCGGCGGTGATCAGTCCTTGCTTGGTGCCTTCGAGGGACAGATACGCGGGGGTTGGCATGGGTGCTCTCCTTTGCCTGATTGATGCCGAAATGGCAAAGAAGACATAACAAGGAGCGTGCCAGGAATAATTATTCCTTACAAATCAGTAAGTTACTGGAAAACCATGCAGGCCGACCAAACAAGACGTGCGAGTCATCACAGAAAGTTGCGCAGCTTCTTGCGCAGCACTGTGCAGAAAGTTGCGCAATCAACGCAAAGCCTGCGCTCATCCGCCTCGAAGCATTCTGTCAACAGGTTATCCACAGAGATGCTGCGCCCTATATTGCGCAACCTGCCGAAGCGCGTACCTGCCCGTTTCGAAGGCAGCGCTTCTTTTCTCCAGGCAAAAAAAAACCTCGAACTTCGTTGGGGGAGGGGGAAGTTCGAGGTTGAATCCGGACCGCTAGGGCGAGGTCCAGAGATCTGCCAACACTTAACACAACAAGGAGCATCGAAGGGCTTTCACACCCTTCGTAGGGTAGGACTCGACCCTATGGCCGGAAGTTCAATGCGGCGCGAAAAAACTTCCGGGTACTCCACCCGCCCCCTGCCCCGCTCAGTGCGCCTCATCCCAGTTAGCGCCCACGCCGGTTTCCACCAGCAGCGGCACATCCAGCTGGGCGGCCTGGCTCATCAGCGGGCTGATGGCGTCGCGTACCTGATCCAGCAGGTCCTCGCGCACCTCCAGCACCAGTTCGTCGTGTACCTGCAGGATCACCCGGGCATCCAGGTCGCTCTCCTGCAACCAGCCATCCACCGCGATCATGGCGCGCTTGATGATATCCGCCGCGGTGCCCTGCATGGGTGCGTTGATCGCGGTGCGCTCGGCGCCCTTGCGCATGGCGCCGTTCTTGGAGTTGATCTCGGGCAGGTAGAGGCGACGGCCGAACAGCGTCTCGACATAGCCCTGCTCGGCAGCCTGGGCGCGAGTGCGCTCCATGTAGGCCAGCACGCCGGGATAGCGGGCGAAGTAGCGATCGATGTATTCCTGCGCTTCCTTGCGACCGACGTCGATCTGCTTGGCTAGGCCGAAGGCGCTCATGCCGTAGATCAGCCCGAAGTTGATCGCCTTGGCGCTGCGCCGCATGTCGCTGGTGACCTCCGCCAGCTCGACGCCGAAGACCTCGGCGGCGGTGGCGCGATGCACGTCCAGGCCGCTCTGGAAGGCATGCAGCAAGCCCGCATCCTGCGCCAGGTGCGCCATGATGCGCAGCTCGATCTGCGAGTAGTCGGCCGCCAGCAGCTTGTAGCCGGGCGCGGCGACGAAGGCCTGGCGGATGCGCCGCCCCTCGGCCGTTCTGATCGGGATGTTCTGCAGGTTCGGGTCCGACGAGGACAGGCGCCCGGTCGCCGTCACCGCCTGGTGATAACTGGTATGGATGCGCCCGGTGTGCGGGTTGATCTGCTGCGGCAGCTTATCGGTGTAGGTGCCCTTGAGCTTGCTCAAGCTACGGTGCTGCATGATCACCTTGGGCAGCGGATAATCGCGATCGGCCAGTTCGGCCAGTACGCTTTCGGCCGTCGAGGGCTGGCCACCGGCGGTTTTCGACAGCACCGGACAGCCGAGCTTTTCATAGAGGATGGTGCCAAGCTGCTTGGGTGAGCCGAGGTTGAATTCCTCGCCGGCAAGCTCATAGGCCTCGCGCTCCAGAGTAACGAGCTTTTCGCCCAGTTCGACGCTCTGCTGGCCGAGCAGCTGCGCATCGACCAGCGCGCCGTTGCGCTCGATGCGCGCCAGCACCGGCACTAGCGGCATCTCGATATCGGTCAGCACCTTGAGCAGCGACGGCGTCTGCTCCAGCTTGCCGAGCAAAGTCTGGTGCAGGCGCAGGGTGACGTCGGCATCCTCGGCGGCGTAGGGCCCGGCCTGCTCGATGGCGATCTGGTCGAAGGTGAGTTGCTTGGCGCCCTTGCCGGCGATGTCCTCGAAGCGGATGGTGCCACGGCCGAGGTACTTCAGCGCCAGGCTGTCCATGTCGTGGCGGGTGGCGGTGGCGTCCAGCACGTAGGATTCGAGCATGGTGTCGTAGGCCTGACCGCGCAGCTCGATGCCGTAGCGCATCAGCACATTCATGTCGTATTTGCCGTGCTGGCAGATTTTCTGCTTCTTCGGATCTTCGAGCAGTGGTTTGAGCGCAGCGAGTACCGCGTCGCGATCCAGTTGTTGCGGCACCCCCATGTAGGAATGGCACAGCGGCACGTAGGCGGCCTTGCCGATCTCGATGGAGAAGGAAACCCCTACCAGTTGCGCCTGTTGCGCGTCGATGCTGGTGGTCTCGGTATCGAAGGCGAAGCAATCGGCGGCCTGCAGGCGGGCCAACCATGTATCGAACTCGGACTGCCCGAGAACCGTCTCGTACTGCGCCTCGGCCTGGATCGAGCGATCCTCGGACGTGACTTCGCCAGTCTCACCCGCCGCCTTGGCCTCGCGCAGCAGCTCGTCGAGCCACTGCTTGAACTCCAGCTCGCGGTAGAGCGCGATCAGCGCCTCGCGGTGCGGCTCACCGGGCATCAGGTCGGCCACCTGCACATCCAGTGGCACGTCGATCTTGATGGTCGCCAGCTCATAGGACATGAAGGCCGCCTCGCGGTGCTCCTCCAGCTTGGCCCCCAGGGATTTGGCACCACGAATCGGCAACGTCGCGACCTGATCGATATTGTTATAGAGGCCCTTGAGTCCACCGGAAATGCCATTGAGCAGGCCGCAGGCGGTTTTTTCACCGACACCGGGCACACCAGGGATGTTGTCGACCTTGTCGCCCATCAGTGCAAGGAAATCGATGATCAGCTCCGGACCCACACCGAACTTGGCGCGCACGCCTTCGATGTCGTAGACGCTGCCAGTCATGGTGTTGACCAGCGTGACGTGCGGGCAGACCAGCTGCGCCATGTCCTTGTCACCGGTGGAAATCACCACGTCGCGCCCCAGCGCCGCGCACTGCCGCGCCAGGGTGCCGATCACGTCATCCGCCTCAACCCCTTCGACACATAGAAGAGGCAAGCCCAGCGCACGCACGCTGGCATGCAGCGGTTCGATCTGGCCGCGCAAGTCATCGGGCATCGGTGGTCGATGAGATTTGTATTCGGCAAACAGCTCGTCGCGGAAAGTCGGCCCCTTGGCGTCGAAGACTACGGCGAAGGGGCTGTCCGGATATTGCCGACGCAGCGACAGCAGCATGTTCAACACGCCCTTCACCGCGCCGGTCGGTTTGCCGGTGCTGGTTGTCAGCGGCGGCAGGGCATGGAAAGCGCGGTAAAGGTAGGACGAACCGTCCACCAGAACGAGGGGCGTTTGACTCATGAGCGTGATCAACCTTTTCGACGGCCCTCCAGCTAGAATGCACAGGACCGATCACTGGAAAAGGAACAAGGTTACCATGCGAACATTCAATCACCTGTTGCTCGCCAGCATGCTCACGATCGTGCCGCTGAGCGGTTTTGCCCAGGAATCGGTAGATGGCGATCCGGACGTGACCATTCGCCAGGAGGGTGACCGCACGGTGGAGGAGTACCGCGTCAATGGCTTCCTTTATGCTGTGAAAGTCACCCCCAAGCACGGCAAACCCTATTTCCTGGTGCGCGCCGATGGCGACAGTAACTTCGTCCATTCCGAAGAACCACACATGCTGATTCCCGCTTGGAAAATCTTCAGCTGGTAACCGCTCGCAATCCTTGAAGGAAGGGCACCATGTCGGTATTCACGCCGCTCGAACGCCACGAACTGGAAGCCTTCCTGGCCCCCTACCGACTGGGCCGTCTACGCGACTTCCAAGGCATCACCGCCGGTACCGAGAACAGCAATTTCTTCATCAGCCTGGAACAGGGCGAATACGTACTGACGCTGGTTGAGCGCGGGCCACTGCAGGATCTGCCTTTCTTCATCGAGCTTCTCAGGGTGCTTCACCAGGCCCGCTTGCCGGTGCCCTATTCGTTGCCGACCGCCGAGGGCGAGGCACTGCGCTCGCTGGCGGGCAAGCCGGCACTGCTACAACCGCGCCTGCCGGGCAAGCATGTCACCGCAGCGAATACCGCCCACTGCGCCGAAGTCGGGCGGCTGCTGGCGCGCATCCATCTGGCGACCCGCGAGCGCCCCCTCGAGCGCCCCAGCGACCGCGGGCTGGACTGGATGCAAAGGGAAGGACCGAGCCTGGCGTTGAACCTGCCCGCGGAGCAACTGCCGCTGTTGCGTGACGGACTGGCAGAAATTGCCGAGCTGCGTACGAAGATCCTCGCGCTGCCCAAGGCCAACCTGCATGCCGACCTCTTTCGTGACAACGTGCTCTTCGAAGGCAGCCATCTGACCGGCGTGATCGACTTCTATAACGCCTGCTCGGGACCGATGCTCTACGATGTGGCGATCGCCGTGAACGACTGGTGCTCGCACCCCAACGGCGAGCTCGACCAGACCCGCAGCGAGGCCTTGCTGGCCGCCTATTCCAGCCTGCGTCGCTTCACCCCCGCGGAGGCCGAGTTGTGGCAGCCCATGCTGCGTATCACCTGCCTACGCTTCTGGCTCTCGCGCCTGATCGCCTCGCAGGCGTTTGTCGGGCAGAACGTGCTGATCAAGAACCCCGAGGAGTTCTGCCGCCTGCTGGCCGCGCGTCGGCAGACACACAGCGCACTGCCGTTTGCGCTGTAGCCTGATCCAGCGGGCTCGCCGTCTCGATGACTTCACTGAGCTGGCGCAGGCAGATGTCCAGGACCAGATCCCGATGACAAGCTTGCGACTTCCGGTTGTCGGCGAAAGCTTCCAGCAGATCCTGCGGGTCCTCGCTACCGACCAGCATGCCGTGCTGCACTGTAAAGATGCGCCCCTCGAGCGAGAGCCTCACCGGATCGCGCCCCACCAGCGATGCACCCCGCGCCAACAGACTATCGATGTGTTCGCGCAAGGCATGGTACTGGCGCTGATCCCGCTCATGACACGTCATCGTTTGTCTGGCTCCATGGCTTTTGTCGTTCAGCGCCAAGAGCAGACGGAACGTTGGCGAATTTCATCGACTTCCAGCAGCTCGCCCGAGTCCGTCAGCTTGACCTGGCCCTCCACGTCGTCCCAGGCAAACAGCCGATGGTCATGACTAAGATGGCAATGCCCAGCGAAGTATTCGGGGTCCGAGACCCACACACTCACCAGTTCCTGGGTGAGCTGCCCGTCGGTCCCGCGACGGCTGAATTCCATCTCGAACAACACCTGCGAATCGACGGTCTCGTCGTATTCCGCGGCGCATCGTTTGCTTGGTTGAATGTCGGGGCCTACAACAACTGAAAGGGGAGAGTCTTGCGGCTCGAAAGGTCGGCCATTGATATCCAGGCCATCCTGGGCGAGCAGGTCGCGCATGGTCCTGGCTTCATCATGGGGTTGCCTGGTTCCCGCGATACGAAAGCGCTGGCGAGCGCGCTCCAGCAACGAGGCCGTGACCAGGGGGCCCACCGATTGAGACTGGTTTTTCATGACGCCCTCCGTGGCATCGGATTCAAGGAAGCGCTCATCCCATACGGGACGCTGATGTCCAAATGATATCAAACGTGATGCATTCAACATTCTTCATTTGACAAATGCGACACAGCGCCGCAGCCTGGCTCAACGAGAAGCTCTGGCGCAAGGCATCGAACGGAGGGCGAGACGTCGCCGCCAGTCGAACGGGCAGTCAAATGGTCGAAACGTTCGTTGAACCCAATGCCATTCGTGGTGTCAGTCAGCAGATGAAGTCGGCGGCTGGCTCGTGAGTCTTGGGTTTCATGGAGCGCGGTGCCGGCCTTCCGCCCGCCTTCCATGCATCACCGTCATTCCCGTCTTTGCTGCAACGGAGCCCGGTCAGAGGCTCGGCATCTGCTTGTCTTCACTCGTGATCTGTCCCTTATATGAAGAGCACCATGTTTTCCATTCATCACCTTTCTCAGCGTCTTTTTCGTTTCCGCTCGCTCCCGAGCCGCGTATGGCGGCTGACCCTTTGCACCGGTTTGCTCGGCATCTTTGGCGCCGCTCAGGCACAGGAGGCAACCAGCAACGAACGCTGGGTCAGCGATAGCCTGAGCACTTACGTGCGCAGCGGTCCGACGGATGGCTACCGCATCGTCGGCACCCTGACCTCAGGTGAAAAGGTCGAGCTTCTGGACACTCAGAACGACTACAGCCAGGTCCGTGGCGAGTCGGGCAGCGTCGTCTGGATCCCCAGTCGTGATCTGCAGGACGTGCCCGGCCAAGCCGAACGCCTGCCACAACTGGAGCAACAGGTAGCCGAGCTCAGTGAGCAGCTCCGCACCATCGACGACAGCTGGAAGGCCCGTGTCCAGGGCATGCAGGAAACACTGGATTCGCGCAAGGCGCACATCGACGAGCTGGAAGCGCACCGCCAGTCCCTGGATGCCGAACTGACCGAGGCACAATCTGAACTGCGCACCACACAGGCGCGGCTCGGCGATGAGAACAACCAGCTCCTGATGCGCTACATGGTCTACGGTGGCAGCATCGCCGGAGCCGGACTGTTGGCCGGCCTGATCCTTCCGGCCATGACGCGCGGGCGCAAACGCAACGATCGCTGGTTCTGATCCACGACAGAGCCAACCCGCTCGCAAAAACAGCGACATACAGAGCAACAGGCTTGCGGCGCAGCCTGCGTTTACGTCAAAGTCCGGGTCCGGTCGATAGTGCCGCCCCAGCCTTGCAACGTCACCGCCAGCCCTGGACCGACATCGAAAGGAATCGATGATGCTCTCCATCTACCAGCTCAAGCCACGCTTTCAAAACCTGTTGCGCCCAGTGGTGCAGCGTCTCCATGCACGTGGCATTACCGCCAACCAGGTCACCGTCGCCGCCCTGGTGCTGTCGCTGCTGGTCGCCGGCAGCATCGCCCTGTGGGTAGAGCAGACCTGGCTTTTTGCATTGATCCCTCTCTGGATGCTGTTGCGCATGGCACTCAATGCCATCGACGGCATGCTGGCCCGCGAATTCGGCCAGCAATCCAGACTGGGTGCTTATCTCAACGAACTCTGCGACGTGGTCGCCGACAGCGCCCTGTATCTGCCCTTCGCCCTGCTGCCAGGCGTTTCGACGATAGCCGTGGTGCTGGTCGTCCTGCTGGCGCTGTTCAGTGAATACGCCGGCGTACTCGGCCCGATGGTGGGCGCCTCGCGCCGCTATGACGGCCCTATGGGCAAGAGCGATCGTGCCTTTGCCTTCGGCGTGCTGGCCACCGGCGTGGCCTGCGGCTGGTTGTCGGCAAGCTGGGTCAACGGAGCGTTGCTGCTGATAGCCGCCCTGGCGCTGTACACGCTGGTCAACCGTGTGCGCCAGGGGCTGAACGAAACGCCGGCCTGAATTTCTGCACAGATGCTCACGGCGCATCTCCCTGCGCCCCGTCAACCGCCGATACCGCGAGGAACCATCGATGATCGGCTATTTGTCCGCTTTCCTGCTCACCTCCGTAGCGCGTTTGCTCACTGGTGCGCGCAGCCTCTGGCTGGGCTGTGCACCGACCCGCACTCAGCGTATCTACTTCGCCAACCACACCAGTCACGGCGATTTCGTGCTGCTCTGGGCCTCCCTGCCACCCGCTCTGCGGAAGCGGACACGGCCTGTAGCCGGCGCGGATTACTGGCAGAAGGGACAGTTGCGACGGTTCATCATCAACCGTGTGTTCCATGGCGTACTGGTCGACCGTGAACGCCGCGACCCTTCGGTCGATCCCTTGCAGCCCATGCTCGAGGCTCTGGATGAGGGGCATTCGCTGATCATGTTTCCAGAGGGCACGCGCAATCTCGAAGAGGGTTTGGACTTGCTGCCCTTCAAGGGCGGGCTCTACCGTCTCGGTCAGGCGCGCCCCAGCGTGGAACTGGTGCCGGTATGGATCGCCAACCTCAACCGCGTGATGCCGAAGGGCCGTTCGCTGCCCTTGCCGCTGCTGTGCACGGTCAGTTTCGGCGCGCCGCTGAGCATCGGCGAGAACGAAGACAAGGACGCCTTCCTGGCGCGCGCGCGTCAGGCGCTGCTGGAACTGGCGCCGGAGGAAGCCTGACATGGATAACAACACTCTCATGCTGTTCGCCGGAATCGGCGCGCTGCTCGCCCTGGCATCGCTGATCGGCTTCGTGCTCAAGCACCGCAGCGGCGATGCCGAGAACCCGGTGATCGACAATCTCAACGCGCGCATCAACGCCTGGTGGGTGATGGTCGCGGTGATCGGCATCGCCTTCTGGCTTGGTCATACGGCCGTGGTGATTCTCTTCTATCTGGTTTCCTTCTTCGCCCTGCGCGAATTCATGACCCTCGCACCGACTCGGCGCAGCGACTATCCGGCATTGGCCGCGGCGTTCTATTTCGTACTACCGATGCAATACCTGCTGGTCGGCATCGGCTGGTATGGCCTGTTCGCGATCTTCATTCCGGTGTACATCTTCCTGCTGCTGCCGATCCTCGCCTCGCTGGGCGGTGACACCACGCGCTATCTCGAGCGCGCCTCGAAGGTGCAGTGGGGCCTGATGATCGCAGTGTTCTGCGTGTCTCATGTGCCGGCGCTGCTGACGCTGGATATCGCCGGATTCGAAGGCCGCAACCTGCTGCTGATCGCCTGGCTGGTGATGGTGGTGCAACTCTCAGACGTGCTGCAGTACGTCTGCGGCAAGCTGGCCGGCAAGCGCAAGATCGCGCCCAACCTGTCGCCCTCGAAAACCGTCGAAGGCTTCGTAGGGGGCATCGCGCTGGCAACGTTGATCGGCGCAGCACTGTTCTGGATCACGCCTTTCACCTTCTGGCAGGCGGCGCTGATCGCACTGACGCTGAATCTGCTCGGCTTCTTCGGCGGGCTGGTGATGTCGGCGATCAAGCGCGACCGTGGCGTGAAGGACTGGGGGCACATGATCGAAGGGCACGGCGGCATGCTCGATCGACTCGACTCGGTGTGCTTCGCTGCGCCGATCTTTTTCCACATGCTGCGCTACTGGTGGGGATGAATCTTTATCCGTACGCCTGAGCGTCGGCGCCCCACGAATTACCGGCGTGTGCCGCTGTCTGTGTTCTGGCGGAAGGCTTGCTCGGCGCAGCCGTACCTGTCATACGAGACGGGGTAAGATGGCGAGCATGAACCATGCTTGCCATCCCGCCGCACAGTCGAAAAGCCTGCCGAGCAGCGATCGACGCTTCACCATCCTGATGCAACCGGCCATGCACGGTGCATTGTTTTCAGGGAACCCCCAATGATCTCAAGACCCGTAACCACCGCCTCGGTCAGCGCCAAAGGTAGCCTCGAGACGCTTTCCCAGCGCGAAATGCACCAGCTCAGCGAGGCCGGCGCGAGCAGTGTCTACACGCTGTTCCGCCAGTGTGCCCTGGCCATCCTCAACACCGGCGCGCACATTGACAACGCCAAGACCATCCTTGAGGCATACGAGGATTTCGAGGTACGCATCCATCAGCAGGATCGCGGCGTACGCCTGGAGTTGCTCAATGCACCGGCCGATGCCTTCGTCGATGGCGAGATGATCGCCAGCACCCGCGAGATGCTGTTCAGTGCGCTGCGTGACATCGTCTACACCAGCAGCGAACTTGGCGCTCCGCGCATCGACCTGAGCAGTTCCCAGGGCATCACCGACTACGTATTCCATCTGCTGCGCAACGCCCGCACACTGCGGCCCGGTGTGGAGCCGGACATGGTGGTGTGCTGGGGCGGGCACTCGATCAGTAGTGGGGAATATCAGTACAGCAAGCGGGTCGGCCACGAGTTGGGGCTGCGCAACCTGAACATCTGTACCGGTTGCGGCCCCGGCGTGATGAAGGGGCCGATGAAGGGCGCCACCATCGCACATGCCAAGCAGCGGCTCATCGGCGGTCGCTACCTGGGCCTGACCGAACCCGGAATCATCGCCGCCGAGGCGCCCAATCCGATCGTCAACGAACTGGTGATCATGCCGGACATCGAAAAACGACTGGAAGCCTTCGTGCGCGTCGGTCACGGCATCATCATCTTCCCGGGTGGCGTCGGCACCGCCGAGGAGTTCCTCTACCTGCTCGGCATCCTGCTGCACCCGGACAACCAGGACCTGCCGTTCCCGGTGATTCTCACCGGCCCCAGGGATGCCGCCCCTTATCTGCAGCAGCTGCATGATTTCGTCGGTGCCACCCTGGGCAGCGATGCCCAGAGTCGCTATCAGGTCATCATTGACGATCCGGTGGCCGTGTCGCGGCAAATGAACGCCGGCCTGAAAGAGGTCGGTCGCTTCCGCCGCGAACGCAACGATGCCTTCCACTTCAATTGGCTGCTGAAGATCGACGAGGGCTTCCAGCACCCCTTCGACCCCACCCACGAGAACATGGCTAACCTGAAGCTGAGCCGCGACGTACCGGCCCACCAGTTGGCCGCCAACCTGCGCTGTGCCTTTTCCGGCATCGTCTCGGGCAACGTGAAGGACAAGGGCATCCGCCGCATCGAGCAGTTCGGCCCTTATGAAATCCATGGCGATACGGCGATCATGCAGCCGCTGGATGAGTTGCTGAAGGCCTTCGTCGAGCAGCACCGCATGAAGCTGCCGGGCGGTCGCCCCTATGAGCCCTGCTATCGCGTGGTGACCTGAGTCCTCCGGCGCGAACGGCGACCTGCCGGAGAAAACGAAAACGCCGCCACCAGTTGCAACCGGTGGCGGCATTTTCGTTCCGGCCTGATCAGCCGCGGATGTTGTAGATATCCTTCTCGTTCAGCTCGGCGTAGTCGTAAAGGCGTTTGAGATAGGCGCTCTGCTGCTCCCACACCTTGCTTGCCACCGGATCGGCCGCTGCAGAAGCAGCGACCACCTCGGCCGCCACTTCCTTCAGACGCGCCAGCACCTCATCAGGCAGACGGCGTACTTCGACGCCCTGTTCGCGCAACTGCTCCAGCGCTTCCATGTTCTGCGCGTTGTAATCATCGAGCATGTCGCCGTTCACATCGCGGGCGGCGGCACGAACGATCGCCTGCAGATCGGCCGGCAGGGTTTCCCAGGCCTTGATGTTCACGTCCAGCTCGAAGGTCACGTTGGGCTCCTGCCAGCCCGGGGTGTAGTAGTACTTGGCCGCCTTGTGCAGCCCCAACGCCATATCGTTGTATGGGCCTATCCACTCAGTGGCATCGATGGCGCCGGTCTGCAACGACGTGAAGATCTCACCCGCCGGCATGTTCACCACAGTGCCGCCCATCTTGGTCAAGACTTCGCCGCCCAGGCCGGGTGTACGCATCTTCAGGCCACGGAAATCGTCGACCGCATTGATCTCCTTGTTGAACCAGCCCGCCGTCTGCACGCCGGTGGCGCCACAGGCCATCGGCAGCACGCCGAAAGGCTTGTAGACCTCTTCCCAAAGCTCCATACCACCGCCGCGATGCAGCCAGGCGTTCATTTCCTGGGCATTGGGACCGAAGGGCAGCGCACAGAAGAACTGAGCGGCCGGCACCTTGCCCTTCCAGTAGTAAGGTGCACCGTGTCCCATTTCAGCTGTGCCGCGCGAGACCGCATCAAAGACCTCCAGCGCCGGAACCAGTTCGCCCGCCGCGTATACCTTGACCTTGAGCCGGCCGTTGCTCATCTCGTCAACCAGCCTGGCAAAACGCTCGGCGCCGACACCGACACCGGGAAAGTTCTTCGGCCAGGAGGTCACCATTTTCCAATTGAAGGTCTGCTGTTCCGCAGCCGGATTGGCGCCTGCGGTTCCCGTGCTTTCCTCTTTGCACCCGGCAAGAGCCGTGGCTGCCAGGCCCACGCCTGCAGCCGCAAGAATGTCACGACGTTTCATGCTGTTACTCCTTGTTATTGTTTGTTATTTCGCAACGACCAAACGCTGTTGGTTAGTCAGCCCGATGTGCTGAACGACATCACGACAGCGACATAAACTGCGCCTTAAGTACCGACAAGGCAATCAGCAGACTTTGAAGCGATGATCAAAAGGCTCAACTGCCAGCTCGATTAACATTAGTGGTTCGGCCCGCTCAAGCCTAGCCCAGGCGACTAAAGTCGTAAGCCATTGCTGCGAGAACTCGCACCTGCATAAAATCCAACTCTCTCAACACTTAACAATAAGAAGGACGTACCAATGTCCGATACTTCTCCACCCTTGCTGCGTCTTGCCGGCATGGTCGATCGGCTGAACCTGCTGTTCGGCAAGGCCTGCGCCTGGTTGACCCTGTTCCTGGTTCTCGGTACTGCACTCGTCGTGATATTGCGCTATGGCTTCGGGATCGGTGCGACGGCACTGCAGGAGGCCGTGCTTTATGCCCACGCGCTCGTATTCATGGGGGCAACGGCGTGGGTACTGCAATGCAACGGTCATGTCCGCGTCGACATCTTCTATCAGAAGTTCGGACCGCGCAGCCAAGCGCTCGTCGAGATGTTCGGCACGCTGTTCTTTCTCTTGCCGGTATGCCTGTTTCTGGGCTGGGCCAGTTGGGATTACGTGAGCAACTCCTGGGCGACACTGGAGGCATCCAGCGAAACGGGTGGCCTCAAGTTCGTATATCTGCAGAAGAGCATCATTCTGGTACTGGTCGTTTCCCTTGTACTGCAAGGAGTCTCCAACCTGATCAAGTCCATCTATCAGCTCGCTGGTCGCCTGCCTACTTCCGAGGTGACACATGGTTGAGTTGATGGCGATTCTGCTGTTCGTTTGCATCTGCGCCGCGCTGATGGCCGGTTACCCGGTCGCATTCACGCTGGGCGGCGTATCGTTGCTCTTCGCCGGTATCGGCATTCTCACCGGAACCTTCGACGGCGGTTACCTAAGCGCTCTGCCGAACCGCCTGTTCGGCATCATGAACAACCAGACGATGCTGGCGGTTCCGCTGTTCGTATTCATGGGAGTGATGCTGGAGAAAAGCCGTGTCGCCGAAGACCTGCTCGAGTCCATGTCGCGCCTGTTCGGCACGCTACGTGGCGGGCTGGCCATTTCCGTCTGCGTGGTCGGCGCACTGCTGGCCGCCAGCACCGGGATCGTCGGTGCCACGGTAGTAACCATGGGACTGCTGGCACTGCCCACCATGCTGCGCCGCGGTTACGATCCGGCGATCTCCACCGGCACCCTGGCCGCGACCGGCACGCTCGGACAGATCATCCCCCCTTCAATCGTGCTGGTGCTACTGGGCGACGTGATGTCCAGCGCCTACCAGCAAGCGCAGTTGAAAATGGGCATCTTCTCGCCCAAGACCGTATCGGTCGGCGACCTGTTCGTCGGCGCCCTGCTACCCGGGCTGTTACTGGTCGGCCTCTACATCGTCTACATCATCACGATCGCGGTATTCCAACCGAAGAAGCTTCCAGCCCTGCCGCAGGAAGAGCTCGGCCCCATCGAGTGGGGCAAACTCTCCTACGCGCTGGTACCGCCGCTGCTGTTGATCGGCGCCGTGCTTGGTTCGATTCTCGCCGGCTACGCAACACCCACCGAAGCTGCGGCACTCGGAGCACTCGGCGCCATGGTACTGGCGCTGTACAAGGGCAAGTTGAACTTCACCCAGTTGCGCCAGGTGGCATTCGGTACCACCGAAATCACCGCCATGGTGTTCATGATTTTGATCGGCGCGTCGCTGTTCTCGCTGGTATTCCGCGGCTTCGGCGGCGAAGCCATGGTCGAGGACGTGTTCGCTCAATTACCCGGTGGCGTACTCGGCGCATTCCTGCTGGTCATGCTGGTGATCTTCCTGCTCGGCTTCATCCTCGACTTCATCGAGATCATCTTCGTGGTGGTGCCGATCGTCGGTCCGGTACTGCTGGCCATGGGGCTGGACCCTATCTGGCTGGGCGTGATGATCGCGCTGAACCTGCAGACCTCCTTCCTGACGCCTCCATTCGGATTCGCGCTCTTCTACCTGCGTGGCGTCACGCCCCCATCGGTGCCGACCAGTACCATTTACAAAGGTGTGGTGCCCTTCATCCTGCTGCAGATATCGCTGCTGGTGATTGCATACCTGTTTCCGGGGCTGATCACCTGGCTGCCTGAGCTGATATACGGCAATTAGCGACCGACCAACGCCCGTCTCCGACGGGCGTTTCCATTCATGCCCATGGCATCCGGCTACAATCGGCCCAGCCCGTATCCACCAGCCAAGCCAATGCCGACCTCGTCATCCCTTTGCGCACGTTTTCATGCCCTGGACGCCTTTCTCACCCGCCATCAGGCGCTCTGGCGGCCGCGCCCGTTCACCGAGCATTTTCTGCCTTGGGAGAGCGCCCATCCTGAGCTGGCCGCCTGGCTGCGCAACCGCTCGCTGACCGACGCCGAAACCGCCCACAACCAGCCTGCAAGGCTTCCTGCACCCGCCCCCTTTCCGGAGCTGGCCGCCACCGCCACTCGCCTGAGCCGCATCGAGGAACTCCCTGCGAGCGAGACTCCGCTGACCGACAGTCGCCAGAGTACCGACGTTCCAGGGCGTAAATGGCTACAGATCCAGGCGTTCGCCGCCTGCTTGCAGTTCAGTGAGAAACCTCGTCACTGGCTGGACTGGTGCGCGGGCAAGGGTCACCTCGGTCGCCAGCTGGCCCGCGAGGGCGCTGCACTGACCTGTCTGGAATGGGACCCGGCGCTGGTCGAGGACGGCGCCCGTCTGAGTGCGCGGCTCGGCATCACCGCCCTTCACCAATGCCAGGACGTACTCGCCGCAGATGCGGCGCAATGCCTGCACGCCGATCACACACCCGTCGCGCTGCATGCCTGTGGCGACCTGCATGTGCGACTGCTGCAACTGGCCGTCGACAGACAGTGCCGACAGCTCGCCGTGGCGCCCTGCTGCTACAACCGCACACGCCTGAAAAACTATCAGCCACTGTCACAGACTGCGCAGGCGTCATCGCTAAGGCTGTCGCGAGACGACCTCGGCCTGCCGCTGAGCGAGACCGTCACCGCCGGCGCCCGCGAAAAGCGCAACCGCGACCAGTCGATGGCCTGGCGCCTGGGCTTCGACATCCTCCAGCGCCAACTGCGCCAGCGGGACGACTACCTGCCGACGCCCTCGCTACCGAGCGCCTGGCTGAAGAAGAGCTTCGAGCACTACTGCCTCGACCTGGCCGGACTGAAACAACTGCCACCGCCCGGCAGACAGGACTGGCAGGAGCTGGAACGCAAAGGCTGGCAACGCCTGGCCGAGGTGCGCAACCTGGAATTGCTGCGCGGCCTGTTCCGCCGCCCTCTGGAACTCTGGCTGCTGCTCGATCGCGCGCTGTTGCTGGAAGAACAGGGCTACCACGTCCGCCTCGGCAGCTTCTGCCCGAGCGAACTCACCCCACGTAATCTGCTGCTGCTCGCCGAGCGGCCAGCCACCGCAGAAAACAGTCGCAAGTAACTGGCAACAAACGGTTTACTCGCCGCGAGCAATGGCTACCTACATGAGGAAGAAGCAGAGCATTTCAAAAATCACCGAATACAAAGCTCTGGAAGAGCAACTTACAGAGCAATTGAAGCAGCTCGATACTCTCAGGAACGACAAAGAATTGGGCGAGGGATTGAGTTCGAGGAAAAACTACGGGCACTGATGGCCGAGTATGGTGTGAACCTGCGCAGACTCATTTCCATGCTCGACCCACAGCCAAGCACAAGCGCCGCCTTGCCTGCCGGCCGTACCGGAGCTAGGAAAGAACGCAAACTGAAAGTCTACAATCACCCCGAATCCGGCGAGGTAGTAGTGACCAAAGGCGGTAACAACAAAAGTGCTCAAAGCTTGGAAGGCAGAGCACGGATCGGATGTCGTTGAAGGCTGGCTGCAGCAGTAGAAGACACCCCCCCCATGGCAGTCCGTACGCTATGTTTGAGAATAAACGACGATTCTCGTAGGGGCGGAACTGCCTTGGCTACACAATGAATTCGGTAGCCATATCATATAAAGCAAGGCAAAACGCTTCAAATCGCAACCCGGCGGTGCTGCTGCATACGCTATAATCTGCGGGTTTCAATCTTCACCAATTTCCCATCTATAAAGCGCAGAAAATTGTGCGCCCCGTTATTCGGACCGTACACCCAAGTCTCTACCGTCACTGCTCCCCTTGGCAAATTACCATCAGGCTGGACTGTAGGGTTCACAACCTCCTTATCGGATGGCTCTCCGCACTTCGTCAACACCTCGTACGAACTCGCCCCTGTGGCAATTATTCCCTCGTTACACCTCATGGTTTCTGCGTAGGTTTGGCCTGCCCCCAAAAGCGCACTAATAAGAAATGTAAGCGAAGCAAATTTCATCTCTTCCTCCTTACCTGCTTAGAAGGGGCAACCCCTTCTAAGCATTAGTCTATGGAATTAGGATTAAAGTCAACCCGCAGTTTTTATGATTTGGAGCAAAACAGACTGCGGAGCCGATTCTGCAGAAACAACCGAAATCGTTGTATTCGCTCCTGCGGCAGAAACTGCCTGCTGTAGATTGTTAGAAGTTAACTGGGCGCCGTTGAATGTCGCTGAAAACATTTTACTATCCCCAGCAGCGTCAATTGCATCAAGCAGCTGAGCAATATTGGTCGCTTGCGCGGTATTTACCGATATCGTAGTTTTTGACCCAGCATTATTCACCGCTTGAATGAGATTATCAGCTGTAGATTGTGCGCCATTGAAATCCGCACTGAAGAATTTTGTATTTCCTGCTGCTTGCAAAACCGAGATGAGGGTATTGATATTTACAGCCTGCGCAGTATTCACACTAATTCGTACTTTTGCACCTGCAGCAGCTACAGCCTGCTGCAAGTTATTGCTTGACAATTGAGCTCCATTGAACTCAGCGGAGAACTGCTTTTCATTCCCCGCCTCCTGTATCACCGAAAGCAGCGTACCTATATTTACGGCCTGGGCAGTATTCACTGAAATCGAGGGTATTTTCGCCTGCTTCAGACATGGCACGCTGCAAATTATTACTTGTGAGCTGCGCACCATTAAAAATAGCGAAGAACTGCTTACTATCTCCGACATCTTTTAGTACGGACAGGAGAGTGGTGATATTCACCGCTTGGGCAGTATTTACACCAATGCGCACATTGTTTCCTGCAGCCTTGATGGCACGCTCAAGATTATTAGATGTGAGCTGCGCGCCATTGAAAGTTGCAGATAGTTTTTTGGCGTTGCCAGCCTCGTCTATCACATCCAACAATGTATTGATGTTTACAGCTTGAGCGGTATTGATTGATATTGCAACAGTGTCACCCGCTGCAGCCATAGCCTGCTGAAGATTGTTTGCAGTAGGCTATGTCTGAGTTAGCTGTTGCATAGCCGCTCGTCCCAGCGCTTCCCTCAAGCAAATCAATGGATTGAGCTGGGTCTTATGACGTTCGAGCAGGCGACGCCATCCCAAGTAATGCGTCAGGTACTTGGTGGCCACACCATGAAAGGGAATCATCCAGCCCTTCAACCGGCTGTCGTAGGCGTTCACGTTCTGGATGTGGAAAGGTCCATCGACCCTGCGCTTCTGGCTAGGATTGATCGGTCGGTGA
>JBKEBY010000099.1:0-14998 GCA_047973445.1 Pseudomonas sp.
GTCTTCCATGGACCATATCGCTCAGGCAAATCGCGCCATGGTGCGCCTGAACACAGCACCCAGAACATACCATTGATGATCATACGGTGTTCTGCCCATGGGCGTCCGGCCCGTGGTGTTGCTGGTTCAGCAGGTAATAAGGGCTGGATGAGAGCCCATGCTTCATCGGGAAGATCGTAACGAGCCATAGTTCAATGTGTTGTGGAAACAGGCCGTTACTATAGAGCAGGTGATTAAGGGACACAGCCTAGACTTCATCAAAGAGTTATTTTTCGCTGTTAGCTAAATCACGCAATATGACATTTACCATCAATGTGGCTATTGGGACTCATACGGTCATCATTCGTCATGGTCGGGTATGTCATGTTTAGACATCTCAGCAGCATCAGTTAGGAGTTATATCATTGGACAACATGGCACGGAACCACACACAACCTTGCGCCCCGGGGCCAATGGTTTATCTCACCAGTGATTTCAGCTTCCTTGAACCTCTATGAAAAATGTACTGACGATTCTGATTGTACCCATCATGCTGGGAGTAATGGTGTGCCAGGCACATGAATTGGCAAGTGACCCTCGGAAAAGACAGGAAACGATGAAATTATCACAAGATCAACTATCCACTGTGCAGCAGGCTTTGGTCCCTGTTGCGGCCTTTGCTGCAGTAGGTGATATGTCGGGTTTAAATCGTGCGCTAAACCAAGGATTAGATAATGGTCTGACAATCAGCGATGCCAGGGAGGTATTGATACAGCTCTACGCTTATGCTGGATTTCCACGCAGCTTAAACGCTTTATCAGAGTTGATGACAGTTCTGAATGAACGTAAACAAAGAGGTATTAAGGACTCGCCGGGTAGGACCCCGGGGCCGCTACCATCAGGAAATGAAGTACTGGCAGTGGGTACGGAAAATCAAAGCAAACTGGTTGGAGGCCCTGTTAAAGGAGCTTTGTTCGATTTTGCTCCGGCTATTGATCAGTACCTGAAAGCACATTTGTTTGGCGACATTTTTGCGCGTGACAATCTCGACTGGAAAAGTCGTGAGCTTGCTACAGTCGCAGCCTTAACCGCTATGCAGGGTGTAGAGGCGCAACTGCGATCACACCTACAAATCAGCCTGAATGTTGGTTTGACTCCAGGTCAGTTACGTGAACTGCCTAAGGTATTTGAGGCAAATGACGAGATTGAAGCAGCCCGCCGATTGCAGGAAGCTCTGCAAGACACGTTGAAATAACTATCTCCTTCATTCAATTCGATTATTACGAGGTCAATACAATGGAAAATATTCAGGACAAGATTGTCATCATCACTGGGGCCAGTTCCGGACTAGGAGCTGAAACGGCCCGTCATTTGGTGAGAGCAGGGGCTAAGGTTGCATTGGGTGCACGACGGATGGATCGCTTGGAAACTCTTGTCAAGGAGTTGGGCTCAGATAACGCTTCTGCGTTTCAGGTGGATGTCACTAACCGTGAGCAGGTTGAGGCCTTTGTCATGAACGCTTATGCCAGATGGGGACGAGTCGATGTCATGCTACATAACGCCGGTTTAATGCCGATGGCACCACTTATAGCCAACCGTTGGCAGGAATGGGACAAGTGTATTGATGTGAATATCAAAGGTGTACTGTATGGTCTTGGTGCAGTTCTTCCAATCATGCAGGCACAGAAGTGTGGACATAATATCTTTGTATCCTCGGTTGCTGGACATGTTGTCAATCCGGTGGGGGCGGTTTATTGTGCAACAAAAACGGGGATCCGGGTGATCGCGGAAGCATTGCGGCAGGAAGTGAAAGAATGGGGCGGACGTACAACTATCCTTTCGCCGGGAGCCGTGGATACTGAGTTACCACAGTCGGTGAAGGCTGAAGGTATTTCGCAGATGATTGCAGACTTCTATGCCAACGGTTCTATCCCCTCTGATAGCTTCGCTCGTGCAGCCGTCTTTGCCATGAGCCAGCCAGATAATGTAGACATCAATGAGATCCTGTTCAGACCAACCACACAATCGATGTGACCTGTGAAGAGATGTGGAGAACTGTTGTTGATGCTGTACGGCATAGCGGTAAGTTGTGATAGCAAAAATGATGTTGATATATAATTACTCGAACAACCAGATGCTGAAACAATAAACTTTTCACTTGTTGATATACCAAATACAGAAACACTATACATGGCTGAAAAATCCTGAGTTCCTCACATGGTAATGGGCTTAATCGATATCGAGATTAATACAGGTAAACTGTGAGTTATACAGCTAGGTGTAAGAAGGAGCATAAATATATAATTTAATATCATCATTTATCAGGGTAAGAGTAAATGACTGTCATCACTGCTATCTTAGGCAATTTTATACCGCATTGAGCGGGATACATTTCGTGATGTAGCGAATTATCTTTTGATAGGAAGATAAAAAACGTATTAAAGGAAATTATACCATGAATAAACCTTTTATTGTTTGCCATATGATGATTTCATTGGACGGAAAGATTACTGGTCCATATATGAACACGAAAGCCATCAAGATTCCGGCCGAAGAATATGAGCATATTAATGCTATCTATCAACCGCATGCTTGGATGTGCGGCCGTGTCACTACTGATGAGAACTTCACGTACTACAAGAAACCTATGTTGAATGAGAATTCCCCTAGGGTACCGGAAGGGGATTATGTTGCCGTGAAGAATGCTAAAATGCACTATGTTTCAATCGATGGGTCTGGAAGAATCGGCTGGGAAACTAACACACTGCAATATAAGAGCAGACCTGCCGCCCACATTATCGAAGTTCTGACCGAAAAGGCAAGTAATGATTATAAGGCCTTCTTAAGGAAAATGAACATTTCCTACATCATCGCAGGTAAAGAGCAGCTCGACTGCAGGACGGCAGCCCAAAAATTGAGCTCTCTTTTTAATATCGAGACCTTGATGCTATCAGGAGGAGGTTTTATTAATTGGTCATTTCTGCAGGAAGGTCTGGTCGATGAACTGAGTCTGGTTATTGCACCACTAGCAGACGGTGAAAACAATACTTCAACGTTATTTGAAAAATCATCTTTTTTACCTGATAGCCATCCTTGCGAATTCTCATTAAAAAGTGTGGAAAAAGGACGCGGTGACAGTGTTTTGTTAAGATATACTGTCAAAAATGCTTAAGGAAATCTACAATGTATAAGTTTGTATAGATGATAAAATCCGAAAAGAAAATCTGGTAAATATTCAATTAAAAAGATTTACCTGTTAACTGTCATTCTTCTCATAATATCCTTATGGGGAGGGCAACCGAACTGTCGTTTATATTCTCGGTTAAATTGTGTAACGCTGGTATATCCAACATTAATTGCAGCTGTAGTTGCATCCATACATTCATGAAGCATTAATCTTTGGGCCTCATAAAGACGTAAATGTTTTTGATACTGTAATGGAGTTAATGATGTTATTTCTTTGAATTTTCGGTAAAAACTAGCTGAAGACATATTGCATTTTTTAGCTAATTCACCTACCATAAATTGAGACTTGTAATTAAGACGTAACCATGCAATCGTCTGTGAGATTCGAAAGTTTAGAGAACCAATTTTGTTCAAAGACAATAGTTTATCTCCAAGAGGCCCAATCAACAATAGATAATGTATCTCCCTAATTATCAGAGGGGCTACGATGTCTCTTTGTTGTGGTTTTTTTAAAAGTTTTATTAGGCGGAAAAAAGCATCAAGCATGTCTACGTTCGCATTTGCAATGTAAATAGCACTGTTCTTTTTATCATTACTGGTGAATTGTAATGAACTCTCCGATAATAACTGACTAATGCTTTGTTTATCCAATAACAAACTGATGCATAAAAATGGTCTATTTTCAGATGCTTTGGTTACATTATTTGTACTTGGGATATCTACACCGGCGACAAGGTAATCACCTTCACCATAGTAATACTCTACTGAACCGATCATTGAACGCTTAGCGCCTTGAACAGCTATAGATACAAGAGGAAGATAAAAGCAATGTTCTGATTGATTAATTAAGTTCCTTCTAGATAGCATTAACCCAGGGATATCTGTTTTAAGATCACCGCTTTTGGATAATATACTGGAAAGTGATTTTTGGAGTTTTAACAGTTTATTTCTCGCTCCAAAATTCCTCATGTTAATTCTCCAGGGTTCGATATTCATCCGTTGAAGTAATTTTAGCATTATAAATGCAATCCTGCACATAGGGAGGTGAGGCAATGCCATGAATGAGTTACATTGATACTGTTATTATATTCTATATTTTTATTAAATTAGGTAATGGGATTTGTAAGAGTAAAAAATTGAGAGGGTGCGAGAAATGAATAAATTAGTACTATTGCTTGCAATTGCAGTAACTATGATGTCAATACAAAACGTGTCTGCAGTACAAAACGGCGATGAAATCAGCATTATTCGTAAAGGCACTGCACAGCATATCAAAGGTCCGGCCAAGACTTTTACTGGTGATGTTGATGTTGAATTTTCAATACCAAAGCATGATAAATCAAGAATGTCAGGAGGGCTTGTCACTTTTCAACCCGGAGCCAGGAGTCATTGGCACACCCATCCCTTCGGACAGGTTTTGATTATTACCGCAGGAGAGGGGCGAGTTCAGCAGTGGGGCAAGCCTGTGCAGGATGTCTATCCTGGAGATGTTGTCTGGTTTCCGGCAGGTGTAAAACATTGGCACGGTGCATCCCCTACTCAATCCATGTCACACTATTCTATTCAGGAAGAAAAGAACGGCAAAGTTGCAGACTGGATGGAAGAGGTTACTGATGATCAATATTTAGGTAGATAACATTTAATATAGACTATGGAGCCAGTTTAAGTATGATGCTCTTAATATATTTTAAGCGTATAAGGATGAATTTAAGGATAGAATTCATCTTTGTAATCTTTAAATAAGTATATGCTTTGTAAGCCGTAAAGCTCTCTATGGAGGTTGCAGTAAGTGAATAAACTATTTTAATTCGGTAATTGGAGAATGCCTTTGTTGGTTAAAAACTTTCTGTGAGATTCATCATTTGAGTTCGATAAATATATAGTCGATATTAACATTACTGTTAAACTTGATTGGTGAAATTAACGCAACAGTGTGTTCACATTTTGATGTCTTATCATTCTATCAATCTTTTAATAGAATTCGACTATCGAACTCACGCTAGATAGCAATATCTTAAGAAACCAAAATCGAGGCTTTAATGATTTTTTATTTATAATCAGCGGGTTATCTGGCTATCTCATTTGTCTGTGAACTTATACCAGATAACTGCAATCGGCGATGTAACCGCATAAGCAGCAAGGCTATATCTATATAGCAGTAAGGTAGCTATACCAAATTTTCAACGCTATTATTCCGATAGTTGACTCGATGCTTTGTCATTAATTGTTTGGAATAGTGTATTGATACAAATTCGCCAATGTAACAAAGAATTTTTTTGATTTTTTTGAAAGTGCATCAATAACATGCCGGGATACTGGCACTGGAGCAAAAATGAATGATCAATTTGACGGCAATGGTGTTTTCCCTAAAGGGGAAAAAAATGAGGCTTATGCACAATATTTCCAGGGAACAAGTTATCTAAGTATGCTTTCTACGGAAGGTGTAAAAATTGGAAATGTGGTATTTGAACCTGGTTGTCGGAATAACTGGCATATCCACCATAAAGGTGGTCAGATCCTGCTAGTTACTGGTGGACGTGGTTGGTATCAGGAATGGAATAAACCAGCTCAGCAACTTACAGCAGGAGATGTCGTTAATATTCCAGCAGGAACAAAACACTGGCATGGTGCCACAGCCGATAGTTGGTTTGCCCATGTTGCTGTTGAGGTTCCAATTGAAGGCCAATCCAATGAATGGCTGGAACCTGTATCTGACAAAGAATACGGTTTACTACCTTAATTAGCTCTCATGTGCTGTACTCTTTACTGTTACAGCACAAATACTGACTAATATCCTTAATAGGATAATCATAAACTGAGTGACTTCAATGGACTTAAAAATTTTACGTTACTTTTTGACGGTTTCGAATACTAGAAATATCACAAAAGCAGCTGATTTATTGCATATCACCCAGCCTACACTAAGCCGCCAGCTTATACTACTTGAACAAAGCCTTGGTGTTAAACTATTTGAGAAATTCGGGAGATCAATTTCTCTTACTTCTGAGGGAGAATTGTTAAAGCGGCGGGCTAGGGACATTTTAGACCTTTCCGCGTTGACGATAAAAGAGATTACTGAAAAGAATACATTGGTGTCAGGAGAAATTACACTTGGGTTAGTTGATTCTAAGGGGGGTGACCTTCTTTTAGATTTAATCAAACCTTTTTCACTCTCCTATCCAAATGTCAGATTCAACTTTTACTCTGGGGTATCAGAAAATATTATAAATAAAATGGATCATGGAGAAATCGACATCTGTATTCTATTAGATCCCGTCGATACATCGAATTACAATGCGATTAGATTACCAAATTATGAAGAATGGGGTCTACTCCTACCAAGTAATGATCCACTAACAAAAAAACCAAGTATTGAAATGAGAGATTTGATAAATAAACCTCTCATGTTACCTGCTCGGCCCTCTATTATTAATGAAATAGAAAATTGGTTTGGTCGTTCAAAGTATCATATCAACATTTTAGGGACTTATGATAATATCGCAATACCAGTACAAAGTGTCGGGAAAGAGAACTGCTATGCGATATGTATCAATAGTCCGCTTGCTCATATAATAAAAGGAGCAACTTTCCGACCATTTAATCCTGTAAAAACGACACAAAGTATCATTCTTTGGAAAAAAGGCCGTATATTTAACACTGCTACAGATTTATTCGTCAAGACAATATCCTACCACTTTATTCAGCCAATCTATTGATTGCTAAGGGTATACTACCTTTGTATAGCATATAGATCAGAGCTGCAGTACAACATTGATTGCTTTTTGTACCAAAGGTATTGTGACATAACTCACAATACCCAGTTCTGCCCCCTTTTAGTTGGAAAAAAAATGCCTCAAAGATCTCACTTTCTTTCCTTGATTAAGATAAGGACATTAGTTAGCTAACTTACTATAGGCAGTGAGTTTCAATGTATCAACCTGATAATAAAGAATTTTATTTTTCTTTTCTCATATCAAATCCATGCCTTTAAGGCATGAATTAAAATACATTTTAGGTATTTGATTCAGATCTTTCCGACTGTTAAATTCCTCCGCATCATGAATCGGAGAGTATCTATGAGCGATAAATATTCAGATTTAATAACCGAAATTGTTACCCATGTGGGGGGTATCAAGAATGTTGAAAGTTTAATACACTGCCAAACCCGTTTGCGGTTTGTGCTAGTTGACGACAATATTTCTATTGATAAATTGAAGTCTTTGAAAGGTGTCATTAATGTTATTATGAGTGGAGGACAGTGCCAAGTTATTATTGGTACTCACGTTAAAGAAGTATTTGATGCGTTTAAAAAAAATTATAACGTAGATGTAGATAATAATGCCCCATCAGAATCTAAGCCTAAAAAAGATAAAAATGCAAGTTTATCAGCCGTATTAGATTTTATATCATCGACTTTTAACCCACTGATACCAGCGATTGCTGGTGCAGGTATGGTGAAAGCATTGCTGGCTTTGTTGTTAGTCCTTAATGTTGTTTCTCGTGAAGAACAGTCATATCTAGTCATTAATTTTATGTCAGATACTGTATTTTATTTTCTCCCCGTCCTACTGGCATATAGTGCAGCTACGAAATTAAAGTGTAGTCCAGTAATAGCTGCCGTGCTTGGAGGCATGCTGCTTCATCCGAGTTTTGTCCAGCTACGTTTAGCGGGTGATCCTGTAGAAATTTTCAGCTTACCTATTAGACTTATCAACTATGGTTCCTCAGTCGTTCCAATATTACTTATTGTCTGGCTACAGTCCTATGTCGAACGTTTCCTCAATAAGATAATACCGAATGCGATAAAAATTATCTTTGTCCCAATGTTAACACTGATATTCGTGGGCATCGTAGGGCTAACTCTACTTGGACCTCTAGGCGGATATATTGGCGATTACATTGCGTTAGGTTTCGCAGGGTTACAGTCTGTTGGTAGCTGGTCTATTATTTTCCTTGTTGCAACTTTTTGGCCTATCTTGGTTATGTTTGGCATTCATTTTAGTCTTTCGCCACTGTCTATTGCTCAACTTACTACGTTAAAGGTAGAAAATATTATTGGCCCAGGGGCAATGATTGCTAACATAAGCCAGGGCGTTGCTGCATTGGTTGTTGGCTTCCGGAGTAAGGATGTTTCCACCCAACAAATTGCACGGTCTTCAGGTATCACTGCATTAATGGGCATAACTGAGCCCGCATTATATGGCGTTACCTTACCGAAAAAATACCCTCTGGTCGCCTGTATGATAGGTTCAGCCTGTGGCGGATTATATGCCGGTCTTACAGACGTATACCGTTACGCTGTAGGTGCATCAGGGCTACCCGCACTGCCATTATACTTAGGTGAAAACCTCTGGAATATATATAACATCATCATTGCACTACTTATTTCTGTCTCCATAACGGCAATATTGACTTATGTTCTTGGTATGAAGTATGACAGCCAAATAGTTATTAATGATAAAAAAGAAGAATCATTTTTTCCGGATTCTACTGCTGAGAAAAAAGATATCGAATGGGTCATTAATCCAATAAACGGCAACTTTATTCCATTAGATGAAGTAAAAGATGAAGTTTTCTCTTCCGGTGGTTTAGGCAAAGGCTTCGCAATTGAACCATTAGAAGGCAAAGTTTTTGCCCCATTCGCTGCCACAGTAATATCATTATTCCCGACCTTACATGCTATCTGTCTCGAGTCAGATAATGGCATTGAATTGTTGATCCATGTCGGGATTGATACGGTTTCTCTGAAAGGCGCACCATTTAAAGCTTTTATTGAAGAAGGACAAAAGGTCACTGCTGGTCAACTCATGTTGGAATTCGACATGGAGGCTATTCGTCAAGCCGGTCTATCGCTTCAAACACCTATTGTTGTTACTAACCTTGAAGAAACGTCAGAAATAAAATATCTCGAGAATATGCACACTATTATTGCTACCGACAAAAAGGTAATGAGTATCCAGTTATAGCCTGAACACGGGGCAAATATATTAAGGAAAGATTATGTTTTACAAAAATCTTAAAGCATTTCCAGATAACTTCTTATGGGGAGCATCGACTTCAGCTTTTCAGGTTGAGGGAGGTTGGAATAGCGATGGCAAGGGACCTTCGGTTCAGGATGCCCTTGGTGCACGTCATCCTGATGTCACCGATATTAAAATCGCTAGCGACCATTATCATCGCTATAAAGAAGATGTACGTCTGTTTGCCGAAATGGGGCTAAAAAGCTATCGATTTTCTGTTGCTTGGTCTCGGGTATTACCTGAAGGCCATGGTCAAGTGAATGAAAAAGGGATCGCGTTTTATAGTGATTTAATTGATGAGCTACTACATTATAATATCGAACCTATTTTAACTTTATATCATTTCGATTTGCCGTTAAAACTGGAAGAGCAGGGTGGTTGGAATTCCAGAGGAACTATTGATGCATTTGTCGAATATGCACGGTTGATATTTGCTCGTTTCGGTGATCGTGTTAAATATTTCCTGACGATCAATGAACAAAACGTCATGATTTTGCACGGTAACGCTGTCGGAACAAAGGTACGGGATAAGAAGCAAGCTTACCAAGAGGCACACCATATGTTTGTTGCCCAAGCAGCAGCAATGAAATTGTGTCATGAACTCGTACCTGAAGCTAAAATAGGACCAGCGCCTAATATCATTTCTGTATACCCAGAAACTTGTCACCCGCAGGATGTTATTGCGGCTGATAATTGGATGGCCATTCGTTGTTGGCTTTATTTGGATATGGCGATTTACGGGGTTTACAATAGCCTTGTTTGGTCTTACTTGTGTGATCGCGACTATCAGCCTGAATTTGCTGAAGGTGATGCTGAAATACTCAAGGGCGCGAACCCAGATTTCATCTCTATCAATTATTACGCAACAATGACGGTTAGCGCGAGTCGCAATGATGGGAATGATGTGACCTCTCGTGAAGGCGATCAACAGGTGACCTATGGTGAAGAAGGGGTATATCGAGCAGCAGTTAATAATCATCTGGATAAAACAGAATTTAATTGGTTGATTGATCCTATCGGATTCAGAACAACTTTACGAGCTGTCTGGAATAAATACCGCTTACCGATTATGATTTCTGAAAATGGGTTAGGGCAGAGCGACTCACTCATCAACGGGGAAGTTGATGATCAGTATCGCATTGATTATTTACAGAAACATATTGAACAAATGCAGTTAGCAATGACTGATGGTGTTCAAGTTTTTTCATACTGTCCTTGGGCTGCGATGGACTTAATCAGTACACACCAAGGTTATGGAAAACGGTATGGGTTTATTTATATAGATCGTGATGAGTTTAACCTGAAAGAGCTTGCTAGAATTCCTAAAAAAAGTTTCTGGTGGTATAAAGATGTCATCGCGAATAATGGAATAGGTTAAATTAATAAACCTAGCGATATATAAAGTTTGCATATACTTCAATACTATCACATCCAAGGTGTTGGAGTATATTCATTAATAAAAAATAGAAACTTAAATAATAATCTTTTTACCTGTCTTTATTTTTAAGACGTTCATAATACCCTATGATACTTCAAGGTATATACACTATGTTAAGAAAAACGAAATTAATTAGCTTTTTATTATTATCTTCACCATTGGTATTTAATAGCTATGCTTTATCTTCAACTAAGTTATCTCCAGAGGATATCGATGCGATTGTTCAGAAACTAAAAAAAGAGTTATCAGCAGATGAACTAAAAAAAATGCAGAGTGATAATAATACCGCCGAGCAAAAGTTAGCGGCAAATCAATCATTACCTGCTCCTGAGAAAGAAACTGAAATACTTTCCGAACTGTCGAGCAAGCAGGTTCATGATCTAGCACTAAAAATAAAGGATGAAATTGGGTTTAATTACTCTGGCTATATACGCGCAGGGGTAGCAACAACAACAAACGGTGGGCCTAAGGATTATGCAATTGGTAGCCTTGGTCGTTACGGTAATGAAAATACGGGCTGGTTTGACTTAACCCTATCACAACGTGTGTTTAAAGATAATGGACGAGAGGCTGAGGCAATCGTCACGTTGGATGGTAATGTTAGCCAGTCAAACTCGAGTGGCTGGTTTGGTGCACCTTCTGAAAAAGGCAGCTATTTACAGTTTTCTGATATGTATCTAAATACCAAGGGTTTTATTCCGTCATTACCTGAAACAACATTGTGGGTGGGTAAGCATAAAATGCCTAAACGTGAACTTCAGATGCTTGATTGGAAATACCATCACGCCGTTACCGCTGGCGGGGTTGGATTAGAGAATATCCCACTACCCGTTGGTAGCCTTGATATCGCTTTACAACGCCAAGACAGGGACGTTGATAATGAATCAGTCAATACTAATTTCATTGATTTTCGCTATAAAAAAATTCCCGTTTCAGATAACCAGACACTAGAAATTGATGGAAAGTATCATATGGCAAATAAGACCGACAGCCAAAAAGATCTTAAATTCAAAGACGCAGTTACGGGCTTAGTAACACTAAACACCCAGTATCAGGATGGTGGATTTAATGAGATTGGGATTCAGTTTGGCAATAATTCAATTGCGAGTAACATGGCAAAAATAAATGATTCTGAACCTAGTTATCTATATATTCCAGGTGAAACCAGTGGCTATGCATGGCGTTTTATTACTCAGGGTGAAAATTATTTAACGAAAGATATAATAATGGCCAATACATTTGTCGTGGGTGCGGCTAAGAATATTTATACTGTTGAAGATGGACGCTCTCATTCAGACTCAACTTTCTTGCGTGCGGTTGTACGTCCTGCTTGGATATGGGATCCTTATAATCAGACTGGTGTGGAAATAGGGTATTTTAATCAAAAAAATAAAAATGGTGAGGGTTCATTACGTGAATCAGGGTATAAGACGACACTTTATCATGCACTTAAAGTATCAAGTAGCATGTTGAAATCGCGCCCTGAAATTAGATTCTATACTACATATATGAACGCAATTAGTAATGAAATAACTGATTTCAGTTTCAATGACGGTAAGAACCACCAACTTAGCTTTGGTGTTCAGGCTGAGGTATGGTGGCGCTAATTCTCATCATAGAATACATGCTGATTGAATCGCCACTGGTTTAACAGACACCATATAGTCACTATAGGATAGGATCGTCTACCGTGGCAGGGTCAGTCCACAACGGCTCGGAAGTGTCTAGATTACCTGTGGCGATTCAACATTGGAGAAAGTCCTACACTGGGCACACTCCCGAGACATTACGGGTTTGCGGTTCGTCCGGTAACACAGTAATAAGGTTATTTAAGTACAGGATTTGCGTAAATTCAGGTCAGTTAGTTCGCTTCGTGCCAGAAACGAATGCACCGCATGTTTTATGCCCGTAATCCCTCTATTCTCTGAACAATTCATGAAGGATTTTTGTCAAATTATCAAAGACAACCCGAATGCGCATAGGAATCAAGCGCTGGTGCGGCCGGAATATGTATAGCTGATAAGGGGAATAATTTAGCTCAGGGAAAATATTAATCAGTTCTCCGCGCTGTAAATAAGGGCGAACGGTGATATCCGGCAATTGGCTACAGGTTCTTCCCGCTAGTGCGGCAGCCAGTTCGCTGCCAATATCACTGGCGATAAATTTGGGCTTTGCTGGAAAAAATGAATTGCCATCAGCAAACTGCCAGGGCCATACACGGCCGGAGTTGCTGTTACTTAAAGCGCTGAGGGGGTATTCATACTGCAATGTTTTCAAAGAATCAGGCCTTCCTAGCCGCTTAACTAAATCGGGTGCGGCAACGATACTGATGCCAACTGGTCGAATCGTTTTTACGATAAATCGATTATCCGGAATTGCACCTATTCGAATCCCAATATCGATTTGCTCATCAATAATATTGAGATGCGCATCAGCAGGGAGCCATTCAATCGTTAGATCAGGGTAAGGTTCTAGCGAACGGAGCAGGTGACGCACAATATCCTGATTTTCGAATAGCGGCGGTAATGTAATGCGCACGCGCCCGGTCATATCCCGGTTGTTTTGTTTTCTCCCTCCAGCGAACAAAGACTCACTTTCCGAAAGAAGTAATTCGGCCTTTGGCCAGAGTTGCTGTCCGAAAGGAGTTAACGTCATTTGCCGGGTGTTGCGAAGGAACAGTACTTCCCCCAGCTGTTGTTCAAGCTCAGCAATAGCCCTTGTCACCATCTGAGGCGCAAGTCCAAGTCGATTCGCAGTTTCTCGAAATTTCAATGTTTCTGCCGCTGTACAGAAAATCTTTAATGCATCGAGTTTATCTAACATCTGTAGATGTCCTTTGCTGTGTCTTGAATACCACTATTGTATCAAAAAATGGAATACTGAAAGCAAAAACAATTCATGGTTTTGTGGTTAATGCAAACGGATAATATCTCTATCGAAACGAGATAGTCCTTCATTGCAAAAGGAAAAAAGATGTCAGATACAGCGTTATACCAGAAGTTATCCGCAGGCGAACCGGTCAACATGCGGTCTCCAGAATACCGTGAAGCTATTCAGGATATGAGGCAGTCATGGTCAATTAATGCGTCAATTAATCGTGCAGAATATGCGTTTTTGGACGGTTCTTTGCATCCGTTATTTACCGCACTTTTGGGTCGGGAAATGGAGAGTACTAGCCAGATTTTACCGCCTGTCTATATCGATTTTGGTCGCCGGGTTCAGGTCGGAAAAAATGTATTCATTAACCATAATTGCACCATGATGTCTGCTGGCGGGATTGTCATCGAAGATGATGTCCAGATAGGCCCTCAGGTTACTCTGACAACCACCAATCATGATTTCGACGATCGTTTTACCCTGCTGTGCAAACCGATTCATATCAAACGTAATGTATGGATCGGTGCCCGGGCGCTTATTTTGCCTGGCGTAACCATAGGTGAAAATGCCGTTATTGCTGGCGGCGCGGTGGTCACTAAAGATGTGGAATCGAATGTTGTTGTCGGTGGCTCTCCAGCCCGAGTCCTGAAGCGTTTGGATTAATCACGCCGAATGTTGTGCGGGTAACCAAAAAGATATCTCTGTACTAAAGATGTTTATTCATGAACAAGGTTCATAAGGTCAAGTTCTTCGACAGCCTTAACCAATGCTTGTCCAGTCGCTATGCTTCTTCAGTTAGCATCATGAAAGAGAGATAAAAATGAAAGATGTCATTGTTGTTATTGGTAGTGGCTCTATCGCACAGGCCATTGCGCGACGCGTCAGCGTCGGAAAACATATTCTTCTGGCTGATATCAAAACAGAAAATGCCCAGCAGGCTGAAAATACGCTCTCTCGTGCGGGTTTTGAGGTAAGCACAACGACGGTCGATGTGAGCTCTCGCCAGTCGGTTCAGTCACTGGTGAAGTCAGCCTGTGCGTTAGGTGAGATTAAAGGCGTTATTCATACGGCCGGGCTTTCCCCTTCACAGGCCAAAGCACAGGATCTTCTCCGGGTCGATTTGTACGGCACAGCCGTACTTTTTGAGGAGTTTGGCAAGGTGATTGCGCGTGGCGGCTCCTGCGTGGTGATTGGCTCGCAGTCCAGCCATCGCTTAGCCGTTGATGCGTTGACTCAGGCCCAGACGAATGAACTGGCAACGTTACCGCCGGAAGAGCTGCTTGAGCTGCCGCTGGTGAAAGATATTGAAGACAGCCTATACGCCTACCAGATTTCCAAGCGTTGTAATGCACTGCGCGTGATGTCTGAAGCGGTGAAGTGGGGCAAGCGTGGCGCACGAATTAACTGCATCAGCGCCGGGATCATCTTTACTCCGCTGGCCTATGACGAGCTTAACAGTGCAGAACGTGGCGCGTTTTACCGCAATATGCTGGATAAA
>JBKEBY010000083.1:0-43965 GCA_047973445.1 Pseudomonas sp.
CAACCAGAGAACCTGGTCGCTTGGCAGGCGACGACGCCTTATGGTGGCTTGCGCTGAAAGGTTCAGCGCACTGGCGACCCACTCGATAGGGATGTTCTGCGTGAAGGTACTCAGATCAGAGAAATTGAAGAGGTCACCGAGGTCGAGTAATTGCTGCTGAATGGGCATAAAAAATCCGATACCAGTGGGCTGGTATCGGATTTTCTAGAACCGCCGGCTTGGACTCAAATGCTTAAGTGAACAGCATTACGCATTGAGCGGGCTTTCTCGTTCTTGCCTGGCGCTCAGCCAGCCAACAGTTGCTGGATCTGGCCGTGTAACGAGTCCAACGAAAACGGCTTGGCCAGTACCGGTACCGTACGCGCGATCGGGCTGCCGGACTCGTAGATCTCGATGGGGTAACCGCTGATGAATATCACCTTCAGGTCTGGCCGAAGCTTGAGCGCAGGCTCGGCAATCATCACCCCCGAGACGTTGCCGGGAAGGCGGAAGTCGGAAATCAGCAGGTCGAGGTGCGGCTTGGTAGCGAGGATTTCGAATGCCCTGGCCGAGCTTTCTGCGGCCAGCACCCGGTAGCCTTCGTCGGCGAGGAAGTCGGATAGCAGATCAAGGATGTGCGGTTCGTCTTCGACGATGAGAACGACCTTGGGTGTTGCTTGTTTCATGCATGCATTCTCGACGTTTCTCTGAACGCTCGAAGAAGGGTAATGGTGAATCATGCGACATCCTTTTCGACAATCGATGCTGATCGAGTTCAGCCGAATCAGCCGGACGGTCGTGCTGGTGAGTGGAGCGTGAATCAGTCGGCACATCTGCAGATTCGCGATGCGCTTCCATCATGTCACGGCAAACCGCTCCAGCCTTCCGACATTAGGGTAATAGTGCTAGATGGCAAATTGACGCTATGGCTGTGCGGCCGGCAATTGGCATCAGATATGCCTGGGGATAGGCTCGTCATGGGCTTTGCCGAGGGACTACAGGATGTCCGATTCAGAAGACGTACAGACCATCAGCGAGGGTACGCTCGATCACTACCGCCAGCGCGCCGAAGAATTCCGCGAAGGCACGCGCGATCACGATGTTTCACAGAATATCGACGCGTTGCTGCGATACATCGAAGGAGTGCCGCCGTTTCGTATTCTTGATCTCGGCTGTGGTCCCGGGCGCGACTTGCATACCTTTACCCGACTTGGGCATCTGGCAGTCGGTCTGGATGGTGCCGAGCCCTTCGTCGCGATGGCCAGGCAGAGTGGCTGCGACGTCTGGCACCAGGATCTCCTCCAACTGCAACTCCCTTCGCAGCAGTTCGATGGTGTCTTCGCCAATGCCGTGCTGTTTCATGTGCCCAGCCAAGAGTTGCCGCGTGTGCTGGCCCAGCTCTGGGCTGCACTTAAGCCCGGTGGCGTGCTGTTCTGTTCCAACCCGCGTGGTGATAACCAGGAGGGCTGGAGCGGCGAGCGCTACGGCGTCTGGTATGACTGGCCGACCTGGCGAGCGCATGTCATGGCAGCCGGCTTCGCCGAGCTGGAGCATTTCTACCGGCCTGCCGGCTTGCCACGTGAACGGCAGCCCTGGCTTGCAAGCGTCTGGCGCCGGCCCTGAGGGCTGACGGAAGTGCTCAGAATGCATGCCCTGCCACCCTTTGTCATGCGTTTTGCATGGCATCAAATTGCTGCTGTTTTGGCAAGCTGTTGATTTATTAGGGATTTTAAAGTGGCGTGAATTGGCACGAAGGCTGCTCTCGCTATGGATGCTGGAACATAACCGGAGTCCATAACAATGATTGCTGAACAAGTTCTTACTGCCGCTTTCCCCGAGTTCGAAGTCCTGATCACTCAACGCCCGGATGGTGGTCTGGTGCTGGTCCTGCGCAACGATGGCCGAGAGGTTATCAAGAGAGCAGTATCCAAGGGACAGGCACAAACCGCGATCCAGCTGGAATGGATCATCAGCTCGATTCGCCGCGATCTGGCGCTGGAAGCCGGAATGTCACCGGTCATTGCGCGTCTGCAGAGTCAAAGCCGTACAGGGTTGCCTACTTACGAGTACGCCTGAGACGCCAGATAACGTCGAGACGAACCAGCCGACCGCAGGGCCGGCATCGAAATGGCCGTTAGCTACAAGGAATCACCACGAGCGCCATTGACATGTTGAGCGAAGGCCATGAGCGGGTTAAGACCTCTTGACGTGTCTGACCGAGCCCTTCGCGAGGCCAAGGAAGAACACCGGGCTGTCGACTCACTGGTGCTGCCCGACCTGAAAGTGACCGACCCGTCCACTGTGCATTTCCGGGCGCGTCAATGTCTGCAAGGAACTGCTTGAGTACATATCGAGGAAGAGGAACCGGAGATATTTCCGCAGGCGCATGGACTCTTGATGAGGTCCGGCTTGAGGGAATGAAAGAGCAGATGTCTCTGCTGAGAAATCGCCTGAAGAAGGGGCTCAGCGCAGCCTGGGTGGTCTGAGCAGCTTGCTTGATTTTCCAGACGCCGCGCGAGTGGCGTCGATGACCTGCGTCAATGACTCATTACCGGCCGGCTGTAGTCTTTGCCGCTGTGTCTCGGGTTGGCTGGGCAATCTCGGCCGCACTCGAAAAGAGTCGGGAGAGGTCGAGCATGGAAAACGAGCTGAAGGCGCTGGTCGAGCGGGTTGGGCTTGGCGGCCAGGCAATTCTCACCCGTATACGCTTTCTGCAATGGAAGGCCCGCGACGGTCAGCGGTTGAACCGGCTCGCAGCGCGGATGGAAGAGGCGCATCAGGCGTTCACCGACAAACTGTACGAACACCTGGGCAACTTCGACGTTCTCTCCACGACCCTCGGTGACGAGGCGCGGCTGGTGCGTCTCAAGCACAGCCAGACCGATTACTACCGACGCCTCTGGAGCGGCCCTTATGACCGGGGTTACGTGAACGATCGCCTCTTGGTGGGGCTCGTCCACCAGCGCGTCGGCGTCGATCTGGAGTGGTATCTGGGCGCATACCGGCTCTATCTGGCAGAGATGCTTGCGCATCTGCTGGAGGACTCGCCACAGCGCGAGGTATTCGACAGCCTGCTCAAGGCTGTCTTCTTCGACATGATTCTCGCCATCGACACCTACAGTGCCGCCCAGCGCCAGGCGCTGGAAGACAGCGAAGCTCGGCTGGCACGTGCGCTGCGCGGCAGCGAAGACGGTATCTGGGATTGGGATATAGAGGCCGACAGGCTGTACCTATCCGAGCGCTGGACTGACATGCTCGGCCTGCCGGCCGAATCCACGAGCAGCAGTGATCGCTGGTTCGATCGCGTCCATCCGGACGATCTGTCCGGCCTGCGCGAAGCGATCAGCGCGCATCTGCAAGGGCACACCAATTCGCTGTTTCATGAGTACCGGATCCGTACTCGTTGCGGGGGTTATCTGTGGGTACTGGTGCGCGGCGTCGTCGAGCATTGCCGGCGGAGCGGGCGACGGATGGCTGGCTCGCAAACCGATATCAGCTCGCGCAAGGCCGCCGAGGGGCGGCTGCGTCATGCTGCACGGCACGATTCGCTGACTGGACTGGCCAACCGCCTGCATCTGGACGAGTTGCTGCATGCCGCACAGCAGCGCACCAGCAACCGGGAGTCGGCCTTGCTGTTCGTTGACCTCGACCGCTTCAAATTGATCAACGACAGCCTGGGGCATGGCGTTGGCGACCTGGTGCTGATGGAGGTCGCCAAGCGCTTGGCTCGTTGCGTTCGCCCGGGCGATCACCTGGCCCGCTTCGGTGGCGATGAGTTCGTCGCGCTGCTGGGCGACCTGGCCTGTGCGGCGGATGCCGAGCGCGTCGCGCAGCGAATGCTCGATGCGCTGCGCCAGCCGCTTCAGCTTGGCGAGCGCACGCTCTCGCTGAGTGCCAGCATCGGCATCGCACCGCTCTGGCTCGATGGTCGACCGCTCGATGCGCTGCAAGCGGCCGACCTTGCCCTGTACCGCGCGAAGAATGCCGGCAAGGACCAGTTCTCGCTGTATTTCGACGGTCTACGCGGCAGCGCGCAGCGCCGGCTGGACCTGGAAAGCGCGCTGTCCCTAGCGGTGGCGCGCGAGGAGTACGTGCTGCATTACCAACCCATCTGCCGCCTCGAGAACGGACGGCCGTATCTGGTGGGGGTGGAAGCGCTGTTGCGCTGGCAGCATGACGGGCAACTGATCGGCCCGCAGGAGTTCATTCCGATACTGGAGGAATCGCGGGAGATCGTCCGGGTCGGCGAGTGGGTGCTGCGCGAGGCTTGCCATCAGGTGCGCTGCTGGCAGTTGCTAGGCCAGACGCAGCTCTACTGCTCGGTCAATCTGTCGATTCGCCAGTTGCAACAGCCCGACTTCACCGACGGTCTGATCGCGATACTGGACGAAACGGGGCTGGCGCCCACCAGGCTGGTGCTGGAGATCACTGAAACTCTGCTGATGCAGCACAGCGATACGGTGATGGCCACGCTGCAGCAGATCGCCGATCTCGGTGTACGTCTGGCACTGGATGATTTCGGCACGGGCTACTGTTCGCTCGGCTACCTGAAGCGCTTTCCGCTGCATCTACTCAAGGTCGATCGCAGCTTCATCGCCGAGGTGCCCGAGGATGCGGACGCGGCGGTTATCAGCCGGGCGATCATCGGCCTCGGGCAAAGTCTTGGGCTGGAAGTGATCGCCGAAGGGGTGGAGCGTCCCGAGCATATGCAGTTCCTGATCGACGCCGGGTGCCGTTACGCCCAGGGTTACGGCTTCAGCAGACCCAAAGCGGCGGTTGACCTGCAACGCTCGTTCAGCGCCGAAGGCTGCTTTGAGGAACTCTGGTGCCTGTTGCCCGATCACGGCGCCAACGCGCGGCGGGTGGGAATCTGTACGCCGAGTGGGTAGCGTCCGTGCTGCACACGCGTGGCACTCTTGCTCGAATACAAGGTCAACGCTCCTGTGGATCTGATGAATCCAGTACTTTGCCGGCCAGTCGCCGGCCCACTATGCAGGAGAGACCAACCATGCGCATGACCTACTTGCTACCGCCCGTACTCGCTCTGATGCTGATCGGTTGCGGCCCGGACGAAGAGGCTGAACGTGAAGTGACTCCGCCGCCACCCACCACCGAGCAGCCATCCGTCCCTGCGGACGACGTCATGGTGCCTGAGACCAACGAACCCACACCTGGAATGGGTACCTCCAGCGGCAACAGCACCATGGACAATGGCACTGGTGGCGGGGTAAGCACGCCGCCAGCGGATAACGGCAGCGGCTCGGGCAGCGGTACAGCGCCCAATACCGGCGGCACTGGCACCGGACAATAAGCATCGCCGTGCGACGTGGCGCTTCGCCTGAGGGATGAAGCGCCTCGGGCAGCAGTGAAGCTGCAGTTTCCGATCCTGGGTGTCCTGCTTGCACTGACGTTGACCGACAGCTTTCCCGAAGAGGAGTTGGTCATCGGTCGAATGATTCGGTCCTACACGTATTGCGCCGCCGCATAAGCGGAAGCCCAGGCCCACTGGAAGTTGAACCCGCCGAGATGACCCGTCACGTCCAGTACTTCGCCGATGAAGTACAGACCAGGCGATTTCTGCGATTCCATGGTCTTGGATGACACCTCGCGCGTATCCACTCCGCCCAGGGTGACTTCAGCAGTGCGATAGCCTTCGGTGCCGGAGGGCACCAGTTGCCAGGCGGAGAGCTTTCCTGCGATTTGTTCGAGTTCGCTCGGGGCGTACTGCTTGAGCGTCTTCGAGCTGAACCAGTGTTCGGCAAGCAGGCCGGCCATCTTGCGGGTAAACAGCTCGCCGAGAATCGTCTTCAGCTCGCTGTTGGGGCGCTCACGTTGTTGCTCGGTGAGCCATTCGACGAGATCGAGATGTGGCAGCAGGTTGATTTCGATGGTGTCGCCGGCCTTCCAGTAGGATGACACCTGAAGAATCGCCGGCCCGGACAGGCCACGGTGAGTGAACAGGATGTTTTCGCGAAAGCTCTGACCGTTGCAACTCACCAGGCAATCCTCCACCGAAGTACCCGACAGCTCGCCACAGATGGCCTTGAGCTGCGGTTCGGTGATGGTGAAGGGCACCAGCCCGGCGCGTGTGGGCAGCACTCTGTGGCCGAACTGGCGCGCCAGTTGATAGCCGAAGCCGCTCGCGCCCAGCGTCGGGATCGACAGGCCTCCGGTGGCGATCACCAGCGAGGCACAGCGTATCGGTCCGAGGCTGGTCTGCAGCGCATAGCCTTGCGCGTCTTTTTCCACGGCCTCGATCCGGGTATCCAGCCGCAGTTCGACGCCCGCCTGTGCGCATTCGTCCAGCAGCATGTTCAGGATGTCGCTGGCCTTGTTGTCGCAGAACAGCTGGCCGAGCTTCTTCTCGTGATAGGGAATGCCGTGCCGGGCGACCATCTCGATGAAGTCCCATTGGGTATAGCGGGCCAGCGCCGACTTGCAGAAGTGCGGGTTGCCGGACAGGAAGTTGGCCGGCTCGGTGTACATGTTGGTGAAGTTGCAGCGTCCGCCACCGGACATGAGGATCTTCTTGCCGGCCTTGTTCGCGTGATCCAGCAGCAGGACCCGGCGTCCGCGTGCGGCGGCGCTGAAGGCGCACATCAGACCGGCGGCGCCGGCGCCGATAATGGTGACATCTGTGGTTAGCACCGCTTGCTCCCCTGGTTTGCAGCCGCGCATTGTAGGGGCTGTTGCCGCATCGTCGCGAGCCGCGAATGAAGAGACCAGAGCCATTGATACCGGGCTCGAAACAGAGCTTTGCTCTCGAGTTCGCCTGACTTTGGAGATGGTCGCGACTGTTCCAGGCTAGAAATGTGATCCGAGGGTCTTGTCACGGCAGTGCTTCGGTGCTGGGTTGATAATGCCTCGGTATGTCGCCGCTTTTTACATCGGCGGCAATGGAACTGAAAACAATCCAATGGAAGGATGACAAGCGATGAGTGGAAAAAGCGACTGGGAAAAGGCCTGCAACCATGTGATGCCCAGTGTTTGCCGGCCGGCCCTGGCCAACCCACCGCTGGTGAACCGGCGCTCCAGAAGGAATACCGGATTGGAGTCTGATGCGGCTGTTTCATCAGCCGGCTCCGCCTGGCCAGCTGCTACCGAGCAAGCACCACCGCCCAGGCCCGACCTGAAGACGCCCGTCGCGATGCGTATCGCAGTGTTCTTCGATGGCACCGGCAACAACGCTGGCAATACCGCGACGGGTATTCTTTGTGGTGCACAGCATCCGGTTGAACCAGAGGATCTGGATCCCAGTTGCAAGCCCTACATGAGCGACCCGGACAGCAGCTATGGCAACGATGTCAGCAATATTCACAAGCTGAGAGAGCTTTATGCTGAGTCGCCAACCCCGGAGGGCGCCGGAGAACAGAAACAGGGGCGCCTCAAGATTTATATCGAAGGCATCGGCACTCGAACGGGAGGGGAAGACAGTCTTCTTGGTGCCGGGCTTGGGCGTGGTGAAACGGGCATCGCCGCGCGGGTGTATGGCGCCTTTGTCGAGATCAAGGTACGTCTCAATCTTTTCTTGAATCAAAACCCAGACATCAAGATTACTTCCCTTACCTTCGATGTGTTTGGCTTCAGTCGGGGCGCAGCGGCTGCCCGGCACTTTGCCAACGAGGTCGTACTGGGTGGCCGAGGGCCGCTGAGGGAGGTTATTCCTAGTTCGGGGAACGGCTTCAGCCGCTTCTTCATCGACCAGTACCACCGCGATATCCATATGGGGTTTATCGGCCTGTTCGATACCGTGGCGGCGGTGGGCGGGCTGGACAATCTGGGCAATGTGCGCAGTGCCACCATCCCCGGTCTGAACCTGCATCTGCCGCGCCGGCTGTTTCCCAACGTGGTCCAGTTGGTGGCCCGTGACGAGCATCGCGCCAACTTTCCATTGAGTCACGTCAAACCCGATCACCTGGAAATCGTTCTGCCCGGCGTCCATTCGGATATCGGCGGCGGCTACCACGCACAAGCGGAAGAATGCCTGCTGGTCAGCCCCATGCAAGCACTGACGGTGTGGGAGCACACCGATGTGCAGACCACCTCCATCTATCGCGACGCGCTCGAAGCGCGGGCGCAATGGATAGCCAACGGCTGGCCGGAGGACATGCTCGAAGTCGTGACGCCAGAGCCGATGCTGCTGGAGCCGGACCCGCAGGACCGCAACGGCCCCCGGCAAAAGCGGGTCTATGCCGCCTTGCAGCTCAAGCGGCTGGTGCGTGGCGAGTTATCGCGGGTGTATTTGCGGGTCATGTATGAATTGGCCAGGCAGAAGGGGGTGCAGTTCGACGTGATCGATGAGCACGACCCGAACTACTCCATCCCGTCAGAGCTCCAGCCTCTGTGCGACCGTTTTGTTTCAGGCGACTACAGCACCACGGCCAGCGAAGAGACACTGCTCAAGCTGCGCTATATCCATGTCTCCGCGCACTGGAACTCACCTTTACGGTTGCAGGGCCAGTCTCCGCGAACCAGCATGAAGCTGTTCTACATCAATGCCCCCACGGCGGATGCCGTGCGGGTGCAGCATCCCCATGTACCCGGCTAAGGAGTGCCACTCATGAAATTTGTTCTGACCTTGCTGGGTGTGATGTTCGTGACCGGCTGTCAGGCCATGGACCCGCTGTCGGGTGAAGGAGACCCGCATGCACGCTGGTGGCAGTTGGGCTTCTCCGCACCGCCCTACATGACTGTGTGGGTTGAAACCGCCGCCGTTGAAGATGTGCAAGGCAAATTGATCCGACGGGTCAATTCCGGGGGTGCGTCCACTTCCCAACCCGAGGATGGGACGGAGTCCGCACGGGGCTGGAGGCGGGTGGGTGTCGGTGGTATGCCTGTGATCGGCGCGGCATTGCCGCGCCGGGTATTCGTCCGCTGGCAGTCGATAGTGGAAGAGCGGACATACCGCGCCTGGGTGGACATACCGGATGAAGCCCGACAGGTGATGCACGATGCCACCGCTCGGCGCTGCCCCGAGCATCCCGACGAGCCGTCCAGTTATTCCGCAGCCTTGATCCTTGGCCTCGCGCCGGGCGGCGTCATACAAGTCTGGGCCTGGGATAGCTGCTACCGTCCGATCAAGGTGGCCCGCGGCCAGGCTGAAGTAGAGCCGTTAGGGCCACACCAGGGCCAATCCAATGGTCACTACTACCCACTATCTGAAGCTTCCAAGCGTTACATCGAACGCTTCGGCATTCCGTATGGGAGCTGGTGAGCCATGCGCTCGAAGAGCCGGAAACGGCGCTGGAGAGCTGGAGGCTGAACGACAGGCTGCCTCGTAGCTGCAAAGTCGCGAGTCAGCGGTTCCATGCGGGTGCAGCATCCCCATGTACCCGGCTAAGGAGTGCCACTCATGAAGTTTGTTCTAGGGCCTGTTTGACGTTTCGTCGCGAGCCGCGACCGAAACGTCAACAGAGATCCTACCCGTTCAGAGCCAGCCTTTCTCCTTGTAGAATCGCTCGGCCCCTTCGTGCAGTGGTGCGGTGAGACCGACGCGGATCATGTCCTTGGCTTCGAGGTCGGCGAAGGCGGGATGCAGGCGCTTGAAGCGTTCAAGGTTGTCGAACACGGCCTTGACCAGTTGGTAGACGATTTCGGGATCAGTCTTGGTGGTAGCCGCCAGCACCGCTTTGCCGCCGATCGAAGGCACCGCTGAATCTACACCTGGATAGAGACCGGCTGGAATCTCGGCAGCGGTGTAGTAGCTGGCGCTCTGTAGCAGCTTCTTGATTTCCGCGCCTCTGACCGGAATCAACCTGGCCTCGACGTTGGTCAGCGCTTCCTGGATCGCGCCGCTGGGATGGCCGACCACGTAGGTGATGGCGTCGAGGTTGTTGTCGCCCAGCGCCGAAGCCATTTCCGCCGGCTTGAGCTCGCCGGCCAGGGCAAAGTCGGCATTGCGCCAGCCCTTGGCCTTCATTACCTCGTCGAAGGTGTCGCGGCTACCGGAGCCCGGTACGCCGATGTTCACACGCTTGCCCTTGAGATCATCGACCGTCTCGATACCGCTGTCGGCGCGGGCGACTACTGTGAGGATTTCGGTCTGCAGAGAGAACACCGCCCGAAGTTCATCGATAGGACCGTCCTTGTCGAACGGCGCGAGCCCTTGCAGCGCTTTGTGCTGATGGTCGGACTGGATGAAACCAAGCTCGTACTCACCGTTTTTCAGCGAGACGATGTTGGTCACGCTGCCGGCGGTGGAAGGTGCGTTGCACTTGATCGCCGGCTGTACTTCGACGCGGTTGAGCAGGCGGCATACCGACTGGCCGGCGGTGTAGTAGACGCCAGTCTGGCCGCCGGTGCCGATGGTGACGAAACGTTCCTGGGCCACGCTAGTGGTCGCAGCCAGCGAGCCCGCCAGGGCGCAACCCAGCAGGCCGATACGGATACTCTGGTTCATCGTCGAATCCCTCTCATGTTGTTGTTATTGGTGAAACAGGGGTGCATTCATGTCTCCGGCGCAACGGCGAGGCTCATGCGGCTTCGCTGTCGCGCCGGTGCTGGTGCTCGTTCAGGCGCTGGCTGCGATCACCATGATCTCCACCAGCACGTCCGCCGAGGCCAGGCGCGCCTCGACGGTTGCTCGCGCCGGTGCGCAACCGGCCGGCAACCATTCGCTCCAGACGCTATTCATCGCCGCGAAGTCGGCTTCGATGTCTTTCAGCCAGATCTGTGCGCTAAGCATCTTCGAACGGTCGGACCCGGCCGCAGCCAGCAGGTTGTCGATCTTCGCCAGCACCTGCCGGGTCTGCCCGGCGACATCCTCGCTGCGGTCGTCCGGCACCTGCCCGGCGAGAAACACCAGATTGGCGAAGGTGACGGCGGCGGACATGCGTTCGTTGCTATTGATGCGTTGCAAGGTCATTCCAGAACCTCTCGTGTTGTAGTCAGGAAACAAGGGACAGCCCGTCCAGCGCAATGACGGGGTGCTGCTGATCGATCAGCCCGCAGAGTACATCGGCACTGCCGCAGGCCAGTGTGAAGCCGAGGCTGCCGTGACCGACATTGAGCCACAGATTGTCGATACCGGCAGCCCCCAGCAGTGGTGTGCCTTCCGGCGTTGCGGGACGCAGGCCGGCCCACTGGGTGGCACGGCGGTAGTCGCCCGCGGCGGGGAAGGTCTTGCTGGCCAGGTCCTGCAGCATGCTGATCCGTCCCTGGTCGAGGTTGGCGTCCCAGCCGCCGATATCGACCATGGCGGCAACTCTCAACTGGTCGCCGAGGCGCGCATAAACGACCTTGTTATCGTAGTCGGTGACATTGGTGTCGGGGATTCCCGTCTGGTCGCTGAGCGGCATGGTCAGGCTGTAGCCCTTGAGCGGATAGATCGGCAACTCGATGCCGAGCGGTCGCAACAAGGCCACGCTGGCGGCACCGGCGGCGATCACCAGGTGATCCACGGCCAGTTCGTCATGGCCGAGCTGCACCGCGCGTATCCGTCCATGCTCCCGGCGCAATGCGTCGACCTCCTGGCCGCTGTGCAGGCGGAAGTTCGGCGATTGGCTGAGCCGCTCCAGCAGTTGGAGGCAGAACAGATGACAATCGGCGACCTCGTCGCCGGGCGAATAGATGCCACCTTGCAGCGCATCGGCCAGTGGCTGCAAAGCGGGTTCGGTAGTCACACATTGGTTGGCATCGAGCAGCTGCTGGCTGCCATCGTTACTCAACCCCTTTGCTGCCTTGTCCAGACTGGCACGGCTGCGATAGATCACCAGCTTGCCGTTGGCGCGCCAGGCGAAGCCGTCCAGTCCGTCCTGTTCCCGCCAGTCGCGCAATACCTGCTGGCTATGCAGCGCCAGGCGCAACAGATGCGCGCCGTTGCGCTTGTTGGTCGAGCGGCGGCAGGCGAGCAGAAAACGCATGCACCAGCGCCATTGCTGCATGCTCATGCGTGGGCGGAAGCGCAGGGGTGCCTGGTCGCCCTTGAGCATCCAGCCAAGCGCTTGCAACGGCACGCCCGCATCGGCCAGCGGCGAAACGTATCGGTAACTGAGCTGGCCGCCGTTGGCGAAGCTGGTCTCCATCGCCACCTGGTCGCGTTTTTCGATCAGCTCGACCTGATGCCCCTGGCGTACCAGCGCATAGGCTGTGGTCAGGCCGATGACGCCGCCGCCGATTACCGCAATTCGCATCATGCCGCTCCGTGAAAGTGATGACAGAAGACTAGGGGTGCGTCAGCGAAGCGGCTAATGAAAGGTTGAGGGCAACCCATAACCTGGGGTTATGCTTCAGCTGACCTGATTCAGGGAAATTGCCCATGCGCCTTCGTCATATCGAACTCTTCCAGGCCATTCTGCAGACCGGTAGCCTGACGGCGGCGGCCCAACTGCTGCATATCTCGCAACCGGCTGCGAGCAAGATCCTCAAACATGCCGAACAACAGCTGGGTTTCGCGCTGTTCAGTCGTGTGCGCGGCAAGTTGCAGCCCACCGCCGAAGCGCGAATCCTGCAGCAGGAAAGCGAGCGCCTGGCGGCCGATCTGCAACGACTCAGGCGCTTGGCTGGCAACCTTGGCCGAGGGGAAGAGCGTGCGTTGCGGTTGATCTGCACCCCGGCGCTGGCCCAGGCGCTGATTCCCCAGGCATTGCAGCGCTGGCGGCAGCGCTTCGCCAATACGCCGTGCCAGCTCGCCACCCAGCACACCGCGGAAATCGTCCAGGCGCTGCTGATGCGCGAAGCCGATCTGGGGCTGACGCTACAGGCGGTGGAGCATCCGGGACTGAGCCGTCAGGTACTCGCGCAGGGGCAGATGATGGTGATCGCTCCGGCCAACTGGTGGAGCGCAACGGAACTGACGCAGCCCTTGCGGTTGCAGGAACTGGCCGGCGCGCCGCTGATAGGTCTGGATACCCGCGATGCCCTTGGCGGCTTGTTGCGCGGGCACCTGGAGGAGCTCGATCCACCGCCGCATATCGATACCTGGGTGCAGACCTATCAGTTGGCGCGATCACTGGTGGCAGCGGGGCAGGGGCTGGCCCTTGTAGACCCGCTGACGGCCCTTGCTGGCGATGAAAAGGTTCAGGCGCGCCTGCTGGAGCCCTCGATCCAGGTGCCGCTTTATGCCCTGGAACGAACACAGGAATCGACAGCACCGGCTCAGGAGGCCTTGCTCGAAGAGCTTTGCCAGCAGGCCGGCATGCTGATGAAAGCCGTGGTGTCCTAGTCAGGTGACGTCAGCCCTGGAGCGCTGCGCTACCATCGTGCCTTTTCTGCTTCGGTCAGCCCCCATGAAACAAGCGTCCCCACTTGCCCTGTATCGACAGGCTATCGCCGACAAGGGTTTCGTCAGCGATGCGGCTCAATCGATCGCCGTCGAGCGGTTGCAGTGCTGTCATGAAGTACTGCATGACGAAGGCTTGGAAATATCTCCGCGTGGCGTTTATCTGTGGGGCCCGGTGGGGCGCGGCAAGACCTGGCTGATGGACATGTTTCACGGCAGCTTGCAGGTGCCGTCGCGCCGTCAGCATTTTCATCACTTCATGCGCTGGGTGCACAAGCGGCTGTTCCAGCTCAATGGGACCGCCGATCCGCTGCAGGCGCTCGCAAGGGAACTGAGCCAAGACATTCGCGTGCTCTGCTTCGACGAGCTGTTCGTCGGCGATATCGGCGACGCGATCATTCTGGGGAGGCTGTTCCAGGTGATGTTCGAGCACGGCATGGTCATTGTCGCGACCTCCAACCAGCCACCGAGCCAGCTGTATGCCGATGGCTTCAATCGCGAACGTTTCCTGCCAGCGATCGAAGCCATCGAGCGACATATGGATGTGGTCGATGTGGACGGCGGCGCCGATCACCGTCTGCGTCCCGGTGCGCAGTGTCAGCGCTACTGGGTTCGAGAAACAGGCACGCCCAGTGTGCTGGTGAAGGTCTTCGAGAGCTTGTCCGATGGCGCCATCAGCCAGGAGCCCCTGATGCTTGGTCGGCGGCCGCTGTCGGTGGTACGGCATTGCGATTCGGTGATCTGGTGCCGCTTCGCCGATCTGTGCGAGCAATCCTTCGCGGCGTTGGACTTCATCGAGCTGTGCGACCGCTTCCCGCTGATTCTTCTCGGCGAAGTCCCCGCGTTGGGCGGCGAGCAAAGGGAAGGGCGCATTGCCCGCGGGACCGAAGATGCGGCGCAGCAGGTGAAGGCTGGCGACCGCCAGTTGCCGCAGCTCGCGCGGCGCGACGATGCCGTCCGCCGTTTCATCGCACTGGTGGACGAGTGTTACGACCGGAGGGTGCCGTTGTACGTCGAGGCCGAGGTACCCATGGAAGAGCTCTACACGGACGGCTACCTGGCCTTTCCGTTTCGCCGCACTCTTAGCCGCCTGCGGGAGATGCAGCTGGAGCGCTATCAGTCCCGGTAGAAAACCTGTACCAGGTGATAGCCGAACTGGCTTTTCACCGGGCCGTGCACCTCGCGCAGCGGCTTCTTGAAAATGACCTGATCGATGCTGCGCACCATCTGGCCCGGACGAACCTCGCCGAGGTCACCACCTTTCTTGCCCGACGGGCAGGTTGAATATTTCTTCGCCAGCACGTCGAAGGCCTCGCCATTGGCGATGCGTTTCTTCAACTGTGCGGCTTCGGCTTCAGTCTTCACCAGAATATGGCGGGCCATGGCTTTAGGCATCTTGATGGGTGTCCTGAATGTCTTGGTTCAATCGAGGCCGCCTTCGGCTCGTTGTGCCTGCGCAGTGACCTGCTGCGCGATCTCGATCATCTGCTCGCGCATCCAGCGGTTGGCGGGGTCCTGGTCGGTGCTTTCGTGCCAGTAAATGTGTGTCTCCAGCGGCGGAATGTCCACTGGTAGGGCGGCCTGGTGCAGGTTGTGGCGGCGAGCGAAGCGCTCGGGCACCGTCACCGCCATGTCGGTGTGCTGGATCACCTGAGTGGCCATCATGTAATGCTGCGAACGCAGGGCGATCTTGCGCTGCAGGCCCATCTTGCCCAGCGCCAGGTCGACCATGCCCAGGCCGCTGCGACGGCTGGAAATGTGCACGTGGGACAACGACAGGTACTCCTCGACGCTCAGTTTGTCCTTGGCCAGCGGATGCCCGTGGCGCATGGCGCAAACGTAGTTGTCTTCCAGCAGCTTGACGTGACGCACCTGCGGATCGGTGTTGAGCGGCGCGTCCATGGCAAAATCCAGTCGCCCTGCGGCCAGTTCCTTGGTGGTTTCGCGGCGCTTGGCCAGCATGCTCTCGATCTTCACGTTCGGCGCCAGGCGGCGCAGGCGCTGGAACAGGGGAGGGAAGACCACCGCTTCGGTGAGGTCGGTCATGCTGATGCGGAAGGTCTTGTTCGCCTGCAGCGGGTTGAAGGTGCGACTTTCCTGTACCGACACGCGCAGCAACTGCAATGCGTTGCGCACAGGGCCGATGATGTTCTGCGCCATCGGCGTTGGCACCATGCCCTGTGCGGTGCGCACGAACAGCGGATCGTTGAAGGTATCGCGCAGCCGCGCGAGGGCATTGGAAACGGCGGGTTGGGTGATGCCGACGATCTGCCCGGCGCGGGTCAGGTTGGCTTCGGTGTAAATGGCATCGAAGACAATAAACAGGTTGAGATCGACCTTGTTCAGGTTCATGTCCGCACGCTCTCCGGCTGGGTCCTTTCGTGCCGATCATATATCGGTGATGAATGTTTATACACGAGGAAAATAGCGTAGGTAAATCATCGTCCCTGCATTAGCATTTCGTTACATCGTCCAATGTAGAGAAGGTTGCCCCATGGATTTCGCCTATTCCCCCAAGGTTCAAGAGCTGCGTGAGCGTGTTCAGGCGTTCATGGACGCGCATGTCTACCCCGCCGAGAAGGTTTTCCACCAGCAGGTGAGCGAGGGCGATCGCTGGCAACCCACCGCCATTGTCGAGGAGTTGAAGGCCAAGGCCAGGGCCGAAGGGCTGTGGAACCTGTTCCTGCCGGAATCCGAGCTGGGCGCCGGCCTGACCAACACAGAATACGCGCCGCTGGCGGAAATCATGGGCAGCTCGGGGCTCGGCCCGGAGGCCTTCAACTGCTCGGCGCCCGATACCGGCAACATGGAAGTGTTGGTGCGCTATGGCAGCGAGCAGCAGAAGCAGCAGTGGCTCGAGCCCTTGCTGCGTGGCGAGATCCGCTCGGCCTTCGGCATGACCGAGCCGGGCGTGGCCTCCTCGGACGCCACCAACATGCAGGCCCGCGCCATTCGCGAGGGTGACGAGTGGGTGATCAACGGCCGCAAGTGGTGGACTTCGGGCGCCTGCGACCCACGCTGCAAGGTAATGATCTTCATGGGGCTGACAAACCCGGAGGCGCCACGTCACCAGCAGCACTCGATGATTCTGGTGCCGATGGATGCGCCCGGTCTCAAGGTGCTGCGTCCGCTGCCGGTGTTCGGCTACGACGACGCTCCCCATGGCCATGCCGAAGTGCTGCTGGAAAACGTTCGCGTGCCCTATGAGAACGTCATCCTTGGCGAAGGTCGTGGTTTTGAGATCGCTCAGGGTCGCCTCGGCCCTGGACGCATTCACCACTGCATGCGTTCAATCGGTGTCGCCGAGCGGGCGCTGAAGCTGATGTGCGAGCGTTCGGTCAGCCGCACGGCGTTCGGCAAGCCGCTAGCGCGCCTGGGTGCCAACTTCGATCACATTGCCGAATGCCGGATCGAGATCAACATGGCGCGCCTGCTGACGCTCAACGCGGCCTACATGATGGACACGGTAGGCAACAAGATTGCCGCCAGCGAGATCGCTCAGATCAAGGTGGTCGCGCCCAATGTGGCGCTGAAGGTCATCGATCGCGCGATCCAGATCCATGGCGGTGCCGGCGTTTCCGAGGATTTCCCGTTGGCGCACTGGTACGCCATGCAGCGCACCCTGCGTCTGGCCGACGGTCCGGACGAAGTGCACCGTGTGGCAATCGCCAGGCACGAGCTGGGCAAGTACGTGCCGCGCGAGGCGCTGCGTAGCCGCTGAGAAAGGAACAGAGGGCTGGCTTTGAAGCGCTCGCGAGCAAGCTCGCTCTGAGATCCTGCCAGCCCCTCAAAGGGGCAAGTAGTGGGGCCGCCTGAAGGCGGCTGGCGTCACATGCCGAACTTGTAACGCGAGCGGTGATAAGCCGTCACGCCTCCCGTCTGACTGGCTCGCCGAACTAATCTTCGCGCGAAGTTATCTTAATGATGCAGGATCCACCGTCGTGCTCCCCGGCAGCTCGGCGGTGAGGCGTATGCCCAACTGGTCCAGCACCTGAAACAACTTGCTCCATTGCACCGAGTCATCGCCGCGCTCCATCTTGCCCAGGAAGTTTTCGCTGACGCCTATCGTGCTTGCGGTATCGTCCTGACGCAGTCCAAGTGCCTTGCGCGTAGCGCGCACGAGAGGGCCAATGTCCGAGGCGGAACCGAGTGTAATTTTCATTATTAATCCTCACGATCATAAGGATAAAAGACTGGAGAGGGTGATTAAGAGAAAATCCTTGCGAGCGTGAGGATCTTGGATGCCTAGTGGGCCGGTTAGCGCGGTTTGGACAAGCTGCGGCCTTGATGTTTTTCAAGGCACAGCTGGCGCCAGGAACGCGGGCTCGAGGCTCGATTGCTCAGAATGTCCGCTGCTGAGCCAGTCGTTTCAGCAGCCGTTAGTAGCGGGCATCCTTGGGCTTCGGCCTGTTTGGCCAATCATTGACCTTGCCGGGAAAGTCGGGGCGCGGCTTGTGCGTGAAAAACTCCGCGACGTCCACGGCGTCCTGATCGGACAGGACGTTGCCATGCCCCCAGAGGCCCTTGGTCTGAATACCCATGGGCATGTTGTATTTGACGAAGGCGGCCGCTTTGTAGGTGCGCGCCATGCCGGCACCGATGTTGAAGGATTCCTCACCCCACAATGGCGGGAAGACGATGTCGCCGCGGTTGTCCTTCATGCCCTCGCCATTGTCGCCATGGCAGGTGGCGCACTGGGCGTAATAGATCTGTTCGCCGTGCTGCGGATCGGGCACCAGCGTCTCGTCAATGACGCCGGCGTTGCGTATGTCCACCAACTGATCTTTGGGCGTGTTCTGAGCGAGCCACTTCATGTAGGCGACCATCGCCTTCATTTCCTCTGACTCGCGCGGCAGCGGCTTGCCATTCATCGAACGCTGGAAGCAGCCGTTGATGCGTGCTTGCAGGTCGACTTCCTTGCCCGCCCGCGGCATAACACGCGGATAGAAGTTGTAGCTGTTGATGTAGGGATCGCCTAGCGGGATCTTGCCTTGGGCGATATGGCAGCTGTTGCAGTTCATGGCTGCGCCGACATGCTCCGGCAGCAGACGCTTGGTTTCATTGAGCAAGCGCTTGCCATAGAAAATCTGATCGGCGTTTGGTTCGTCGACGATCGCGGTATCCTGCGGAATGGTATAGTGGCCGATCTTCTGGTTGGCATCGTCCAGGGTGACCAGGTCGTACTGGGCCGCGTTGCGTTCGATTGGGTCCTGCTTGGAGCAGGCGCTTGTCGTGATGCCAACCACTATTGCCGCCGTGAGGGGGAGGGCAATGCGGCGCGCATGGCCGACGCCGCACCGGGCAAAAACGATCGAAAATGGATTATTCACCATGTACTCCTTGCCCCGCATGGGTCACGCTTAGGTCCGGCGGAAGATCGGTTCCAACGCGAGGCTTTTTGCTCAGGAACACGCGCATGTCGACGACATCGTCCACGGTCACCTCGTTGGCCTGGTTGGTCCAGCTGTTGCGGATGAAATTCACGACTTCCGCGATATCGGCATCGGCGAGTGTGTCGAATGCCGGCATGGAAAAGGCCATGCGGTCATGCGGCGTGTCGGGCATCCGTCCACCGCTGAGCGTGATCTGCAGTACGGAGTCCGGATACCGGGAATACACTGCGCTGTTGCCGTCTAGGGCGGGAAAGATGCGCGGCACGCCTTTGCCATCGGCGCGATGGCAGACCTGGCAATACTCGACGTACAGCAGGGCGCCGCGGGAGTCGTAGACGCCATCCAGAAGCTTCGCGGTGGTGACGTCCTGCTTGGCTGGCAGCATGACTTCCTTGCCTGGCGCGGGGCTGAGGGTTTTCAGGTAAGCCGCCATGGCCTGCACGTCTTCGTCGGTCATGTACTGCGTGCTGTGCTCGACCACTTCGGCCATGGCACCGAAGGCGGCGGTGGTTTCGGTACGGCCGGTCCTGAAGAAGTCAGCCAACTCGTCGGTACTCCAGGTACCCAGGCCGCGGTGCTCGCCGCGCAGGCTCTTGGCGCGCCAACCATCAATGATGGCGCCACTGAGGTATTCATCCGAATCGGCGTTCGACAGCGCCACTTCCTGGAAGCCGATGCCACGTTCCGTGTGGCAGGAGCCACAATGCCCCGGGCCTTCGACCAGGTATTGACCGCGGGTGAGTATTGGGTCGTCCGTCTCGGGGATGAAATCACGCTCCGAAGCGAATAGGGCCTGCCAGTAGGCCAGCGGCCAGCGCCAGTTGAGCACAGGTGGTAGCTCGCTCGTTTTGTTGGCCTGTCTGACAGGCTCTACGGCCGACATGAAGTAGGCGTACATCGCTACGATGTCTTCATCCGGCATGATGCCGTAGGAAGGATACGGCATGGCCGGGTACAGCGCGCTCCCGTCCCTTCGTACACCGTGCTTGGTGGCATTCAGGAAGTCGTCGAAGGAGTATCCACCAATGCCGGTTTCGCGGTCTGGCGTAATGTTGGTGGAATAGATGGCGCCCAAGGGCGTCAACATCGGCAGACCGCCGGCGAAGGGCTTGCCCCCAAGCTTCGTGTGGCAGGCCACGCAATCAGCCGTACGGGCCACATATTCACCGCGCGCAATGAGCGCGGCGTCGTTGATATCAACCGTCGTGTCGCTACTGACCGTGCGCAAGTGCGGTAACGCCTGACTAATGGCGAAAGCTAGGGCAACGCCGCCTACGGCCAAAACAAGGATGTTGCGCTGCCAATGCTTCATTGATGTTCCCTTACGCGAATTCAAATATGGCGCCCGTAATCCAGTTCGCTTATGTCTCGTCGGTCCGCAAACCGTCTTCAAGCCAAGCGGGGATTATGACGAACGACCAATACGAGCGATTGACCTTGGTCAGCAGTCATAAATACGGCCGTTTTTTATAACTGTGGATTTTCAAGGAGGAGGATTAAGGGGGGATTAACAGTGTTGATTGCGCGCCTGTGTTCCAGATCGTGCGCGCTCTCTTCTGGGGTGATGTAGAAATTGTTGCCGGCTCAATTGAGTACTACCTGGCTACCCACAACGCCAACCCTCGACCCTTCCGCTGGCATCGAAAGGCCGATGACATCTTGGTGAGCGTCAGCCGTGCAGCCAAGACGTTAGCCCGATAAATATGATCCTTATTTACGAAACGCCACACTAGTAAACCCAGACTTCCACGCGTTGATTCTTCAAACGTCCGGCACCCTGGTTGGAGGCCACTGGAAGTTCATCGCCCAACCCGGTGATTTCCTTCACGAGAATGCCGCCACGCGCCAGCTCGCTGCGCACGGCCATGGCGCGCAGCTTGGACAGCAAAGTGGTGCGCGCCGGGTCGCTTCTGGGGTCGCCGAAACCCACCAGCGTCGCGGCGCTCATGCGCTTGCCGTTGGCGTTGAGGTAGGCGACGAGCCGGTCGATATCGCGCCGGGCCTTGTTGTCGAGACGTGCGCTGCCCTGGTCGAAGCGGAAATTCACCGTGAGCCGCTGGGCTTCCCTGGCCAACTGCTGATAGGTCGGCGGCATGTCGGCTTGCACCGCCATCTTTATCGCCCTGATGGACTGCGCCACATAGCCGGATCGCTCGACGATGGCCTGGCCGGTTGCACCATGCACATAGGCGATGAACGCCTGCAACTGGGCGGACTGCTCGCCGGGACGCGCATAGAGAAATAGCCGGCGCGACAGCGGATAGTCCTCGGTGGCGATCGATGCGCTGGTGGGCGCCATGGGTTGCGAATCGCCGTCGGCAATGGCCAGCGGCTTGGCTGAACCCACCGAGGCGAGGCCGACGAAGCCGATGGCGCCAGGTATTTTGCTGACATCCAGTGAAAGCTGGTCGTTGGATTCGTAGCGTCGTGCACGCAAGGCGAGTGTCTTGTCCTGGCTGCCGAGCACCAGTTCCTTGAAGGTGTCGTAGGTGCCCGAGCGATCATCGCGGGCAAACAGCTTGACGGCGATATCGGCACCACCCAGTTCACGCCAGTTACTCACTTCGCCTGCGAACAGCTGCGCCACCTGAGCGACGGTCAGAGTGCTCAGCGGGTTGTCCGGATGGACGATAATCGCCAAGCCGTCGATGGCAATGACTTGCTCCGCCTTGGTGCTACGCAGGTCGCCCAGCTCGGCCAGGGCATCCAGTTCACTTTGCTTGATGGGGCGCGAGGCGGCTGCCAGGTCGGCGCTGGCATCTTTCAGCCCGGCGAAGCCGGTGCCGGTACCATGTGCAGCCACCTCCGCAAATACCACCCGGCCATCGGCGGCGGTGGCGCTGATGCGCTGTTCGTTCTCACGCCCAGCGGGGGCGATGCGGACGTCCCGCAGGCCCTGGCTCTCGAAGAAACCGGCGATCAGCATGGGCGCAAGCTTGGCGCCGACCGTGTTCGAGCCCTGGATGCTCAGCGCGGGACGGTCGGCGGCCTCCGGGGCGGCAGCGATGGCCAGGCCAGGAAAGCTGTAGCACACGAAACCCAGCAACAGCAGGGAAAGCGCTCGACTCCAGACGTCGCGTTCTGAAACGGAAACTGCCAATGCCTGATCCTCTCGACCGATGGAAGTCGCGAGACTAAGTCAGTTGCATGACCGTTCTGTGACAGGCGCCAAATCCGTCTGGCCTGTGGACTTCAACGCAGTGTCAGCCAGACCGGGCAGTGGTCGGACGGTTTCTCCATGCCGCGAATTTCGTAGTCCACGCCGCAATCGATGACGCGGTCATGCAAGGCCTGGGTGGTCAGAATCAGGTCGATGCGCAACCCACGACGTGGTTCGTCCTCGAAACCGCGGCTACGGTAGTCGAACCAGCTGAAACGGTCGGCGACCTCGGGGTTGAGCGTGCGGAAGCTGTCCTGCAAGCCCCAGTTCTTGAGGCGGGCCAGCCATTCGCGCTCCTCGGGCAGGAAACTGCATTTGCCGGTGCGCAACCAGCGCTTGGCGTTCACTTCGCCAATGCCGATGTCGCAGTCCTCTGGGGAAATGTTGAAGTCGCCCATGACCGCCACCGCATGCTCAGGACTGAATCTCTCCTCGAGCAGCGTCTGCAGGTCGGCATAGAACCTGTTCTTGGCCGGGAACTTGGTGGGATGCACACGGCTTTCCCCCTGGGGGAAATAGCCATTCATGACGGTCACCGGCTGGCCGTTGGCATCGGCGAAACGACCCCAGATGAAACGCTTCTGCGATTCCTCGCCGTCGCCCGGAAAGCCCTTGTGGATCTCCAGCGGTGCCTGGCGCGACAGCAGTGCCACACCGTAGTGGCCCTTCTGTCCGTGGTAATGCACGTGGTAACCGAGCGCCTCGACTTCCGCCTGGGGGAACTGCTCGTCGGCCACCTTGGTTTCCTGCAGGCCGATGACGTCGGGCCGATGTTTGTCGATGATCGCAGCCAGTTGATGAGGTCTGGCACGCAACCCATTGATATTGAAAGAAACGAGTTTCATGGGGCGAGCTCCGGGAAAAGAGCGATTCTAGGGCTCTAGTCCGGGAAGTGAAAGGCAGAAGGCTGGGGCGCCCGGCATATCGCCGATCTGGTGCTAAGGTCCAGATAGATCGGAAAACGACAATTAAGAGAGCCTGCGATGCCGATGCCCACCGAAATACGGATGCTGGACAGTGGCTACAACCGGGAAACCCGCTCCCTGCTGTACAACGCCTATCGACACGAGCCGACCTTCGCCTATCTGTTCGAGGCCGACCGCCCCGGCTACGACCAGCGGGTGCGCGCGACGGTGCGTGAGCTGGTCAACCAGCACTTTCTTCAGGATCAGCCCGCACTGGGGCTGATGCAGGGCGACCGGCTGATCGGTGCCGCCCTGATCGCGCCACCGCAACGCCGGCTGGATATCACCGAAAGCTGGGTCTGGCGGATGCGCATGTTGCTGACAGCGGGCTTTCGCTGTACCCGGCGTTACCTCGACTACCACCAGACCATCCTCGGTTGCCTGCCACCCGGGGCTTTCCATGTGTTGCCGCTGATAGCCGTACATCCCCAGTTCCAGGGCCAGCAGTATGGCGAGCGGCTGCTCCAGGCGCTGCATGACTGGTGCGCCGAAGACCCAACCTCCGAAGGCCTGGTCATCGACACTGGTAATGCGCGCTACCGCAACTTCTACCAACGCCAGGGATACGAAGAGATTGGCCAGGTGGCCATCGGGCCGGTGGTTGAGTATGTGTTCTTTCATCCAGCGCCAAGGGCCGGGGGCTGACGGCGAATTACCCCGGGTCGTGACGGTCACAGGGGCTATGGATGGTGCGTACGTGTGCACTGAACCACTTATCGCATCAGTTATCGGACGGTCGCCGAACTTATCCATGCCTCCGCTGAAACGACCGAGACAAAGGCTTTGCAGTGCCAGGTTCGCGCCATGCTAGCATTCGCCGCCATGTGCATATCCACCCGTCGCGGCATCGCTCTGGCCGGCCTTCTTCTCGTGTCTGCAACCGAACTGGCGGCGGCCGAGCTGGATGTTCGGATCGATCCGGACAACCGGGCGCTGCGCGAGAATATCGAGAACCATATCGGTGATCTCGGCGATCGTGACGAGCGTGAACTGCTGCGCTACAGCCGTATCGCACGGGAGCAGGCACAGAAGGCGCTGCAGGCGTTGGGGTATTACAACGCAGTGATCGACAGCGAGGTGATCGCCGACGAGCCGCCTCGGCTGAGCCTGCGCGTCAAGCCAGGGCCACCGGTGCGCTTGCGCACCGTCCGGGTGCGGGTAGAAGGGCCGGCGGCTGAACTGAAGAGCTTCCAGAATCCGCAGGGGGCGCTGGAACCGGGTACCACGCTCAATCATGGTCGTTACGAAGAGGTAAAGCAGCGTATCGCCAATCAGGCTTCGCGCTTCGGTTTCTTCGAAGGCCGTTTCACTCGGCAGCGGTTGGCGGTTGATCCCCGGGAGAATCTTGCCGATATCGAACTGGTGTTCGAGAGCGGGCCGCGTTACCACCTGGGCGAGATCAGCTTCGAGGGCGACGCGCCTTTTGATGCCGACCTGCTCGAACGGATGGTTCCCTTCGAACCGGGCACGCCTTATGACTCCGAGTGGGTGGCCGAGCTGAACCAGGCTTTGCAGTCGAGCGGTTATTTCGAGGGTGTACGGGTCGATGCCAACCCCGCCAACGCCAGCGATCAACGCATTCCGGTCAGCGTCCTGCTCACCACGCGCAAGCCCCGCACTCTGGGGCTGGGTCTTGGCTTTTCCACCGACGTGGGGCCACGCATACGGCTGGATTGGACTCGTCACTGGGTTAACCCGCAGGGACACAGTTACGGTACCGAGGCCGAGCTGTCCTCACCGCGGCAGAACGTTGGCCTCTGGTATGACGTGCCACTCGATCCGCCGTTGACCGATAAGCTGCGCTATGCAGGCGGCTACCAGTATGAGGAGCTCAGCGACAAGGACAGCCTGAGCCGGCTGCTGACGATTGGTCCCGAGTGGCATCGCCGGCTGGACAACGGCTGGAAACGAGTGTGGTCGTTGAAATGGCAGCACGAGGAATACCGCCTCGGCGATGATGCGGGTGTCAGCACCTTGTTGATGCCCGGCATCGCCTACAGCCTGCTGCGCAGCGACAATCGTGTCGATCCCAACCGTGGCTATCGCCTGGAGCTCGAACTGGCGGGCGCCAAGCAGGGCCTGATGTCCGATGCCGATCTGCTCCACGCCAATGCGATGCTCAAGGGCCTCGGCACGCTTTTCGAACGCCACCGTTTTCTCGGCAGCGTGCAGCTAGGAGCCAATATCACCGACGAATACACCCAGGTGCCACCATCACTGCGTTATTTTGCCGGCGGCGACCAGAGCGTGCGTGGCTACGACTATCAGAGCCTGTCTCCGACCAACTCCGACGGTGACCGTATCGGTGGGCGCTACCAGTTCGCCGTCTCCGCCGAGTACCAGTACTCGCTCACCGAGAAGTGGCGCCTGGCGACCTTTATGGATCAGGGCAATGCCTTTGATTCGGCGGACTTTCCCAGCCTCAAGAGCAGTGTGGGTGTTGGCGTGCGTTGGGTGTCGCCGGTGGGCCCCATCCGGCTCGACCTGGCCCACCCGCTGGATGGCGATGGTGGCGTGCGTCTGCATTTCTTCATGGGGCCCGAACTTTGAAGCGGCCAGTGAAAATACTGGGCTGGAGCCTGGCGGCACTGTTGGCATTGCTGCTCCTGGTGATTGGGGCTGTTGGCGGGCTGGTGGGTACGACCGGTGGCAGCCGCTGGTTGCTGGCACAAGTGCCCGGGGTGCAGGTCGATGGCTTCCAGGGGCGTCTCGGTGGGCACTGGCAGGCCGAGCAGCTGAGCTGGCGTCAGGCAGAAAGCAGCGTGCTGATGAAGCGGCCACGGCTGGACTGGTCGGCCGCTTGCCTGTTGCGGATGACTTTGTGCATCGACGAGCTCGCCGCCGAAAGCATCGACTTGGTCTTCCCGCAGGGGGCGGAAGAGGCACCCAGCGAACCTTTCAGCCTGCCGGACATCCAGCTTCCACTCGAATTGCAGGTGCTGCAGGTCGATCTCGGGCCGCTACGCCTGAATGGCGAAGAGCTCCTGCAATCACTGCAACTGCGGGCCGATTGGCGCCGTACCGGGCTAGACATCCGCGAGCTGCGTGCCAATCGTGCCGACATGCAGCTGTCGCTGGCCGGTCGGCTGCAGCCCAGCGACGCGTGGCCCCTGATCCTGCAAGGCGATGCCGCGCTACAGATCATCGACGAGCAGCCCTGGACGCTGCAATTCGACGTGCAGGGCGATTTGCGCGAACGCCTTGGATTGAGCGTCGTTAGCGCCGGCTATCTCGACGGCAACCTGAGCGGCCAACTGCAGCCTCTGGCCACCGGGATGCCTGCGACGCTGAAACTGACCCTGGACGGCTTCAAGGCCAGCCCCGATCTGCCGGACAGTTTGCGTCTGGACGGCTTCGTGCTGACCGCCGAGGGCGAGCTCGACGAGGGTTATCGACTGCTCGCCAGTGGCCGCCTGGCGGGCGAGGGCGGGGCGGTGGCCTTGCAACTGGACGGGCTGGTCAACCAGGCGGGCGCGCGCGTGGACAGAGCCGAGCTGGTGGCCAACGAACAGCAGCGGGTCAGCCTCGCAGGGCATCTGGACTGGCGCGAGGCGCTGCAAGGCGAGGCGTCGCTGCAGTGGCAGGACTTTCCCTGGTGGAGGCTGTATCCACAGCCGGAGCCGCCCCCGGTGACATTGCGTACCCTGACGGCACAGGTGCAATACGATGCGGGCAATTACCTGGGCCACTTCGATGCCGCGATGAGCGGACCCGCGGGCGATTTCACGTTGAAAAGCCCGCTCAGTGGGGATCTGCAGCAGGTGCACCTGCCGCAGCTGGAATTGCAGGCGGGACAGGGCGGCGCGACGGGCAACCTGAGAGTCGGTTTTGCCAATGGCATCGACTGGCGCACCGCGCTGGCGTTGCGCGATATCGATCCGTCCTACTGGCTGGCGGAGCTGCCAGGCAAGTTGGGCGGAACGCTGGAGAGCCAGGGCGCTTTGCACGGCGATCAGCTCGAAGCCCGAGTGGCATTGGCCATGGACGGGCACCTGCGCGGGCAACCGGCGCGCCTGCAACTTCAAGTCAGCGGGAGCGAGGCGCGCTGGGAGTTGCCCTCGCTAGACATGCAGCTGGGCGACAACCGCATTCTGGGCAGCGGCCAATGGACCGAAACGCTGGAGGGGCAATTTCGCTTGGCGCTACCTCGGCTGGCGCAGTTGTGGCCGGAACTCGGTGGACGTCTGAGCGGCGATCTGAGCATCGCCGGCACCCCGGCAGCGCCAGAGGGCCGGATCGAGCTAGAGGGCCAGACGATCCGCTATCAGGACAATCACATTAAGCGTCTGCAACTCGCTGCGAACCTCACCGATGGCGAACGCGCACACCTGCGCATGAGCGTCGATGGCATCACATCGGGCGATACCGAACTGGGTCAGCTGCAACTGAGCGCCGACGGCACCCTTGATGCACACCAGGCAGCACTACAGCTGCAAGGAGGGCTGCTCGATCTTTCCCTCGCGGCGGAGGGCGGCATGCGTGGCGGCGACTGGCGCGGTCGCCTGCTGCGCGCTGTGGTCGATGCCTACCAGCAGCAATGGGCGCTACAACAGCCGGTGGCGATCGAACGCCTGGCCAGCGGAAGACTCGACCTGGCAGCGCATTGTTTCGTGTCCAGCCCGGCAACGTTGTGCGCACCAGCCCAGCGCCTGATGCCCGATACACGGCTGCGTTACCGATTGCGTGACTTTCCGCTCGAATCGCTGGCGACCAACCTGCCCGAAGCACTGGCCTGGCAGGGCGAGCTCAACGCCGATCTGCAAATGGAGTTCCCGCAGGCGGGGCCGAATGGCGAGATTACCGTGAATGCAGGCCCCGGAGTATTGCGCTTTCGCGAAGAGGATATCTGGCACGATTTTCCCTATCAGACCCTGACTCTGAACAGCCGCCTCAGGCCAGAGCGGATCGACAGTCGGGTGCATTTCGTTGGCGGTGACCTGGGCGAGCTGGACGTACAACTGCGCATCGACCCGCAGGGTGAAATCAAACCCATCGATGGCGAGTTCCGCCTGCGCGACCTGGATATTTCCGCCGCCCGGTCCTTCGTGCCGCAAGTGGACCGGCTACAAGGCCAGCTTAACGGTGTCGGTCGACTGTCAGGAACGCTGCAAAGCCCGCAGCTGAACGGCGATCTGCGCTTGAGCGAGGCGGAAATTTCCGGCAGTGATCTGCCCGTCAGCTTCGAACGGTTGCAGGTCGACATCGGCATCGAAGGGCAGCAGCTGCGCATCGATGGTAACTGGCGCAGCGGCGAACAGGGCCAGGGCCGCCTGAACGGCACCCTGGACTGGCAGCAGGCCCTTGACCTGGATCTGCACCTCGCTGGCACGCGGTTGCCGGTGGTGGTCGAGCCTTACGCCGAACTGGAAGTCGAGCCGGACCTGCACCTGGTGCTGGCCGATGAGCGGCTGGCGGTGAGCGGGCGGATCAAGGTCCCGCGTGGGGACATCACCGTCCGCGAGTTGCCGCCGTCCACGGTACAGGTGTCCGAAGACACCGTTATCGTCGGGGAGGAGGCAAAGCAAGCGGATACGGCCCTGGCGATCGGCATGGATATCGACGTGGAAGTCGGCGAAGACCGCCTGCGTTTTTCCGGCTTCGGCCTGACTGCCGACCTGGCCGGCTACCTGCATATCGGCGACAACCTCGATACTCGTGGCGAGCTCAAGCTGAACAATGGCCGCTATCGCGCCTACGGCCAGCGCCTGACCATTCGCCGCGCGCAACTGCTGTTCACTGGTGTGCTGACGCAGCCGTTCCTGGATATCGAAGCCATTCGGCGGATTCCCGAGGATGACGTGGTTGCCGGCATGCGCATCACCGGCAGTGCCGAACAACCGCGTATCCAAGTGTTTGCCGAGCCGGCGATGAGTCAGGAGCAGGCGCTCTCCTACCTGGTGCTGGGGCGAGCACTTGGGGCGGACAGCGGCGACAGTAACCTGCTGGCCAATGCTGCGCTAAGCCTAGGCCTGGCTGGAAGCGCCTCCTTCACCGGCGATCTGGCGAACCGGCTGGGCATCGATGACTTCCAGCTCGATACCGAGGGCAGCGGGGCGAATACCAGCGTCGTCGCCAGCGGTCGTCTGACCGAGCGGCTTACGCTTCGCTACGGTGTTGGCGTGTTCGAGCCAGCCAACACCGTAGCGTTTCGCTATCAACTGACCCGACGGATATTCCTTGAGGCTGCCAGCGGCCTGGCAAGCTCACTGGATCTGTTCTATCGGCGCAACTTCTGAAGGGTGCGACAAAGCTGAACGACCATAGGGTCTGTTGCCGTTTCGTCGCGGTCGCGGACGAAATGGCAACAGACCCTAGTCATGTGCTGTCGCGCCGCCACCGAGCAGTCAGACGCCGCCAGCGCGAGGGCGGCAGCTCCGGCGGCTCGGGCCAGTGGGCCTTCTTGCTTTCGCATTGCACGATGCCATTGACCCCGAGCCTCAGGCGCCAACGCTGGGCCGAGGGAAAGGGCTGGCCAGGAACGCTGTGTACCAGCAGCAGGTTGTAGTCGTGCTGTTTCTCGATAGGGTGGGCCTGGATGGTGAACGGGTCCTCGTCGTCCGCACGGACGAACAACTTGTTGTGGCTGGCCTGGATCATCGCGCAGAGCTGTTCGCAATCGAGCGTCACGCGTTCGCGAATCTCGTCATGCTCCAGCGCGGCCTTGTCCAGGTTGAGCAGCGAGCGGTAGCAGATGATCTGCCGCTCCTCGTTGGTAGCCCATTTGCCGGAGTGCTCGCGGATCAACGGTGGCAGGTCGGGCAGCTTGCGGTAGTCGAGCCAGACCCATTGCTGGGCCAGCAGTTTGCGGGTGTAGGGCATGAGCAGGCGGATCTTCCAGCGCGGCTTGCCCTTGCGCAGCTTGCGGGTGATGGCGGTGATCATGTCGTCGCGCAGCAAGTCGCGAATGGCGTAGACCAGCGCAATACCCAGCAGCAGGGTGAGCGACAGCTTCTGGCTGGCGTCGCGGGCGTTGAACAGGAAGTAGGTGAACAGGGACATGATCAGCATGGTGGAAGCCGCCTTCACCAGCTTTTGGGTGCCGGCGCCCAGCTCGGTGACCTTTGCACGCAGCAGCACGGGGTACTCCAGCAACCGGTGATACAGTCCCATGCGGTTCCAGACGCGCGTCGGCGTGCCATGAAAGTCGCTCAGGTATTCGTGTTCCTTGCGGTACTTGAGCTCCTGGCGCAGGAACTCGGCCACGGCCTGCTTGAGTTCATCGTCCAGTTCGGCGAACCCCTCGTGCGTCATGCTCTCCAGCAGGAATTGCTCGGCATGCCACGAGAAGTAGATGTCCATCTGCCTGAAATAGCGCAGTTGATTGCTCTGCTGGGGCATCGATTTGCGCAGGCGCTGGGCAAAGTTCTGGCTCAGGCGCAGGGCGCGGGCGATCGGCTCCGCAGTAGCGTCAGAGGCGAGCAGTTGCTGACGCAGCCGCTCCATCGAGGCTTGGTAACGAAAGAACCAGGAGCCGTACATGATTTCGTAGTGCGGTGAGAGCAGCGAAAACGAGGTATCGGCCTGGCTGACACGATCCTTGGAGGGTACGCCCAGCAAGCCGAAGCTGTGGGTGAGGGCACTGAAGAAGAATTGCTCCTCGGCCAGGGTCCAGGCGGAGAGGTTGCTTTCGTGCGGGGTGAACAGATACAGCTCGATCCTGTGCCGTCCGGGTTCCTTGAGCGTACGAGTCAGTTGCAGACGGTAATCGCCCTTGCGCTTCAGTGAGAACACAGAACCCCCGATGACTGTAGACCGCGCTCAGGATACCAAGCTTGCCGATGAATGAGCGCGAAGGCTGCTGAAGTCATCGATTGGTCTGTTGACCACAAGCGCTACGGCGTAATACCAAAGCGCCAGTGCTCCCGGTCGGCGCCGCTCCTGCTCGGGAGGCAATACGGATGACAGGGCCAAAGCACTAGCCATTCGCCGCCATCGCAGCGTATGTGCGCCAGGATGGCCTTTCGATAATCGCTCCCGTCACGACTGCCTGTCGTCAAATACAGCGGAGAGCGCCATGCACAACAACAAGAAAGCCGTTTCAACCCTGCTGCCTGTGGCCCTGGCCAGTGCCGTCGCCTTGTCGGCGAGCCAGTCGGCATTGGCTGAAATCGTGCTGTACGACCAGGACGACACTCGCTTTTCCACCGATGGCTACTTCAACACATTCTATGTACACAGCGATGTCGATCGTGCCGGCGAGCAGTTCGATCGCAAGCAATCGCGGGTCAAGATGGGCTTCCTGCCCAACTACATCGGCTTCAACTTCAGCAAGCAGGTCGAGGATCTCAAGCTGGGCGGGCGTTCCTCGTTCTGGGTCACCATCAACGACAGCGACACCAACGGCACCGAGACAGGTATCGACGTCCGCCAGTTCTACGCCACGGTATCCAACGATGAGTGGGGCGAGGTGCTGTTCGGCAAGGACTTCGGCCTGTTCGCCCGTTCCAACATCCTGCTCGATGAAATGCTTACCGGCTATGGCCAGGTCAGTGACACCCTGGGCCTGGTGGATGGCGGCGGCGTATCCTTCGGCAACATCGGCACCGGTTATCCGTATCCGTTCCCGACATCCCAGGTCACCTATCGCTCCCCTGTGATGAGCGGGTTGCGCATCGCGGTCGGCATCATGGACCCGGTGGACACCACCGAGGACACCAACTCCACCCTGGACAAGGCCTACCAGGAAGAGCCGCGCCTGGAAGCGGAGGTGACCTACCAGTTCGAGCTGGGTGGCACCCAGCTCTATACCTGGATCAACGCCATGCAGCAGAACTCGGACAACACCGACAGCAGCATCGAGGATGTGACCTCCAAGGGCCTCGGCTACGGCGTGCAGGCGAAGATGGGCAGCTTCTCGCTGACCGCCTCGGGCTTCCAGGCCGAAGGCATCAACCCGTTCTTCACCAACAACGCCGGCGAAGCCTTGCTGCGCGAGGTGGACAGCGATGGCTACCTGCTGCAGGGCTCGTACCGCTTCGGCAAGAACCGCATCGCGCTGTCCTACGGCAAGACGAAGGACGATGGCAACGGCCTGGGCACCGCCGCCGACTACGAGACCCGTGGCATCGCGCTGTTCCATGACATCAACGACAACCTCAAGCTGGTTGCCGAACTCAACCAGTTCGAAATCGCCGGAAACGACACCAATGCCGTTGACGAGGAAACCCGGACCTTTGCCGTGGGCGCTGCGCTGAGCTTTTGAGCCCGGTAAGCAGCGCAAAAGGCCGGTCTCCATGAAGGGACCGGCCTTTTGCGTATTCCTCCATTCTTTACGCGTGACGATTTGGCCAGGCATCGCTACCTAGGCAGGTCCGTTCCGGTACTCAAGTAGCATTTTCGCGCCGCAAGCCCTGACCAAGAATGGGGTCAATCCGATACGGGTAGGACGGGAGGACGGTGCGTGAGTGAACAGCAGGCGCAAGTGATACGCACGGCAATGTCCGAAGCGCGGCTGGCCGAGACGGTAGCCCAGGATCTGGCACGCCAGCTGATCCATCCGCACCTCGGTTTCGTGCTGTTCTTCTGCTCGGCCGAATACGATCTACCGGCTCTAGGCGATGCGTTGCAGCAGTACTTCGGCGGCGTACGTCTGGTGGGCTGCACCTCGGCGGGGGAGATCACCGCCCAGGGCTACAGTCGTAGTTGCGTCAGCGCTATCGGCTTCGACCACCGCAGCTTTTCGATTGCCTGCGAGCTGATCGACCAGTTGGAGCGTTTCAGCCTGATCGATGCACAGCAGCTGGTGGAACGGCTGGGTAGCGTCTGTCGCAGCAATTCCCTTGCGCCGATCAAGGGTCACAGCTTCGCCCTGACCCTGCTCGACGGCCTGTCCAGCCGCGAGGAACAGGTACTCGCCGCGCTCAGCGCGGCTTTCGGCAGCATTCCCCATTTCGGCGGCTCGGCGGGCGACGACAACCACCTGAGCGATACCCACGTCTACTACGACGGTCGCTTCCACAGCGGCGCGGCCATCGTGGTGCTGGTCAACACCTGGCTGGATTTCGAGGTGTTCACCACCCACCACATTCTTCCCAATGGCGAGAAGCTGGTGGTCACCCGTGCTGACAGCAATGGTCGTCGTGTCTTCGAACTGAATGCCGAGCCCGCCACCGAGGAGTACGCGCGGCTGGTCGGCGTGCCGGTGGCCGAGCTCGACCATCGGCTGTTCGCCGCGCATCCCTTGGCGGTGCGCATCAACGAGCAGTACTACGTGCGCTCGATCCAGAAGGTCAACGACGACCTGAGCCTGACCTTCTATTGCGCAGTGGAGAACGGCATCGTTCTGACGGCCATGCAGCCCGGCCCGTTGATGCCCAATCTCGAAGCGCTGTTCCGGCGGCTCGAACAGCGTCTCGGGCCGCCGCTGCTCACCATTGGCTGCGACTGCTTCCTTCGCCGCCTGGAAATCGAGGCCAACGGCGCCAGCGAGCAGGTTTCGGCTTTTCTCAGGCGCCAGCAGGTGATCGGCTTCAACACCTACGGAGAGCAGTTCAATGGCATGCACATCAACCAGACCTTCACCGGTGTCGCCATTGGCCGACCTGGAGGCCGGGGCGGTCGTTGACCTGCTGGCGCGCCAGGCCGAACTGGAGCGCGAGAACCGCAAGCTGGTGCGTATCAATGCCGCCCTGATCGAACGGGTCGAGTCCAGCGACGCCGGGCGTGATGCGCCCTATGCGGCCTTCCAGCATTCGGTGGAATTGGCTGAACAGGTACGCGAACGTACCGATGCGCTGAATCAGGCGATGGCTGAACTCAGGGGCAGCAACCAGCTGCTTAGCGATGCACGCCTGCGGGCGGAAACCGCCCACCAGCACCTGGTCGATGCCATCGAGAGCATCTCCGATGCCTTCGTGCTGTTCGACCGCGACCAGCGCATCGTACTGTTCAATCGTCGTTTCAAGTCGCTGTGGAGCCGCACCCGCGCACGCATCAACGCCGGCACACGGCTGATCGATGTGCGCCAGTTGGCCGAGAGTACCGGGCTGATCGTCGAGGAGCACCGCGGCAAGGGTGACGAGCCGACCGTCTACCGGCTGAACAACGGGCGCTGGGTGCAGGCCAGCGAGCGGCCGACGCGCGAGGGTGGGCTGGTCATTCTCTACACCGACATCACCGAGGTGAAGGTCAGCGAAACCATGCGCCGCGAGCAGGCACTGGCACAGAAGTCGCGTCTGCTGCAGCGCGCGGTCGACAACCTGTCCCAGGGGGTGGCCATGGTCGGCGCCGAGGGCGCGCTGGAGCTGTGGAACCGGCGCTTCCTCGAACTCTGCGGACTGGCGCCTATCGAGGCGCACCGGCCGTTCGAGGAAGTAATGGCCGAGAGCGAGCTGAAACTCCTGACGCCGAATACCCGAGATGGGCAGGATCGACCGATCCGTGAGCTGGAGCAGCGCCTGTTCGACGGCCGCATGCTGGAAATTCGCACCCATGCGCTGCCCACCGGCGGTTTCGTCAACACCTTCACCGACCTCACCGAACGCTACCGCCATGCCGAAGCGCTGCGCGAGAGCGAGCGCTGGATCCGTCTGATCACCGATCATGTGCCAGCGCTGATCGCCTACGTATCGTCCGACCTGACCTACGAGTTCACCAACAAGGTCTACGAGGAGTGGTACCGCTGGCCCAGCGACGGCATGCTCGGGCAGGTCCTGTCCGAAGTGCACAGCGGTGAGCACTGGCGGCAGCTGGCACCTTACATCGACCGCGCCTTGTCCGGCGAAAACGTCAGTTTCGAGATGTCCGAGCGCAACCATGCCGGCCAGCAGCGCTACATGCTGCGTTCCTACGTGCCGAACCGACTTTCCAGCGGCGAGGTTGCCGGCATCTTCGTGCTGATCCAGGACATTACCGACCGCCGACGCACCTCCGAGGCACTGCACCAGGCTTACCAGAACCTGGAGCAGCGGGTGCGCGAACGCACCGCCGAACTGACCAGCCTCAACGACCAGCTGCTGCGCGAGATCGACGAACGCAGCCTGGTGGAAGCGCGATTGCGCGAGGCCAAGCGCGAGGCGGAGCTGGCCAACCTGTCCAAGACCAAGTTCCTCGCCGCCGTCAGCCATGACCTGCTGCAACCGCTGAACGCCGCGCGGCTGTTCACCAGCGCGTTGCTGGAACAGCCGGCGGAGCCCAGCGGCGGGCTGGTGCGCAACATCAGCAATTCGCTGGAAGACGTGGAGAACCTGCTCGGCACCCTGGTGGATATTTCCAAGCTCGACGCCGGCGTGATCAAGCCGGATATCGCCCCGTTCGCCGTCAGCGAGTTGCTGGAAAACCTCGCCATGGAGTTTCGCCAGATTGCCGGAGCCGAGCACCTGCAATTGGATTTCATCCCCAGTTCGGCACTGGTGCGCAGCGATATCCAACTGCTGGCGCGCATCCTGCGCAACCTGCTGACCAATGCCATTCGCTACACACCGAAAGGGCGCGTGCTGTTGGGCTGCCGGCGACGTCGGCAAAGGCTGTCGATCGAAGTCTGGGACACCGGCGTCGGCATCGCCGAGGACAAGCTCGAGGAAATCTTCCAGGAGTTCAAGCGCGGGGAGGGCGTGCGGCCGAACCAGGACCGTGGCCTGGGCCTCGGCTTGGCCATCGTCGAGAAGATCGCGCGCATGCTTGGCCATCGTATTCAGGTCAGCTCGCGACCGGGGCGGGGGTCGCGGTTCGCTATCGAGGTGCCGCTGGCCCGGCGCGCGCCCCTGCTGCATGCCGAGCCAACCACCACCGAACTGCTACTCCAGCGCCTGCAAGGCGCGCGCGTCTGGGTGCTGGATAACGACACGGCGATCTGTGCTGGCATGCGCACCCTGCTCGAAGGCTGGGGCTGCACGGTGACCACGGCGCTCTCGGAAGAAGATCTGGCGCGCCAGGTGGATGACTTCCATGCCGAGGCCGACCTGTTGATTGCCGACTACCACCTGGACAACGGTCACACTGGCATCGACGTGGTCGCCAAGGTGAACGCCCGTCGCGCCAACCCGCTGCCGGCACTGATGATCACCGCCAACTACAGCAACGAACTCAAGCAGCAGGTGCGCGAACTGGGACACATGCTGATGCACAAGCCGGTACGGCCGATGAAGCTGAAGACCGCGATGTGTCACATGCTGGAACACGGGCAGGCGGGCTGAAGGGGCAGGCTGCGTTGATGTGCGGGGTGCGCCTTTGAGCGCACCGCGCCGGGTGCGCCACCGCCGAACCCGTTACTCGCCTCAGCGCCGTAGGTAGGCGGTGAAGTCGATGTCGCCGGCCGAGAGAATCGCTTGCACGCGGTTGTGCACGTTGAGTTTGCGCAGGATCGCCGAGACGTGTGCCTTGACCGTGGTTTCAGCGATGTCGAGGTTGTAGGCGATCTGCTTGTTGGATTCGCCCTTGGTCATGCGCTCCAGCACCAGCAGTTGCTTGCGGGTCAGCGCCTGCAGCAGCTCGGGCGGGATCGAGGGTTCGTTGTAACTGGTCTGGCGCCTGCCGCTTTTCTGGCTGCGGATGATGTCCGAAGGCAGGTAGACGTTGCCGTTGAGAATCTGCTCGATGGCCTCGGTCATCTGCGCCCGCGGCGACGACTTGGTGATGAAACCGACCGCGCCGTAGGTGATCGCCTGCAGCACGACCTGTTTGTCCTGTTCGGCGGAAACGATCACCACCGGGATGGTCGGCGCCTCGTTGCGCAGGTTGATCAGCCCGTTCAGGCCGTGCATGCCGGGCATGTTGAGGTCGAGCAGGACCAGGTCGAGATCGTCGTGCTCGAGCGTCAGGGCCAGGGCGCTGTCGAGATCGGCGGTTTCCAGGATCTCGCAGTCGGGAAAACCGTCACGAATGACGTTGTGAATGGCTTCGCGAAACAGCGGATGATCGTCGGCAATCAGAATCTTGTACAAGACCGTTTACCTCTTTGTTGTGATTATGGTCGGCACGTTCAGCGGTTAAGCGGCTCCGGCGTTGCGGGGTTCAGGGGCAGGCCGGCCTGTTCCCAGCCATCCACGCCATCGCGATACCAGTAGAGCCTCGTATAGCCCAGGGCGTGTGCCCGCCGGGTGGCGTTCCAGCCGAGCCAGCAATCGGAGCGACAGTAGAATACCAGCGGGTGATCACTCTGCCCCTGGCTGATGCGAGCCAGGTTCGCGGCGAAGTAATCGGCCCATTGCGGCTGCAGCGCTCCATCCCCGGTATTGGCCAGCCAGATGCTGCCGGGCAGGTTGGCATGCGCCTCGGTTTCGATGAAGCGGCCAGCCAGCCACTGGCGACGATAGACATCCACCAGCACCAACTGCGGCTCCTCATCGAGCAATGCGCGTAGCGATGCGGTATCCAGCGTCTGCGCACCTTCGGCGGTGGCCGGCGTCGGGCTGCGGTAGTGCGCCTGGCGGTAACCCTCGGCGGAGAAGAGTTCGCCGTCCGTTTGCGCGCGTGCTGCCTGGCTGAGCCCAAGGCAAACCATCGTGATGAGCAGTAGTGGGGGTAACCGCGGCATCGTCTTGCTCCCTGAGTGTTCCGGTGGCTCGATTACAGAACAATGGTGCTGGCTTTGAAATCCTACGATGGAGGCGAAAACTGGTACCAAAGTAGTAGGGGATGGTCGTTTAACGTGCTTTCTCGGGGGAGTATGGGTTGATACCGAGCTGGCAAGATTGGGTGGTTAGGCTTGTAGCTTGGAGATCAGGGCGCTTACTGAGTGTGCTGACACTTCTGGTTTCGGCCCCCCGGCCGAGTCACTTTCTCTTGTCTGGCCAAGAGAAAGTAACCAAAGAGAAGGCCACCCCGACATCCGGGTCTGGCCTGCGGCCAGACTCCCCTCGCTCCGGTGCCGCTCCGGGGGCACGTCACGAAGGGGCGTCCCTGCCCCTTCGCTCCTCGCTCGGCGTCCTGCCTCGCGTCCCCCTGCGCAACACCTCCACTCAGCCTCCTGACGGGGGATGGGGTCCGAGTCGCTTGAAAGATTGTTGGTGTTGCTTGGGCTTTGCTTCTTTTTGCACGAACCAACAGGCGACACCAACCGCCCCTTTCAGAAGGGTGAGCGTAATCGTTGCGTAGAGGGGCGAGCCGCAGGGACGCGGCGAGAGTCGTAAAGGGCCAAGGATGGCCCTTGTACGACGGCCTTCGGAGCGGCGATGGAGCGAACGAACCCCGGCGCAGCCGGGGCCGGATTGTTGTGGTCAACGAAAACTGGACACTGGTTTAGGTTTATCCGGCCAGTGATTCGGTTTCCACTGACGTTCTGTATCCGTTGTAGCTGTGTGGTCGTTGATGGTTGTAGTAATCCGTCAGGTAGCGCAGCACATCAGCCTCAGCCTGCTCTTGGCTGGCATAGCCATGCTCCGGCATCCATTCCGTTTTCAGGCTTCTGAAAAAGCGCTCCATCGGCGCGTTGTCCCAGCAGTTACCGCGGCGGCTCATGCTCTGCTTGATACGGTAGCGCCAGAGCATCTGGCGGAATTCAATGCTGGTGTAGTGGCAACCCTGGTCAGAGTGAAACATCAGCTGCTGCGGGCAGCCTCGGGACTCGTAGGCCACGCGTAACGCGCGTGTCGTGAGCTGCGAGTCAGGTCGATTGGACAGTGCCCAGCCGACGATGCGGCGTGCGTACAGATCCATAACTGCTGCCAGGTAAATCCAACGATTTCCTGCCCAGATATACGTTACATCGCCGCACCACACCTGATTAGGGCCACTCACTGTGAACTGCCGATCCAGCGCGTTGGACGCTATAGCGCTTTCACCATCGGCCTTGCGGTAGCGATGCTTGCGACATTGCGAGCTGAATAGCCTGGCTTCTTTCATCAGGCGCCCAGCCAGAAAGCGACCAACCTGCACGCCCTGTATTCGCAGCGCTGCCGATAATGTTCTGGCTCCTGCGGAGCCACGACTTTGTGCATGAAGCTCGGCAGCCAGCTGACGCAAGGCAATTCGCTTGTGATCAACTCGGCGACGGCGTTTGCATGCTTCGTAAACGCTGCTGCGCTGCACATCAAACACTCGGCACAGTTCGGCTCGTGGATACCGCTCGCCCAATGCCTCAATCAGTGCTACTGATCGAGGGAGTCCGACATCAAGAGAGCGGTAGCCTTTTTTAGGATCTCTTTCTCCCGCTCCAGGCGCCGAACCTGGGCTTCCAGTTCCTGTATGCGCCTTTGTTCAGGAGTCAGGGCTTTGCTGTGTGGTGGTGTCGTGCCGCCACGCTCACTGCGCAGTTGCTCTACCCAGCGACGCAATGCAGTCGGGCCTACGCCTATCGATTTTCAGGCTTCGGGAATGGAGTACCCCTGATCCAAAACCAGGCCGGCTGCTTCGAGTTTGAAATCTGTACTGAATGATCTTCTGGTCACGCAAACACCTCATAGCTGGGCAAAGCTTAACGCCCTATCGGGGTGTCCAGAATCATTGAGCCACAACAGATGCAGGGGCAAGCGTTTTTGGTTCCTTTTGGGGCGACTGCCAAAAGGAACTCGCCCAGCAGGGCGAAACCCGCGCCATCAAGCAACTCGACAAGCGCCAGTGAAGGCGAAACTTTCATTCAACACACAAACTTGCCAGTCCGGTATGAATCCCTCATGTCGCACCGCGCAACAGGCACCAGCGGGAAACGTGGGAATGCACGGAAAGTAGCGCTCCGGCGGTACCAAGGTAGTAGCCGGGCGAGCGCTTCCAGGTTCTAGCATGAGATTGTCCGAAAACAGAACCGGGGCATACATCGACCGCCCCGTGGCATCGGAGGTAGCCTGTGAAGATTCTTCTGGTGGACGACCACGCCATGGTGCGTCAGGGCTGCGCCGCGCTGCTGCGTGCGGTACTGCCTGAGGTACAACTGAGCGAGGCCTGCGATGGTGAACAGGCGCTGGACGAGTGCCAGCGAGACATTCCCAGCCTGGTGATCATGGACATCGGCCTACCTGGCATCAGCGGCCTTGAAACCACCCGACGCCTGCGTCAGCGCTTGCCGCAGTTGCGCGTGCTGTTCTTCAGCATGCACGACGAGCTGACCCTTGTTCGCCAGGCACTGGATGCCGGTGCGGCGGGCTACATCACCAAGGGCGCCTCGCCGCAGGTGCTGATCGAGGCGGTGCGGCGTGTCCTCTCCGGACATGCCTATATCGAGCAACCGCTGGCGACCGAACTGGCGCGTAATCCGGTTCATGCCGGCTCGCCGGACCCGCGCCTGCAGGGCATGACCCAGCGCGAATTCGAAATCTTCGTGATGCTCGCCAGGGGCACGCCTGCCCGGCAGATCGCCGAGCAGCTGTGCATCAGCGGCAAGACCGTCTCCAACTACCTGACCCTGCTCAAGAGCAAGCTTCAGGTCGGCTCGCACGCCGAACTGGTACACCTGGCCATCGATACCGGCGTGCTGCGCGTTGGTGAGCGAAGGATGGTCCAGGCGTAGTTCCCGCTCGGTAACACGGAGCTTCGCCAAGCTACTTTTCCCAATCCATCGGGCAATCCGTGCAGCCTTCCATGTTGGTGCCCTGGAAGGTTGCGTAATGCCGCCGCGCGCCGGTGAGAATGGCATTCTCGAGGTTGGCGTCGTTGAGTTTGGCTTCTTGCAGGTTTGCGTCGATCAGGCTGGCGCCCTTGAGATCGGCCTTGCTCAGCCAGGTCATTTCCAGGTCGGCGGCGCGCAGGTCGCTGCCGTGCATCTTGGCGCCGCTCATTCGGGCGAACTCAAGGTAGGCGGCGGTGAGATTGGCGCCCTTGAATTGCGCGGCCTGGGCGAACATTCCCCAGCCCTGGATGGCTACCAGCTGGGCGTCGGTGAAGTTGGCCAGACGCAGATTGGCCTGTTGCAGGCTGGCGCGGTTGAGGGTGGCGCCAGTGAAGTTGGCCTTTTCCAGGTTGGCCAGGTCGAGGATGGCATGGCGCAGGTTGGCTCCGGAAAGGTCGGCGCCGGCCAGGTTGATCTTGCGCAGGTCCTGGTTGCTGAGGTCGGCACCGCGCAGATCGGCGTTGGTGCATTGGCTTTCCGGCTGCAGGGTGCAACCGTTGATGGTCAGGGGCTGATCGTCTGCGGCGAAGGCGAAGCCGGTAGCGAGCAGCAAGGGGAATAGTAGACTGGACGTTTTCATGATGAGACCCATGCATTGGCGGGCGCCGGGGCGCGTTCCGAGTGAATAGGCCGTACCCGCGGCAGCGCGGGCACGGCCTGGACATCAACGCTTGGCGGTCTTGTTTTCCCATGCGGGCAATTTGAATACCCAGAACGAGCCACCCTGTGCGACCGGCTTGGTCAGCTCGGCCATGTCGCCGCCCCACAGCGGCACTGCGCCGCCGTAACCGACGGTCACGCCGATGTACTGCTCGCCGTCCTGCTCCCAGGTCACGGGCGGAGAAATGATTCCGCTGCCAGTCTGGAATTTCCACAGCTCGTCGCCGGTCTTGGCGTCGAAGGCCTTGAAGTAGCCATCGCTGGTGCCGGTGAACACCAGGTTGCCCTTGGTGGCCAGTACGCCGGCCCACAGCGGCAGTTTTTCCTTGTGTTCCCACTCCGCCTTGCCGGTGGTAGGGTTCATGGCGCGCAGGATGCCGACGTGGTCGTCATACATGCGCTTGATGCGGAAGCCCTGGCCGAGGTAGGCCGAGCCCTTCTTGTAGCTGACTTCCTCGGTCCAGTAGTCCTCCTTCCAGTGGTTGGCGGGCACGTAGAACAGGCCGGTGTCCTGGCTGTAGGCCATGGGGTTCCAGTTCTTGCCGCCGAGGAAGGGCGGCGAGACCTCGATCGACTTGCCGTGCTTCTCGCCCGGCTCGGGCTTGGGCGGGCGCTGGCCTTCGTTCTCGATCGGGCGTCCGGTTTCGAGGTCGATGCCCTTGGCCCAGGTGATGTTGTCGACGAAGGGGAAGGCGTTCTGCAACTTGCCGTCCTTGCGGTCAACCACGTAGAAGAAGCCGTTGCGGTCGGCGTGGGCGGTGGCTTTCACTGTTTTGCCGTTCTTGTCCTTGTAATCGAACAGCACCAGCTCATTGTTACCTGAGAAGTCCCAGGCGTCGTTTGGCGTGTGCTGGTAGAACCACTTAACTTCGCCGGTGCTCGGGTCGACGCCGACCTGGCCGGAGGTATAGAGGCTGTCGTAGTCCTGCGGCTTGCCATCCTTGGAGGTGCGTGCCCAGCCGTTCCACGGCGCGGGGTTGCCGGCGCCGACGATGATGGTATTGGTCTCGGCATCGAAGCTCGCGCTCTGCCACGGTGCGCCGCCGCCCTGGCTCCAGGCTTCCACCTTGCCGGTGGGGGAGTTGGGGTCGTCTGGCCAGGACGGCGCCTTGATGTCGCCGGTCGGTGTGCTGTCCTTGCCGTTCAGACGGCCCACGTGGCCTTCGACGAAGGGCCGCATCCAGATTTCCTCGCCGGTGTCCGGGTCGCGGGCGAAGAGCTTGCCGACCACGCCGAATTCGTCGCCGGAGCTGCCGTGGATCAGCAGCATCTTGCCGCTCTTGCCGTCCTTAACGAGGGTCGGCGCGCCGGTCATGGTGTAGCCGGCGCCGTGATCGCCGAACTTCTTGTTCCAGACGACCTTGCCGGTGTCCTTGTTCAGTGCCACGACGCGGGCGTCGAGAGTACCGAAGTAGATCTTGTCGCCGTAGATGGCGGCACCGCGGTTGACCACGTCGCAGCAGGGACGAATGTCGTCGGGCAGGCGGTGTGCGTAACTCCACAGGCGCTTGCCGGTCTTGGCATCCAGGGCGAATACGCGCGAATAGGAGCCGGTCACGTAGATCACGCCATCGTGGATGAGGGCCTGGGATTCCTGACCGCGCTGTTTCTCGTCGCCGAAGGAGAACGACCAGGCCGGCGTCAGCTTGAAGACGTTCTTGTCGTTGACCAGAGCCAGCGGACTGAAGCGCTGGGCGTGGGTACCCAGGCCATATTGCAGGACGTTATGGGTGGAGAGGTGGTCGTTGGCAATATCTTCCCAGCTAACCGGCTTGGCCTGGGCGGTGCCGGTCAGCGCAAGGCTGCCCGCCAGCGCCAGGCATTGCACGGCGAGGGCGAGGGGACGTTTGCTGCCGGGGTGCGATCTTGTTGTCATGGTTGCGATTCCCTTGGTCGGTTCGGACTAGGCCATCGGCGCAATGCGCAGACGTGATGTCTGGCATGAGCGACGACCTGGCGAATCGATTATTGGAAGCGCGGTGCGGGAGCCGATACGGAAAAACTCCCGCGAACGCCGGGAAAACTTCCCAAACGCCCGGTGATTTGGCCTTGCTCCCCAAGTGCCGTTCGACCTGCTGCCAAAGGAGGTGGCAAAACCCGCTACCAAGGGAGGAGGCGCCGGCATCCAAAGCAGGATTCTGTCGTGCCGGCAGCGCCGCCAACATGACCGCCATGCGCTCCCGACGGGGGCTGCCTTGCAGGGTTTCACGAAACGAGGTGGTAGTCATGAACAACAAGAATCCAATGCGCGTACTCCTGGCCGCAGGCCTGCTCACGATGTCTGGCCTGGCGCTGGCACATGGTGATGTCGTACCCCATGCGGTCGAGACCAAGGGCCTGCCCGCTCTTGGTGAAGAGTGGGTGGATGAAAATCCCTATCGTGAACCGGGCGAGCACCACGAGCTTGCTGTAGAGATTGGCTCTTCCGCCTACAACCAGAACTGCGCCCGCTGCCACGGACTGGAAGCGATCTCAGGTGGTATCGCCCCCGACCTGCGCGAGTTGGAAGCCGATATAAGCGGTGACGAATGGTTCAAGGAGCGTGTAATCAACGGCGCGGTACGCGACGGTGCGGTCTACATGCCCCGCATGGCCGACACCCTCAGCCAGGAAGCGCTGTGGGCGATCCGCACCTATATAGAAAACGAGGCGGCCAAGCAGTAAAAGGCAGCGCTCTGCGCGGGAGAGTCGATATGCACGTTCGTGATCTGCTGCTGGTCTTCACTCTCTTGCCGCTGGGCGGGGTGTTGGCTGCTCAGCCCGACCCGCTGCAATCGGTCATGTGGGAGCACCATCACCAGCGCGTGCTCAATGGCGAACCCTACGTGTTCGACGACCGCGTACGGGTGCTGGTACCGCCCTTCGCCGAAGACGCCCGTCAGGTGCCGATGCATGTTGATGCACGCGCGTTGGGCGATGAGGTGGTGCGTATCGAAGCCTGGGCCGAGCTCAATCCCATCCCGCGCGTGTTCAGCTTCGTGCCGGGCGAACAGGTCGTGCCGCAGGTGGCCATTCGCTTTCGCGTGGAGCAGGCCACGCCGATCCGCGCGGCGGTACTCACGCGAGATGGCGTCTGGCACGTGGGCTCGACGCGGGTGGATGCCGCCGGA
>JBKEBY010000081.1:0-29179 GCA_047973445.1 Pseudomonas sp.
CGCTGGCACCCCACGGACGCAACTCGCTGAACTGGCAATGCGGGCAGCTATTGGGCGTGGGGATCATATCCTGCGCAAGAGGTCCTGATACCGAAAGGCATCTCGCCAATTGCTCACGCTGCCCCGGGCTGAGCTGGGAGAGCCGGGCAATCCAGCTGTTGAAATGACTCGCTCTCATGATTCACCTCCCGTATGTGGAGACGTCATGATCAGCTTAGCCTGTTGCAACAGTTAGCTCAGACATAGCCTTCCACATTCCCTGATGCTGGGTTATCACGCCGAGTACGCCGCCGGCGACATCGTCATGCAGCCGGAGGAAATCGAGGATGCACGCTGGTTCTCGATTCATGCATTGCCGGGGCTGCCGGCGCCTCGCTCGATTGCCCGCTATCTGATCGAGCTTTACCTCGCGCAGCGATTAGGCCATCCCGAACCAATGCTGCCAGGCTAGACGCAGACTCATCGCAAGCACCACCAGGATGAAAATCGGGCGGATGAACCTCGATCCGCCCTGGATCGCCGTTCGCGCTCCCAGAAACGCGCCTGCCATCAGCGCCAGCCCCATGCCGATTCCCAGTACCCAGGCGACATGTCCGCTGATGATGAACACCCCCAGCGCGGTGCCGTTGCTGATGAAGTTCATCGTGCGTGCCACGCCGCTGGCCTTGAGCAGGTCGAGCGGATAAAGCAGCATGCTGCTGATCGTCCAGAAGGCTCCGGTGCCTGGCCCGGCGACGCCATCATAGAAGCCGAGCCCCAGGCTTTGCAGCCATTGCCGGCCGCGGCTGAGCGTTATGTCGGAGCCGCTCGGTGGGCTGGGCATGCGGCTGAACAACAGATACAGGCCGCAACCGAACACCACTAGTGGCAATAACTGATTGAGCCACTCCGCTGGTACCGCATGGGCCAGTCCCGCACCCAGCAACGCGCCCAGAAACGTGCCGATCAGCGCGCGACGCCACCGCTTCGGCTCGAACAGACGTCGACGATAGAAGGCGTAGCTGGCTGTTGCCGAGCCGAAGGTGGCGCACAGCTTGTTGGTTCCCAATACCAGATGTGGTGGCAGTCCGGCGGTGAGCAGCGCCGGAAGGGTGAGCAGCCCACCACCTCCGGCGATGGCATCGATGAAGCCGGCCAGGAAGGCGACGAACAGGAGGATTCCCAGGGTGGTGGGTTCGATGGCGATTTCAAGGAGCGGCATGGAAGTTCTCGGCCTCGGCTAGCCGCGCATGATGCCCGGTTGCCAGCCGAACTGCCATGGATCAGGGGTTTCGCCTCTTCGGGAAATGTCGACTCGTGATCAATGTCCGAAGCCCGTACTGGCTGCGCAGACTGACGCTGCGGATAATGCAGCGTCAATTTTCGGGGGCGTATGCATGCAATATTTGGGGGTGGCGGTGGCGATCGCAGTGGTGGGTCTGATTGTCCTGTGGATCGCACTGCGCATGCTGTTCGGCGGTAATTGGTTGTTGGGCTGGCTGCGTGGGATGACTGGATTGCTGGTGCTGGCTGCAGCGGCCTTGACCGGCTTGGTGGCGTGGGATGTCTGCACCTATCGCGCACTGCCTGAGGAGGCGCCTGTCGCCACGGTGAGCTTCGAGAACGATGGCCCACAGCGTTATCAGGTGAGAATCGAACAAGGCACAGAGGTGCAATTTGTCATCCTCGAGGGCGATCTTTGGCAACTGGATGCACGCGTTCTGCGCTGGAAGGGCGTTGCGACGCTGATCGGTCTCGAACCCGGTTATCGGTTGCACAAACTTTCCGGGCGCTATCTTGCGGTCGAGCAACAGGATCAGGCCCGCTATGCGCAAGTCCTGCTGTCGCAGAGCGCACTGGACGCCGATTTCTGGAGCTGGCTGCAGGCGTGCCAGTGTACCTCTCTCGTTCTCGAGGCTCAGCCACAGCGGGTGAGCTATATGCCGATCGCCGATGGCGCTGCCTACCGGGTCGAGATGACGCCGACCGGCTTGCTCGCTTCGCCTGCCAACCCCGCTGCGGAGCAGGCCTTGAAAGACTGGTGAGTCAGCAGGAAGCGTGGATTGGATAGTTCCCATACTCTCCTGGACGCCGACTACCTTCTGACAGCGAGCCCAAGCAGGAACATGGACTCGATCAATCACCAGTCAGTAACCGCCATAAAAACAAAGGAGCCAATTGGCTCCTTTGTTTTTTCGTAGACCTCGATCGATCAGGCGAGGTAACCGCCATCAACGTTCAACGACACGCCGGTGGTATAGCTCGAGGCATCGCTGGCGAGATAGAGTACCGCGCCAGCCATTTCGCTTGGATCGGCGACACGGTGCAGCGGTATATGCTGCAGCGCCTGCTCGCGGATCGTGTCGTTCTTGACCAGGGCCGAGGCGAACTTTGTATCCGTGAGGCCAGGCAGCAGGGCGTTGCAGCGAATTCCCAGTGGTGCGCATTCCTTGGCGAAGGCTTTGGTCATGTTGATCACCGCGGCCTTGGTGATCGAGTAGATACCCTGGAAATGCCCCGGCGTGACGCCATTGATGGAAGCTACGTTGATGATGCTGCCGCCGCCATGCTCGCGCATCAGTTTGCCGGCCTCTACCGACATGAAAAAATAGCCACGGATGTTCACATCGACGGTTTTCTGGAAGGCCGATACGTCGGTGTCCAGGACATGGCAGAACTGCGGGTTGGTCGCCGCGTTGTTCACCAGGATATCGATGCGGCCGAACTGCTCGCGGATTTGTGCGAAAGCGCTCTGGATCTGTTCCAGTTCACCGATATGACAGGCGATCGCAGTGGCCTTGCCGCCTGATGCGTTGATGGCCTCGGCGACCGCCTGACAACTATCGAGCTTGCGACTGGAGACGATCACGTGAGCACCTTGCTGGGCTAGCAGTTTGGCGATGGCTTCACCGATGCCCCGGCTGGCGCCGGATACGAAGGCAACCTTGCCATTTAGGTCGAACAGGGTGGTTTGAGTCATGGTCACTCCCTTTGCTGAGCCGTATTACAGCTTCGATTTATTGATCACCTGCAGGCTCATTTGCTCGAGCAGGGCATTCATCTGGACGAACCGGGCAAAGCGTTTGTCCTGCGTCTGTCCGTGGAAATAGCGGTAGTAGATCTGCTGGACGATGCCGGCCAGGCGGAACAGGCCGTAGGTGTAGTAATAATCGAAGTTGTCGATCCGGATGCCGGCGCGCTCGGCGTAGTAGTCGACGAATTGCCGGCGGGTCAGCATGCCTGGCGCATTGCTCGGCTGCTTGCGCATCAGTTGTACCGGTGCAGGATCATCTGCCTCGATCCAGTAGGCCAGCGTGTTGCCCAGATCCATCAGCGGATCACCGAGGGTGGTCATTTCCCAATCCAGCACGCCAATGATCTCCATCGGATTGTCCGGATCGAGGATGACATTGTCGAAACGGTAGTCGTTATGCACGATCCCGGGTTTGTGGTGATCGGCCGGCATCTTGTCGCGCAGCCATGCCTTTACCGGCTCCCAGGTAGGAGCATCGGCGGTGATGGCGCGTTCATAACGATCGATCCATCCGCTGATCTGCCGCTGTACATAACCTTCCGGCTTGCCCAGGTCGCCGAGGCCGCAGGCCTGGTAGTCGACGTTGTGCAGATCGACGAACTTGTCGATGAAGCTCTTGCACAGCGCGGTGGTCTGCGCGGGCGTGAAATTCAGTTCGGCCGGAATGTCCTCGCGCAGGATGATGCCGCGTACCCGCTCCATGACGTAGAACTCGGCGCCGATAAGCGTTACGTCGGTGCAGTAGACGTAGGCCTTGGGGCAATACGGAAATCCGGCGTTGAGCTGGTTGAGAATACGGTACTCACGTCCCATGTCATGGGCCGACTTCGCCTTGTGGCCGAAAGGCGGGCGGCGCAGGACGAACTCGTGCTCGGGGTATTCCAGCAGATAAGTCAGATTGGACGCACCGCCCGGAAACTGGGAAATCCGCGGAGCTCCTTCAAGAGCCGGAATCTGCGCCTTCAGATACTGATCGATGACGTCGAGAGGCAGTTCTTCGCCTTCGCGAATGCGGCTGGTCTGATCTGTTAGCGCCATGCTTTACCCTTGTAGTCATGAACGATGCTTTGCCTAGTGAGGCTGCTCGATACCGCGAAACAGTCGTCCGCTGGCATTTCGTAATCTAATGCGAGGCAGGTGCTTAACCAAGCGAACGCGGCCGTTATAGGCCTGGGTGTTGCCGGTTGATCAGGCTGCCTGATACATGTGCCCGATAAATCGCGGGCAAAAAAAACCGAAGCCAGGGGCTTCGGTTCTTCGTAGCGCTACGGTCAGGCCGGAAACAGTTCGCTGAGCTTCAGCGCCAGCATCATGTCGCCTTCGGCACGCAACTTGCCGGCCATGAATGCCTGCATGCCATCGGTTTCGCCGCTGATCACGCCCTGCATGGTTTCGCTGTCCATGATCAGGGTGACATTGGCGTCGGCCGATTCGCCCTGATGAAAGTCACAGGTGCCGTCCTTGACGATCAGGTAGTAGTCGTCCGCGTCGGTGATGTTGAACTGGAAAACCAGATCCAGGCCGGCGGCAGCGCTGGCGTTGAACTTGGACTTCATGCCCTGGATGGTTTCAGCGACGTTGCTCATTGAAGGTATTCCTTTGTTATCGTGGACGTAAAGCGCAGCCGAAGCCGCAGTTGGGGCCGGAACTCATCGATAGGTGATGAGTTCCGGATTCTTCATCAGTTCCAGATGCACATGGCTGTTGAAGGAAGCCAGTGCAAGTTCTCGATCACGAAATTTCAGGTGGCTGAGCGATGTATTGACGATCTGCCAGTTCATCTCGAACGCCTTGATTGGCGGCACCTCGATGGCCAATTGAAGCAGTGCGGTGATGGTTCCGCCAGACGTGAAGATGGCGATGCGGTCCTTTTTGCCTGCTTCGCTGAGCAAGCGTTCGAGTCCTTGGCTGACTCGCTCGACGAACCCCTGCCAGCTTTCCAGTCCTTCCTTTTCATGCTTGCCGGAAACCCAGCGCTGAATGACGTAGCTGAACAGTCGCTGGAACTCGCGACGATGATTGGCGGCGTTGCTCAATATGTGCAGGGCATTGGGTTCGACCTGCAGCAGTTCCGGCATGTGTGCCTGGATCACGGCATCGGCCGGAAATTCGTTGAATGCGGGGTCGACCTCGATGGGTGGAAGCTCACGGCCATCGTGATCGGCGATACGCTGCAGTGTTGCACGAGCGGTATCCTGCTGGCGTATCAGGGCTCCGCTGATACAGCGATCGAAACGGATATCCAGTTGCGACAGGTAATCGCCCAGGGCCATGGACTGGTGGTGGCCGAGCGGCGATAGCACGTCATAATCTTCGGCGCCGAAAGAGGCCTGACCATGCCTGATCAGGTAGATGCTACCCATGTACTGCTCCGGCCTGTTTTTCGCGAGGGTAGGGTGATCACCAAGGAGTGTCAACGTTAAATCATACGTTTGTTTGAATTCGCTTCTGCTGGCTCCAGCCGTCGGGCAGCCGGTATGCTAGATCGCTATCGTCATCTGCCGAGATGAGCGAATCGTATACGAGGAGGGTGTGTGGAATTTCTGGCTGACTACGCAAGCTTTCTGGCCAAGACCGTGACGCTGGTGGTTGCCATCCTGGCGGTGCTGATCGCAATCGCTTCGTTGCGGCGGGGGCGCGGCAAGCAACCGGGTGGTCACCTGGAGGTGCACAAACTCAACGACTTCTACAAGTCGATGCGTGAGCGCCTGGAGCAATCGGTGCTGGAGAAAGAGCAACTGAAAGCCCTGCGCAAGCGTGAGGCGAAGGCCGCGAAGCAGGCAAAGAACACCGACGAAAATCGTTCTCGGGTGTTCGTGCTTGATTTCGATGGCGACATAAAGGCGTCGGCGGTGGAGAACATGCGCCACGAGATCACGGCGCTGCTGACCCTGGCCACGCCTCAGGATGAGGTGGTGCTGCGTCTGGAGAGCGGTGGCGGCATGGTGCATGGATACGGTCTGGCGGCGTCGCAACTGGTGCGTATCCGCGAAGCAGGCATTCCGCTGACGGTCTGTGTCGACAAGGTGGCGGCCAGTGGCGGATACATGATGGCCTGTATCGGCGAGAAGATCCTTAGCGCGCCGTTCGCCATCCTGGGCTCGATTGGTGTGGTGGCGCAGTTGCCCAACGTTCACCGGTTGCTCAAGAAACACGACGTCGATTTCGAGGTAATGACCGCGGGTGAATACAAGCGCACCCTGACGGTGTTTGGTGAAAACACCGAGAAGGGCAGGGAAAAGTTTCAGGACGACCTGGAAACCACCCACGAGTTGTTCAAGAACTTCGTCGCCCGTTATCGCCAACAATTGTCGATAGACGAAGTGGCCACTGGCGAGGTCTGGCTCGGAATCGCCGCGCTTGGCAAGCAGTTGGTAGACGAGATCAGGACCAGCGATGAATATCTCGCTGATCGTGCGCGCAATGCCGATCTGTTCCAGCTGCATTACGCACACAAGAAGAGTCTTCCCGAACGATTCGGCATGGCGGCCAGCGCTACCCTGGAGCATGGTCTCCTCAAGGGCTGGAGCCGTTTGAATGAACAGCGATTCTGGCAATAAGGAGTACGGCATGGGTAGCTTCAAGGCATTGCAAACCAGCGAGAATGCGGACGGGCGCTTCGAAACGCGCGTGTTGGAGCGTGAAATCGAAGAGCTGCCTGCCGGAGAGGTGCTGATCCGGGTGCGCTACTCGTCGTTGAACTACAAGGATGCGCTCTCGGCCAGCGGCAACCGTGGTGTGACGCGCAACTTCCCTCATACACCGGGCATCGATGCGGCTGGTGTCGTGGCCGAGTCGAGCGTGTCCGAGTTCGCCGCTGGCGACGAAGTCATAGTGACCGGCTACGACCTGGGCATGAACACCGCGGGAGGCTTCGGTCAGTACATTCGGGTTCCAGCGGCCTGGGTGATCAAGCGTCCGGCGGGGTTGTCCCTGCGTGATGCCATGGTTCTCGGGACCGCCGGCCTGACGGCTGCGCTTTGCGTGGACAAGCTGGAACAGGCCGGCCTCGAACCTGGCGACGATCCGGTCCTGGTCACGGGTGCGACCGGTGGAGTCGGCAGCATTGCCGTCGCGCTGCTGGCCAGCCTCGGCTACAACGTCGCTGCGGTCACCGGCAAGGCGGACCAGGCGGACTTTCTGACCAGACTTGGAGCCAAACAGGTGGTCGAGCGCGGCGTGCTGCAGGCCGGGATGGAAAAGCCGATTCTGAAGGAGCAGTGGGCCGGTGCGGTGGATACCGTCGGCGGCGAGATACTCTTCAACGTCGTCAAGTCGCTACGTCGTGGAGCCAGCGTCGCCTGTTGCGGTCTGACTGCCGGCACGAACTTCCAGGCCAATGTGCTGCCGTTCATTCTGCGCGGAGTCAATCTGCTTGGAGTCGACTCGGTGGAAATCCCGCTGATTACCAAGGCATCCATGTGGGACAAACTGTCGCTGCAGTGGAAGCTTCCCAATCTGGATGAACTGGTTCACGAGATCACACTTCAGGAGCTGCCGGACGCGATCGAGCGGATCCTGACAGGACAGCAGGTCGGTCGTGTTCTGGTGCGTCTGGACTGATCCGGTCCGCCGGCTATCAGTCTCATAGGCAAAAGCGAATATTCCTGCGGTGGCCATTGGCAGACACTCTTGCCACTGAATCAGCGTACCGCAGGAGGTTACATGAAAAGTTTCGTAGAAAAGTTCAAGAGCGCTTTTACCGGCACGAAGGCTGTCAGCGAGCCCGTAAACGAAGATCATCCCAATTTCTGGATGTACTCCTGAGCGATACATCACGCCGGTCGTCTTAGCAGGCTGTTGAAAAACTACCTGCGTTGGCAATACTTCGTTAAGAACCGCCTCAGAGTGCTCATTTACAACACGTAAACTGCGCTTCTTCGGCTGTTTTGACTCGCTGCGCTCACCCTTCGGGCCAGCCTTCGGCTGTTACTCCCGCTGGTCGTTGCGCCTCGTCTGCCTACCTCGCCTACATTTTTCAACAGCCTGTTAGCCGCACTAGCGGTATCAGATGTTGTCCTCATCGATAGCTGATTGCGAAAACGCAGCAGTCATCCATCTGAACGAGGAGCAAGCCATGTGGACCAAACCCGCTTTCAGCGATTTGCATCTTGGTTTCGAAGTAACCCTGTATTTTTCAAATCGCTGACCAGTTGCCTCGGGCTTTAGCAGGCGTTGCCGGCTCATAGCCTGACTGGCTGGTCTTTGCCTGCGCCGACTGATGTCGACGGGGCAGTGCGACAAAACGGGAATAGACCCTAATGTACTGTCGATTCGCCACAATTTTACTCTGCATCGAGTAACACGCCTCGTTCTTTGGTAGAGTTCAGCCTTTACAAAGCGAGCAGTCAGCAGCTTTGACTTTGCATTACGAGGTGTCTGCTTGATTAGGGTGCTGGTGGTCGATGATCACGATCTGGTGCGCACAGGCATTTCCCGCATGTTGGCCGATGTCGACGGGCTGCAGGTGGTCGGGCAGGCCGATTCGGGGGAAATGGCACTCAGGAAGGCGCGGGAACTCAAGCCCGATGTCGTGCTGATGGACGTGAAGATGCCGGGCATCGGCGGCCTCGAAGCGACCCGCAAACTGCTGCGCAGCTACCCCGACATCAAGGTCATCGCGGTGACTGTCTGCGAGGAAGATCCCTTCCCGACTCGCCTGTTGCAGGCAGGCGCCGCAGGTTACCTGACCAAGGGCGCCGCGCTGGAAGAAATGATCCAGGCCATTCGCATGGTCTTTGCGGGGCAGCGCTATATCAGTCCCCAGATCGCCCAACACCTTGCACTCAAGGCATTCCAGCCACAAAGCAATGGTTCGCCCTTCGATCTGCTCTCCGAGCGGGAAATTCAGATTGCGCTGATGATCGCGAACTGCCAGAAGGTACAGACGATTTCCGACAAGCTTTGCCTGTCGCCCAAGACGGTCAACACCTACCGTTATCGCATCTACGAGAAACTCACGATTACCAGCGACGTAGAGCTGGCATTGTTGGCAGTTCGCCACGGTATGGTCGACACGATCAACTGATGAGCAACTTCGATTCTGCTGCATTCCTGGCGTCCTGCAGTGGTCGACCGGGCGTCTATCGCATGTTCGACGTGCAAGCCAAGCTGCTCTACGTCGGCAAGGCGAAGAACCTGAAAAAGCGCCTGGCCAGTTATTTCCGCAAGACGGGACTGGCGCCCAAGACGGCAGCCCTGGTGGCGAAGATCGCCCAGGTGGAAACCACCATCATGGCGAATGAAACCGAAGCGCTGTTGCTTGAGCAGACGCTGATCAAACAGTGGCGCCCGCCGTACAACATCCTGCTTCGTGATGACAAATCCTACCCCTATGTCTTTCTATCCAGCGGCGATTTTCCCCGTCTGAGCATTCATCGCGGCTCGAAGAAGGAGCTGGGGCGCTACTTCGGCCCCTACCCAAGCGCTGGGGCCATCCGCGAGAGCCTGGGGCTGTTGCAGAAGACTTTCTTCGTGCGTCAGTGCGAGGACAGCTTCTATCGCAACCGGACCCGACCATGCCTGCAGTATCAGATCAAGCGCTGCAAGGCGCCCTGCGTAGGGCTGGTCGATCGCGAAGAATATGCTGAGGATGTTCGCCATTCCGTGATGTTTCTCGAAGGGCGCAGTAATGCGCTGGCTGAGGAATTATCTAAAAGTATGGAAGAGGCGGCGCTGTCGTTGAATTTCGAGCGCGCGGCCGAAATTCGCGATCAGATTGCATTGCTGCGACGCGTTCAGGATCAGCAGAGCATGGAGGGTGGCACCGGTAACGTGGACGTCGTGTCGGCCACCGTCAGTCCGGGTGGAGCCTGTGTTCATTTGATCACCGTGCGCGGGGGGCGGGTGCTCGGTAGCAAGAACTTCTTCCCGCAGGTGGCGATCGAGGAAAGCACCAGCGAGGTGCTGCAGGCATTTCTCGAACAGTATTATCTCGGCGCCTCGGATCGGGATTTGCCGAGCGAGCTGATCGTCAACGTCGTTCATGAGGATTTCGCCACTCTGATCAGTGCCATTGTCGAATTGCGCGGCGTGGAACTGAGCATCACCCACCGCGTGCGCGGTACACGGGCGCGCTGGCAACAACTGGCACTGACCAATGCCGAGCAGGCATTGGCCGCGCGTTTGGCCAACCGTCAGCATCTGGCGGCGCGCTTCCAGGCACTGGCCGAGGCTTTGGAGCTGGAGGAGCCGCCGATGCGCCTGGAATGCTTCGATATCAGTCATTCAAGCGGTGAGGCAACAGTTGCTTCCTGCGTGGTGTTCGGCCCCGAAGGCCCGTTGAAGTCCGATTACCGTCGCTACAATATCGAAGGCGTGACCGCCGGAGATGATTACGCAGCTATGCATCAGGCGCTGTTGCGACGTTTTCGCAAGGCGGCCGAGGGCGAGGGCAAGCTGCCGGACGTGCTACTGGTGGATGGCGGCAAGGGGCAACTCAACATGGCTCGCGAGGTGCTTCAGGAACTTGCTGTGCCGGAGCTGATCCTACTCGGCGTTGCCAAAGGTGTGACACGCAAGCCGGGACTGGAAACGCTGTACCTGAACGATACCGAACACGAATTCACCCTGCCGGGCGATTCACCTGCACTGCATCTGATTCAGCTGGTGCGTGATGAAGCGCACCGATTTGCGATCACTGGGCACCGCGCGCGTCGCGGCAAGGCGAGAACCACTTCGACCCTGGAAGACGTCCCGGGGATCGGACCGAAGCGCCGTCGCGAATTGCTCAAGCATTTCGGCGGCCTGCAGGAACTGTCCAGGGCGAGTCTGGAGGAGATCGCCAAGGCGCCCGGCATCAGTAAAAAGCTCGCCGAGTCGATTTATGCGGCGCTGCACTCTGAGTAGAATCACCTTCAAATTGGCGGATCAGTAGTATCGATGAATATACCCAACCTGCTCACGGTGCTCCGTGTCCTGCTGATACCGATCATCATCCTGCTGTTCTATCTGCCTTTCGCCTGGAGCTATCTGGCCGCCAGCGCGGTATTCACCATCGCCGCCGTGACGGATTGGCTCGATGGCTACCTGGCTCGGCGTCTCGAGCAGGGCACGCCATTCGGTGCCTTTCTCGACCCGGTCGCCGACAAGTTGATGGTGGCGGTGGCCCTGGTGTTGCTGGTCGAGGAACATGCCAACCTGTGGCTGACCCTTCCGGCAACGATCATCATCGGTCGCGAGATCGTCGTATCCGCCTTGCGTGAGTGGATGGCCGAACTGGGTGCGAGAGCGCAGGTGGCGGTGTCCAACCTGGGCAAGTGGAAAACCGCTGCGCAGATGGTGGCGCTGGTCATCCTGCTGGCCAATCCGCCGATGCTGACCATCTGGGTTGGCCTGGGTTATGCGCTGCTGATCGTAGCGGCGGCTCTGACGCTCTGGTCGATGGTCAATTACCTGGCGGCGGCCTGGCCCCATCTCAGTGCTACAGAAAAGAAATAAAACTTTTTTAATCAAAGGCTTGACGCGACGCCACGAAGATATAAAATGGCGCCCGTCACCAAGACGATGCGGGAATAGCTCAGTTGGTAGAGCACGACCTTGCCAAGGTCGGGGTCGCGAGTTCGAGTCTCGTTTCCCGCTCCAGTTTGTTGACGATGACGCCGCCTAAGTTTGCGGCGTTATCGTTTGAGGCCGGTTGGCAGAGTGGTTATGCAGCGGATTGCAAATCCGTGTACGCCGGTTCGATTCCGACATCGGCCTCCAGTGTTGAAAAACCCGCAAGTTAGCGCTTGCGGGTTTTTTTTCGAGTGCACTACGGCCTGCGCGCGGGCCTGGAAGCAGCTTTGCAGGCATGTCCGCAAAGATCATTCGTTCGGGTTGCGTGAGCCTGGAGGGCTGGTTATAGTCCTGCGCCGCTTGCAACATCGCGTGTAACGCTCCTCATTTGCCCGGATGGCGAAACTGGTAGACGCAAGGGACTTAAAATCCCTCATCCGAAAGGGTATGCGGGTTCGATTCCCGCTCCGGGCACCATCATCAGTCATCGTTGTTCTCATACTATCCATGCGCGGTCGTTGCAGCCGCTACGTTGCGTGCTGTCAATGGCGAGCACCCTACGGGTGCGCTATGAGTTGCCTCTGAGGCAGGTTTCGAGAGTGATCCGGTGAATCTTCGGCAGGGGTTTGTCCTGACTCGTCACTGGCGTGATACGTCGGTGGGCACGCAAGTTGAATTCTGGCTGGCGACCGATAACGGGCCGCAACGGCTCACCCTGCCGTACCAGACTTCCATTGGTTTCATTCCAGTCGAGCAGCGCGAGCTGGTCGAGCCATTGCTGCGTGTCGAGCAAGGCGTGGAGCTGCGAGAGCTGGAGCTTGTCGATTTCCGGCACCGTGCGGTGCTGGGCCTGTATTGCTCGCAATACCGCCAGCTGCGTTATCTGGACAAGCGCCTGCGCGCGGCGGGTGTTGCCGTCTACGAAGCGGACATCCGGCCACCTGAGCGTTATCTGATGGAGCGCTTCATCACTGCGCCGGTGTGCTTTGGCGGTATAGCCCATGCTGATGGGAGTCTGTGTGAGGCGCGAATGAAGCCGGCACCGGGCTATCGTCCGCGTTTGCGCCTAGTGTCGCTGGATATTGAGACCGATGCCCGTGGCGCGCTGTATTCCATCGGGCTGGAAGGCTGTGGCGAACGTCAGGTCTACATGTTGGGACCGAAGAACGGCAGCGACGCGGCCGTCGACTTCAAACTTGTTTACTGCGACAGCCGTGGCCAGCTGATCGAACGGCTGAACGACTGGTTCGCCCGGCATGATCCTGATGCAATCATCGGCTGGAACCTCGTGCAGTTCGATCTGCGCATCCTGCGCGATCATGCCGAGCGCCTGAAGATACCGCTGCGCCTTGGCCGTGGTGGCGAAGAACTGGAGTGGCGCGAGCATGGCAATGCCCATCACTTTTTCGCTGCGGCGGCGGGGCGCCTGATCATCGATGGCATCGAGGCGCTGCGCTCGGCTACCTGGAGCTTTCCCTCGTTCAGCCTGGAGAATGTTGCACAGACGCTGCTGGGCGAAGGCAAGGCGATCAGTACGCCGTACCAGCGCATGGATGAAATCAACCGCATGTTCGCCGAGGACAAACCCGCCCTGGCGTACTACAACCTCAAGGATTGCGAACTGGTCACGCGGATATTCGAGAAGACCGAACTATTGACCTTCCTCTTGGAGCGCGCCGCGGTGACGGGCTTGCCGGCTGATCGCAGCGGTGGTTCGGTGGCCGCGTTCGAGCATCTGTACATCCCCCTGATGCACCGGCAAGGCTTCGTGGCGCCCAACCTCGGCGAGCGGCCGCCGGAGACGAGCCCGGGCGGCTTCGTGATGGACTCGCGTCCCGGCCTCTATGACTCGGTGCTGGTGCTGGACTACAAGAGTCTGTACCCCTCGATCATCCGCACCTTTCTGATCGACCCGGTGGGATTGGTCGAAGGCATGCACGCACAGAACGATGAGGCGTCGGTGCCGGGCTTTCGTGGTGCGCGTTTCTCGCGCACGAGGCATTGTCTGCCTGCAATCGTCGAGCGCGTCTGGCAGGGACGTGAAGCAGCCAAGCGCGAGCACAACAAGCCGCTTTCGCAAGCGTTGAAGATCATCATGAATGCCTTCTACGGTGTGCTCGGCTCCAGCGGCTGCCGGTTCTTCGATCCACGCCTGGCTTCGTCCATCACCCTGCGTGGCCATGAAATCATGCGACGAACCCGCGAGCTGATCGAAGCGCAGGGCTACGAGGTGATCTACGGCGATACCGACTCGACGTTCGTCTGGCTTGGCAAGGCCCACGGTGATGAGGCTGCAGCAGATATCGGCCACATGCTCGCGCAGCGCGTCAACCGCTGGTGGAGCGACCACTTGTTGGCCGAATTTGGCCTGCCGAGCGCGCTGGAGTTGCAGTTCGAGACCCATTTTCGCCGTTTCCTGATGCCGACCATCCGTGGGGCGGAGGAGGGCAGCAAGAAGCGCTACGCTGGTCTGGTTACCCGCGCCGATGGCAGCGATGGCCTGCATTTCCGTGGGCTGGAAACGGTACGCACCGACTGGTCGCCGCTGGCGCAGCAGTTCCAGCAGGAACTCTATCTGCGCATCTTCAAATGCCAGCCATACCAGGACTTCGTGCGCGACTATGTGCAGCGAACGTTGAACGGTGAGTTCGATGAGCTGCTGGTCTATCGCAAGCGCCTGCGCCGGCGGCTGAGCGACTACCAGCGCAACGTTCCACCACATGTCCGCGCAGCGCGAATGGCCGACGAATACAACGACCGACACGGCCGCCCGCGCCAATATCAGAACGGAGGCTGGATCCGCTATTTGATCACTCTGACCGGGCCAGAACCGCTGGAAGCGCGTCGTGCAGCAATTGATTACGACCACTACATCAGCCGGCAGCTCAAGCCCGTGGCGGATGCGATTCTGCCGTTCGTGAACGACGATTTCTCCAGGTTGATCGACGGGCAGCTCGGCCTGTTCTGAAACGTTCTGTCAGCCGGCTGGCTACGGATTGGCATCCAGCAGTTCCTGAGCCTGACTCAGCACTTGCATCGACTGCGTATGATCGCCGGCCTTGTGCAGTTCCTCGCCCTCGGCTCTCAGCTTTTTCACCTGCGCAAGGACGGCCGCATCTTCGGGCGGGTCGGCTTCCAGGCGTTCGTCGATCTTGGCCATGTCCATAGGGCAGTGCATGGCCCACAGCGGCGCGCTTGCCAGCGCGGCTACAAGGAAAATCGATATGCGGCGCATGATGATTCCTCCCGATTGGAGTCTTCAAGTATAGAAGTCGGCTGCCGGTATGCCTGGTTCCTGGATAAAAGGCAGACCTGCTTCGACCACGATGGTTGCCTCCAGTCTTCGAATCGACCCGACAACCATCGGCACGTTGTGCGACAGTTTTGCCTTTCAACGACCTCTTATCCTTGTCGACGATAGGTCAGTAGCACGATACCGGTTACCACGATCGCCCCGCCGAGCAACTGTACGGCGCTGAGCATCTGATCCAGCGCGATCCAGCCCATCAGCAGCGTTGCCAGCGGCTCGACGTTCATCACGGGTGCATTGCGCGGTATGTCCAGACGCGGCGCTGACATGAACAGCACGATGAAACCCGTGCCATACAGTACCATTAGCGTGGCCAGGGCGAACCAGCCGGTCTGGCTGGCGGGTAGGTTCAAGCCGCCGGGGATGGCGCCGCTGATGCCGGCGAGGTTCATGCTGCAGAACACGATCAGAATGGTCAGCAGACTGCGCACCGAACCGCGAACCTGGGACAGCTTGTGATCGGTGATCCACAGCGCGCAGGCAAATGCGGTGGCGGCTCCGAACGCCAGCATCACACCCGTCAGCCATTCAGGCCCGACGGTATCGCTGCTGCTCAAGCGCGTTGGCACGTCGAGTACGAATACCAGCCCGATCAGGATCACGCCCATCAAGGCAGCGGTGCGCGCGCTCGGGCGCGATCCGCCGAGTGCCCAGGTCAGCAACGCCAACAGGATCGGAAAGACGTTCGCCACCAGCAGCGCGACTGCCACCGGAATACGGGCCACGGCGGAGTACAGGCACAGGCTCTGTGTAGCAATCAACAGGCCGAGCAGCAACTGCCAGCGCCACGCGCCCGGTGGCAGATGAATTTTCTGCCGCTGCCAGATCACCAGGCCGGCGAGCACCACCAGCGTGCCGCCGGAGCGCATGAGAATCGCCAGCAGCACACCGGCGCCGTCATCGAAGGCCATCCGTGCTGCCACGTGGTTGCCGGCGAATGAGCAGCCCATGCAGAGCAGGATCAGCACGGCGATATGCCGTGGAAAGACGGATGGGGTGGCAAGTGAGGTGGAGGTACTGGTCATGGGTTCCTGCTTTCAACATGGAAATGCCAGCTCTGAGGCTGGCGCAAGGGATGGATGCTTCGGAGTTCCCGAGGTTTGCAGCACGATACTCGGGAGCCATAGCGAGACAGCAGGGATGTAGGTCATTGCCATCAGCCATGAACAGCGCAGCGGAGAAGGGTAACAGCGCCTTGACCATGTTTTCGATGTGTCTTTCTGGTATTTCTGTTTGCGTTTCGAGAGCAACGTCCGGCCAGCCTCTTGGCTGTCACCAAGAACGCTTGGCCTGCTCGCGACGAGATTTAATATCATCCGCGGCCGGCCAGCCCCCGAACGTTCACGGGAACCAAAACCCAAAGGGTAATGGTCTTAGCGCCTAGGTCTGTTGCCATTTCGTCGCGAGCCGCGTTGCTGCGAGAAACGGCAACAGACCCTAGTGTTGAGCAACACCTTTTGCGTTTGCTGCTTCCCGTGCCGCCCGCGATTCATTCGAGGTGGCGTTTCCATTTTTCCTAAGGAATGACAGATGAGCCTCGACCTCAACGCAGGACGCCTGCCTGACGACAGTACCCTGACCAATATTCCGCGCCTGATTTCGCGCTATTACAGCGAGCGTCCCGAGCCGTCGGACCCCTGTCAGCAGGTCGCTTTCGGCACGTCCGGACATCGTGGCTCCTCGCTCAAGAACAGCTTCAACGAATGGCACATCCTGGCGGTGACCCAGGCGATCTGCGATTACCGTCGCGAACAGGGTATCGACGGCCCGCTGTTCGTCGGCATGGATACCCATGCGCTGTCCGAGCCGACGTTCGTTTCGGTGCTCGAAGTGCTGGCTGCCAACGGTGTCGAGACGCGCATCGACTCCGGTTGTGCCGAAACCAGCGGCGAGCCCGGCTATACGCCGACCCCGGCCATCTCCCATGCAATCCTGGAGTACAACAAGGGCCGCAGCAACGGGTTGGCCGATGGCATCGTCATCACGCCGTCGCACAACCCGCCGGCTGACGGCGGCTTCAAGTACAACCCCAGCAACGGCGGCCCGGCCGATACGGGCGTGACCAGATGGATTCAGGATCGCGCCAATGCCTTGCTGGTGGCTGGACTCCGGGGTGTCGAGCGGATGGATTTCGCCCAGGCGCTGAAATCACCCCATGTTCGCCGTTTCGACTTCATCGACCACTACGTGAGCGGCCTGGGGCAGGTGATTGACCTGGAGGCTATTCGCCACTCGGGCTTGAAGTTCGCGGTCGATCCGCTGGGCGGCGCTGGCGTGCATTACTGGTCGCGTATCGCCGAGCGCTACGCTTTGCCGCTGGAGGTGCTGTCGAACCGCATCGATCCGACTTTCCGCTTCATGCGTCTGGACTGGGACGGCAAGATCCGCATGGACTGCAGTTCACCCCACGCCATGGCCGGACTGATCGAAAACAAGGACCGCTTCGATGTGGCCTTCGCCTGCGACACCGACCATGACCGGCATGGCATCGTGGCCCGCTCCAGTGGGCTGCTCAACCCCAACCATTATCTCGCCGTAGCCATCGAATACCTGTTCACGCACCGCCCCGAATGGAGCGCCCAGGCGGCCATCGGCAAGACGCTGGTGTCCTCTTCGATGATCGACCGTGTGGCCAGCGGGATCGGCCGCCAGGTGATCGAGGTGCCGGTCGGCTTCAAGTGGTTCGTCGACGGCCTGATGGACGGCAGCCTTGGCTTCGGCGGCGAAGAGTCGGCCGGGGCTTCGTTCCTGTGCAAGGAAGGCGGCGCCTGGTCTACCGACAAGGACGGCATCATCCTCGGCCTGCTGGCAGCGGAGATAACCGCCGTCACCGGCAGGGACCCGGGGGAGCGCTATCGGGCATTGACCGAGCGCTTCGGCGCGCCGGTGTACCAGCGTATCGACGCACCGGCTGATCGCGAGCAGAAGGCCAGGCTGGGAAAACTGTCGGCCTCCCAGGTTTCGGTATCGGAATTGGCCGGTCAGCCCATCACCCAAATTCTCACCGAGGCGCCAGGCAATGGCGCAGCGATTGGCGGATTGAAGGTGGTCACAGATAACGGCTGGTTCGCCGCGCGGCCATCCGGCACCGAGGACGTCTACAAGATCTACGCCGAGAGCTTTGAAGGCGAGGCGCATCTGGAGCGAATCCAGGCTGAAGCCAAGGCGCTGGTCGATAGCGTGCTGGCTGATTGAGAGAGTGGCTTGGCTGCTTGCTGCCTCTTTGTAGTGAGCAGACCCTATGCATCATGACCAGAAAATGCGAGCTGCGCGCCAAGCCCGGCAAATGCACCGGCAAAGCCCCGCCGTAGACAGGCCTGGACACGTGCCGACTCGATAACGGCCGTTCGAAAGGTATCGGCCAGCAAGCCATACACCGCGAAGACTGCGAAGGTCATCAACATGAATACGGAGCTGAGCGACAGCAGTTGTAGCGATGGTGACGAACTGCCGGGTTCGACGAACTGCGGCAGGAAAGCCAGGAAAAAGATCGTGAGTTTGGGGTTCAGGATGTTCAGCAGAAAGGCTTTCGCCACCAGGCCAGATGACCCGTGCCCGTCCTTCACCGCCTGCACCGTGAATGCCGAACGATCCCTCCAGGTGGCGACTGCCAGATAGAGCAGATAGGCCACGCCGGCGTACTTGAGCACTTCGAAGGCCAAGGCGCTTGCATGCATGACCGCTGCAAGCCCCAGTACCGTCGCGAGCAGGTGCGGAATAATGCCCAGCGTGCAGCCAATCGAAGCCAGAAAAGCAGCGCGGCGGCCCTGCATCAGCCCGGCCGAAACGGTGAAGATGACGCCGGTTCCGGGAATGAGTACAACGATGAGCGAGGTGATAAGAAATTCTGTGGTAGGCATGACAAGGCGGCTCCCTTGCAGGGCAGGTGGGTGAGGCGGTCGGCATCAGCATAGCCAAGCCGATACTGGCGGGCGAGGCGGGCAACAGAGCGGTACTTGTGAAATTGTTACATCAACGGACGGCAACCATGGCTGCCGTCCGTTACGGGTGGCGCTACACCGCGTAACCCAGCACTCGCGGCAACCACAGCGCGATTTCCGGGAAGATTGCGACCAGTACCAGCGCGCTGCCCATCACCAGTACGAACAGCAGGGCCCAGCCGACTGTCTGCTCCAGGCGAATCCTGGCAACCTCAGCGGTGACCATCAGGTTGATCGCGACCGGCGGGGTGAACTGGCCGATGGCGATGTTCATCGCCAGCAGGATGCCGAACCATACCGGGTTCCAGCCGAAGTGCTGCATCACCGGAATCAGGATGGGCATCAGGATCAGGTAGATCGAAATGGCATCGAGCAGCATGCCCGCCAGCAGTACCGCCACCATCACCAGGATCAGCAGCACCGCGCCATTGTCCGATAGCGAGATCAGCCATTCGGCCAGATGGCGGAAGGTGCCGAGCATGGTCCCGGCCCAGGCGAAGATGCCGGCCAGGGCGATGATCAGCATCACCACGCCGGAAATCACGCCAGCTTCACCACAGAGCCTCCAGAGGTTGCGCCAGTTCAGTTCACGAGTGACGAACAGGCCGACCAGTACGCCGTAGGTTACGCCGGCAACAGCCGCCTCGGTGGGTGTGAACAGGCCGCTGCGCAGTCCACCAAGGATCAGCACCGGAGCAAACAGCGCGGGCAGCGCCTGGCGAAAGCTTTCGCCCAGGGGCGGACGTTCGGCACCTTCGGGGTTTTCCCAGCCATAGCGTCGGGCCAGCAGCCAGGCCGGTAGCACCAGCACCAGGCCAGCAATGATGCCTGGAAAAAGGCCTGCGGCGAACAGCGCACGCAAATCCACGCCCGGCACCACGATCGAATAGAGGATCAGCGCGATGGAGGGCGGAATCAGGATGGCAGTGGAGGCGGAGGCGGCGATCAACGTCGCCGAGAAGGGTTTCGGGTATCCCGCCTTGGTCATGCTCGGCAGCATCACCATCGCCACCGCGGCAGCATCTGCCGGGCCCGAGCCGCTCATGCCGCCCATGATCAGGCAGACGAGAATGGCCACCATCGCCAACCCGCCATGGCGCGGCCCGATCAGTGCCTGGGCAAAGCGCACCAGACGCAAGGCGACGCCGGATTTCTCGAACACGAGGCCGGTGAGGATGAACAGGGGGATGGCGATCAGCGGATACTTGGCGACGCCGTTGTAGGTGTTGGTACCCAGGGTGGCGAGCATGTCCGGCGTGAGCCCGACGAGAATGCCTATCGCACCGGACAGAGCGAGCGAAAAGGCGACAGGTACACCTGTCAGCAACAACAGCAGAAAACTGGCGAGCATCCAGAAATCAGGGCTCATCGGTGAGCCTCCCGCGCAGTCGGTCCAGGGTCATCTGGCTCAGTCGCACGATCATCAGCAGTGCTAGCAACGGCAGCCAGACGACATACCACCAGTTCGGCAACCCGAGCCCCGGCGACTCCGATTCCCATTGGTATTCTTCCAGCGCGAATTGCCCGGCGAACCAGACCACCAGGCCCAGCACGGCCATACTGGCCAGCCACTGCAGTACGATCAGCGGCACGCGCAACCGCGGGAACAGTCGCTCGAGAAAGCCGATGCGAATATGCCGATTGCTGCGCATCGCTACCGAGGCGCCGGCGAAAGTCAGGATGACCAGGAGAAAGACTGAAAGCTCTTCGGTAAACGCGAAAGAAGCATCGGTAAAGTAACGCACTATCACGTTGGCCAGGCTGATCAGGCTGATGATGACCAGCGCCAGGGTAGCCAGTACGCGCTCAAGGCGCGCGTCCTGTCGATTGTTCATGGGTTTCCTCGACCCCGGCGGCATGCAGCCGCCGGGCAAAACGGTTCTTACTCGGCGATGGCGGTGCGGGCGGCATCCATCAATTCAACGCCGATCTTCGGCGTCCATGTTTCATGCACGCTGCGGGTGGCCTCGACGAAGGCCTTGCGCTGCTCGTCGGTCAGTTCGATCACTTCAACGCCTCGCTCGCGAATATCGGCCAGACGCTTGACCTCAGCGCTGCGCGACATCTCGATTTCCCACTTGCCGGCGTCGATTGCCGCCTGGCGCAACAGTTCGCGATGGGCTTCAGGCAACTGCTTCCAGACACGCTGATTGACGGCGAAGATCAGCGGGTCGGCCATGTAGTGCCAGAGGGTCAGATATTTCTGTCCGACCTGATCGATACGTGCAACGTCGAATACCGAGAGAGGATTTTCCTGGCCATCCACGGCGCCGGTGGTGAGTGCCGGCTTGGCATCGGCCCAGCTCATCTGGGTGGGGTTGGCGCCCAGGGCGTTGAAGGTGTCCTGGAACAGCGGCGAGCCGACTACGCGAACTTTCAGCCCGGCCAGGTCCGCAGGTGTCTGTACCGGCTTGGCCGAGTTGGAAAGCTCACGGAAACCGTTCTCGGCCCAGGCCAACGGCACGATGCCGCGCTTTTCGATGGCAGCGAACGCCAACTTGCCGGCCTCGCCCTGGGTGACGGCATCCAGGTCGGCATTGTCAGCCATGAGGAAGGGCAGGTTGAACAGGTTCAGCTCCGGTACCTGGGGCGACCAGTTGATGGTCGAGCCGACCGCCATGTCGATCAGGCCGGAGCGCATCGCGGAAAACTCCTTGGTCTGGTCGCCAGCGACCAGTTGCGCATTGGGGTAGACGCGCAGGGTGATTTCGCCATTGGAGCGTTCCGCGACCAGGTCAGCCCACTTCTGCGCGGCCTGGCCCCAGGGGAAGGCGTCGGAGAGTACGGTGGAGACGGAGTATTCGCGGGCAGAGGCGGCAAAGCTGGCGGACAGCGCGGCGGCAGCGGCCAACGCGGTTAAGCAGCGAGTCAGTTTCATGAGGCGTCCTTGTTCGGATCGGTTCTGGTTTTTATCGGCGAACGGCCAGGCGCTGATGGCAGCGGCGGCACGAGGATGGCTGGTTTAGCCATCGGGACGCGCGGATAGCGCGAAAGGACGCTACAGGCTGCGACGGGTAAGGTGCAGCAAGAGTTGTGATGCGTCGTAAGTGCAACCGGCCTTGTGGGCCGACAGCTTGCCAACCGCTTGGTGGCTGGCGTGCGCAACTATCGCAGAAGGCGCCTTTACGCGCCATTGTCGGACGGTTTGATGCGTGCCTTCGTTGCAGGATGAATCCTGAGCGAGCCGATAAGGCGATTGAAGCTGCGCTTTATGAGCATTGGCTGGTTTCGGCTGTTACTCCCCCTGGTCGTAGCGCCTTATCTCGCCTGCCTGGTTTTTCAACAGCCGCCGGTCGCCTTGAGCGCCGTGCGGCAGCGCTCCTCGGCGGTATCGAGCTCCAACTGCATCTGCTGGATATCGAGCAACTGCTGTTCGAGTTGCTGGCGACGTTCAGCAATCAGTTCGAGCATGCTGTCCAACTGCTTCCGGTTGCCGGCCTGGGGGTCGTAAAGTTCGATGAGTGTCCTGCATTCAGCCAGGGAAAAGCCCAGCCGCTTGCCGCGCAGGATCAGCTTCAGGGCGACGCGATCCTTAGGGGTGTAGATGCGCTCCTGGCCTCGGCGCGTTGGCGACAGCATGCCCTGTTCTTCGTAGAAACGAATGGCGCGGGTGGTGATGTCCAGCTCGCTGGCCAGGTCGGAGATGCTGTAGGTCTGTTTTGCCATGGGGTATCGATCATCCTTTCGCCCGTAACGGGGCTTTCACGGTTGCTGGCACAAGGCTACAGGCTGGCCGCCGCGGTGTACCAGTCTTGCGAGCGCTAATCCAGGTGTTGCCGGGCCTTCGCCACGCGCGAGCCATTCTGCCGGCCCAGTACGTCGCTGATACGCTGCCCGGCGGCGATCAGCGCCTCGAGGTCGATGCCGGTCTCGATGCCCAGGCCGTTGAGCATGTAGAGCACGTCCTCGCTGGCGACATTGCCGCTCGCGCCCTTGGCGTAGGGGCAGCCGCCAAGCCCGGCGACCGAGCTGTCGAACACGCAGATACCTTCCAACAGGCTGGCATAGATGTTCGCCAGCGCCTGGCCATAGGTGTCGTGGAAGTGCCCGGCCAGCTTGTCGCGTGGTACGGCGCGGCTGACGATGTCGATCAGTTGGCGCGTCTTGCCCGGTGTGCCGGTGCCGATGGTATCGCCGAGGGAAACCTCGTAGCAGCCCATGGCAAAGAGTTCGCGCGCAACCCGTGCCACCTGTGCCGGATCGACCTCGCCCTCGTAGGGGCAGCCCAGTACACAGGAGACGTAGCCGCGTACCCGGATGCCGTTCTCACGCGCAACCTCCATCAGCGGGGCGAAGCGCGCCAGACTCTCGTCGATCGAGCAGTTGATGTTCTTCTGCGAAAAGGCTTCGGATGCAGCAGCGAACACCGCTACCTCACTGACTTCGGCTGCCATGGCAGCTTCCAGTCCCTTGAGATTGGGTGTCAGCGCGGTGTAGCTCACTCCGGGCTTCTGGGTGATCCGTGCGAATACCTCGGCGGAGCCGGCCATCTGCGGCATCCATTTGGGCGAGACAAAGCTGCCGACCTCGATATGGCCGAGGCCGGCGGCGCTGAGGTCGTCCACCAGCCGCACCTTGTCGGCAATGCTGATTGGCTGTTTCTCGTTTTGCAGGCCGTCGCGCGGGCCGACTTCGACCAGGCGGACCTTTCTGGGCAGGCTCATATGACCTCCAGGGGTAACGGCGATCGCCGTTGCGTGGGTATCGGTGGAAAATCGCTCTGCGAGTTTTCCACCTTGGGGCGTAGGGTGGACAACGGCGCAGCCTTGTCCACCTATGGGCGATTCCAGAGGAAAAGCCTCCGGCGTTTTCCACCCATCAGGCTTGTTCCATTTCCAGCAGCACGGCGCCTTCGCCGACCATTTCCCCCTCACTGCACAACAGGCTTTTGACCACACCGGCCTGGGCAGCACGGATGCTGTGTTCCATCTTCATCGCTTCCATCACGATCAGCACGCTGCCGGCCTCGACGCTTTGTCCGGCTTCGACCAGCACGCGAACGATGCTGCCGTTCATCGGCGCGCTCAGACCACCGTGTTGCTGGTGGCTGGCCTCGGCTGCGGCGATGGGATCGAAAACCGTGACCGCCTGCAGCTCGCCGTTCCACTCCAGATACAGCGTATCTCCCTGGCGAATTGCCTTCGGTGAACGCCTACCCTCTGTAGGAGCGAGCTTGCTCGCGAAGCCGACGCCGCGAGGCCCATCGACGCTGCATTCGCGAGCGAGCTCGCTCCTACGTAAAGCGGCTTCGTTCATTACACGCACAGTTCGGCACTCACCGTTGCACGACAGATGGGCGCGGATCTGTGCCGGCATGCCGAGACGCAAGCCGGACCGCTTGGCCCAGGGTGAATGCGCGTCGTCGTTGCGTACGTGCGTGGGCTCAGTCTCGACGAACAACTCGGCAGCCAACTGCCAGAATGCGTCCGGCAGCTCGCCGGGCGTGCGCATCAGGTCGGTTTCGTGACGAGGAATGAAGCCGGTGTCCAGTTCCGCCGCCGCAAAGGCGGGGTGGCCGATCAGCCGGCGCAGGAAGGCGAGGTTGGTACGAACACCGCCGACACAGGTTTCATCCAGCATGGACAGCAGTCGCAGCCGTGCTTCCTCACGGTTTTCGCCCCAGGCGATCAGCTTGCCGAGCATGGGGTCGTAGAACGGCGAGATGCTGTCGCCCTCGGTCACGCCGCTGTCGACACGCCGGCCTGGCCCGGCGGCGGGTTCGCGATACAGGTCGAGCGTCCCGGTGGCAGGCAGAAAATCGTTGTCGGGGTCTTCGGCGTACAGCCGCACCTCGATGGCATGGCCGTTCAACGGCACCTGCGCCTGGGTGATCGGCAGTGGTTCGCCCCGAGCGATACGAATCTGCCAGGCGACCAGATCAAGGCCTGTGACGGCTTCGGTGACCGGATGCTCGACCTGCAGGCGGGTGTTCATCTCCATGAAGAAGAACTCGCCGCGCGCATCCAGCAGAAACTCGACCGTGCCCGCGCCGACGTAGCCGATGGCTTGCGCCGCCTTCACCGCGGCCTCGCCCATGGCCCGACGCAGCTCGGCGGGCAGGTTTGGGGCCGGCGCTTCCTCGACTACTTTCTGGTGGCGGCGCTGGATCGAGCAGTCGCGCTCGTTGAGGTACAGGCAGTGGCCGTGCTGGTCAGCGAATACCTGGATTTCCACATGCCGCGGCTTGAGCAGGTATTTCTCCACCAGCATGCGCGCGTCGCCGAACGAGGACTGCGCTTCGCGCTGGGCCGATTGCAGCGCTTCCACCAGCTCGGCTTCTTGCTCGACGATCTTCATGCCTTTGCCGCCGCCGCCGGCAGCGGCCTTGAGCAGCACCGGGTAGCCGATCCGCTCGGCGGCGCGGCGGAAGGTTTCCGGGTCCTGCGCCTCGCCGTGATAGCCCGGCACCAGCAGCACGCCGGCATGCTCCATCAGCGCCTTGGCGGCGGATTTGCTGCCCATTGCCTCGATGGCCGACGCGGGCGGGCCGAGGAAGATCAGGCCGGCCGTCTCACAGGCACGGGCAAACTCGGCATTCTCCGAAAGGAAGCCGTAGCCGGGATGGATGGCCTGTGCGCCGCTGGCCCTGGCGGCCTCGATCAGCTTGTCGACACGCAAGTAGCTGTCGGCCGGCTTGGCTCCGCCGAGGTCGATGCGGATGTCGGCCTCCTGGGCATGGCGGGCGTCGGCGTCGACGGCGCTATGTACCGCGACGGTGGTCAGGCCCATGGCCTTGGCGGTGCGCATCACGCGGCAAGCGATTTCGCCGCGGTTGGCGATCAGCAGGGTGGTCAGCATTGTTGTGTTTCCTGCGTGGCCTTGGAGGTCGTTCCCCTCATCCTGACTTTCTCCCTTGTGGGAAGAGGGGATGACGAAGTGGGGTGGTGGACTGGAAGAGTCTGATGGTTGCGGGTTCGCGCTGTTGTCGTGGAAAAATGAGCAGTACAGGCGATGCTTCGGGTTGGCATGGTGGCCCAGCCCCCGCATGAACCAACCCGCTTCCCGTTGTGGTGAGAGGGTTGTCCCGAGGGGGCGGATGGCCAGCCAACTTCAGCTATCGGGCATCTCCTGCCAGCCCGACTTGCGCTTCTGCAGAAAGGCTTCCAGCCCCTCTTGGCCCTCGGGGCTGACACGAATGCGGGCGATGCTGTTCTCGGTGTAACGGCGCAGTGCCTGACTGAGCGTTCCGCTGCAGACCTCGCGCAACAGATCCTTGCCGACGCGCATGGCCTGCGGGCTGTTCAACAGCAGCGTGTCGATCCAGCCGCACAGGTTGTCGTCCAGCGTCTCGGCCGCATAGGTTTCCGACAACAAGCCGAGCTCCTGGGCTCGCTCACCACTGAAACGTTCACCTGTCAGGGCATAGCGGCGCGTGGCACGTTCGCCGATGGCCTTGACTACGAAGGGGCTTATCACGGCTGGCGCGAGGCCGATGCGGACTTCGGACAGCGACAGCTGCGCATCGACGGCGCCAATCGCGATGTCGCAGCAAGCGATCAGCCCCACCGCACCGCCGAAGGCTGCGCCTTGCACCACGGCCAGGGTCGGCAGCTTCAGGTGGTAGAGGCGATACATCAACTCGGCCAGTTCGTGCGCCTCGGTGAGGTTGGTCTCGAAATCCAGCGCGGCCGACTCCCGCATCCAGGCCAGATCGGCGCCGGCCGAGAAGTGCTTGCCGCGACCGCGCAGCAGCAGGAAGCGCAGCGTGTCGTCTGCCTGCACCTCGGTGAGGGCGGCGATCAGCTCGCGAATCATCAGGGCATTGAATGCGTTGTTCTTTTCCGGGCGACCGAGCCAGAGGGTGGCGAAGCCGCGCGAGTCCTTTTCCAGTTGTACGGTGGTGAAGTCGGTCATGCTGGTTCTCTGTAGGTTCTTGCCGCCGATCCTGCCGGCAGGGCTCCGGTTGTCAGTGATCGGCGAAGCGCGGCTTACATGCGGAATACGCCGAAACGGGTGGTCTCGATCGGCGCGTTGAGACTTGCCGAGATTGCCAGGCCCAGCACGTCTCTGGTCTGAGCAGGATCAATTACGCCGTCATCCCACAGCCGCGCACTGGAATAGTAGGGGTGCCCCTGACGCTCGTACTGTTCGAGGATCGGTTGCCTGATCGCCGCCGCCTCGTCCTCAGCCAGCACCTTGCCCGCGCGTTCGCTCTGTTCCTGCTTGACCTGCACCAGCACGCCGGCAGCCTGTTCGCCGCCCATCACGGCGATCCGGGCGTTGGGCCACATCCACAGAAAGCGCGGGTCGTAGGCCCGGCCGCACATGCCATAGTTACCGGCGCCGAAACTGCCGCCAATGATCACGGTGAACTTCGGCACCCGCGCGCAGGCCACCGCGGTGACCAGCTTGGCGCCGTGCTTGGCGATACCACCGGCCTCGTATTTCTGGCCGACCATGAAGCCGGTGATGTTCTGCAGGAACAGCAGCGGAATGCCACGCTGGCAGGCCAGCTCGATGAAGTGCGCGCCTTTCTGGGCGGCTTCGGAAAACAGAATGCCGTTGTTGGCGAGAATAGCGACCGGGTAGCCGTGCAGATGGGCAAAGCCGCACACCAGCGTGGTGCCGAACAGCGCCTTGAATTCATCGAACTCGCTGCCATCCACCAGCCGCGCGATCACTTCGCGCACGTCGTAGGGTTGTTTGGCCTGGGCCGGAATCACGCCGTAGAGCCCGTCGGCCGGGTATAGCGGCGCCCTTGGCTCGCGTGTTTGCAGCTGCCCCTGTTTGCGCCAGTTGAGGTTGGCGACGCAGCGTCGTGCGATGGCCAACGCATGTTCGTCGTTCTCGGCGTAATGGTCGGCCACGCCGGAAGTCTTGCAGTGCACGTCGGCGCCACCCAGTTCTTCGGCGCTCACCACTTCTCCGGTGGCGGCTTTCACCAGCGGCGGGCCGGCGAGGAAGATGGTCGCCTGCTCGCGCACCATGATGGTTTCGTCGGCCATGGCGGGCACGTAGGCGCCGCCGGCGGTGCAGGAGCCCATGACCACGGCGATCTGCGGAATGCCCATGGCGCTCAAGTTGGCCTGGTTGAAGAAGATGCGCCCGAAATGCTCGCGGTCGGGAAACACCTCGTCCTGGCGCGGCAGGTTGGCACCGCCGGAATCCACGAGATAGATGCACGGCAGGCGGTTTTCCTGGGCGATGGTCTGGGCGCGAAGATGCTTCTTTACCGTCAACGGATAATAGGTGCCGCCTTTTACCGTGGCATCGTTGGCGATGATCATGCATTCGACGCCTTCGATCCGGCCGATACCGGCGACTACGCCGGCGGCGGCAACGTCCTCGCCGTATACCTCGTAAGCCGCCAGTGGGGCGACTTCGAGAAAGGCCGAACCGGAGTCGAGGAGGGCGTCGATGCGCTCGCGCACCAGCAATTTGCCGCGCGATACATGGCGCTGCTGAGCGGTTGCGCCGCCGCCTTCGGCGACGTGAGCGAGCAGGACGCGCAGACTCTCGACCTGCTCCAGCATCGCTGCGCTATTGGTAGCGAACTCGGGCGAACGGGGATTGATCTGGGTATGCAGGATCATGGCTTCTCCATGAGCCGCAAGCCACAAGCTACAAGCTGCAAGAAAAGGCACCGGAGCACTTCTGCTTGCAGCTTGAGGCTTGTAGCTTGCCGCTTATTTCGTTTCGTTGAACAGCTCACGACTGATCAGCATGCGACGGATCTCACTGGTACCAGCGCCGATCTCGTAGAGTTTGGCGTCGCGCAGCAGGCGCCCGGTGGGGAACTCGTTGATGTAGCCATTGCCACCGAGGATCTGGATCGCTTCCAGCGCCATCTGCGTGGCGCGTTCGGCGGTGTAGAGGATCACTCCGGCGGCATCCTTGCGGGTGGTCTCGCCGCGGTCGCAGGCCTGCGCGACCGTATACAGGTAGGCCCGGCTGGCGTTCAGCTGGGTGTACATGTCGGCCACCTTGCCTTGGATGAACTGGAATTCGCCGATGCTCTGGCCGAACTGCTTGCGGTCGTGGATGTAAGGTAGCACCACGTCCAGGCAGGCCTGCATGATGCCGGTCGGCCCGCCGGCGAGCACCACGCGTTCGTAGTCCAGGCCGCTCATCAGCACCTTGACGCCGCCGTTCTCGACGCCCAGCACGTTTTCCTCCGGCACCTCGACGTCATCGAAGAACAGCTCGCAAGTGTTGGAGCCGCGCATGCCCAGCTTGTCGAACTTGTTGCTGCGCGAGAATCCCTTCCAGTCACGTTCGACGATGAAGGCGGTGATGCCGTACGGGCCCGTGTCCAGTTCGGTCTTGGCGTAGATCACGTAGGTGTTGGCGTCCGGGCCGTTGGTGATCCAGGTCTTGCTGCCGTTGAGCACATAACGGTCGCCACGCTTTTCCGCGCGCAACTTCAGCGAGACCACGTCGGAGCCGGCATTCGGCTCGCTCATGGCCAGCGCGCCGACG
>JBKEBY010000062.1:0-18662 GCA_047973445.1 Pseudomonas sp.
AGGCTATTTCCCGCTCTTCGCCCGCGCTCATCACCAGCGGGCGAATTTTCTGCAGCTGGGTCTCCAGCGAGCAGGTCAGGCTGGATGCCATCGAGAAGAACGTCAGAAAGGCCTTGAGGTTCGAATCGGCGTGGCAGGTGCCGTGAATGCGCTGCCAGAACGCCTGATTAACCAACTGCAGCTGCTGGAACGAGCGCACCAGCCCACGCAGCTCCCAGTCGGCGTGGCGCCCTTCACGCAGGTTGAAATACTGCCGCGCCAGGTACAGAGATACTGTGCGCAGCACGAACTCATGGTTGTTGGCGAACGGAAGATGCTGCTTGGCCATGGGCTTGAGCCGGCTGAGCAACGGGCAGGCACTGGTCGCCATGATCACCCCCAACAGCGCCCGCAGGCCTTCGTCGAGGCCGACCAGCTTGTTGTACTCACGCTCCGGCGTGCGTACCCAGACCTGGGCCTTCTTCACCGCGGGCAAACCCTGAAAGTCCTCGATCACGCGGTACAGATCGACCGCCGCCGGGCAGTGGCTGAACTGGTCACGGCTGAGGGGGCAATTGTTGCATTGCTGGTATTCCAGCCGGGTCCACTTCGGCGCCTGTGCGGCACCCTCGTGATCAAAGGCACGGTCCAACTCGATCCGGTAGCTGAACTCATGCTCATCGTCCAGGGTGATGCGATATTCGATAGCCATTAACACTCCAGCATGACTGTTGATGCCGACATCAGACTACGCATCCACCCGGGTCGTATTGATCCATCTCAGGAGGATGCCTGCCAACTCATGGCCCGGCAGTTCGACATCGACTCTTCCCTTCCAAAACTCTCGCACCCGCCGTTAGGGTCTGTTGCCTACTCCTCCAACTCGGCCCAACGCTCCAGCAACTGATCGAGCTCCTGCTGCAGCGACTCCAGGCGCGATATCGCTTCGCCTGTAACCGCTGCATCCTGCTGATAGAACGCCGGCTGCGCAATTTCCGCTTGCAACACCGCGATATTCTTCTCGACTGCGTCTATCTGTCCGGGCAGCGCTTCAAGCTCTCGTTGCAGCTTGTAGCTGAGCTTTTTCTTCGGTGCTGCCGGCTCGGCCACTGCGGGCGTCTCCACCGGCTTGGTCGGCGCAGCTTCCACCTTTGTTTCCTTGGCATCGGCAACACCGAGTAGCTTTGCCGAGCCGCCCTGACGCAGCCAGTCCTGATAGCCGCCGACATATTCACGCACCAGGCCGTTGCCTTCGAACACCAGGGTGCTGGTCACCACGTTGTCCAGGAACGCCCGGTCGTGGCTGACCATCAATACCGTACCCGGGAATCCGAGCAGCACCTCTTCGAGCAGTTCGAGCGTCTCCACATCCAGATCATTGGTGGGCTCGTCGAGCACCAGCAAGTTGGCGGGCTTGCTGAACAGTTTGGCCAGCAACAACCGTGCCCGCTCACCGCCAGACAGCGCTTTCACTGGCGTACGGGCACGTTGCGGGCTGAACAGGAAGTCCCCCAGATAGCTCAGAACATGCCGATTCTGGCCATCGATGGTGATGAAATCACGGCCCTCGGCAACGTTATCGACCACGGTCTTTTCCAGTTCGAGCTGGTGACGCAGTTGGTCGAAATACGCCACTTCCAGCCGCGTGCCGGCTTCAATCCTGCCGCTGGTCGGTTGTAGCTCACCGAGCAGCAGTTTGAGCAGCGTGGTCTTGCCGGTACCGTTGGCCCCCAGCAAACCGATACGGTCGCCACGCTGGATGACCAACGAGAAGTCACGCACCAGCGGCTCGCCACCCGCGTGGGCGAAGGTCACGTGCTCGGCTACGATCACCTGCTTGCCGGACTTTTCCGCCGTCTCCACCTGGAAAGTCGCCCTGCCCTGCTTTTCCCGGCGCTCGCTGCGTTCGGCACGCAGGGCCTTCAACGCCCGTACACGGCCTTCGTTACGGGTGCGGCGGGCCTTGATGCCCTGGCGAATCCACACTTCTTCCTGGGCCAGCTTCTTGTCGAACAGTGCGTTGGCGGTTTCCTCGGCCGCCATCTGCTGCTCCTTGTGCACCAGAAAGCTGGCGTAGTCGCCGTTCCAGTCGATCAGATAGCCACGGTCCAGTTCCAGAATGCGCGTGGCCAGGTTCTGCAGGAATGCACGGTCGTGGGTGATGAACAATACGGCGCCGTTGAAGCCGGTCAGCGCCTCCTCGAGCCAGGCGATGGCGCCGATGTCCAGGTGGTTGGTCGGCTCGTCCAGCAGCAGCAGATCCGGTTCCGAGACCAGCGCCTGGGCCAGCAGCACGCGCCGCCGCCAGCCGCCGGACAGCTCGGCGAGCGTCTTGTCGGCCGGCAGTTGCAACCGGCTGAGGGTGCTGTCCACCAGTTGTTGCAGGCGCCAACCATCCTTGGCTTCGAGCGCTTGCTGAACGTGCATGAGCTTGTCCAGATCGGCGTCGTCGCGGATGTTCTGACTCAGGTGGTGGTACTCGGCAAGCAGTTGCCCGACTCCGTCCAGCCCCTCGGCTACCACGTCGAATACGGTACGATCGTCGGCACGGGGCAATTCCTGTGGCAACTCGCCGATCTTCAGTCCTGGCGCGCGCCAGATTTCCCCGTCGTCAGGCAACTGGCTGCCCTTGACCAGGCTCAGCATGCTGGATTTGCCGGTGCCATTACGGCCGATGATGCAAACCCGCTCACCTCGCGCAATCTGCCAGGACACGCCATCGAGCAAAGGATGAGCACCATAGGCGAGGGACACATCGGTCAATTTGAGCAGGGTCATGGCTACCTCCGGGAAACAGGGCGCGCATTCTAGCAGGCTATGCGGAAACTACCCGCCGGCCTGAAAAAGACCTGGCTCTCCGGCCCGCTCCGATGCCCGTTTCACAGCGGTTGATGCTGCCTCTTCGCCTGCTCGCCTCCCAGCCGAAGCTACGCTCGTCGGAAGATTCGCTTTGTTTGTTTCAACTCGCTAATCCTCGTTTAACTGGCCGATTGACCGGGCTAAGCTAACCGCAGAATTTCTCTGCCTCCCGTTTTCGGAAGTCTCATGCGCGGTCGACTCCCCATTATCTGTTTCTGCTTCCTGCTCACTGCCTTTGCCGTCCAAATCGCCCAAGCCGCCAGCCTTGCCCAGCAACGTCAGTACTATGACGAGGCCAAGCAGGCGCTGGCCCGTGGCGACAGCGGCCCCTATCGCCGACATGCCAACGCGCTGCGTGATTACCCACTCGAGCCCTATCTGGCTTACGACGACCTGACGGCACGGCTCAAGACCGCCAGCACCGCCGAGGTGGAGAAGTTTCTCGCCGAACATGGCGACCTGCCCCAAGCCAGCTGGATGAAGCTCCGCTGGTTGCGTCTGTTGGCTGCCCGAGACGACTGGAAACCCTTTGTCAAACACTACGATCCAGCCATGAATTTCGCTGAACTGGACTGCCTGTTCGGCCGTTATCAGCTGGAAAACGGTCATCCTCAGCAAGGCTACGCCACCGCCGAGCGCCTCTGGCTGGTCGGCAAGTCCCAGCATGAAGCCTGTGACCTGCTGTTCGAGCGCTGGGCGGCTGCGGGCCAGCTCAGCGAGGATCTGCGCTGGCAACGGACCAAGCTTGCCGTCGAAAGCGGCAATTACGGGTTGGCCAGCTTCCTGGCGAAGAACCTGCCCACATTGAAGTCCCAGGGCGAACTGCTGGTCGACGTCGCGCAGAAGCCGCAGATACTGAGCAACCCTGCGCGCTTCGCACCCGCCACTTCGACCATGGGCGATATCGTTGCCATCGGCCTGCGCCGACTCGCCCGCCAGGACCCCGAGCAGGCGCTCGGGTTGCTGGAGAGCTACGCCAGACGAATGTCGTTTTCCGATGACGAGAAAGTCGCGATCGCTCGACAGATCGGCCTGACCTTCGCCAAGCGTGCCGATGCCCGCGCGCTGCAGGTGATGGCTGACTACGATCCGCAATTGCGCGACAACACGGTCAGCGAGTGGCGCGCCCGGCTGCTGTTGCGCCTGGGCCGCTGGGACGAAGCACATGCGCTGACCCAGCGCTTCCCCGATGAACTGGCCAGCAGCAGCCGCTGGCGCTACTGGCAGGCACGCAGCCTGCAGCTCGCCCAACCCAAGAGTCAGAAGGCAGCACAGCTCTATCAATCGGTGGCGGCGGAACGCGACTTCTACGGTTTTCTGTCCGCCGATCGCATTCAGGCACCCTATCGTCTCAATCACCAGCCGCTGGCAATCGCCCCGCGGGTGATGCGAAAGGTGCGCAACACGGCCGGCATCCGCCGCGCAATGGAGTTTCACGCACGGGGCCAGATTGTCGACGGGCGCCGCGAGTGGTACCACGTCAGCCGCCTGTTCAGCCGTGACGAATTGGTCGCCCAGGCACAGTTGGCTTACGAGATGGAGTGGTATTTCCCGGCGATACGCACCATTAGCCAGGCGAAGTACTGGGACGACCTGGACATTCGCTTTCCCATGGCGCACCGCAACAGCCTGGTCAGCGCCGCCAAGGCACGGGATCTCCACCCCAGCTGGGTATTCGCCGTGACCCGACAGGAAAGCGCCTTCATGGCAGACGCGCGCTCCCATGTGGGTGCCACCGGCCTGATGCAGCTGATGCCCGCCACCGCCAGGGAAACCGCCAAGCGTTTCAATATCCCCTTTTCATCACAGCAACAGCTGCTTAATCCCGGCGTGAACGTGCAACTGGGCGCGGCCTATCTCAGCCAGATCTACGCCCAGTTCAACGGCAACCGCGTGCTCGCCTCGGCGGCGTACAACGCCGGTCCGGGGCGGGTTCGCCAGTGGCTGCGCGATGCCCAACACCTTTCCTTCGACGTCTGGGTGGAGAACATCCCGTTCGATGAAACGCGTCAGTACGTGCAGAACGTGCTGGCTTATTCAGTGATCTACGGCCAGAAGCTCAACGCACCGCAGCCACTGGTGGAGTGGCACGAACGCTACTTCGAGACGCAATGAGATGAGCTGCGCCAGTCACTCCAGCACTTCGACCGGCATCCCTTCGCCCAGGCTGCCGGTGCCTTCGGCGATCAGGTTCTGGCCGAAGAACACGCCATCCTTGTCCCGGCGATAGCGCAACAGTGTCGCCAGCGGCTCCTGATCGGGGCTGCGCTCGGCGCTGGAAGGATCGATGGTGGGAATCACACAACGCGAACAGGGCTTTACCACACGAAAATCGATGGCGCCGATGCGGATGCGCTTCCAGCTGTCCTCGGCATAAGGCGCGCTGCCGGCAACCACCAGGCTCGGCCGGAAACGCAGCATCTCCAATGACCTGCCGACTCTCGCGCACAGATCGTCCAGCGACGACTGGCCAATCAGTAGAAAAGGGAAACCATCGGTAAAGGCCGTGCGCTCACCATCCGCGGCGAATTCCCGGTCGATCTGGATAGCCTCGGACTCAGGCAGATATACCAGGCGAGTCTCGCGACCGAGGAAACGGCTCAACCATTCGGCCGCATGATCACCACAATCCGGGACGCGCAGCGCTTCGCGCCAGATGAAGGTTCCGCGCAATGGAGCCGAGGGTTCAGGCACCTCGACCTCCAGCTCGTGCATTCCAGGCGCGGTCAACCGCACCACCCTCTCGTCCTGCCAACGCAGCTGCAACAATGCCATTCTCGGCAGCGCGCGCTGCGTCAGAAAGCGCCCCGAAGCCGCATCGACCGCCATCCAGCGGCGGTCGCCGTGCAACCCGAGCGGCCCGCACCAGCCCTGGTCGAGTCGCTCACCAGCACCGGACTTGAGGGGGTAGCGATACAGTGCTGAAAGATGCATGGCGTGCTCGTCTTAAGCTCAGTTGGATTCGTCTTGTAACAGACGATCGCGAATCACATCGACCAGTTTTTCCGGCTGAAACTTGGACAGGAAGTTGTCGCAACCGACCTTCTGCACCATCGCCTGGTTGAAGCTGCCCGAAAGCGAGGTATGCAGTACCACGTAGAGGTCCTTCAGGCGCGGATCGTTGCGTATCTCGGTGGTCAGCCGGTAGCCGTCCATTTCCGGCATCTCAGCATCGGTGAATACCATCAGCAGGCGGTCGGTGAGTACCTCACCGGCGTCGGCCCAGGCCTTGAGCCTGTTCAGCCCTTTCAGTCCGTCGCTCGCGGTATGCACGGTGATATCCAGCTGGCTCAGAGTTTCGCGCAGCTGCGCCAGCGCAACGACCGAGTCGTCGACGCAAAGCACTTCGCGACCACGGGCACGTTCGAGGATCGGATCGGCCAAGGTTTCGGCAGAGATACTGGTGTCGTAGGGGACGATTTCGGCCAGCACCTTCTCCACGTCGATGACTTCCACCAGTTGCTCGTCCACCTTGGTGATGGCGGTGAGGTAGTGCTGGCGACCGGCCGTGCTGGGTGGCGGCAGCACTTCTTCCCAGTTGAGGTTGAGGATGCGATCGACACCGCCCACCAGGAACGCCTGAACCGAACGGTTGTACTCGGTCACGATGATGGTGCTGCGCTCATCCGGTACCAGCGGCCGTAGACCGATGGCGCGCGACAGGTCGATTACCGGCAGCGTCTGCCCACGCAGATTCACCACGCCACAGACCGAAGGATGGCGGTGCGGCATCAGGGTCATCTTCGGTAGTTGAACGACTTCCTGCACCTTGAACACGTTGATGGCGAATTTCTGCCGGCCCGAGAGGCCGAACATCAGGATTTCCAGGCGATTCTGCCCTACCAACCGGGTACGTTGATCGACCGAATCAAGCATGCTGGCCATAACGGCTCCTTGTGAATGACGAATACCGGGATATCGGCAGCAACCATGCGTCCTTTATCGGGCAGAGCAAACTAAATATCGAACGAGCCATGGGCTGGTGGTCACTGCAACGGCATTCGTACACACAAGCGGCTGCACGCCTCTCAACCAATCAACGGCCAGGTACGCCGCCGAGCATCGGACAATCGGCGGGCAGATGCAGGCGAAGCGCCCTGGGACGCGCGGTGAAGCGCATCATCTGTGCCGCAGCCGGCTCACCATCGAGATTGATATCGATAACCTCTGGTGCCTCGACTTCCAGCCAGGCCAGGCGAGTGGTCACCGCCACGGTGTCGACACCGAGTAAACCGCCGCTGAGCAGCGTGCCCAAGGTTCCAACCGTATCTTCCGCTGCCGGAACGATGCAGACGTCCAGCAGGCCGTCGTCCAACAGCGCATGCGGGCACAATTCCTGCCCGCCACCAGCCCGGCGTCCGTTGCCGATGCCCAGCGCCAGGAACTCGCCCTCCCAGGAGAAGCCCGGCCCGTGAAACCGGCCGCGTGCCGAACCCAGCTCGGCGAAACGGCTCAGCCCGGTCAGCAGGTAGGCGCCGCCGCCAAGCATGCGCTTGAGTTCTTCCGGAGTGTTGGCGGTGACCCTGGAGCCGAAACCACCAGTGGCCATGTTGAGAAAAGGCTGGCCGTTCATCTCACCGACATCCACCGCCATCGCTGGCCGTTCAAGCAACATGAGAGCTTCATAGGGTTCGAGGGGGATACCAGCGGCCCGTGCGAAGTCGTTGGCAGTCCCCAGCGGCATGATCGCCAGATCGGCTTGAGCTCCGCTGTCCAGCAATGCCTTCGCCACCTCCTGCAGGGTGCCGTCGCCACCGCCGGCAATCAACGTTCGATAGCCGGCGGTGAGAGCCTCGAACACCAGGCGCTGCGCATCACCGGACTCCCAGGTGACCCGTACTGCCAGCTCCTTTCCGGCTTCACGCCAACGAGCCACCGCTGTCCGTACTTCTTCGTTGAGCGCCTGTTTGCCGTGCAGGATCAGTAGCGCACCGGTTTCCGTCATGGGTATCGCTTCCCTATCGGATTCGGCTGTTGAGACCACGCCCAAGCGGGAAAAGTCGTGGCAACTGCCGGGTGGAGTTTCGCGGCGTCTGGCCCGCCTCTCTTGCGCACCCACGAACGATATGAGTAGCGCTCTGGAACGACTTAACCCGCTCGATTCGCGCAGCAGCCGCTGGTCCGTTCCAACAAGTCGACCGGCAATCAGGCTTTATCGCGAAAATAATAAATTCATATAAATCAATAAATTAATAAGCCAATTTAATCCTTCGCCATTTTTACAGCACTTTGACGACCGGCAATGAACTCATTTCTTGGGCCAGGGTCGGAGAATTTGTCTGGTTGAAGACTGCGATAGCGGCCTGCCATCAAAACCGCGGATAGCGGCGATCAAATCGAATTGAGCTAGCAATAGCCGTAGGAAGGAGCCTTGTATGCGCTTACAGTCCGTTGGAACCCTTGAGTACGCCCATCCCAGTTTCGTCGGTTACTTCCTCGCCAGCATACGTCTGATCCATGGATTGACGGCCGTACTGCCCGGCTTCCTGCTGTTGATGTTCCTGCCATGGAGCCTGCCGGCCGGCGGCGGCACCTTCAGTACATTCCTGATCTTCTTCGGCGTGATCAGCGTCGTCATCTTCCACTCGGTCGGCATCTACAACGAGGAAGTCTTCAGCACCCTGCTGCGCTTTCGCGCCATGCTCGTGGCCTGGGCCGCGGCCTTCAGCCTGCTGGTCTTCATGCACCAGGGTCTGGGCATGTTCAGCTACCTAGAAGCCAAGCACCTGGTTTTCTGGTTTGCCACCAGCACCGTGCTGTTCGGCGCCGAGCGGCTGATGATGCTGTCGCTGTTTCGCCGACTGATGGCCAAGGGCGTGTTCCTGCAGAACGCGGTGATCCTGGGCGGCACCGACAACGGCATCCGCGTTGCCGAATACCTGGCCAACCATCGCGACATTCGAACCGGCGTCATGGGCTTCATCGACGACCGTCTGGAGCGCCTGCCCAAGACCCTGGCCGAACTGCCTCTGCTGGGTAATACCCGAGATCTGGAACAGATGATCCGCGAGGAAAAGGTCACCCAGGTGCTGGTCGCACTGCCCTGGTTCGCCGACAGTCGTATCGGCCAGGTGATCAACGAACTGCGCAAGCTGCCGGTCAATGTCCTGCTGGTACCGGATATGGTCGCCTTCCGCCATGCCAACAAGCGCATCACCGAAGTTGGCGGTCTGCCGACGCTGATCGCCTCGGATATTCCGCTTCGCGGCTGGTCGCCGATGTTCAAGCGTATCGAAGACATCGCCCTGTCGAGCCTGGCGCTGCTGGCTGCCGCCCCGTTGATGCTGCTCGTCGCGCTGGCGATCAAGCTCGACTCACCTGGCCCGGTTCTGTTCCGCCAGAAGCGTTACGGTTACAACAACCGACTGATCGAAGTGTTCAAGTTCCGCTCGATGTACCACGAGAAATCAGACGCCAACGCCGATCGCCAGACTACCCGTGGCGACGACCGTATCACCCGCGTCGGACGCTTCATCCGCAAGACCAGCCTGGACGAGCTACCACAACTGCTCAACGTGTTCCTCGGCAGCATGTCGATGGTCGGCCCCCGGCCACACGCCACCGCCACCAAGGCTGCCGGCGTGCTGTTCGAAGAAGCCGTGTCCGAATACTCGGCGCGCCACCGGGTCAAACCGGGCATCACCGGCTGGGCACAGATCAACGGCTATCGCGGTGAAACCGACACCCTGGAAAAGATCGAGAAGCGCGTCGAGTACGACCTCGACTACATCGAGCGCTGGTCGGTCTGGTTCGACATCTACATTCTCCTGCGCACTGTCCCAGCGCTGCTGTTCAACAAGGATGTGTACTGACGACCAGTCGTATCGCCGGGCTGCACGCCCGGCCCGCCAGTACACCTTATCAACGCGAATTACTGCGAACAGCAGGGATGAACTAATGAAACGCCCCGATATCAGATTTGCGTTCGACGGATCGCATTGGGCCTACCCCGTGCATTACACATCGCCAAGCGCTCCTTTCACGCCGTACCACGGCGTGCGGCGAAACGGCAACAGACCCTGACCATGTTCAACAACATCTTGATCATCTGCGTGGGCAACGTCTGCCGGAGTCCGGTTGCCGAAGTCCTGCTCACTCACAAGCTCCAGGGCACGAACCGCTCGATCAGTTCGGCGGGGATCGGCGCCCTGGTTGGAAATCCCATGGACAAAACCGCCCACGAAGTCCTGCAGGAAAACGGCCTGGAATACCTCAGTCATCGGGCGCGGCAGGTCGACAGCGGGCTGCTTCATCAGGCCGACCTGATCCTTGCCATGGAGCATGGACACATTCAGCACTTGCGCCAGATCGCACCCGAGGTACACGGCAAAACCTTCCTCATGGGCAAGTGGCTGGACGACACCGAAATACCGGACCCATACCGTCAGTCCAGACCAGCCTTCGAGCACGTCCACAGCCTTCTGACGCAATCTGTCGAAAGCTGGCTTCCTTACCTGAAATAAGAAGAAGGAACTTCAATGACTACCATGCCCCGCCCCATCTATGAAGCCAAAGAGGACAAGGACATTGACCTGGCCCACCTCTTCGACACCCTCATCAACAACCGCGTACTGATCCTTGTCATCACCGGCTTCTTCACGGTTCTGGGCATCGCTTACGCGCTGCTCGCCACGCCGGTTTACATGGCCAGCGCGATGATCCAGATCGAGCCGAAGAACGGCCTGCCCAGCCTGTCCGACGTGATTAGCGTGACGCCCGCGGTATCTCCGGCGCAGACCGAGATATCCCTGCTCAGGTCGCGCTCCGTGGTCGGCGGTGCGGTGGAAAGCCTGAACCTGGACATCAACATCCAGCCGCATTATTTCCCGGTGATCGGCGGCTTCATGGCGCGCCGCTTCGAGCCCTCCGAAGAAGGCGAACTCGGCTGGCATCCGGCTGGTTTCAGCTCCTACGCCTGGGGTGGCGAACAGTTGAAGATCACTCAGCTGAGCGTCCCGGAGAACATGCACAGCGAGGAGCTGACGCTCGAAGCGCTGGAAACCAAGGGCTTCATCCTGCGTGATCCCGACGGCGAAGTCGTGGTCCAGGGGCCGGTTGGCGAAGAGATGGTGATGGGCGACTACAGCATCACCGTCACCGAGCTCGTCGCACGCCCGGGCACTACCTTCAGCGTGATCAAGACCCGCACCTACAACACCACCGAGGACTACCAGGAGCGTCTGGCTGCCGGCGAGCGCGGCAAGCAGTCGGGCATCATCAACGTCATCCTCGAAGATCCGGACCCGGCCAAGGCGGTTCTGGTGCTAGAGGAAATCGCTCAGCGCTACGTCGACCAGAACGTCGCCCGCAATGCTGCCGAAGCGACCAAGAGCCTGGAGTTCCTCAGCGAACAGGTGCCGGTGGTTCGCAAGAAGCTGGATGCCGCACAGACCGCACTGAACAAGTACCAGACCGGCAACCGCTCCGTGGACATCACCGCCGAGACCCAGTCCGTGCTTGACCGTATCGTCGACCTGGAGAAGCAGATCTCCGAGCAGAACCTCAAGCGCACCGAGATGGAACGGCGCTTCACCCGCCAGCACCCCAACTTCCAGGCACTGATCAACCAGATCAATCAGTTGCAGGGCCAGAAGGAAGAGCTGGAAAAGCAGATCGGCACCCTACCCTCCACCCAGCAGGAACTGCTGCGTCTGACGCGTGATGTGGAGGTGGCATCGGAAACCTACGCGATGCTGCTGAACAAGACCCAGGAACTGGACATCATCCGCGCGGGCACCGTCGGCAACGTGCAGATCATCGACCACGCCGCGGCGGACATCGAGAACCCGGTCAAGCCCAACAAGCCGTTGATCGTCATCGCCGCCATGTTGCTCGGCGGCATTCTCGCGGTGGTCTTCGTCTATGTGCGCGAGGCGCTCAAGCGTGGCGTCGAGAACCCGGAAGAAATCGAGCGCGTGGGCATTCCGGTCTACGCGGCGATCCCCTTCAGCGAAAAGCAGAGCCTGCTGGAAAAGCGCCTGGCCAACTTCAAACGCGACAAGAGCAGCGCCTCCTACCTGCTGGCGATCAACGACCCAGCCGATCTGGCGACCGAGGCCATGCGCAGCCTGCGTACCAGCCTGCACTTCGCCATGATCGAGGCCAAGAACAACATCCTGATGATCACCGGGCCCAGCCCCATGGTGGGCAAGTCCTTCGTCACCACCAACCTGGCCTCGGTCATCGCGCAATCCGGCAAGAAGGTCCTGCTGGTCGATGCCGACATGCGCAAGGGTTATCTGCACAAGGTGATGCGCTGCCAGAGCGACAAAGGCCTGTCGGACATTCTTTCCGGTCGCATCACCCTGTTCGACGCCATCCAGAAAACCCAGCTGAACAACCTGCACGTGATTGCCCATGGTCAGCTGCCACCGAACCCTTCGGAGCTGCTGATGCACGAGAATTTCTCGCGCTTCGTCAAGGAAATCAGCGGCATGTACGACCTGGTGATCTTCGATACGCCGCCGATTCTCGCCGTGACAGATGCCGCACTGGTCGGTGGCCAGGCCGGGACCACGCTGATGGTCACCCGCTACGGCATCAACGGCGTCAAGGAGATCGAGTTTGCCAAGCGCCGTCTGGAGCAGAACGGTCTGCTGGTCAAGGGCGTGATATTCAACGCCGTGGAACGCAAGGCTTCAACCTACGGCGAATACGGTTACTACCAGTACGAGTACCAGAACAAGTAGCAGTCAGCCGGCGGAAGGATTCGCCGGCTTCGCGGCCCGCCGGGCAATCCGTCCGTGCCGATCCGCGATGATCCGGTTGTCGATCGCTCATGTCCGTCATGAGCCGGCAACCGCCGACCATTCGCTCACGTCATTGAAGGTAACCCTGTGAAGAGTCTTTCCCTCCGGCATTTCGTTTGTGCCACTCGGCTCGGACTGGTGATCATGCTTGCCGCCTCCCAACTGGCCACCGCGTCAGACAAACAACCGGGTATCGATCTGATCGGCATCAATCTGTCGGGTGCCGACTTTGCCCCGCACGTGGTGCCGGGCAAGGTTGGGCAGCACTACTTCTATCCCGAGAAGCAACACTTCGCGTACTACCGCGACAAGAACATTCGCCTGATTCGCTTCCCCTTTCTCTGGGAACGAGTCCAGCACGATCTGTATAAGGGCCTGAATACCCAGCAACTTCGCCTGCTGGAGCAGACCCTGGATCTGGCGCAGGAGCATGGCCAAAAAGTCATTCTCGACATGCACAACTATGGCCGTTATCAGGGTGAGCTGATCGGCACGCGAAAAGTGCCCTACGAGGCCTACGCCGAGGTGTGGCGCAAACTGGCCAAGCGCTTCAGAGACCACCCAGCCCTGCACGGCTACGACATCATGAATGAGCCCCACGACACGGCTGGGCTCTGGCCTGGCGCGGCGCAGGCGGCGGTAGATGCCATCCGCGAGGTCGACAGCAAGACGCTGATCTTCGTCGAAGGCGATCGCTGGGCCAGCGCCTATCACTGGCCCAGCGCGAACGCCAATTTTCTGATCGACGACCCAACCGGCAACATTGTCTACGAAGCTCATCTCTACCTCGACGAAGACACTTCAGGCCGCTACCGGCGAGCCGACTACTCCGACGTGAAACCGATGCTCGGCGTCGAGCGGGCACGACCCTTCGTCGAGTGGTTGAAGAAGCATGGCCAGAAAGGCTTCCTCGGCGAATACGGCGTACCCGACAACTCCGAGCAGTTGCTGGTAGCCATGAACAACCTGCTGGTCTATCTGACCGAAAACTGCATACCCAGCACCTATTGGGCCGGTGGCCCTGGCTGGGGCGATTACGTCATGGCCATCGAGCCACGCAACGGCGAGGACCGGCCGCAGATGCATGTCCTCCAGCAAAATCTGAACAACGACTGTGCCGAATATGGTCCGCATTCCTGAGCGCGAGAGCCGATTGCCCGGAATGCAAACTACCGGCCGTTTGTACGCAACACGTAGGCCTGGGCGTTGTCCAATCAGGAGTCTCGTTCTGTACCGCGAGGCAACAATCGATCATCACCAATCCCTGGTAATCAAAGGGATCGGGAGCCACCGCCGCTGCAGGGCTTCAGCGGATCGGTGGCCAGAGGCGGGAAGTTCCGGAACAGCGCATCGGACAGTCGATGCGGCGCTACGGAATCAAGGAACCAATACCTAAGGACTCAGGTTGATGACCACAATAACTTCAAGATTCTTCTTTATGCCCTTGCTAGTGCTGACGTTCGCACTGCACTTTTCGGTGTTTGGAGAAAGCCCGCATAACCCCTACGGCATCACCATGGTCAACGAGCTTTACCTGGCCATCTGCCTGTGTCTGACCGCCTTTCTGATCCTCGCCATGGCTGACGAAGCCTCACGGGAAATCAGGATCCTGATGTACTACTGCCTCTACAGCTCGGTCGTGTTCCTCGTGCTGCCTGCCGTATTCGCTTATTTCACCTATGGCCAGCCCATCGTCTATGGCCTCATAGAAGAACGGCGCATTCTTTTCTGCCTGGGTTTCGTACCGCTACTGCTACTGTCCAAGCGCGTGTCCACGCTACAGTTCGAGCGCGCCCTGATCTACGCTGCGCTAGTGGCGGCCTTCCTGTCCTGGTGCTTCAAGTTCGGGGTGATTCCCGACCTGCGCGACGAGGTTCGTTCGGACGACCGCCCGGATCGCTCATCCATTGGCCCGTTCCTGATCTGCTTCGGCTATTTCTACTGCATCCAGATCTGGTCGAAGGGCAAATCGCCGATCAACGACGCCAAGCGAAACAGGAATTTCTACCTGGTCATCGCCGCGCTGCTGTTGCTGACGCTGGTGTTCGCCACCCAGACGCGCCAGTTGATCGTGTTCTGCCTCGCCTTCACTCTGTTTTGCCTGCGTGCGAAGGCCATTATCTGGGCCGCATCCCTGTGCGTTCTGCTCTCGCCCTTCTATCTCTATCCCAGCCTGTTGGACATGCTGGGGCTGAATATCGAGTTCTACGACAACACGCTGGACGGTATCGAAGATAGCGTCCGTTCGACAACGGTCTCCATGATTTTCAATCATCTCAATCAGGTGAACTGGCTACCAAGCGGTTCGCTCTCGCTGATGTGGCAGGACGGTTTCATTCCCTACTTCGGCGAACACTTCTTCCTGTCTGACGTGGGCATCATCGGCACCTTGTTCCGTTTCGGGTTTCTGACCTTCCTCATCGTCCCGCTGTCATTGCTCGTTTATCGGAACATCGCCCGCAATATCGGTACTGACATGCAATTCCTCTACTCGGTAATGCTGGCGCTGTTCGTTATCTGGCCACTCAACGGTGTCTTTGAATATAGCCAGTCGGTAATTGCCATGCTGTTCGTCATTCATGCAATCAAATCACGTCACCTTCGCAGCGAGGAAAAAGATCATGGACGTCGCACTTATTCTCAACTACAAAGCTGCTACTGAAACCATCAGCTGCGCAGAAAGCCTGCTGAAGCATTGCCCCACCCTCGACCATATCGTGGTAGTCGACAATGATTCACAGGACGGTTCCGCACAGACCCTTCGACAATGGCATGCCGACTGCGCGCAGGACAAAGTGACCGTGCTGCTCAATCCGCAGAACAACGGTTATGCCGGCGGTAACAATCATGGGCTGCGCTGGGCGCTGGAAAACTTGCCGGCGACCCACTTCTGGATCGTCAACAACGACACCTACGTCGAGTCCGACGCATTCACGCCGTTGCTCGCGGCGCTGGAGAGAAACCCCCGGCAGTTCGTGGGCTCCGTGGTGCTGAGCGCCGACACCGGTCGGCTCGAGTGCTATGGCGGCGGCAAGCTCTACCCGCTGTTCGGCAAGGCCCGCCTGCTGGGCAAGGAGTCGACGCTCGAAGCAATGGAACAGATGCGTGACAAGCCCGACTACCTGATGGGTTGCAGCCTCGCCTTCAGCGCATCGCTGGTCCGAGAGGTCGGCATGATGGACGAAAGCTATTTCATGTATTCCGAGGAGGTGGACTGGCAGTTCCGAGCGAAGCGCTTCGGCATCGGCATCCAGGTCATCCCGGACAGCCGCCTGTTCCATTACGGCTCGCTGAGCCTGGGCAATCGCTCGGCCTTCTACCACTACTACCGCAACCGTGCCGCCACCCGCTTCAACAAGCGCTTCTACGGCCCGGCGTTCGCATTTGCGTCGGCCTGTTTCCTGTCGGTGATCACCGTGATCAAAGAACGCAATAATCCCGGCCTCGCCTGGTCCGGCATCAAAGGCGCTTTCAAGGGAGTAGCGATGAGTGTCAAGTGATACGAATGAGGCATTTGGAGTCAGCTTCTATTCCGGCAGCAAAGCGGCCCTGCTCACATGTATTCGCGAGGCAGTGAAGCAGCCCTACTCCTTCGTGGTGACGCCCAACGTCGACCACCTGGCCCAACTGCAATACAGCCAAGAACTGCGCGAGGCCTACGCCAAGGCACGCTGGCGGTTGTGCGACAGCCGAGTGCTGCTGCCGCTGTTGCACCGGCTCGGCGTGCATATCGAGGAAGTGATTCCCGGCAGCGACCTGACCATGGACCTGCTCGAATGGGCCAACGATGAAGGTTTGGGGCTGGTGCTAATCGGCGCCACGGCCAGCGAATGCGAGAAGCTGCGTGCGCTCTATCCACGCATCCAGCTCCACCATCACAACCCACCGATGGGCTTCATCAACCGACCCGAGGAGGTCCAACGCTGTTTGCAGTTCATCCGCGAACACCCGTCGGAACTGGTCTTCTACGCGGTCGGCGCACCCCGCCAGGAAATTCTGGCCGCCGCAGTCAGCAGCCTTGACAGAACGGGGATGGGGTTTTGCATTGGCGCGTCGATTTCGTTCGCCACCGGCAGCATCAAGCGGGCCCCCAAATGGATGCAGATGAACAAACTGGAATGGCTGCATCGAATGTTCTCGGAGCCGCGCAGATTGGCCAGACGTTACCTCCATGACGCGCTGTTCATCGTCCCTGCCTACCTGCGTGAAAGGAGCGCTCGACATCACAAGCCCGACCCGGCCAAACAGGAGTCATGAGTGGAAAATTGATCGTCTCCGCTTTTGAACCCAGATAAAGCGCGACGGTCTACCTCACTGTAATTATTTCGATTCGGCGGCATTTCAATATCGAATCGAAATAACGGCGAAGTTTCCGTCAGTTACAGGCCCAGAGAACCTGAAAACAACTAGCCACACTGACAATCCAGGAATTGGAAGAAAGCGAATCTTCACTTCCCGGTTATAAAAACAACAAAAGGAGCGCTTATGGATTTCATGAAAAATGGCGTACTGGAGATATCCGCCTAATGCTCACCGGCTGCATCGAAAAACGCGGATTTATTTTCGTAGAACGCTCAAGAACAGTGAATTCAGTCGTTTCACCCCGTGAAAAACAACTACTCCGTCAAGGATGAAATCACCTATGAAACCAGCACTCGCTCTCGCTTTTTCTTCCCTGCTGATTCTTCAGGGATGCGCATTCGCTCCTGGCCAGTATCTGGACCCCGATGAATTCGAGGAAGGCGCAAAAACCGAAAACGGCAACGTCCAGCTCCTGCGGATAACCCCCGAAATGCTCAAAGGCGACCTAGTGTCGGACATGGGCACCGCAAGCAAGCAGGAACTGCTCGACTTCAAACCCACCGCCTACCGCATCGGCGCCAACGACCTGCTCTACATCACCGTCTGGGATCACCCTGAGCTGACCGCTCCATCCGGCCCTCAGCAGCAGCTCGACGCCAACGGTCGCCTGGTACGGCCAGATGGCACGCTGTTCTATCCCTACATCGGCAACGTCAATGCAGCCGGCCTGACCATCGAGGAACTGCGCGCTACCATCGCGCGACGCCTGGCCAACTACATCGACAGCCCACAGGTGGATGTCAGCCTGCTGCGTTTTGGCAGCCAGCGTATCGTGCTTTCCGGGGCCTTCAACACTGCGGGCGAAGTACCGGTAACCACCGCCCCAATGACGGTCGTGCAAGCCATAGGTCAGGCCAGCGTCGACACCGAGAACGCCGACCTCACCAGCCTGACCCTCAAGCGCGATGGCCGTGAGTATCTGCTGAACCTCGATGAGTTGAACCATCCCGATTCCTGGCTGCATCAGGTTTACCTGAAAGATGGCGACCAACTGCACCTGCCCTATAACGATCAGAAGAAGGTCTATGTGCTCGGCGAGGTATTCCTGCCCCAGGCCATGACTTTCAAGACCACCAGCCTCAACCTGATGGACGCAATCGGCTCGGCCGGTGGCGTCCGCCAGGAAACAGCCGATGGCGAAGCGATCTACGTGATCCGCGGCGCCGAGAACATCGCCACCGAAACCGCCAAGGTATTCCAGCTGAATGCCAAGTCACCGACGGCCTTCGCGCTGGCCAAGCACTTCCCGCTGCAGCCGCAAGACGTAGTGTTCGTCGGCCCTGCCAACATCACCCGCTGGAACCGATTCATCAGCCTGCTGCTGCCATCGGCCACCATCATCGGTACCGGTGCCGCAGCGGATTACAACCTGAGCCGTTAAGCAAGGACGCAGCCGGCCGACGGAATCCGTTTGCCGATGCATGCAAGAAGCCGTTCGATCGCAAGATTGAACGGCTTTTTCATTGGCTATGTCTGAGTTAGCTGTTGCATAGCCGCTCGTCCCAGCGCTTCCCTCAAGCAAATCAATGGATTGAGCTGGGTCTTATGACGTTCGAGCAGGCGACGCCATCCCAAGTAATGCGTCAGGTACTTGGTGGCCACACCATGAAAGGGAATCATCCAGCCCTTCAACCGGCTGTCGTAGGCGTTCACGTTCTGGATGTGGAAAGGTCCATCGACCCTGCGCTTCTGGCTAGGATTGATCGGTCGGTG
>JBKEBY010000101.1:0-30829 GCA_047973445.1 Pseudomonas sp.
ATGCCGAGCCGGGTGGTCTGGATGATGTCCGGCCGGGCGCCGATATCGTCGACGCGCAGCCGCGCAGGGTCCATGCGCTGCGCATTCCATTCCTTCACGGTCAGGCCCAGCGCCTTGCACAACAGTGTCTGGCCGGAGCAGAGGCGGGTAAGCGGGCGGGCCCCGCTGGTAGCGGCCGGGCTGTTGCTACGCATGCGCTCGATGGACGCCTCGCAGGAAAGCGAGTCGACCCAGGGATAGCCGGACTTGATGCAAACGGCGTTGCCGTCGCCCTGCACGCTGAAGTTCAGCGAGTCGTCGCCGCGCGAGTAATAGAGGTACAGGCGACCGGCGGGCATGAACATGGCACGCCGCGAAGGGCTGTAGCCGAGCGAGGAGTGGCTGGCCCTCTCGTCGATGTAGTAGGCCTCTGTCTCGATGATGCGCGCCGAGAGCCAGAGGCCGTCGACACAGTGACGAATCACGGTTCCCAGCAGCTCGCGTGCAACGAGCTGGGCGTCCCGATCGAAAAAGGCCTCGTCCAGATATTGCTGGGGTGGTTCGGTAAAACTGTTCATCGATGCTCCGGCTCCGGCAAGTCTGCCTGTTCCGACCGCACAAGCGGGACGAATGTCCGTGTCTGGTGCGCCAGTCGTCAGTGCGGCTAATGGGGTGCGGTTGCCAGAATGCAGAACGCCCCGCAATGCGGGGCGTTCTGTGCGTCTTGCGCGTTGGTCAGACGTTGAAGCGGAAGTGCATCACGTCGCCATCCTTGACGATGTATTCCTTACCTTCCAGGCGCCACTTGCCGGCTTCCTTGGCACCGGCTTCGCCCTTGTACTGGATGAAGTCGTTGTAGGCGATGACTTCGGCGCGGATGAAGCCTTTCTCGAAGTCGGTGTGGATCACGGCGGCGGCTTGCGGGGCGGTGGCGCCGACCTTGACGGTCCAGGCGCGGACTTCCTTGACGCCGGCAGTGAAGTAGGTCTGCAGGTTGAGCAGTTCGTAGCCGGCACGGATCACGCGGTTCAGGCCCGGCTCTTCGAGGCCGAGGGCTTCGAGGAACATGTCCTTCTCCTCGCCGTCTTCCAGCTCGGCGATTTCCGCTTCGATTTTGTTGCACACCGGCACCACGATGGCTCCTTCTTCTTCGGCGATGGCACGCACGATGTCCAGCAGCGGGTTGTCCTCGAAACCGTCTTCGGCGACGTTGGCGATGTACATCACCGGCTTGCTGGTCAGCAGATGGAAGCCCCGGACGGTCTGCTTCTCCTCGGCGCTCATGTCGCGCAGCAGGGTACGCGCCGGCTTGCCTTCGGTGAAGTGCGGAATCAGTTTTTCCAGCAGGGCCTTCTGCGCCAGGGCTTCCTTGTCGCCGCCCTTGGCATTGCGGGTGACCTTCTGCAGCTGCTTCTCGCAGCTGTCGAGGTCGGCGAAGATCAGTTCCAGGTCGATGATCTCGATGTCGCGCTTGGGATCGACCGAGTTGGCGACGTGGATGACGTTGTCGTCCTGGAAGCAGCGCACCACGTGGGCGATGGCGTCGGTCTCGCGGATGTTGGCGAGGAACTTGTTGCCCAGACCTTCACCCTTGGAGGCGCCGGCGACCAGGCCGGCGATGTCGACAAATTCCATGGTGGTGGGCAGGACGCGTTCGGGCTTGACGATCTCGGCCAGCGCCGCCAGGCGGGCATCGGGCATCGGCACGATACCGCTATTCGGCTCGATGGTGCAGAAGGGAAAGTTTTCCGCTGCGATACCGGATTTGGTCAGAGCGTTGAACAGGGTGGACTTGCCGACGTTGGGCAGGCCAACGATGCCGCAATTGAATCCCATGAGTGATAAACCCTCGCAGATGAATCGAAAAAGGGGCTGTCAGGCCTTCTGGCTGTGCAGCTTTTGCATCGCCTTGGTCCAATCGCCGGCCAGGATTTCCGGCAGGGCGTCGAGGGCGAAATCAATGCTGGCGTCCAGCTTCTCCCGTTCGGCCTGCGGCGCGCGGCCGAGCACGTAACCGGTCACCTGGCTGCTGTGGCCGGGGTGGCCGATGCCGAGGCGCAGGCGGTAGAAGTTGGTCTGGTTGGCGAGCCTGGCGATGATGTCGCGCAGGCCGTTGTGCCCACCGTGTCCGCCGCCTTGCTTGAGTTTGGCGACGCCGGGAGGCATGTCGAGCTCATCGTGGGCAACCAGGATGGCCTCGGGGGGAATTCGGAAAAATCCGGCCAGTGCCGCCACCGCCTGACCACTGCGGTTCATGTAGGTGGTGGGGATCAACAGACGGATATCTTCGTCCTGATGGCGAAACTTGCCGACCAGGCCGAAGTACTTGCGATCGACGCTGAGGTTGGCGCCTTTTGCGGCCGTCAGGCGTTCAACGAAAAGGGCCCCTGCGTTATGCCGGGTCTGGTCGTATTCGGGGCCTGGATTTCCCAGGCCGACGATCAGTTGTACGGCTGTCACGTCAGAGGCCCTTCCTTCAGCTGGCTGCGAGTGGTTACTCGGCAGCGCCTTCTTCTTTCGGTGCGTCTTCCTTGCTCACGCGCGGCGCGTGAATGTTGACGACCGGCAGGTCGCTGCCGTGCTGCAGGGCGACGAAAGCTACGCCTTCCGGCAGTTTCAGGTCGCTCATGTGCAGTACCTGGCCGACTTCCATCTTGGCGATATCGACTTCGATGAAGTCCGGCAGGTCCTGCGGCAGGCAGGTCACTTCGGCATCGGGCAGGTTCAGGTAGATCTCGCCACCCTGCTGCTTGACGCCAATGGAGCTTTCCTGGTTGATCAGGTGTACCGGAACGGTGGCGGTCAGCTTCTGGCCGGCGATGACGCGCTGGAAGTCAGCGTGCAGAACGAAGCCCTTGGCCGGATGACGCTGCAGCGCTTTGATCACAACATCCTGGCTCTTGCCATCGACGCTCAGCTTGATGATGTTGCTGAAGGCGATTTCGTTTTCCAGCATCTTGGCCAGGTCTTTGGCCAGAATGCTGATCGATTGCGGCGCAGCTTCGCCACCGTAGATCACGGCCGGTACGAGGTTGGCGTTACGACGCAGGCGGCGGCTCGCACCTTTCCCCAGGTCGGAGCGCTCTTGGGCATCCAGATTGAAGTCAGTCATTGTGTTTCTCCAAGTAGCAACTCGCCCGATGTGCTTGCGACCAGCACTATCGGGCGGTTGGACAAAAGCCTCGCACGGGGCGAGGCACATTTTCGTTCGGCACGAAGGACCAGGCTTGCGGCCTAGCGGAACATCGCGCTGATCGATTCAGCATTGCTGATGCGGCGAACCGCCTCAGCCACCATTGGCGCGATGTCCAATTGGCGAATACGGGTACAGGACTGGGCCGCGGCCGACAGTGGAATGGTATTGGTCACCACCAGTTCGTCGAGGATCGAGCCTTCGATGTTCTCGATGGCACGACCGGACAGGATCGGATGGGTGCAATAGGCATATACCTTTTCCGCGCCGTGCTCTTTCAGTGCAGCGGCGGCGTGGCACAGGGTGCCGGCGGTATCGACCATGTCGTCGACCAGGATGCACGTACGACCATCGATGTCACCGATGATGTGCATCACCTCTGACTGGTTGGCCTTCGGCCGGCGCTTGTCGATGATCGCCAGATCCACACCGAGCGACTTGGCCACCGCGCGGGCGCGGACCACACCGCCGATGTCGGGGGAGACGATCATCAAATTCTCGAAGCGCTGCGCCTGGATGTCATCGACCAGGACCGGCGAGCCGTAGATGTTGTCCACGGGCATGTCGAAGAAGCCCTGGATCTGATCGGCGTGCAGGTCGACGGTGAGGACGCGATTGACGCCCACCACATCGAGCATGTCGGCCACGACCTTGGCGCTGATCGGCACGCGCGCCGAGCGCGGGCGGCGATCCTGGCGGGCGTAGCCAAAGTAGGGGATGACGGCCGTGATGCGAGTGGCCGAGGACCGGCGGAAGGCATCTGCCATCACCACCAGTTCCATCAGATTGTCGTTGGTGGGTGCGCAGGTCGGTTGGATCAGGAAGACGTCCTTGCCGCGAACATTTTCATTGATTTCGACACTGATTTCGCCATCGGAAAACTTTCCGACGTAGGCATCACCGAGGGGGATGTGCAGCTGACGTACGACACGCCGGGCCAGGTCGGGGTTGGCGTTCCCCGTGAAGACCATCATCTTGGACACGCGCAGTACCTGCCTGAGGGTGGATCCGATGAAATAAAAAGCTGTTCAAAAGGCCGGGCTTTTTGAACAGCTCTCAAGTGTATGGCAGGGGCGGCTGGATTCGAACCAACGCATGCCAGGATCAAAACCTGGTGCCTTACCGCTTGGCGACGCCCCTATATCGTACAACCGAATGCTAGGCATTCACTTCCTGCGCCATTTCCGCGAGCTTGCGATGCAACATCGAAACGTTGCGTCCCTGGGCCACGAATCCTGGCATATGGGCTGGAAGTTGGCGGCAGACTTTATCAGCCTCGCCCTTGTTTGGAAAGCTCCCAAACACACAAGCTCCAGTACCGGTCATTCTTGCTGGAACGAATTTATTCAACAAGCTCAAAGCGTTACGTACTTCTGGGTAACGCTTCTCGACCACCGGCTGGCAGTCGTTATGACCACCCCCTGCAAGAAGGCTGCGAACTGTAATGGCCGGGGTATTGCGTGTCAACTCCGGGTCGGAAAATATTTCCGCTGTACTAACAGAGACTTGCGGGGCGATGACGAGGAACCAGGGCTCGTTCAATTGCACCCTTTGCAGTCGTTCGCCGACGCCCTCGGCGAAGGCCGCGTGGCCGCGAACGAACACCGGTACGTCGGCGCCCAGTCTCAGTCCGATCTGTGCCAGACGATCTTCTCCGAGCTGGGTACGCCAGAGATGATCGAGGCCGACGAGGGTGGTGGCGGCATCGGAACTGCCACCGCCGATTCCGCCGCCCATGGGCAGGCGCTTGAGCAGTTGAATATCGGCGCCCAGCGCCGTGCCGCTTGCCGCCTGCAACTGTCGAGCGGCACGGACGATCAGATTGCTGTCGTGGTCGACGCCCGGCAGCTCGGTGTGCAGGTGTATCTGTCCGTCGCTGCGCGGGGTGAAGGTCAGTTCGTCGCCATGATCGAGAAACTGGAACAATGTCTGTAGCTCGTGATAGCCATCGGCGCGCCGGCCGAGGATGTGCAGCATGAGGTTGAGCTTGGCCGGGGCGGGTAGCGTCAGGCTGCGCATCATTGACCGAGCTGGCGGGGTTGCCAGTCCTTGATGACCAAGGTGATCTGCAGATCGCGCCCGCTCAGCTTGATTCGCGCGGGCAAGGCGAAGCCGTTTTCTTCGCTGTAGTCCAGATACTGTACGTCCCAGCCATCCTGCTGCAGCATGGCCAGGCGGCTCTGGCCGTCCAGCGAGAGGCGGCTGCGACTGTCCGGGGCGGGTAGGCCGCGCACCCACCAGAGCAGGTTGGAGACAGGCAATTGCCAGCCGAGCTGGCTCTCTACCAGGGCTTCGGGTGAATCGGCTTCATAGCGTCCCTGACCGGCGACCTCCAGCGCGACCGCATTCGGGCGGCCGGTCAGGCGGGTGGCGCCGCGGCCCAGGGGGCCGGAGAGGCGAATGTCAAAGTACTCCTGGCGCTGCAGCCAGAACAGCGTGCCGCTGCCGGACTCCTGCGGGGCGCGAATGCCGATCTTGCCGCTGATCTGCCAGCCATCGATCTCGCTGACCTGTTCCTTGTGCATTGCCCAGTCTTTTGGATTGCCGGAGCCTTCGACCGACTCGCGCGGGCCGAGACCGGCGCAACCGGCGAGTAGCAGCATCAGGCAGGGGGCGAGCAGGTTTCGCAGCAGCATGGGTCAGGGTTTCTCCGAGCCGGTGAGGCGTTGCAGGGTGTCGAGCAGGATCTTGCTGTCGGGTTCGGACTTCAACGCGTCAGCCCAGATGGTGCGGGCTTCCTTGCGTTGGTCGGATACCCAGAGCACTTCGCCCAGGTGGGCTGCGACTTCGTGGTCGGGGAAGCGAGCATGGGCCTTGCGCAGTTGGGTCTCGGCTTTCTGCAGGTTGCCGAGGCGGTAGTGAACCCAGCCGAGGCTGTCGAGAATCGCCGGGTCGTCGGGGTTGAGCTGGTAGGCCTGTTCGATGAGCGCGAGGGCCTCGGCGTAGCGGTCGGTGCGGTCGGCCAGCGTGTATCCCAGGGCGTTGAGCGCCATGGCATTGTCCGGCTCGCGTTCGATGATGAAGCGCAGATCATGTTCCAGTTGTGCCAGGTCGCCACGCTTCTCGGCCAGTATCGCCCGGGTGTAGAGCAGGTTGAGGTCGTCGGGAAACTGCTGCAGCGCCTGTTCGGTCAGTTGCCAGGCCGATTCGAGCTGCTGCTGTGCGGACAGTGCCTCGATTTCCATGAGGTAAAGCTGGATAGCGTAGTCGGGCTGCTCATCACGGGCCTGCGCCAGTAGGCGTGAGGCTTCCTCGTGACGGCCCAGCTCGAACAGCACTTCGCTCTGCATCAGCTTGGCGGGCAGGTATTCGTTGCCGCCGCCCACCTGCTCGAACGCCGCCAGGGCTCGTTTGGGTTCGCCCAATGCGCGGTAGGCACGACCGAGGTTGAAGTGCGCGGCATCGAGGTGGCTGCCGCGTTCGATCAGTTCCTCGAGGTAAACGATGGCCTCGCGCCAGGCTTCCGCCTCCAGGCACACCAGCGCCATGGAGAAACGCAGATCATCGTCGCCTGGGTGCTGCTGCACCAGGGTGGCGAATTCGCCCATGGCTTCTTCCAGGCGGTCGTTTTCCACCAGCAGGCGCGCATAGGTGAGGCGCAGGCGCTTATCGTCGGGGTTGCGTCGCAGGTTCTTCTCCAGTAGCTGCAATGCCTCGTCGCCGCGCTCCAGGCCTTGCAGCAGACGCGCCTGTAGCAGCACCGAGGGGATCTGTTGCGGCTGGTCCGGCCGGGCCTCGAGCAGGTCCAGGGCTTCCTGCGGGCGATCGTCCTGTTGAAGCAGCAGCGCCTTGCCGAAGATCAGCTGCGGATTGTCGGGATGTTTGTCGAGCAGGCGGTCGAAGCTCTGCAGCAGGCCGGCGCGGGTATCAGGATCGGTCTGCGCCGCCGACAGTGCGAGAAAGTCGAAATGAGTGTCGCCCTGGCCTTGCAGGACCTTTTCCATGAAGGCCAGCGACTCGTCGTAGCGCCCGGCGCGCGCCAGCTGCACCGCTGCGGCGCGCTGCGCGTCGAGGTTTTCCGGTGCGTTGTGAGCCCAGATCAGCGCGGTATCCAGCGCGGCCTGCTCGGCGCCGAGGTAGTCTGCGATGCGAAAGCCACGCTCGGCCACAGCCGGGTCCTGCGTCGCATTGGCCTGCTGGACGTAGTTGCCCAGTGCGATGTCGAAACGGTTTCGCTGCCCGGCGAGCTCCGCTACCAGCAGTGCATAGAGTGTCTCGCGACTGAACGAGCCATATTCCCGTGGTGTTTCGGTCTGGGGCTCAGGGGCGGTGTCCTCGACCGGCGGGCTGCTGTGGGGCGCACTCTGCATCAGGCTTTGGCAGCCACCGAGAAACAGCAGGGCGGTGAAGGCGACGAGTTTGTTCATGGGAATCTACGGCGGGTGTGCGGTCTCGGCATGATGACACAAGCCATCCGGCAAGCCCATGGGCGGGCCTGTTGGCCGTATCGATGGATTCAGACAATGACGGCCGATGGTTGTTCTGAAGCAGCTGAAGTAGGAGAATCCCGCGCTCCGTTCTCGAATCAGCGACTCTGCATGGCTTTCATCGCGCTTGGCATCAATCACAAGACCGCATCGGTGGACGTGCGCGAGCGGGTGGCGTTCACACCCGAGCAGATGGTCGAGGCGTTGCAGCAGCTGTGCCGGGTCACGCCTACCCGCGAGGCGGCGATCCTGTCGACCTGCAACCGCAGCGAGCTGTATCTGCACCAGGACCAGGTCGAGGCCGAGGCGGTACTGGCTTGGCTGGCCAGATATCACCGATTGAATCTGGAAGAACTCAAGGCCTGTGCCTACGTGCATACCGACGATCAGGCGGTGCGCCACATGATGCGGGTTGCCTCGGGCCTGGATTCGCTGGTGCTCGGCGAGCCGCAGATCCTTGGCCAGATGAAGTCCGCCTATGCTGTGGCACGCGAGGCCGGCAGTCTCGGACCTCTGCTGGGCCGCCTGTTCCAGGCCACTTTCAGCACCGCCAAGACCGTGCGCACTGACACCGCCATTGGTGAGAACCCGGTGTCGGTCGCTTTCGCCGCAGTCAGCCTGGCCCGGCAGATCTTCGCCAACCTCGACCGTAGTACGGCGCTGCTGATCGGCGCCGGCGAGACCATCACGCTGGTGGCCCGCCATCTGCACGAGCAGGGCGTCAAGCGTATCGTGGTCGCCAACCGCACCCTCGAGCGGGCCAGCGCGCTGGCCGAGCAGTTCGGCGCCCAAGCGATCCTGCTAGCGGATATCCCGCAGGAACTGCACAACTGTGACATCGTCATCAGCTCCACCGCGAGCCAGTTGCCCATTCTCGGCAAGGGTGCGGTCGAGCAGGCGCTGAAGAAGCGCAAGCACAAGCCGATGTTCATGGTCGATATCGCCGTGCCCCGCGACATAGAAGCGCAGGTTGGCGAGTTGGACGACGTCTACCTCTATACCGTCGATGACCTCCATGAGGTGGTCGCGGAGAACCTCAAGAGCCGGCAGGGTGCGGCGATGGCCGCCGAGGAACTGGTGGCCGCCGGTACCGAGGACTTCATGGCCCGCCTGCGCGAGCTGGCCGCCGTGGATGTGCTCAGGGCCTACCGGCAGCAGGCCGAAGGCATCCGCGACGATGAACTGGCCAAGGCTCAGCGACTGCTCGCCAACGGCGGCAATGCGGATGAGGTGCTGGCCCAGTTGGCCCGGGGCCTGACCAACAAGCTGCTGCATGCGCCCAGTGTGCAATTGAAGAAGCTTTCCGCCGAGGGGCGGGTGGAAGCGCTGAGCATCGTTCAGGAAATTTTCGCCTTGCCAAGCCACACGGACAAATCATGAAAGCGTCGTTGCTCAACAAACTCGATATCTTGCGGGATCGTTTCGAGGAGCTGACGGCGCTGCTCGGTGATGCCGAGGTGATCAGCGACCAGACTCGCTTCCGCGCCTATTCGCGCGAATACGCCGAGGTCGAGCCGGTCATTGATGCCTACCGCGATTTCCTCAAGCTGCAATCCGACCTCGAAGGCGCCCAGGCGCTGCTCAAGGACAACGATCCGGACGTGCGCGAGATGGCCGAGGAAGAGGTTGAGCAGGCTCGCGATCAGTTGGAAGAGATCGGGGCGCGCCTGCAGCGTATGCTACTGCCCAAGGACCCCAAGGATGGTCGCAACGTCTTCCTGGAGATCCGCGCCGGCACTGGCGGCGACGAGGCTGCGATCTTCTCTGGCGACCTGTTCCGTATGTATTCGCGCTATGCCGAACGGCAGGGCTGGCGGGTCGAGATCCTGTCCGAGAACCCTGGCGAGCATGGTGGCTACAAGGAAGTGATCTCGCGTGTGGAAGGCGACAATGTGTTCGCCAAGTTGAAGTTCGAGTCCGGTGCTCATCGCGTCCAGCGCGTGCCGGAAACCGAATCCCAGGGTCGTATCCACACCTCGGCCTGTACGGTGGCGGTGCTGCCGGAACCGGACGAGCAGGTCGCCATCGAGATCAATCCGGCCGATCTGCGAATCGATACCTACCGCGCCTCCGGGGCTGGCGGCCAGCACATCAACAAGACTGACTCTGCCGTGCGCATCACCCACCTGCCCAGTGGCATTGTGGTCGAATGCCAGGAAGAGCGCTCGCAGCACAAGAACCGCGCACGGGCCATGGCCTGGCTGGCGGCCAAGTTGCAGGACGTGCAGGACAGCGCCGCGCACAAGGAAATTTCCGATACCCGCAAGCTTCTGGTTGGCTCCGGCGACCGCTCCGAACGCATCCGCACCTACAATTTTCCCCAGGGGCGGGTGACCGATCATCGCATCAACCTGACCCTCTATTCGCTCAACGAAGTCATTGGCGGCGCGGTGGAGCAGGTCATCGAACCATTGCTGCAGGAATACCAGGCAGACCAGTTGGCCGCGCTGGGGGATTAACGGCAGCGACAAGCTGCAAGCCACAAGCCGCAAGTTGAATGCGTTAAAGCTTGTGGCTTGAAGCTTGCCGCTTGAGGCTTAACGTCATGTCTACCATCCAATCCCTGCTCGACACCGCCGATCTACCCGACTCACCGAGCGCCAGGCTCGATGCCGAGTGGCTGCTGGCTGCCGCACTGGACAAGACGCCCAGCTACCTGCGTACCTGGCCCGAGCGTGAGGTGCCAGCCGATTGCGAAGTACGCTACCTTGCCGATCTGGAGCGTCGCCGCCGCGGCGAGCCGGTGGCCTATATTCTGGGGCGCCAGGGTTTCTGGAGCCTTGAGCTGGAAGTGGCGCCGCACACGCTGATTCCCCGTCCGGACACCGAACTGCTGGTCGAGACCGCTTTGCAGCTGCTGCCGGCAGCGCCTGCGCACGTGCTGGATCTGGGGTCTGGCACCGGTGCGATTGCGCTGGCGCTGGCCAGTGAGCGGCCGGCTTGGCAGGTGACCGGTGTGGATCGTGTCCCTGAAGCCGTTGCCCTGGCAACGCGCAATGCCCGGCGGCTACAGCTGGCTAATGCCCGCTTTGAAGAGAGCCACTGGTTTTCCGCGATTGAGGGGAGTCGTTACCAGTTGGTCGTCAGCAACCCGCCCTACATTCCGGCGAGTGATCCGCATCTGCGACAGGGTGACGTGCGTTTTGAGCCGGACAGCGCGCTGATAGCCGGCGAAGACGGGCTAGACGACATTCGCCAGATCGTTGCCCAGGCGCCAGGTTATCTGCAGGTTGCTGGCTGGCTGCTGTTGGAGCACGGCTACGATCAGGCCGCACAGGTGCGAGCGCTGTTGACCGATGGCGGTTTCGTCGATGTGGAAAGCCGCCGTGATTACGGTGGACACGAGCGCATCAGCCTGGGACGCCTGTCATGAAGCAACACTTTCGGGAGAACTGATTGCATGCTGAGCGATGACGAACTGCTGCGTTATAGCCGGCAGATATTGCTGAAACAGATTGATATCGATGGCCAGCTGAAACTCAAGCAGAGCCGCGTGTTGGTCGTCGGGCTGGGCGGGTTGGGGTCGCCGGTGGCGCTGTACCTGGCCGCAGCCGGCGTTGGCGAGCTGCACCTGGCGGATTTCGACACAGTGGATGCAACCAATCTGCATCGCCAGATTCTTCACGACACGGCATCGGTGGGGCGTACCAAGGTGGATTCGGCCATCGAGCGGCTCAGGGTGCTCAATCCGCTGATCAAGGTTGTGCCTCTGCGTACGGCGCTGAATGCCGACTCGCTGGCTCCGGCAGTCGCTGCAGTGGACCTGGTGCTGGACTGTACCGACAACTTCGCGATTCGCGAGGCGGTCAATGGCGCCTGCGTGGCGGCCGGGAAGCCACTGGTCAGCGGTGCGGCGATTCGTCTGGAGGGCCAGCTCTCGGTGTTCGATCCCCGTGTGGAGAGCAGTCCCTGCTATCACTGCCTCTACGGTCACGGCAGCGAAGCCGAGCTGACTTGCAGCGAGGCCGGGGTGGCGGGGCCGCTGGTTGGGCTGGTGGGCAGCCTGCAGGCGCTCGAGGCGTTGAAGTTGCTCGCCGGTTTTGGCGAGCCACTGGTGGGAAGGTTGCTGCTGATTGACGCCGTGAACAGTCGTTTCCGTGAGTTGAAGGTCAAGCGTGACCCGGCCTGTGCGGTTTGCGGGGCGCGTAATGGATAGAGCGAACGCCCCGGTTGGTGTGTTCGACTCCGGCGTGGGCGGGCTGTCGGTGTTGCGTGAGATTCGCTCGCGCCTGCCCCGGGAGGGATTGTTGTATCTGGCCGATAGTGGCAATGTGCCCTACGGCGAGAAGAGTCCCGACTTCATCCGTGAGCGTTGCCGTTCGATCGCCTCGTTTTTGCTGGATCAGGGGGCCAAGGCGCTGGTGTTGGCCTGCAACACCGCGACTGCCGTTGGTATTGCCGAGTTGCGCGAGCGCTATCCACAGGTGCCTCTGATCGGTATGGAGCCAGCGGTAAAGCCTGCTGCCCAGGCGACACGCAGTGGCGTCGTTGGCGTCCTGGCGACTACCGGTACCTTGAAAAGCGCAAAGTTCGCGGCGTTGCTCGATCGCTTCGCCAGTGACGTGCAGGTGGTTACTCAGCCCTGTCCGGGCCTGGTCGAGTGCGTTGAGGCCGGCGAGCTGGCCAGTACTGCCACGCGTGAGTTGCTGGCCGGTTATGTGCAGGCCCTGTTGGCACAAGGTTGCGATACCGTGATTCTGGGTTGTACCCACTATCCGTTCCTGAAACCGCTGCTTGCCGACATGCTGCCCGAGGGGGTCACGCTGATCGATACCGGGGCCGCGGTGGCGCGCCATCTGGAAGATGTGCTGGCCGCTCGCGGGTTGCTGGCCGATTCGGGTACGGGTGTGAGTTTCTGGAGTACGGGTGATCCGGTGCGTTTAAACAATATCCTGTCTACGCTGTGGGGAGAGGCGGCGCCGGTACGGTTCCATGCAGGTTAGGAACTCCCCGCTTCGGTAGCTTTCCGAAGTAGAGTGAACGCTCTAAATAAATAAAACCAACGACCATTCTGGAAAGGAAGTTCCCATGAAAAAGCTGATCCCCCTTGCCGTGGTTGCGGCAGTCTCTCTTGGGCAAGCAGCGGCCGTTCAGGCGGCGAATGTCACGGCTGCAGTCGGCCAGACGGGCGAGTCGACCATGACTTATCGGCTCGGTGTGCAGTTCGACTTCGGCAGCAGCTGGTTCCAGTCCAGTGTCGGTCGGCTGACCGGTTATTGGGACGCGGGTTACACCTACTGGGATGGCGACGAAACCTCCAGCAATCACAGCCTCTCGCTGACGCCTGTGTTCGTGTACGAATTTGCGGGCGACTCGGTCAAGCCCTATCTCGAAGCGGGTATCGGTATCGCGGCGTTTGAGAGCACTGAAATCGAGGGGAACAAACTGGGTTCTTCCTTCCAGTTCGAAGATCGGCTGGGCGCGGGCCTGCGCTTTGCCGGTGGGCATGAGGTGGGTATTCGTGCCGTTCACTATTCGAACGCCGGCCTGAAAAATCCCAACGACGGCATCGAGAGCTATGCGGTGCATTACCGGATGGCGTTTTAAAGAAGGGTCACTGGCCGCTGCCGCGAACTCGTAGGAGCGAGCCCTCCCTCTCCCTCTCGGGGAGGGGGTGCTCCCAGTCGTAGCGGTCTTAGTCGCTCTCTTCGATCTGCTTGTTCTTCCAGCCTTCGCCGCCCGGCAGCACCAGGTTGAGCACCAGTGCGATGATGGCGCACAGCGAGATACCGGAAAGGCTGAATTCGCCATAGCCGATCATCATGCCGCCGATGCCGAACACCAGGGTCACCGACACTATGATGAGGTTGCGGGCTTCGGAGAGATCTACCTGATGGCGGATCAGCGTACTCAGGCCGACCACGGCGATGGAGCCGAACAGCAGGCAGAGAATGCCGCCCATCACCGGTACCGGGATGCTCAGCAGCGCCGCGCCGAACTTGCCGATGAAGGCCAGAACGATGGCGAATACAGCCGCCCAGGTCATGATCTTCGGGTTGTAGTTCTTGGTCAGCATCACCGCGCCGGTTACCTCGGCATAGGTGGTGTTGGGCGGGCCGCCGAATAGGCCGGCCGCCGAAGTGGCCAAGCCATCACCCAGTAGCGTGCGGTGCAGTCCCGGTTTCTTGATGAAGTTGTTACCTGTCACGCCGCCGATGGCGACTACACCGCCAATGTGCTCGATGGCCGGGGCGAGGGCCACGGGAACCATGAACAGGATTGCGCCCAGGTGAAATTCAGGGGCGACGAAGTTGGGCATTGCCAACCAGGGTGCGGCGGCGATACCGGCGGTATCGACTACGCCGAAGGCGAGCGACAACCCATATCCCACGGTCACGCCGGCCAGGATCGGCACCAGGCGGAACAGACCCTTGCCCAGTACGGCGACCAGCAGCGTGGTCAGCAGTGCCGGCATGGAGATCAGCATGGCCGTTTCATACGGCACCAGTTGGTCGCTGCCGTCGCCGGCCTTGCCCATCGCCATATTGACGGCCACTGGCGATAGCGCCAGGCCGATGGAGATGATGACCGGGGCGATCACCACCGGAGGCAGCAGTCGGTCGATGAATGCCGGGCCCTTCAGGCGCACCGCAAAGCCGAGCAATATATAAACTAGGCCGGCCGCCACCACGCCGCCGAGTACCGCCGGCAGGCCGAACTCACCCTTGGCTGCGATGATCGGCGCGATGAAGGCAAAGCTTGACGCCAGGAATACCGGCACCTGGCGCCTGGTCACCAACTGAAACAGTAGCGTGCCGATTCCCGCGGTGAACAGTGCCACGTTGGGGTCCATCCCGGTAATCAGTGGCATCAGCACCAGAGCGCCGAAGGCCACGAACAACATCTGCGCGCCGGCCAGCGCCTGGCGCCCGAGCGGCTCATCCATGGCTTGCGACATGCTCAGACGTCCTTCTGCTTGGTGCCGAATATCTTGTCCCCCGCATCGCCCAGGCCCGGTACGATGTAACCGTGCTCGTCGAGACGTTCATCGATGGAGGCCGTATAGATGATGACCTCCGGGTGCGCCTTCTCCACCGCCGCGATTCCTTCGGGAGCCGCCACCAGTACCAGCGCGCGAATTTCCTTGCAGCCGGCCTTCTTCAGCATGTCGATGGTGGCGACCATGGAGCCGCCGGTTGCCAGCATGGGGTCGATAATCATTGCCAGGCGCTGGTCGAGATTGTCCACCAGACGCTCCAGGTAGGTATGGGCCTGTAGGGTCTCTTCGTTGCGGGCTATGCCGACCGCGCTGACTTTTGCTCCGGGAACCAGGTTGAGCACGCCGTCGAGCATGCCGATGCCAGCCCGTAGGATGGGAACGACGGTGATCTTCTTGCCGGAAATCTTCTCGACCTGGACCGGTCCGCACCAGCCCTCGATGCTGTAGTTCTCCAACGGCAGGTCGCGGGTGGCTTCATAGGTCAGGATTGATCCCACTTCCTGGGCCAGTTCGCGAAAGTTCTTGGTGCTGATATCGGCTCGGCGCATCAGGCCGAGTTTGTGTCGGATCAGCGGGTGGCGGATCTCTCGAATGGGCATGGATGGCTCCGGCGGGCATATAAACCGGCGTAGATTAATGCATCGCTGGACCAGCGGCTATTGATGTGTCAATTCTGCACTTGCGAGCCTGGGAACCACATCGGTATTGTCGCGCCCTTTCTTTGCGTGCAGCCAAAATGGAGCTGGCGCTCCCTCTCATTATTTCAGTGGAAAATCGCCTATGTCCGTCGATCTCGCTCACATCCGCCAAGTCATGGCCGAAGCCGACTGCCTGCATACCGAAGCCGAGGTGGAAGCTGCCATCGACGCAGTGGCCAGCCAGATCAACGCGCAATTGGCCGAACGTAATCCCGTAGTGTTCTGCGTGATGAACGGTGGCCTGATCTTCGCGGGCAGGTTGGCGCCCAAGCTCAACTTTCCGCTGGAACTGTCCTATCTGCACGCGACACGCTATTGCAATCAAACCAGCGGCGGCGAGCTGTTCTGGAAGGCCAAGCCGGAGATTTCCTTCATTGATCGTGACGTGCTGATCATCGATGACATCCTCGACGAGGGGCACACCCTCGGTGCCATCATCGACTTCTGCCGGCATGCGGGCGCCGCAGCCGTCCATACCGCGGTACTGATCGACAAGGATCATCAGCGCAAGGCACGACCGGACTTCAAGGCCGATTATGTCGGGCTGAGTTGCGTTGATCGGTACGTCTTCGGTTGTGGCATGGATTACAAAGGCTACTGGCGCAATGCGCCGGGTATCTACGCTGTGAAGGGACTGTAACGCGGTGTTTCCCTGAGTCAGCTTGCTAGCGACGCATTCGATGCCCGGCTTGGCCGCGAAAAACCTGTGGCCGGGCCTCTCCATGATCTGTCGGTAATCCGGCAGAAGCGTCAGCCGTGAATGGCCGGAGCTTCATCGCCGGCTGCCGCCACTCATCTGTCCTTGTGTTTCGTTTCGCCTCAATTGCTGCATATCGGTAACGTTCTTAAGCATCGGTTGCCGTTTTCCGAAGTCGCGTTCGCCTGGGTCATCAGGCGCTTGCATTGCACCTTGTCGCCCTGGGTAGGCTGGCAAGGTGCTATTCCCTCATGTTTTTCGTCTATAGGGTCGCAACTGCTCTAGATCGGGGCTTGCGCCATTTTTTCCAGCAGCTAAGCTCTCCGAAGGCTATGGCCGTCGATGCGTAGGTCGCTACGCTCCAAGACGTCGGCCCAGCCCGCAGGCGAAAGGCCTGTTCATACTTAAGGATTACAAAACAAATCAAACCTTAGTGCGCTTAACCCACCGCCGCCGTCTGGTTAGGGTGGAGCGCACTTTGAACCAACCAGGAGCGCCTCATGACAACAACAACAAGGCAAGGATTCTTCCAGCCCAAGACACTGGCCCTCGCCGTTGCGCTGGGCACTGCTGCACCGGCTTATGCCGTCAATTTCAACATCGGGGAAATAGAAGGTCAGTTCGACTCGTCCATGTCCATCGGCGCCAGTTGGTCTATGGCTGATAGGGATATGGATCTGGTCGGCAATGCGAATGGTGGTACTGGTTATACCCAGACCGGTGATGATGGACGCTTGAACTTCAAGAAGGGTGAGACCTTTTCCAAGATATTCAAAGGTGTGCACGACCTTGAGTTGCGCTACCGCGACAGTGGTGCGTTTGTCCGTGGCAAGTACTGGTATGACTTCGAACTGAAGGACGAGAGTCGTTTATTCAAGGACATCGAAGATGACGGGCGCAAGCAGGCGGCGAAGGCTTCGGGGGCTGAAATTCTTGATGCCTTCCTTTATCACAACTATTCGGTTAGTGATATGCCGGGTGCAGTGCGGATCGGCAAGCAGGTAGTGAGCTGGGGTGAGAGTACCTTTATCGGTAACTCGATCAACTCCATCAACCCGGTCGATGCGTCCGCGTTCCGCCGCCCTGGCGCGGAAATCAAGGAAGGTCTAATTCCGGTTAACATGCTGTACGTCTCCCAAAGCCTCACCGACCGGCTGAGCATGGAAACTTTCTACCAACTTAGCTGGAAGCAGACCGTTCTCGATAACTGCGGCACTTTCTTCAGCACCGCTGATGTTGCGGCCGATGGATGCAACGAAAACTACAACATTCTTAACGCTGGGCTGACAGGTCTGGCTCAGACGCATGCCGCCACCCTTGCTAGTTTCGGGCTTGGTGTGGGCGTTACTAATGAGGGGCTGCTGATTCCGCGTGGCAAGGACAATAAGGCGCGTGATGGTGGGCAATGGGGTCTGGCACTGCGTTGGCAAGGCGACAATACCGAGTATGGTGCCTACTTCATGAACTACCACAGCCGTACGCCTTTCCTCAGCATGCAAAATGCTGACCTGGCAACGTACCAGAGGGTATGGGCCGGGCGCGTTGGGTTGGGTGGTATCAACCCCCTGGCGCCCTTGGTTCCTCTGGCGGGGCGTGGTAGCTACTTCATGGACTATCCTGAAGATATCCGTCTGTATGGTCTGAGCTTCTCCACCGTACTGCCTACTGGTACAGCTTGGCAGGGCGAGGTCAGCTATCGTCCGAATGCGCCGGTACAGATCAATACCCAGGACATGACCCTAAGGCTGATTGCAGGGCGTACTCAGTTGGCAGCTAATGATGCACTTGGATTCCTCGCTCTGGCTGACCAGCAGCACCAAGGCTACGACCGCAAAGAAATCACTCAGATCCAAACTACCTTCACCCATTTCTTCGATCAGATATTTGGTGCTTCGCGTGTCACTCTAGTTGGTGAGGTTGGCTTCGCTCATGTCGGTGGGTTGGGTAATACCCGCTATGGTCGTGATGCGATCTACGGTTCTCCTGTAAGTGCCGTTGATCCGGGTGCAGTTATCGACTACGGCTGGAACGGCTTCGTCACTGATACTTCTTGGGGCTATCGAGTGCGCGCACTGGCTGACTATAGCAACGTCTTTGCCGGCGTTAACCTGACACCCAATATTAACTTCTCCCATGATGTTGATGGCTACGGCCCCAACGGTCTGTTCAACGAAGGTGCCAAGGCTGTGAGTATCGGTGTGGATGCGGTTTATCAGAATACCTATACCGCCAGCCTTTCCTACACCGACTTCTTCGGTGGCGACTTTAATACGTTGACCGACCGTGATTTCCTCGCTTTCAGCGTCGGCGTGAACTTCTAAGGAGGCCTGTGAGCGTTCCTGCCGAGGTCTACAAGGGCCTTGGCAGGCGAACGGGATACGCAAGGCCTTCGGCCAAACAAGATCAAGAGGAACTGGAATCGTATGAAAACAACAAGAAAACTAATCAGTGTCTTGGCCCTCTCCCTGCTGGCAAGCAGTGTGATGGCCGCTGTATCGCCTGAAGAAGCAGCCAAGCTCGGTACTTCGCTGACGCCACTGGGCGCGGAAAAGGCCGGCAACGCCGACGGCACCATTCCCGCGTGGACCGGTGGGCTTGCGACCGATGCGGCGCCGCTGAAGAGCGGTCACCTCACCAACCCCTTCAAGGACGAACAGCCCAAGTTCGTCATCACTGCGCAGAATGCAGAACAGTACAAGGACAAACTGACCGCTGGGCAACTGGCGATGTTCAAGCGCTATCCGGAAACCTACAAGATTCGGGTTTTCCCGACACACCGTACTACTGCGGTCCCAGATGATGTCTATCAGGTTGCCAAGATCAGCGCGTTGAATACCGAGTTGGTTGCGGGTGGTAATGGTCTAGCCAATTTCACGGAAAGCCGCTTCTATGCGTTCCCTATTCCGAAGAACGGACTGGAGGTGATCTGGAACCACATCACCCGCTTCCGTGGAGAGAATGCCCGCCGTAACATTGTACAGGCGACTCCTCAGGTCGATGGCAGCTACAACCTGGTGCATTTCGAAGACGAATTTGCCATGCCCAGCTACATGCCTGATCTTGATCCGGCTCGTGCCAAGAACATGTTGTTGTTCTTCAAGCAGCGCGTAACTGCGCCGTCCCGTCTGGCCGGTAACGTACTACTGGTGCACGACTCCATCGACCAGGTCAAGGAGCCACGGCAGGCGTGGATCTACAACGCGGGCCAACGCCGTGTGCGTCGTGCGCCACAGGTTGCTTATGATGGCCCAGGTACGGCGTCCGATGGCATGCGTACCACCGACAACTTCGACATGTTCAGCGGTGCGCCGGATCGTTACGACTGGACTCTGGTGGGCAAGAAGGAGCTGTACATTCCGTACAACAGCTACGAGATCAACTCCAGCGACATCAAATACAGCGATATCGTCAAGGCAGGTCATGTCAATCAGGATCTGGCCCGTTACGAGTTGCATCGGGTTTGGGAAGTCGAAGCCAACCTCAAGGCAGGTGAGCGCAACATCTATGGCAAGCGTCGCTTCTACCTCGACGAGGACAGCTGGACTATTGTCGAGTCCGAGTTGTACGACGGACGTGGCCAGCTGTGGCGAGTAGGTGAAGCGCACATGGTGCAGTATTACCAGCATCAGATTCCAATGTTCGCCTTCGAGACCTTGTACGACCTCATCTCGGGCCGCTATATCGTCAACGGGATGAGCAACGAGGAGAAGCCTCACGAGTTCGGTGTCAAGGCATCGGCCCGCGATTTCACGCCAGCCGCTTTGCGTAACGCCGGGATTCGTTGATCGCTTGATCACTCAGCAGGTGAATGGGGCGGCCAGTTGGCCGCCTTTTTTGTGGTTTGCAGAAAGTCCTGACTCAAGAAGAGGGGCGCGCAGGACGCCATCTGTTGATATGACGGGTGGCAATTCGTCGCTCGTCATCTCGTCCCAGGGAGAGGGCAAAGTGTCGACAAAGTGGCTCTGATCAGGCAGCGTTGTACCCGCAGTGCAGCGTATCCAACATGGCGGCTCGGTGGCGGGGTTCGGGGTCGAGCGTCGTTGATGCGTTTACTGTGCTCAATGGACTGATACGAACAAGAGAAACGTCACCATGTCCGTACGCTTCAACCCTGAGGCAATCAGCGCAGAAGCGCCTACCCGCCTCTCGGTAACGACCCTTCCGCGTCTGCCTCCGGTGCATGTTCTTCGACCGCGACTGACCGATGCCTTGCTCAATGCCGATTGCAGACTGCGTCTGATCTGCGCTCCAGCCGGTTTCGGCAAGAGCGTGTTGATGAATGAATGCGCGCGACAGCTGCCTGATGGCACGCGTCTGGTCTGGCTGGATCTGGGCGGGCGCGCCTGCTCGCCGGGGGAGCTCTATACCAGGCTGTGCGCTTCGCTAGCGGTTGTACCCTCGGCGGGTGGAGATATCCACGAACGGCTAATCGCGTTGTTGAAAGCCTGCGAACAGCCGCTATGGATCATGCTGGATGACTACCCGCGTGAGGTCACGCCCGAGTTGGACGCCTGCCTCGATATGCTGCTGGAGTTGAGTCCCGAATCGCTTGGGTGGTGGGTGAGCAGTCGTCGTCAACCAGCCTGGAAGCTGCCTCGCCTGTTGCTACAGGGCGACCTGTTCGAGCTGGAAGCTGCCGCGCTGGCCTTGACTGGCGATGAGCTTCGGCAGTTGCTTAAGTTGCATCGCCTGGAGCTTGCCGATGATAGTTTCCAGCAATTGCTGGCCGGCAGTGAAGGCTGGTTGGCAGGGGTCTGCCTGATGTTGCTCAATGCCGACGAGCAGGCATTGCGCGAGCGGCTCGTTGCAGGCACTCAGTTGCTGCGCGACTACGTGCAGCGCGAAGTGCTCGAGGGGCAGAGCGAGGAGATCCGTCATGCACTCTTTGCCCTGGCCCGGGTGCCGCGTTTCTCGGCGCAACTGTGTGATCACATACTGGACGGTGTCGGTAGCGAAATCCTCGAGGCGCTGAAAACCTTCCAGTTGTTCGCACGCCAGATCGACAACTGCGGCGAGTGGTTTCGCTTGTGGAGACCACTGGCGCTGATGTTGCAGCGCATGCCTGGGGCGGTAGCATCTACCCAGACGCACCTGCGTGCCTGTCAATGGTTCGCCAGCCGCGGCGAAATGCGTGAGGCGGTGGAGCATGCGCTCTGGGCGAGCCAGCCGGAAGTGGCGGCCAATTACCTGCAGCGTTACGGTCAGGAACAACTGCTGATCGGCGACAACGTGTCGCTCTTCCTGAAGTGGCGTAGCGAGCTGCCCCAGGACCTGTTCGCCAGCACCACACGGCTGATCGTCCTGCACAGTTGGGCACTGGTTATCTGTGCTCGGCTGGACGAGGTGGATGAGTGCCTGGCCGACCTCGCCAAGTTCTTTCCGCAACCCGACGCTCGTCGCCAGGCGCAGTTGCTGGCGCAATGGCAAGCGCTGCGCGGGTTCGTGGCGCGCTTGCGTGGTGAGCCGGAAGCGCGCGATCACTGCCTGCAAGCGCTCGAGGTGCTGTCCGATCATGCCTGGGCGCAGCGAGTGCTTTGTTATCAGGTCCTTTCACAGCAGGCGATGGCCGAGAGCGAGCTGGAGCAGGCGCTGCACTACAACGCCGAAGGTATGAAGCTGGCTCGCCTGAAAGGCAGTTTGTTGTATGAGGCGATGCTCAGTGTCGATCGTATTCAGTTGCTGGAGATCACTGGCGAGTTCGAGCGCGCAATCGGTGTGCTGGAGGAAAGCCTGCGAGCCCTGCGCGACAGCGTGCGGCACAGCCCGATCATCGGGCGATTGAAGCTGCTGCAGGGACACCTGCTGGCCTATCAGGGGCTCGACGAGGCGGCCCGGGAAGCCTATCAGCAGGGTCGGATAGAGACGGAAACCTGTGGCGATTCCTATGCGTTCTTCGGCTATGTCGGGCTGGCGGAGCTGGCTGCCCGTAACCAGGAATTTCCCGCGGCCTATCATTGGCTACGGGAGGCGGAGCGGCTCACCCAGTGGCGACATATGCCCGAGGCGCGGTTCCGCGGCATTCTGTCGCTGATCACGGCGCTGACCTGGCTGCACCAGGGAAAGCTGAAGAAGGCGCGTGTGGCGTTGGTCGATGTGCTCGAATCCTATGAAGACCAGGCATACCTGGCGCCTTCCGGTTTCTACGAATTGCTTCCACGTGTGCAGCGCTACCTTGCTGTGGTGGATCTGCTGGCGGGACGGGCGGCTCAGACGGTGGGCACGTTGCAGGCGCTGATCGAGCAGAACCTGCGTACGCAGCGGCTGGGCCTGGCCTGCGAATGCCGCTTTACCCTGGCTGAGGCCTTGCAGCAATGCGGGCGACATGCCGAGGCGGAACAAGAGTTGCGCAAGGCGCTCGTCGAGGCGGCGCGCCAGCAGTTGACCAAGCCACTTATCGAGCTGCAACAGCGCCAGCCTCAATGGCTGGCGAAGATTCTTCCAGCCCCCAAGGGTGAAAGCCTGGGTGAGCGGCTGCTGCAGTTCCAGCGTGATTCGGACGATCCGTCAAGTGCGGGGGACGAGGCTGTGCTGAGCAATCGCGAGTTGACCGTACTGCGGCTGATTGCTCAGGGTTGCTCGAATCAGGAGATCGCCGAACAGCTGTTCATTTCGCTGCATACGGTCAAGACTCATGCGAGGCGCATCAATACCAAACTGTGCGTGGCACGACGCACCCAGGCGGTGGCACGGGCAAAGGCTCTCGGTTGGTTCTGAGGCTGATGCTCCACCGGCTGACTTAGCAGGCAGCAGAAAGCGCTGCCAGCTCTGTCGGGATACCGTGGACGAGGCGTATTGTTGTTATGGTGTTGAGGGGGCGTCCTGAGAACGGTTAGCGCAGCATTGCCTGCATTTGTGTCAACTGTCGAATATCGGAGAGTTCGCCACGTTCGATCGCCAGGCTGAGTTGCAGGCTGGTGATCAGGCGTTCCAGTTGTTGCTGATCGCGCCACTGAGCGCTGCTGATGAAGCGTTTCACCGCGACCCCTGCGGTATCCGTCAGGGTCAGGAGAATGCTGCCGTCAGGCTTCTGGATGCTGAAATTCACACTGTAGTTCGGTTGAAACACGTCGCTGATTTTCTTGAACGGGCTCTTCATGCCATCACCTCTGGAATTCGCCGCCCCCAGTTGACCCGTCGATACGTTAACTAGTTTCGAGGTCAGGAGAGCGGCAAGCGACGGCATCAGACGCTGGCTTCAGTGCTTTCCGGCAGCTCGGCCAGCGCTTCCGGGTTGTTCTTGAAGGCCTTGGCGAACAGCTCACGATGACGAGCCATGAAGATGCCGATATCGTCCGCCTGGCGCTCGGTCAGTTCGGGCGACACCTTCTGCAGGGTCGCGGCCAGCGCTTCGGCCAGCTCGAGCATTTTGTCGTGACGGTCGGCTTCGGCTTTATCCATGAACAAACGCTCCAGGTCCCGGCTGCTGCGGTATACCACTTCGACGGCCATTTACCACCTCGGCTCAATTGGCAGATTGATTACTGGTTTTTTATACAGCATATGCCGTTGCGCCACTGATGAACAGTCATGACATGTCAGCGCTGTGTGAATCAGTCGGCGAATCGACCTTGCAGCCGCTCGGCACTGAACCTCAGGGTGCTGGCGCGATAGCCCGAGCGAATCGAGGGCAGCGGCATGCAGGCCTCCCACTGTGCGCCGGGCTGCAGGTCGCCCGGACCCTCGTAGCGCGGCGAGTCGTGGCGAACCTCCACCAGGTTGACCAGAGTGCCCGGTGCGTAGGCGGCGATCTCCCATTGCAGGCTCTGCAGTGGCTGCGGGCTCTGGTTGCGCAGAACCACACGCAGTGGCTGGGAGGCCGGGCAGCGCTCAGGCGCGTGGCTGAGGCGTAATTCGAGCTGGGCGAGCAGGCTTCGCTCGCGCTGTTCCTGCCAGAGCACCCAGCCTGCGATCAGGCCCAGCCCCAGCACCGCGCCGAGCGAAATAGGCAGGGCTCGTAGCGGATAGCGGACCAGAAGGATGACCCAGGTGGCGATCAGCAATGCGCCAATCAGCATGGATAAATGCCGGAGTAGTTCATGGGGTTCTCCAGTGGGATGAGTCCTTCATGCTACATGCGCTCTCGCGATTGGGCTCAATCGTCGCTGATGTCGGGCTTGGCATGGCTGGCCAGGCGCTCCAGCGCAGCCCGCAGCCTGGGGTCGTTGATGCCGCGTGCCGTTTCCTGGATGTTGTCGGCAGCGCGACTCGACAATTCCGGCGCCGGTCCGACCTGATGCCTGGGCGGAGCCGGAGGTTGAACCCGCAGGAGGATTCTCGTCAGGCCGGTGAATTCCTCCATCGCCTGTAGCTGGCGCAGCAGGCGACGCTCCTGATAGCGCAGGCGCGTAGCCCAGTGGCCATCCGTCACGATCAACAGAAGGTGTCCGTCTTTCCAGGACGCCACGTGGCAGTGCTCACGCGCGGCTGGCTGTAGCTGGCTTTCAACCTTTTGCTGAAGGCGATCAAGGCGTCTGGCTTCACCGAACAGCGCTCGCAACGGCTTGGCTTCGCGCAGCAGGGCGGCGGGTGCTCGGGCCGGTAGCGGGCGTAAAGACATGAGAAAACCTGCCTGGGTGTCGAAGCCGACATGGTAGCAGAAGGGCGATGGCAACCCGGAGGTGATCAGCGATCACCGTTGCGCTTCGGTAATAGACCCTGGATGCCGAGCTGACTAGCAGGTCATTTCGATTTGCGAATCTTTCGTGATAAGGCTGCGTGGCAGGCACCTTTCCTCGGGGGCTTTTCCGAGTAGAATGCCCCTCTTTGCACGCGACCGTGGTGGTTTGCAGTGCTGCCTCCATCCCCAGCATGGAAGATTCTGTCTATATGTTTGCGCCTTTAATGAAGAAACTCTTTGGAAGCAAGAATGAGCGTGAGGTCAAGCGCATGCTCAAGGCGGTCCAGGCCGTCAATGCACTCGAAGAGCAGATGCTGTCGCTTTCCGATGAGCAATTGCGAAACAAGACCGAAGAGTTCAAGGCCCGCCTTGCCAAAGGCGAAACACTTGACCAGATTCTTCCAGAGGCTTTTGCGGTCTGCCGTGAGGCCGGCAAGCGCGTGATGGGTATGCGTCACTTCGACGTACAGCTGATCGGCGGCATGACGCTGCACGAAGGCAAGATCGCTGAAATGCGCACCGGTGAGGGCAAGACTCTGGTGGCGACCCTGGCGGTGTATCTCAACGCACTCGCCGGCAAGGGCGTGCATGTGGTCACGGTGAACGATTACCTGGCCCGCCGCGACGCCAACTGGATGCGACCGCTGTACGAATTCCTCGGTCTCTCGGTCGGTATCGTCACGCCGTTCCAACCTCCGGAAGAAAAGCGCGCTGCCTACGCCGCCGACATCACCTACGGCACCAACAACGAATTCGGCTTTGACTACCTGCGCGACAACATGGCGTTCAGTCTCGAGGACAAGCATCAGCGTGAACTCAATTTCGCGGTGATCGACGAAGTGGACTCGATCCTCATCGATGAGGCGCGTACCCCGCTGATCATTTCCGGCCAGGCCGAAGACAGCTCCAAGCTCTATCAGCAGATCAACCAGCTGATTCCGACGCTCAAGCAGCACATCGAGGAAGAAGAGGGCGTCGTCACCCAGGAAGGCCATTTCAGCGTCGATGAGAAGACCCGCCAGGTCGAGCTCAATGAGCAAGGCCACCAGTTCGTCGAGGAAATGCTGACCCATGCCGGCTTGCTCGCCGAAGGCGAAACCCTCTACTCGGCGCATAACCTGGGGCTGTTGACCCACGTCTACTCCAGCCTGCGTGCGCACAAGCTGTTCCATCGCAACGTCGAATACATCGTGCAGAACAATCAGGTGTTGCTGATCGACGAGCACACTGGCCGGACCATGCCTGGGCGTCGCCTGTCGGAAGGCCTGCACCAGGCCATCGAGGCGAAGGAGGGGCTGCCGATCCAGCCCGAAAGTCAGACACTGGCCTCGACCACCTTCCAGAACTACTTCCGCCTGTACAAGAAGCTCTCGGGAATGACCGGCACCGCCGACACCGAAGCCTTTGAGTTCATGCAGATCTACAGTCTGCCGGTGATGGTCATCCCGACCAACAAGCCACTGGCACGCAAGGACTATAACGATCTGGTCTACCTGACCCAGGAAGAGAAGTACGCGGCGATCATCGCCGACATCAAGGATTGCCAGAACAACGGCCGTCCGGTCCTGGTGGGCACGGCGACCATCGAAAGCTCCGAGTACGTCTCGCGCCTGCTGGAGAAGGAAGGCATCGAGCACAAGGTGCTCAACGCCAAGCACCATGACAAGGAAGCCGAGATCATCGCTCAGGCCGGGCGCCCGGGGGCCGTCACCATCGCCACCAACATGGCCGGTCGTGGTACCGACATCCTGCTGGGCGGCAATTGGGAAGTCGAAGTCGCGGCGATGGAGAATCCCACCGAGGAGCAGATTGCGCAGATCAAGGCCGATTGGCAGAAACGCCATCAGGCGGTTCTCGAGGCGGGCGGGCTGCATGTGATTGCTTCCGAGCGTCATGAGTCGCGCCGCATCGACAACCAGTTGCGTGGCCGCGCCGGTCGTCAGGGCGATGCCGGCTCCAGCCGCTTCTACCTGTCGCTGGAAGACAGCCTCATGCGCATCTTCGCTTCCGATCGGGTGAAGAACTTCATGAAGGCGCTGGGCATGGAGTCCGGCGAGGCCATCGAACATCGCATGGTCACCAACGCCATCGAGAAAGCCCAGCGCAAGGTTGAAGGACGCAACTTCGACATGCGCAAGCAACTGCTCGAATACGACGATGTCGCCAACGAGCAGCGCAAGGTCATCTATCACATGCGCAACAGCCTGCTGGCAGCCGATGAGATCGGCGAGACCATTGCCGAATTCCGTCGCGAAGCGCTCGAGCAGGCGATCAATCAGCATATTCCGCCGCAGTCTCTGCCGGAACAGTGGGACATCGCAGGCCTTGAAGCCGTGCTGTACAGCGACTTTGGAGCGACATTGCCGGTTCAGCAGTGGCTTGACGAAGACGACAAACTTTACGAAGAAACCCTGCGCGAGCGCATCCTGCAGATGCTGATCGATGCTTACAGGGAGAAGGAGGAGATGGCCGGCGCCGAGGCGCTGCGCAGCTTCGAGAAGCAGATCGTACTGCGGGTGCTGGACGACCTGTGGAAGGAGCACCTGTCGACCATGGATCACCTGCGTCACGGCATCCATTTGCGTGGCTACGCCCAGAAGAACCCCAAACAGGAATACAAGCGCGAGTCCTTCGCTCTCTTCCAGGATCTGCTCGAATCCATCAAGCGCGACGCCATTCGTGTGCTGTCCCATGTCCAGGTGCGTCGCGAGGACCCGGCCGAGGAAGAGGCTCGTCTGCGCCGCGAGGCTGAGGAACTGGCGCAGCGCATGCAGTTCCAGCACGCCGAGGTTTCGGCGCTGGATGAACCCAAGGAGCAGGAAGCCGAAGGTGTCGAGACGCCTGCGATGGCACCGGTACGCACCGAGCCGAAGATCGGCCGCAACGAGCCATGCCCCTGCGGCTCCGGCAAGAAGTACAAGCATTGCCATGGTCAGGTTCAGTAAGCGCTAATACCTTGTGCTACCGCGCCGCGACCGGTTCAGCCGCTCGCGGCGTTTTTCTCTTGTTTTGGTCACGGCCGATGGGCCGTCATTCTTTTTTGTAGGAGCCCACCCATGGCTGTCGGTCTTGGTCCTTTACCTGTGTTGCACCCGGTTCCCGGTTTCGAACTCGGCATCGCTTCGGCGGGTATCAAGCGACCCGGCCGCAAGGATGTCGTGGTGATGCACTGTGCCGAAGGCTCGCGTGTAGCCGGTGTCACCACTACCAACGCCTTCTGTGCGGCGCCGGTGTTGGTCACCCGCGAGCGCATGCAGGGCGAGGTGCGTTATCTGCTGACCAACACTGGCAATGCCAACGCCGGTACCGGCGCTGACGGTCTGGTTAATGCCCGTCGTACCTGTGCCACTCTGGCCGCGTTGACCGGCGTCGAAGAACAGGCCGTGCTGCCGTTTTCCACCGGTGTGATTGGCGAGCCGCTGCCGGTCGAGAAGATCGAAGGTGCGCTACAGGCGGCACTGGCCGATCTGGACGAAAACCACTGGGCCGAAGCCGCCACCGGCATCATGACCACCGACACCCTGCCCAAGGGCGCCAGCCGCCAGTTCCAGCACGATGGTGTGACTGTCACCGTGACCGGCATCTCCAAGGGCGCCGGCATGATCCGACCGAACATGGCGACCATGCTCGGTTACATCGCCACCGACGCCAAAGTGGCGCGTAACGTATTGCAGGACTTGGTGCGCGATGCGGCGAACAAGTCCTTCAACCGCATCACCATCGACGGCGACACCTCTACCAACGACTGCTGCATGTTGATTGCCACCGGCCAGGCGAACCTGCCTGAGATCACCGAGGCTGCTGGCGAGCTGTTCGCCAAGCTGAAGCAGGCAGTGTTCGAGGTGTTCATGGAAGTGGCTCAGGCCATTGTCCGTGATGGTGAGGGTGCAACCAAGTTCGTCACCGTGCAGGTCAACGGCGGCAGCAATCACCAGGAATGCCTGGACGTCGGCTACGCCGTCGCTCACTCGCCACTGATCAAAACTGCGCTGTTCGCCTCCGACCCCAACTGGGGACGCATCCTTGCCGCTGTCGGCTATGCAGGCGTGCCGAACCTGGATGTCAGCCTGATCGACGTCTTCCTCGGCGAGGTTTGCATCGCCAGCCGCGGGGGCCGTTCGCCCAGCTACACCGAGGAGCAGGGGGCGGCGGTGATGTCTCGTGAGGAAATCACCATCCGTATTGAGCTGGGGCGTGGCAGCTGCAGCGAGACCATCTGGACCACCGATCTCTCGCACGAATACGTGAAGATCAACGCCGAATACCGGACCTGAGAAGAGCGAGCTGAAAGCGCTGGAGGCTGGACGAAAAGCAGGTGTCGCGTCGTCATGTTGCCCAGCCTCCAGCTTCCAGCCTCCAGCCTCCAGCCTCCAGCGAATTTTATGAAACGAATCCACGTCGCCGCCGCGGTTATCCGTTCCACGGACGGTCGTATCCTGATCGCCAGGCGTCCGCTGGACAAACACCAGGGCGGGCTCTGGGAGTTTCCAGGCGGCAAGGTTGAGGACGGTGAATCGGTCCAGGCGGCCCTGGCGCGCGAACTGTTCGAAGAGCTGGGTATCGAGGTGAGTCGAGCTCAGCCGCTGATCCAGGTTCGTCACGATTACCCGGACAAACAGGTATTGCTGGATGTCTGGCAGGTGTTGGCGTTTCGGGGGGAGGCCCATGGCGCAGAGGGCCAGCCGCTGGCCTGGGTGACGGCGAGCGAACTGGATGGTTTCGATTTTCCGGCAGCGAATCGCCCGATCATCAGCGCGGCGCGATTACCGGATCGCTATCTGATCACGCCAGAAGGGCTCGATACGCCGCAATTGCTGTACGGAATCGAGCGGGCATTGGAGCGCGGCGTTCGTCTCATACAGCTGCGAGCGCCTGCCATGCCGATAGCGGCTTATCGCATGCTTGCCGCCGATGCGCTGGCCTTGGCGGCGGGGCGGGCGCAGCTGATGCTCAAGGGGCCGGTCGAGCTGCTAGGCGAATTTCCCGCTGCCGGCTGGCACCTGACGGCTCGACAGCTGCGCGAATATACCGGAAAGGCCCGTCCGTTGCCGCCGGAGCGCTGGTTGGCAGCCTCTTGTCACGATGCCGAGGAGCTGGCGCTGGCAGCCGGATTGAGGGTGGACTTCGTTACCTTGTCGCCGGTGCAGGCGACCTCGTCCCATCCTGAGGCCTTGCCGCTAGGATGGTCCCAGGCGAGTGAGTTGCTGCTAGGCTTCAATCAGCCAGCCTATCTGTTGGGCGGGCTTGGCGCAGATGATCTTACGCCAGCCCTGCGTGCGGGCGGTCAGGGCGTTGCAGCCGTTCGGGCATTCTGGCCGCCGCTGAACCCCTGAGCGAATTGCGGGTCATCATGTGCCGGTACTGAGCGTTTCTGCTCACATAGGGATCGCGGCCCGCATTGATATAGATAAAAACTATCCTCGCAATTCCCTTAATCAATTAACGATATGTGGCTGGCTGCGCTATCGTAGCCCTCGTTAAATTTCTGAACCCCCTGAAGGAGTTAGCAGATGTCTCTGATCAACACCCAAGTCCAACCGTTCAAAGTCAACGCTTTCCACAACGGCAAGTTCATCGAAGTCACCGAAGAGTCCCTGAAGGGCAAGTGGTCGGTACTGATCTTCATGCCGGCGGCCTTCACCTTCAACTGCCCGACCGAGATCGAAGACGCTGCCAACAGCTATGCCGAATTCCAGAAGGCCGGTACCGAGGTGTACATCGTCACCACCGATACCCACTTCTCGCACAAAGTGTGGCACGAGACTTCCCCTGCCGTTGGCAAGGCGCAGTTCCCGCTGATCGGCGACCCGACTCATCAGCTGACCAACGCGTTCGGTGTGCACATCGCTGAGGAAGGCCTGTCTCTGCGTGGCACCTTCATCATCAACCCGGAAGGCGTCATCAAGACTCTGGAAATCCACTCCAACGAAATCGCGCGCGACGTTGGCGAAACCCTGCGCAAGCTGAAAGCTGCCCAGTACACCGCCGCTCACCCGGGCGAAGTCTGCCCTGCCAAGTGGAAGGAAGGCGAGAAGACCCTGGCTCCTTCGCTGGACCTGGTCGGTAAGATCTAAGAATCTTCGCCCATTTGCCTTGCATGTAGGAGGGGCGCTTTAGCCCTTCCAGCCTAACGCCTGGACGCGAACCGTCCGGGCGTTTTATTACCTGAAATTCGCGAGTGAGGTACTGCCGCTCATGTTGGATAGCAATCTCAAGACCCAGTTGAAGGCCTACCTGGAAAAGGTCACCCAGCCGTTCGAGATCGTCTCTTCCCTCGA
>JBKEBY010000023.1:0-40618 GCA_047973445.1 Pseudomonas sp.
CACACCGCTCGTCCCGGCATCGTGATCGGCAAGAAGGGTGAGGATGTTGAGAAGCTGCGTCAGGACCTGACCAAGCAAATGGGTGTGCCTGTGCACATCAACATCGAAGAAATCCGCAAGCCGGAACTCGATGCAATGCTGGTAGCACAGAACGTAGCTCAACAGCTGGAGCGTCGCGTGATGTTCCGTCGCGCCATGAAGCGCGCCGTGCAGAACGCCATGCGCATTGGTGCCAAGGGCATCAAGATCCAGGTGAGCGGACGTCTGGGTGGGGCTGAAATCGCCCGTACCGAATGGTATCGCGAAGGTCGTGTGCCGCTGCACACCCTGCGTGCCGATATCGATTACAACACCTACGAAGCGCACACCACCTACGGTGTGATCGGCGTCAAGGTCTGGATCTTCAAGGGCGAAGTGATTGGTGGTCGCCAAGAAGAGCTCAAGCCGCAAGCGCCTGCGCCTCGTAAGAAAGCGGCCAAGTAAGGAGTACGCCAAATGTTGCAACCCAAGCGTACAAAATTCCGCAAGCAGATGACCGGCCACAACCGTGGTCTGGCTCAGCGCGGTAGCAAGGTCAGCTTCGGCGAGTTCGCTCTGAAGTCTGTTTCCCGTGGTCGTCTGACCGCACGCCAGATCGAGTCCGCACGTCGTGCGCTGACCCGTCACGTGAAGCGTGGCGGCAAGATCTGGATCCGCGTATTCCCCGATAAGCCTGTTACCAAGAAGCCCCTGGAAGTCCGGATGGGTAAAGGTAAGGGTAACGTCGAGTACTGGGTAGCCCAGATTCAACCGGGCAAGGTGCTCTACGAGATCGAGGGTGATTCCGAAGAGCTGGCGCGTGAGGCTTTCGCCCTGGCTGCGGCAAAGCTGCCGCTCGCCACCTCCTGTGTTAAGCGGACGGTGATGTGATGAAAGCGAATGAGCTTCGTGAAAAATCCGCTCAGCAGCTGAACGAGCAACTGCTCGAGTTGCTGCGCGACCAGTTCAATCTGCGTATGCAGAAAGCGACTGGCCAGTTGGGGCAGTCTCACCTGCTCTCGCAAGTCAAGCGCGACATCGCTCGTGTAAAGACTGTGCTCAACCAGCAGGCAGGTAAGTGATCATGGCTGAAGTTGAAAAGACTGTCCGCACGCTGACTGGCCGCGTCGTCAGCGACAAAATGGACAAAACCATCACCGTACTGATCGAGCGTCGCGTTAAGCACCCGATCTACGGTAAGTACGTGAAGCGTTCGACCAAGCTGCACGCCCACGACGAAACCAACCAGTGCCGTATCGGCGACAAGGTCACCATCCGCGAGACTCGTCCGTTGGCGAAGACCAAGTGCTGGATGCTGGTTGATGTCGTTGAACGTGCCGTCGAAGTCTAAGGGCTAGGGGTCGGAGAAATTATATGATTCAGACTCAATCCATGCTCGATGTGGCGGATAACAGCGGCGCGCGCCGCGTTATGTGCATCAAGGTGCTCGGCGGTTCCCATCGCCGTTACGCCGGCATCGGCGACATCATCAAGGTTACCGTCAAGGAAGCGATTCCGCGTGGCAAGGTCAAGAAAGGCCAGGTGATGACTGCCGTTGTAGTCCGCACCCGTCACGGTGTTCGTCGTCCGGACGGCTCCATCATTCGCTTCGATGGCAACGCTGCTGTTCTGTTGAACAACAAGCAGGAGCCTATCGGTACTCGTATTTTTGGGCCGGTGACGCGTGAGCTTCGTAACGAGAAGTTCATGAAAATCGTCTCGCTCGCGCCTGAAGTGCTCTAAGGAGTAGCCGCATGCAAAAGATTCGTCGCAACGACGAGATCATCGTCATCGCCGGCAAGGACAAGGGCAAGCGCGGTAAGGTGCTTCGGGTTCTCGCTGACAACCGCGTGGTTGTTGGCGGCATCAACCTGGTCAAGCGTCATACCAAGCCGAACCCGATGTCTGGCGTTCAGGGCGGTATCGTCGAGAAAGAGGCGCCTCTGCACGTCTCTAACGTCGCTATCTTCAACGGCGAAACCAACAAGGCTGACCGCGTTGGTTTCAAGGTTGAGGACGGCAAGAAAATTCGTGTCTTCAAGTCGACCCAAAAGCCGGTTGAAGCTTGAGACTGCTAGGTAGATAACCATGGCACGACTAAAAGAAGTTTATCGGAAGCAGATCGCGCCCAAGCTGAAGGAAGAACTTCAGCTTGGTAACGTGATGGAAATTCCGCGCATCACCAAGATCACCCTCAACATGGGTCTCGGCGAAGCCATCGGTGACAAGAAGATCATCGATAATGCAGTTGCCGATCTGGAAAAGATCACCGGTCAGAAGGTCGTAGTGACCCATGCCCGCAAATCCATTGCTGGCTTCAAGGTCCGTGAAGGATGGCCGATTGGCGTCAAGGTGACGCTGCGTGGCGATCGTATGTACGAGTTTCTGGATCGTCTGCTGTCCATCTCCCTGCCTCGGGTTCGCGACTTCCGCGGCCTGAATGCCAAGTCCTTCGATGGGCGCGGTAACTACAGCATGGGCGTGAAGGAGCAGATCATCTTCCCGGAGATCGATTACGACAAGATCGACGCGCTGCGTGGTCTGGATATCACTTTGACCACTACCGCCCGGACGGATGACGAAGGTCGCGCGCTGCTGCGTGCCTTCAACTTCCCGTTCCGCAACTGATTGGAGCAGGCACATGGCTAAGAAAAGCATGAAGAACCGCGAGCTGAAGCGTCAGCAGACGGTTGCCAAGTACGCTGCGAAGCGTGAGGCGCTGAAGGCTGTTATCGCCAACCCGAACTCCACGCCGGAAGAGCGCTGGGAAGCTCAGGTTTCTCTGCAGAAGCAGCCCCGTGACGCCAGCGCTTCGCGCCTGCGTAACCGCTGCCGCCTGACTGGTCGTCCGCATGGTGTGTATCGCAAGTTCGGTCTTGCGCGCAACATGCTGCGTCAGGCTGCCATGCGTGGTGATGTACCGGGTCTGGTCAAGGCCAGCTGGTAAGTCTCTGGTTGCGGCGCGTGCGGCCGCAACTGACAGTCTGCGAATCAAGCCCCGTAAGGGGCTTGATTCGTTCTGGGTCTGTCTCTAGAATGTCCGGCTCGCCAGAGCCTCGCATTTTGATGTGTGCGTCGAAACAATGGCGACGCAAGCCGTAAAAGGCTTATTTATTCGTATTAGGAGCCAAGAGCCCATGAGTATGCAGGACCCGTTAGCGGACATGCTAACTCGTATCCGTAATGCCCAGATGGCCGAAAAGTCCGTCGTAAGCATGCCGTCTTCCACTCTGAAGGTGGCAGTAGCCAACGTTCTTCAAGGTGAAGGCTATATCGCGGGATACAACGTCAGTGGTGATGCCAAGCCGCAGCTGTCCATCGAGCTGAAGTACTTCGAAGGCCGTCCGGTCATCGAGGAATTGAAGCGCGTAAGTCGTCCTGGCCTTCGCCAGTACAAATCCGTCGATCAGTTGCCGAAAGTACGCGGCGGTCTGGGTGTGTCGATCGTATCCACCAACAAGGGTGTGATGACTGATCGTGCGGCCCGCGCTGCAGGTGTCGGTGGCGAAGTGCTCTGCACTGTGTTCTAAGGGGGGATAAGCATGTCTCGCGTTGCTAAGAACCCCGTCAAGCTGCCCGCTGGCGTCGAAATCAAGATGACCGGCCAACAGCTTTCGGTGAAGGGCGCAAAGGGCGCTCTGGAACTGAACGTTCATCCGTCCGTTGAAATCATCCAGGACTCTGGCGAGCTGCGTTTCGCTGGCCGTAATGGTGATCAGCAGACTCGCGCCATGGCTGGTACCACTCGCGCGCTGGTGAACAACATGGTGATTGGTGTCAGCCAGGGCTTCGAGCGCAAGCTTCAGCTGGTTGGTGTCGGTTACAAGGCGCAAGCCAAAGGTCAAGTGCTGTCTCTGGCTCTCGGCTTCTCGCACCCGGTGGACTATGAACTGCCTCAGGGCGTTACCGCTGAAACTCCCAGCCAGACCGATATCCTGATCAAGGGTATCGACAAGCAGGTGGTTGGTCAGGTGGCTGCTGAAATTCGCGACTTCCGTCGTCCCGAGCCTTATAAGGGCAAGGGTGTACGTTACGCGGACGAAGTAGTCCGTCGTAAAGAAGCTAAGAAGAAGTAGGGCATAGCAAATGAGCGTAAAGAAAGAAACTCGTCTGCGTCGCGCTCGCAAGGCACGCCTGAAGATGCGCGAGCTGGAAGCCGTACGCCTTTGTGTGTACCGCTCTTCCCAGCACATCTACGCCCAGGTCCTTTCGGCCGACGGCGGCAAGGTCCTGGCCAGCGCCTCGACTCTGGACAAAGAATTGCGCGACGCCGCCACCGGCAACGTCGACGCTGCCAAGAAGGTTGGTCAGTTGGTCGCTGAGCGTGCGAAAGCCGCCGGCATCTCCCAGGTTGCATTCGACCGTTCTGGCTTCAAGTACCACGGTCGTGTCAAGGCACTGGCTGATGCTGCTCGTGAAGGCGGGCTGGAGTTCTAAGTTATGGCAAATAACGAGCAAAAGCGCGACGAAGGCTACATCGAGAAGCTGGTTCAAGTTAACCGCGTCGCCAAGACTGTAAAAGGTGGTCGGATCTTCACCTTCACCGCACTGACCGTAGTGGGTGATGGCAAAGGCCGTGTAGGTTTCGGTCGTGGCAAGTCCCGTGAAGTGCCGGCAGCTATCCAGAAGGCCATGGAAGCGGCTCGCCGCAACATGATCCAGGTCGACCTGAACGGCACTACCCTGCAGTACGCCACGAAGGCTGCCCACGGGGCTTCGAAGGTATACATGCAGCCGGCCTCGGAAGGTACCGGTGTCATCGCTGGCGGTGCCATGCGTGCGATCCTCGAAGTCGCTGGCGTGCAGAACGTTCTGGCCAAGTGCTACGGCTCTACCAACCCGGTCAACGTGGTTCACGCTACGTTCAAGGGTCTGAAAGCCATGCAGTCGCCCGAGTCGATCGCTGCCAAGCGTGGCAAGAGCGTTGAGGAGATTTGCTGATCATGGCTAACGCAACCGTCAAGGTTACGCTGATCAAAAGCGTCAGCGGCCGTATTCCCAATCACAAGCTGTGCGTCAAGGGCCTGGGCCTGCGTCGCATTGGTCACACCGTAGAAGTTCAGGACACTCCTGAAAACCGCGGCATGATCAACAAGGCTTACTACATGCTCCGTGTGGAGGGCTAAGCCATGCAACTGAACGATCTGCGTTCTGCGCCGGGCGCCCGTCGCGAAAAGCTGCGTCTGGGCCGTGGTATCGGTAGCGGTCTCGGCAAAACCGGTGGCCGCGGTCACAAGGGTCAGACTTCCCGCTCCGGCGGTAAGATCGCGCCCGGATTCGAGGGTGGTCAACAGCCCTTGCATCGTCGTCTGCCGAAGTTCGGCTTCGTCTCGCTGAAAGCCATGGATCGTGCAGAAGTACGCACCTCCGAGTTGGCCAAGGTTGAAGGCGACGTCGTGACTCTGCAGAGCCTAAAGGACGCCAACGTCATCAACCAGAACGTTCAGCGTGTGAAAGTCATGCTGTCCGGCGAGGTTGGTCGTGCGGTGACTCTCCAGGGTATCGCCGCCACCAAGGGTGCGCGTGCGGCTATCGAAGCGGCTGGCGGCAAGTTCGAGGAATAAATGGCTAAGCAAGGTGCTCTCTCCGCGCTGAGTAATGGTGGGCTGTCCGAGCTCTGGGCTCGTCTGCGTTTTCTGCTCATGGCGATCATCGTCTATCGCATTGGCGCTCACATCCCGGTGCCGGGGATCAACCCCGACAGGTTGGCCGAGCTGTTCCGTCAGAACGAAGGGACCATCCTTAGCCTGTTCAACATGTTCTCCGGCGGTGCGCTGGAGCGGATGAGCATCTTTGCGCTGGGGATCATGCCGTACATTTCGGCGTCGATCATCATGCAGCTCATGACCGCGGTCAGCCCACAGCTGGAGCAGTTGAAGAAAGAAGGCGAGGCAGGCCGTCGCAAGATCAGTCAGTACACCCGCTATGGCACCTTAGTGCTGGCCATCGTTCAGGCGATCGGCATGTCGGTTGGCCTGGCCGGTCAGGGTGTGGCGTTCAGCAACGATTTCGGCTTCTACTTCGTGGCAATCACCACCTTCGTGGCTGGTGCGATGTTCATGATGTGGCTGGGCGAGCAGATCACCGAGCGAGGTGTCGGCAACGGTATCTCGATGTTGATCTTCGCGGGCATCGTTGCAGGCTTGCCGGGTGCGCTGGGGCAGTCCTTCGAGTCCGCGCGGCAGGGTGATATCAATATCATTGCGCTGCTCGCCGTGGGGCTGGTTGCCGTTGCCATCATCGGTTTCGTGGTGTTCATTGAGCGTGGTCAGCGGCGGATCGCCGTTCACTATGCCAAGCGCCAGCAGGGCCGCAAGGTTTTTGCTGCGCAGACGAGCCATTTGCCGTTGAAGGTCAACATGGCAGGTGTCATTCCAGCGATTTTCGCCAGCAGTATCCTGCTGTTCCCTGCGTCTTTGGGGCAGTGGTTCGGTCAGTCCGAGAGCATGAGCTGGCTGGCGGATGTTTCCCAGTCGATCGCTCCCGGTCAGCCGTTGAACATCCTGTTGTTCAGTGCCGGTATCATCTTCTTCTGCTTCTTCTACACGGCATTGATGTTCAATCCGAAAGACGTCGCGGAAAACCTGAAGAAATCCGGTGCGTTTATCCCTGGAATCCGGCCTGGTGAGCAGTCGGCACGCTACATCGATGGCGTGCTGACCCGCTTGACCATTTTCGGTGCCCTGTACATGACGGCCGTGTGCCTGCTGCCCCAGTTCCTGGTGGTGGCTGCGAACGTGCCGTTCTACCTTGGCGGGACATCCTTGCTGATCGTGGTCGTGGTTGTGATGGACTTCATGTCGCAAGTGCAGTCGCACCTCATGTCTCACCAGTACGATTCCCTGATGAAAAAAGCCAACCTGAAGGGCTATGGCAGCGGCATGCTCCGCTGATTGGTTCGTAAGGTTCTAGGAGTTGGTCATGAAAGTTCGTGCATCGGTAAAGAAGCTTTGCCGTAACTGCAAGATCGTTCGTCGCGAAGGCGTCGTTCGTGTGATCTGCAGCGCGGAACCGCGCCACAAACAGCGCCAAGGCTGAATGTGAACAAAGCGTGACGCCCGGCAGCTAGTGCGCTGCCGGGTTGATTATTTGTTACTACAGCGTTAGTATCTCGCGCCCTTTTCTTGGCTTCCGGGGCGTTGGGTAGCTGTCAATTGGAGTTTCACTGAATGGCCCGTATTGCAGGCGTTAACATTCCGGATAACAAGCACACTGTTATCTCGCTGACCTACATCTATGGTGTCGGTCGCACTCGTGCGCAGAATATCTGCGCTGCTACCGGCGTGAATCCGGCAGCAAAAATCAAGGATCTCTCCGACGAGCAGGTCGAACTGCTGCGCGGCGAAGTGGCCAAGTTCATCGTTGAGGGTGATCTGCGCCGCGAAGTCAACATGAAGATCAAGCGCTTGATGGACCTGGGTTGCTACCGCGGCCTGCGTCATCGTCGTGGTCTGCCGGTGCGCGGTCAGCGTACCAAGACCAACGCTCGCACCCGCAAGGGCCCGCGCAAGCCGATCCGCAAGTAATCGCGTAGGAATTTAAGTAATGGCAAAACCTGCTGCTCGTCCTCGTAAGAAAGTCAAAAAGACAGTGGTTGATGGCATCGCCCACATCCATGCGTCTTTCAATAACACCATCATCACGATCACCGATCGTCAGGGCAATGCTCTGTCCTGGGCTACTTCCGGTGGCTCGGGCTTCCGCGGTTCCCGTAAGAGCACCCCGTTCGCTGCCCAGGTAGCGGCTGAGCGTGCCGGTCAGGCTGCTCTGGAATACGGTCTGAAGAACCTCGACGTCAACGTCAAGGGTCCGGGCCCAGGTCGTGAATCCGCCGTTCGTGCTCTGAACGGATGTGGTTATAAAATCGCCAGCATCACCGACGTGACGCCGATCCCGCATAACGGGTGCCGTCCGCCGAAGAAGCGCCGCGTGTAATCAGGAGACAGTGAAGAATGGCTCGTTATATTGGTCCCAAGTGCAAACTGTCTCGTCGTGAAGGCACCGATCTCTTCCTGAAGAGTGGTGCGCGCGCGCTCGAATCCAAGTGCAACATCGAAACTCCGCCAGGCATTCATGGCCAGCGTCGCGGTCGCCTTTCCGACTACGGCACCCAGCTGCGTGAAAAGCAGAAAGTGCGTCGTATCTATGGCGTGCTCGAGCGCCAGTTCAGCGGTTACTACAAGGAAGCGGCCAGCCGTAAAGGCGCTACCGGCGAGAATCTGCTGCAACTGCTCGAATGCCGTCTCGACAACGTCGTGTATCGCATGGGCTTCGGTTCCACTCGTGCGGAATCCCGTCAGCTGGTTTCCCACAAGTCGATCACCGTCAACGGTCAGACCGTGAACATCCCGTCCTACCAGGTCAAAGCTGGTGATGTGGTTGCCGTTCGCGAGAAGTGCCGTAACCAGCTGCGTATCGCCCAAGCCCTCGAACTGTGCGCACAGCGCGGTCGCGTTGAGTGGGTCGAAGTAGATACCGACAAGAAATCCGGCGTTTTCAAGAGTGTTCCGGCTCGCAGTGATCTGTCGGCCGACATCAACGAAAACCTGATTGTCGAGCTCTACTCCAAGTAAGGGCTAGAAAATAGGTGTATCCATGCAGAGTTCGGTAAATGAGTTCCTGACCCCCCGCCATATCGATGTGCAGGTGGTCAGTCCGACCCGTGCCAAGATCACGCTCGAGCCTCTCGAGCGCGGTTTCGGCCATACCCTGGGCAACGCGCTGCGTCGCATTCTGTTGTCCTCCATGCCTGGCTGCGCCGTGGTCGAGGCTGAGATCGACGGCGTGCTCCACGAGTACAGCGCCATCGAGGGCGTGCAGGAAGATGTCATCGAAATCCTGCTCAACCTCAAAGGTATCGCCATCAAGCTGCACGGCCGTGATGAAGTGACCTTGAGCCTAGTGAAGAAGGGCGCGGGCCCTGTTACCGCTGCCGATATCCAGCTGGATCACGATGTCGAAATCGTCAATGGCGATCACCTGATTGCCAACCTGGCGGCCAACGGCTCGATCAGCATGAAGCTCAAGGTCGCTCGCGGCCGTGGTTACGAGCCGGCTGATGCGCGTCAGAGTGATGAAGACGAAAGCCGCAGTATCGGCCGTCTTCAGCTCGACGCCACTTTCAGTCCGGTGCGTCGCGTGGCTTATGTGGTCGAGAACGCTCGTGTCGAACAGCGTACCAACCTGGACAAACTGGTCATTGATCTCGAAACCAATGGCACTTTGGATCCCGAAGAGGCGATCCGTCGTGCCGCGACTATCCTGCAACAGCAACTGGCTGCATTCGTCGACCTCAAAGGTGACAGTGAGCCGGTAGTGGTTGAGCAGGAAGATGAGATCGATCCGATTCTGCTGCGTCCGGTGGATGATCTGGAACTGACCGTTCGTTCGGCTAACTGCCTCAAGGCAGAGAACATCTACTACATCGGTGATCTGATCCAGCGCACCGAAGTGGAACTGTTGAAGACGCCGAACCTGGGCAAGAAGTCTCTGACTGAAATCAAAGACGTTCTGGCCTCGCGTGGTCTGTCCCTCGGCATGCGCCTCGATAACTGGCCGCCGGCAAGTCTCAAGAAGGACGATAAGGCCACGGCCTGATCGTCCCTAGTCACCGAACTGATCGTTTGGTAAGGAATTTCAATCATGCGTCATCGTAAAAGTGGCCGTCACCTGAGCCGCACCAGCGCACACCGCAAGGCCATGTTCCAGAACATGGCGGTGTCGCTGTTCGAGCACGAACTGATCAAGACCACCCTGCCCAAGGCCAAGGAACTGCGTCGCGTCGCCGAGCCGCTGATCACTCTGGCCAAGGAAGACAGTGTTGCCAACCGCCGCCTGGCTTTCGACCGTACTCGTTCGAAGGCCATCGTTGGCAAGCTGTTCAGCGATCTGGGACCGCGTTACGCCACCCGTCAGGGCGGCTACCTGCGTATCCTCAAGTGCGGTTTCCGTGCAGGGGATAATGCACCCATGGCTTATGTGGAACTGGTTGACCGTCCGGTTACCGGTGAAGTGGAAGCAGCCGAATAAGTCACAGCTTTTCGGAAAAGGAACCGAGCCTTCAGGCTCGGTTTTTTTATATCCGGATTTTCTATCGACGATGTTGACTCAACGCATTGGTCTCGCTTCGCTCGGCTTCCTATGATGGCACCCATACCGCCGGTATCCCCGGTTTTGCTGTAATGATGGATGCCATCTAAGGAGCTAAATATGACTGACAAGCCCAGGTTGACGACCGTTGCCGGTGCGCCGGTAGCTGAAAACCAGAACACCCTGACCGCGGGCCCGCGTGGTCCGATGTTGCTGCAGGATGTGTGGTTCCTGGAAAAGCTGGCGCATTTCGACCGTGAGGTGATTCCCGAGCGCCGCATGCATGCCAAAGGCTCCGGTGCCTTTGGCGAGTTCGTGGTCACCCACGATATTACCCGCTATACCAAGGCCGCGATCTTTTCCGAGGTTGGCAAGAAAACATCCATGTTCGCGCGCTTCTCCACCGTGGCCGGCGAGCGTGGTGCAGCGGATGCCGAGCGTGACATCCGTGGTTATGCCCTGAAGTTCTATACCGAGCAGGGTAACTGGGACATGGTCGGCAATAACACGCCGGTATTCTTCTTCCGCGATCCACTGAAGTTCCCCGACCTGAACCATGCGGTCAAGCGTGATCCCCGCACCAACATGCGCAGCGCCAACAACAACTGGGATTTCTGGACCGGCCTGCCCGAGGCTTTGCACCAGATCACCTACGTGATGGGCGATCGGGGCATTCCTGCCTCGTATCGGCACATGCACGGCTTCGGCTCGCACACCTACAGTTTCATCAGCGCCGACAATCAGCGCTACTGGGTCAAGTTCCACTTCAAGACCCAGCAGGGCATCAAGAACCTGACCGATGCTGAAGCAGCGGCCATCGTTGCGAATGATCGCGAGAGCGCGCAACGCGACCTGTTCGAAGCTATCGAGCGTGGTGATTTCCCACGCTGGACCATGTACGTGCAGGTGATGCCGGAAGCTGAGGCGGCGAGCTATCGCTTCCATCCGTTCGATCTGACCAAGGTCTGGTCGAAGAAGGATTACCCGCTGATCGAAGTGGGTTACTACGAGCTCAATCGCAACGCCGGCAATTACTTCCAGGATGTTGAGCAGGCGGCATTCACGCCCGCTAACGTGGTGCCCGGCATCAGCTTCTCGCCGGATCGCATGTTGCAGGGCCGTCTGTTCTCCTACGGTGACGCGCAGCGCTACCGCCTGGGCGTCAACCACCACCAGATCCCGGTGAACGCGGCACGCTGTCCGGTGCACAGTTACCATCGTGACGGTGCCATGCGCGTCGACGGCAATCATGGAGGCCGCCTGCACTACCAGCCGAACACCTACGGCGAGTGGCAGGAGCAGCCTGATTTCAGTGAGCCGCCGCTGGCGCTCGAAGGAGCCGCTGCCCGTTACGATTTCCGTGCGGACGATGCGGATTACTTCACCCAGCCGGGCGATCTGTTCCGCTTGATGAATGCGGACGAGCAACAGCGCCTGTTCGGCAACACGGCGCGGGCGATGGGTGATGCGGCGCGACATATCAAACTGCGCCATATCAAGCACTGCTATCTGGCCGACCCGGCCTATGGCGCCGGTGTTGCGGCAGCGCTTGATCTACCGATGGAGGAGGCGCTGGCCTGATAGCTGGTCCTGAGGCAAAAAAACCGCAGCGTTGCTGCGGTTTTTTGTTTTTGGAATGCCGTGACAGCTTACTCCGTCGCTTGTCCCTGGTCGCGCTCCAGCAGCGGCTTGAGGAAGTGACCAGTATGCGACTGCGGCATCTCGGCCACCTCTTCAGGCGTGCCCGTGGCGATGATCTGCCCGCCCTTGGAGCCACCTTCCGGACCCAGGTCGACCAGCCAGTCGGCGGTCTTGATCACATCCAGATTATGCTCGATGACCACCACCGTGTTGCCGTGATCACGTAGCCGGTGCAACACATCCAGCAGTTGTTGGATATCGGCGAAGTGCAGGCCAGTGGTAGGTTCGTCGAGGATGTACAACGTCTTGCCGGTGTCCCGCTTGGATAGCTCGCGTGACAGTTTGACCCTTTGCGCCTCGCCGCCCGACAACGTGGTTGCGCTCTGCCCGAGCTTGATATAGGACAGGCCTACATCCATCAGCGTCTGAAGTTTGCGCGCCACTGCCGGCACAGGATCAAAGAACTCACGGGCTTCCTCGATGGTCATGTCGAGCACCTCGGTGATGCTCTTGCCCTTGTATTTCACTTCCAGAGTTTCGCGGTTATAGCGCTTGCCCTTGCACACGTCGCAGGGTACGTAGATGTCCGGCAGGAAGTGCATCTCCACCTTGATCACGCCGTCGCCCTGGCAGGCCTCGCAGCGCCCGCCTTTAACGTTGAAAGAGAACCGTCCCGGACCGTAGCCGCGGGAGCGGGCTTCCGGGACGCCGGCGAAGAGCTCGCGGATCGGTGTGAACAGGCCGGTGTAGGTCGCTGGGTTGGAGCGTGGGGTGCGGCCGATCGGACTCTGATCGAGGTCTACCACCTTGTCGAGGTGCTGCAGCCCGTCGAAGGAGTCGTGCGGGGCCACCTCGAGCGTCGTGGCACCATTGAGCGCAGTTGCAGTGATCGGGAACAGGGTGTTGTTGATCAGTGTCGACTTGCCAGAGCCCGACACTCCGGTGATGCAGGTCAGCAGGCCCACGGGAATTTCCAGGTCGACATTGCGCAGGTTGTTGCCGCGTGCGCCCTTGAGCTTCAGCAATTTGCTGGCATCGCGCGGTGTACGCTTGGCCGGATAGCGGATCTTCACCCGTCCGGATAGATAGCCGCCGGTAAGGGAGGCGGGGTTGGCCATGACTTCATCCGGCGTGCCCTCGGCGACGATCTGTCCGCCATGCACGCCGGCGCCAGGGCCTATATCGAGTACGTAGTCGGCCAGGCGAATGGCATCTTCATCGTGCTCGACGACGATCACCGTGTTGCCGATGTCGCGCAGGTGGCGCAGGGTGCCGAGCAGGCGCTCGTTGTCGCGCTGGTGCAGGCCGATCGAAGGTTCGTCGAGGATGTACATGACGCCCACCAGCCCCGCGCCGATCTGGCTGGCCAGGCGGATACGCTGTGCTTCGCCGCCGGAAAGGGTATCGGCGCTACGGTCAAGGGTCAGATAGTCGAGGCCGACGTTGACCAGGAACTGCAGGCGCTCGCCGATTTCCTTGAGAATCTTGTCGGCGATCTCGCCGCGTCGACCGCTCAGTGTCAGGCTGCCGAAATATTCGGCCGCGTCCCCGATCGGCAGCGTGGTGACGGCCGGCAGCGTCTTGTCGCCGACCCACACGTGCCGTGCCTCGCGGCGCAAGCGAGTGCCGCGACATTCCGGGCAGGGCTGGGTGCTGAGATACTTGGCCAGTTCTTCGCGGACGCTGTTGGATTCGGTTTCGCGGTAGCGGCGCTCGAGATTGGGAATGATCCCTTCGAACGGGTGCGAGCGCTTGACGATGTCGCCACGGTCGTTGAGATAGCGGAAGTCGACGCTTTCCTTGCCGCTGCCGCGCAGGATGCATTGCTGATGCTTTTCGGGCAGCGAGCCGAAAGGTTCGTCAAGGCTGAAGCCGTAATGCGAAGCCAGCGAGCCGAGCATCTGGAAGTAATAGACGTTGCGCCTGTCCCAGCCGCGGATCGCACCCTCGGCCAGGGTCAGTTCGTCGTTGACCAGGCGTTTGGCATCGAAGAACTGCTTGGCGCCCAGGCCGTCACAGGTCGGGCAGGCGCCAGCCGGGTTGTTGAACGAGAACAGCTTGGGTTCCAGCTCGCTGATCGAGTGACCGCAGATTGGGCAGGCGAAGCGGGCCGAGAAGATCGTCTCCTCGGAGTCGTCGTCTTCCATCGGGGCGACCAGGGCGATGCCATCGGCCAGCTTGAGTGCGGTCTCGAAGGATTCGGCCAGGCGCTGCTGCAGGTCGCCGCGGACCTTGAAGCGGTCCACTACTACATCGATGGAGTGCTTCTTCTGCTTGTCCAGTTTCGGTAACTCGTCGAGTTCATACAGCTTGCCGTTGACCCGAGCGCGGACGAAGCCCTGAGCGCGCAGTTCATCGAACACCGCCAGGTGCTCACCCTTGCGCTCGCGGATCACCGGGGCCAGCAACATCAGCTTGCTGCCTTCCGGCAGGGCCAGCACCTGATCGACCATCTGGCTGACGGTCTGCGCCTCCAGCGGTGCGTCGTGATCGGGGCAGCGCGGCGTGCCGACCCGCGCGTAGAGCAGGCGCAGGTAATCGTAGATCTCGGTGATGGTGCCCACGGTGGAGCGCGGGTTGTGCGAGGTGGACTTCTGTTCGATGGAGATCGCCGGTGACAGGCCTTCGATAGTGTCGACGTCGGGCTTTTCCATCATCGACAGGAACTGCCGGGCATAGGCCGACAGCGATTCCACGTAACGGCGCTGGCCTTCGGCATAGAGTGTGTCGAAGGCCAGCGAGGACTTGCCTGAGCCGGACAGGCCGGTGATCACTATAAGTTTGTCGCGTGGCAGGGTCAGGTCGATGTTCTTCAGGTTGTGGGTACGAGCTCCACGAATCAGAATCTTGTCCAAAGCAGCCTCGCGTGGCGGGCGAAAACCCAAAATTATACGGTTCGCATGGCATCGCGGCAAAATCACGCGTTTGTGTCTGTTAGGGGCTGTTGCCGTTTCATCGTAGCAACTTGGATTGTGCTGAAATGGCAACAGATCCTATAGATGGCTGCTAGAATCGCCGCCGGTTCATTCAAGCGAGACCCCCAGATGCAGGACCCCTACAGCGAGCGCATGAGCGCCACCGAAACCCGCGCGGCTTCCGGGCTGGCCTTGGTCTTCGCGTTTCGCATGCTCGGCATGTTCATGGTGTTGCCAGTGCTGGCGACCTATGGGATGGATCTGCAGGGGGCGACGCCGGCGCTGATCGGCCTTGCCATCGGCGCCTATGGGTTGACCCAGGCGCTGCTGCAAATTCCCTTCGGCATTCTTTCCGATCGCATCGGCCGCTTGCCGATCATCTATTTCGGCTTGCTGATCTTCGCCGCCGGGGCGGTGCTGGCGGCCATGTCCGACAGTATCTGGGGAGTGATCGCCGGCCGCATACTGCAAGGCGCCGGGGCGATTTCCGCGGCTGTGATGGCGTTGCTCTCCGACCTGACCCGCGAGCAGCACCGCACCAAAGCCATGGCGATGATCGGCATGAGCATCGGTTTGTCGTTTGCCGTCGCCATGGTGATCGGTCCGCTGGTGGCCAAGGTGTTCGGCTTGTCCGCACTGTTCTGGCTGACGGCGGTGCTGGCGCTGTTGGGGGGGCTCATTGTCGCCATATTGCCGCGCGCGCAGTGCCACTTGCAGCATCGTGAATCAGGCGTAGCAAGCCAGGCGCTGGGGGCGACACTGCGTCACCCCGACCTGCTGCGCCTGGATCTCAGCATCTTTGCGCTGCATGCCATCCTCATGGCGAGTTTCGTCGCGTTGCCACTGGCGCTGGTGGAGGAGGCGGCGCTGCCCAAGGACGAGCACTGGTGGGTCTATCTGACAGCCCTGCTGGTCGGCTTTCTGGGCATGGTGCCGTTCATCATCTATGGCGAGAAGAAGCGCCAGATGCGCCGCGTGTTGCTCGGAGCGGTTGGTGTCCTGCTGCTGTGCGAGTTGTTCTTCTGGCAGTTCGGGCACGGCCTATGGGCGCTGGTGGTCGGCATGGTGATCTTCTTCACAGCCTTCAACCTGCTGGAAGCCTCGTTGCCGTCGCTGATCAGCAAGGTTGCGCCGGCCGGCGGCAAGGGGACGGCGATGGGGGTGTATTCCACCAGCCAGTTCCTGGGAGCTGGGCTGGGCGGCATTCTCGGTGGCTGGCTCTATCAACTGGGTGGGCTCGAGGTCGTGTTCGCCGGCTGTGCCGGGCTTGGCGCCTTGTGGTTGCTGATCGTATGGAGCATGCGCGAACCGCCCTACGTCACCAGCCTACGGTTGCCACTGTCGGAGTCGGCGCTGTCCAATCCCGAGCTGACGTCACAGCTGCTGGCGGTGGCGGGAGTCTCGGACGCGATCGTGCTGGCGGAAGAGGGTGCCGCCTATGTCAAGGTGGATGCGCAGCGGCTCGACAGAGCGGCGCTCGATCGGCTCGTGGCCTGAGCGATACTGCCCGCGACGTGTCTGGCAAAAAAAGATTCCGGCCGGTCTCTTGCGGCTATCTGCTGTTGTCGGCATGGCTGGCTGAGGTAATATTCTCGGTCATTGGCTTTTTTCCTGCTGCGCGGGATTCTTCATTGAGTCAGCCTAATTCATGTTTCAGATAAGGAGTTACCCATGGCCAGAGGGGTGAACAAAGTCATCTTGATCGGCAATGTCGGCGGCGACCCGGAAACCCGCTACATGCCCAATGGCAATGCGGTGACCAATATCACGCTGGCAACCACCGACAGTTGGAAGGACAAGCAGACCGGTCAGTTGCAAGAGCGCACCGAGTGGCACCGCGTGGTGCTGTTCGGCAAGGTCGCCGAGATTGCTGGCGAGTACCTGCGCAAGGGCTCGCAGTGCTACATCGAAGGTCGCCTGCAGACCCGCGAGTGGGAGAAGGACGGCGTCAAGCGCTACACCACCGAGATCGTGGTGGATATGAACGGCAGCATGCAACTGCTCGGCAGCCGCGGCGGCAATTCTGACGAGCCGCGCCAGCCGCGTCCGCAGCGCGAGCCGCAGCAGGCCGCGCGCCCGGCGCCGTCCCAGCCGAAGCCTGCCCAGCAGCCTGCTCCGGACTACGATAGCTTCGACGACGATATTCCTTTCTGAGTCCGATTGAATGCGAATGCGCCTGATGCTGTTGGGCGGTGGTAATGCCCTGGGTCAGGCGCTGATCCGCCTCGGCGGTGAGGAAGAGATCACTTTCCTTGCCCCCCCTTCGCCCGAACAGGGCTGGGATGCTCCAAGCCTGACCAAGCTGCTCGACGACAACCGCCCGGATGTCGTGATCAACCTTGCCTATTACGTCGACTGGTTCCAGGCGGGGCACGTCGAAGAGTTTGTGCTCAATGGCCAGGAGCGTGCCGTCGAGCGCCTGGCCGAACTCTGTCAGCATCATCAGTTCGTTCTGTTGCAGCCCTCGAGCTATCGCGTATTCGATGGTGCGCGTACCACGGCGTACAACGAGAAGGATGAGCTTGCACCGCTGGATGCGCGTGGTCGGGCGCTGTGTCGGATCGAGCAGAGCGTGCGTGCGCTATGCCCCAGGCATGTGCTGTTGCGGCTCGGCTGGCTACTCGATGACAGCCCGGATGGGCTGCTCGGGCGCTTTCTGCTGCGCCTCGAACAGCACGAAGAGTTCTTTCTGGCCGACGATCGGCGCGGCAATCCCACGCCGGTAGAGGATGCGGCACGGGTGATTCTCGCCGTGCTCAAGCAGCTCGATTGTGGCGTGCCGCTTTGGGGTACCTACCATTACGGCGGCCACGAGGCTTCGACACCGCTGGTCGTGGGTCAGGCGATTTACGCCGAGGCGACCCATTACCGGCAGTTCACCCTCGAAGGAGTTTCCGCGATCGCGCACGCCGACTGCCCCGATGCGGCGGACGAGCCGCAACATGGAGTGCTGGCCTGCAAGAAAATCTTCAACACCTTCGGCATCAGGCCGCGTGCCTGGCGCGCGGGTCTGCCGAACCTTCTGGAGCGTTATTATCGCCATGACTGACTCACCGATTCTGGTTACTGGTGGCGCCGGCTTCATCGGCTCCAACCTGGTCGACGCCCTTCTCTCGCGCGGCTATGCGGTGCGGGTGCTGGATAATTTCTCCACGGGCAAGCGTAGCAACCTGCCAGTCAGCGACCGCCTCGAGCTGGTCGAGGGTGACGTCGCTGATGCGCAAACCGTGCATCGTGTGGTCGAGGGGTGTGCGGCGGTAGTGCACCTGGCTGCGGTGGCGTCCGTGCAGGCGTCGGTAGAAGATCCGGTCGGTACACACCAGAGCAATCTGGTCGGTACGCTGAATCTCTGTGAGGCCATGCGTCAAGCTGGCGTGCGGCGAGTGCTCTTCGCCTCCAGTGCGGCGGTTTACGGCAATAACGGCGAAGGGCAGTCCATAGACGAGGACACGCCGAAGGCACCGCTGACACCCTACGCTGCGGATAAGCTGGCCAGCGAGCATTACCTAGATTTCTATCGGCGCCAACACGGGCTTGAGCCGGTGGTGTTCCGTTTCTTCAATATCTACGGGCCGCGCCAGGACCCGTCTTCACCCTATTCGGGGGTGATCAGCATTTTCACCGAGCGCGCGCAGAAAGGGCTGCCTATCGCGGTGTTCGGCGATGGTGAGCAGACCCGCGACTTCCTTTATGTTGGCGATCTGATCGGGCTGCTGGTGCAGGCGCTGGAGGTTGCCACGGTCGAAGAGGGGGCGATCAACGTCGGGCTCAATCGTGCCACCTCGCTGAATGAATTGATGGCAGCCATCGGGGATGTATTAGGTGGGCTGCCGCCTGTCAGCTACGAGGCGGCGCGCAGCGGCGACATTCGCCACTCGCGGGCGAACAATGCACGGCTGTTACAGCGTTTCCGTTTGCCGGAACCGGCGACCGATATGCGCGACGGACTGGCTAAGTTGCTCGCTCGTTAGTCCCCTTGCCCGCCAACAGGTGAATGCCAGTGGCAGACGTGGAAAACGCTTCGCGGTTTTCCACCCTACGAAAGGCGCGAGGGCTGGGGTAAATCACGGGAAAAGCAAAGGCGCCTCGAAGGCGCCTTTGCTCTGTCTGCGATTCGGCGGTTGCCGGTTTCGTCAGAACTTGTAGCCGAGGCCGACCATGTAGACCATCGGGTCGACATCCACGTCGACTTTAACCTTGGCTCCGCCAAAGCTGGTGGTGCCGGTGGTGTCGATGTCGATATAGCGGACCTGGGCGTTGACCATGAGGCTGTCGGTCAGCATATAGTCAGCGCCAATCTGAAAGGCCAGTCCCCAGGAATCTTTCATGTCCAGGCCGTTGAAACCTTTGCTCTCGGCGCTGCTGCTCAGCTTGTCGTCGAAGAACCAAGTGTAGTTTATGCCGGCGCCAACATAGGGCTGGAAGGCTGCCTTGCTATCCAGTGGGTAGTAGACGACGCTCAGGGTCGGCGGAAGATGCTTGATTTCACCAAGCTTGCCGTTCAGGCCTGAAAAGCCACCAGGCATTCCCGCTACGCCTACGTCGTGGCTGAACGGGGTTGCAGCAAGCAGTTCGATACCGACTTTGTCAGTCAGCATGTAGGCGAAGTTCAGGCCCAGCTGTGTGTTGCTGTCCAGCGTGGCTTTGCTGCCGGCGACACTGCTGTTCAGGGCGCCGACATAGATGTCACCGCTGTCTTCACGTGGGTCAACGGTAATCGCACCGGCACGCACAATCACATCACCAGCCTGATGGGCCTGGGCGAAAGGGGCGGCCAGGGCCACGGCCAGTACGGAAGTGGTAAACAGGGTCTTGCGCATAAGTGACTCCAATGGGGTAGGTTCTGTTGTGTGTTGGGAGTCATGGTAGGGTGCGGGAAAAGCCTATTTTTGACCCGGGTCAATAAATGCTTCGGCCCGTGTGCGACGTATTGCCGGGTTGCCTTCTGTTTCTTGGTAGATGATAATGTTTCTCTTTCGAGTTTGACGTCCGTCTGCAAGGGATCATCAATGCAAGCCTTTATTCCCCGCCTTCTGGCGGTCGCCGTGCTGTCGTGCTGCATGTCGCTTTATGCTGCCCCGCTGGATACGGCGCTGGAGGAAAGCCAGCGCCTGGCTGCAGAAGCCAAGGCTTCGCAAGCGCGTATCGAGCAACTCGACGATTCTGCCCGGCAGATGCTCAACGATTACCGTAATGCCGTGCAGCAGGCCGAGGCGCTGAAGGCATACAACGCACAGCTGGTCGAGCTCACGGCAGCGCAGCGCAAGGAGCTGGAAGGCTTTCAGCGTCAACTGGACAGCATCGAACGCACCCAGGAAGCGGTCGCGCCGCAGATGAGCCGAATGATCGAGGTACTGGAAGAGTTTATCGCTGCCGATCTGCCGTTCCTGCCGGATGAGCGTGCCGACCGCTTGGCCAGCCTGCAGGAGATGCAGGTGCGTGCCGATGTCAGCCTTGCCGAGAAGTACCGTCGCATTCTCGAGGCCTACCAGATCGAGAGTGATTACGGGCGGACCCTGGAAGCCTGGCGCGGTGAGCTGCCCGCCGAGAATGGCACGCGCAGTGTCGAATTCCTGCGGTTGGGTCGGACCATGCTTTATTACCAGACGCTGGACGCTCATGAGAGCGGCTGGTGGAATCCTCAGGCGCGTGTATGGGAAGTACTCGACGGCAGCGCGCGCCGCCCCATTACCAAGGCGATCGCCATCGCCCGCCAGCAACAGGCACCCAGTTGGCTCGAATTGCCGGTGAAGACCCTGGCCAAGGAGGCCGTACGATGAGCCGTTTGCTGACGTTGCTGTTCATTGGCCTGCTGCCGGCACTGGCCCAGGCGGCCGAACCCCTGACACCTGATCAACTGCTGCAACGCATTCGTAGTGATCGTGCGGCCGAAGCCGACGCGATGCAGGCGCGTGAGCAGACGTTCCTGCGGGATCGTAGCGAGCAGGCGCAGTTGCTGGCGCGAGCCAATGCTGCGCTCGCACAGCAGAAAGCCGAAGCCGAGCGCCTGAAGGCCGAATTCGATCGTCAGGAAGCTGAGTTGGTCGAGCAGGAAAAGCTCCTCGCACAGCGCGTGGGGCATCTGGGTGAGCTGTTCGGGGTCGTGCGCCAGAGCGCGGGCGACATCGCCGGGCAATGGCAGGACAGTTTGCTCAATATCCAGTATCCGGAGCGTGTGCAGCATCTGCGGGCACTGGCTGAGAGCCGTACCTTGCCGTCTGCCGAGGATCTGGATGCGTTCTGGATGACCTTGCTCGAAGACCTCGCCGCGAGTGGCCGGGTCGAGCAAGTCGAGCTGCCTGTGGTTAGCGCCAGCGGCCAGCGTAGCGTCGAGCCGGTGCTGCGAGTCGGTGCCTTCTCGGCCTTCACCAAGGACGCCTTCCTGCGTTATGACGAGAGCGCCGGCGAGCTGTTGGCTCCTGCGCGGCAACCCTCCGGGCAGGGGCTGGTCGACGACTATCTGGGCAGCAGCGATGCGCTGGCGGTTCTGCCGGTAGATCCGAGTCGAGGCTCCCTGCTGGAGCAACTGCAGCGGCAGCCGAAACTGTGGGACCGGGTGCAGCAGGGCGGCTTGGTCGGCTGGGTGATCATGGTGCTGGGTCTCTTCGGCCTGCTGCTGGCGATCTGGCGGATGGCCTACCTCAGTGGTGTCGGGCGCAAGGTCGCCAGCCAGATGCGCGAGCTGAATGCCCCCCGCAGTGACAATCCGTTGGGACGGATCATCGGCGTACTCGGACCTAAGCCACAGTTGTCGGATCTGGAAACCCTCGAGTTGAAACTCGACGAGGCCATTCTTCAGGAAACACCGCCACTCGAGCGTGGCCAGCCACTACTCAAGCTGCTCGCCGCCGTGGCACCGCTGCTGGGGCTGCTGGGCACAGTGACAGGGATGATCGTCACCTTCCAGGCCATCACCCAGAGCGGTGGCGGTGACTCTCGACTGATGGCCGACGGTATCTCCCAAGCGCTGGTGACCACGGTGCTGGGGCTGGTGGTGGCGATTCCGCTGCTGTTCCTGCACAGCCTGCTGGCTAGCCGCAGCAAGGGATTGATCCAGTTGTTGGAGCAGCAGAGCGCCGGTCTGATCGCGCTGCATCTATCGGGATCGCCGCGCCGTGACTGATCTGCACGGCTACTGGCTGAGCCTAGTCGACAGCGGCCATGCGCTGCTCGACTTCATGGCGGCAGGCGGCGTGGTGATGTGGGCGCTGGCCGCCCTCTGCGTTCTCTATTGGACGTTGGTCTTCGAACGTGTCTGGTTTATGCGCCGGGTATTCCCGCACTGGGTGGAGGCACGGCGCCAGGCCTGGGCACAACTGAGCGACGAATCCGGCAGCTGGCAGCGTGCGGTACGCGCAGCCTGGCTGGCACAGGCGCAGCAGCAGCTATCCGGGCCTCTGCGGCTGAGCAAGACGCTGGTCGCCATGTATCCGCTGCTGGGCCTGCTCGGCACCGTTAGCGGAATGATCGCCGTATTCGACGTGTTGGCGCTCAACGGCACAGGCAACCCCCGCGGGATGGCAGCGGGCGTCTGGCAGGCGACTCTGCCGACCATGGCTGGCATGGTGCTGGCCATCACTGGACTGTTCAGCCTGGCGCGCCTCGAGCGAATCGCGCGCCTGGCTCTCGACCGGCTGGCCGACCAGCTGCGTCACGATTGAGGATTATCGGATGCGTATGCGTCGCCATCACCTGCAGGAAGAAGACACTGGCATCGATCTGACACCGATGCTTGATGTGGTTTTCATCATGCTGATTTTCTTCATCGTCACCAGTTCCTTCATCAAGGAATCCGGTGTCGAGGTCCAGCGTCCGCAGGCGGATACCGCCAGCGCGCAGGACAAGGGCAACATTCTCATCGCTGTGACTGCCGACGGTCAGGTGTGGATCGACAAGAAGGCCGTCGACGTTCGCAGCGTGCGCGCGCACATCGAGCGTCTGCGCGTCGACCAGCCGGAAGGCGCGGTAGTGGTCCAGGCCGACCAGGACGCGCGCACGGGCCTGGTGGTCCAAGTGATGGATCAGGCGCGTCAGGCCGGCGTCCATGACGTGGCGCTCGCCGCGACCACGGGAGCGCAGTGATGCACCAGGGGCTGGCTCGCGTCGGGCTGTCCTTCATCGCAGCCTGCGTGGTGGCGGTATCATTGTTCGTGCTCATGCTGAGTATGGTCACGCCTTCGGGCAGTGAGGTGGTGGACGATCCGATAGCGATTGCCAACTTCGTGCGCATGGACGGCCGCAACGAGGACACCAGTACGCGTTCCCGGCAACAGGCACCACAGCCGCCTCAACCGAAGACACCACAACCGCCTACGCCGCCGACACCGACCATGGCCACCCCGAGCGCCAACCTGCCCAAGCTGGACCTGGCCCTGCCGAACATCGATAGCGGTATTTCGATTTCCGCACCCTCGCCCAGCCTGTCCGGACTGACTGCGGGCGCAGCGGCGCCGGTCGCGCCACCGGCGCCTTCCGTTGAGGGATCGGGGCAGCCTGGCGGACCGGAACAGGAGGTCATGCCGTTGAATGACGTGCGTCCCGAATACCCCTACCGGGCGCGTCAGCGCGGTATCGAGGGGCACATCAAGCTGGCCTTCACCATCACTGCTGCCGGCACGGTCGAGAACATTCGCGTGCTGGAATCCGAACCTCGCAACATTTTCGATCGTGAGGCGCGGCGCGCAGCAGCCCGTTGGCGCTTCGCGCCGCGTACCGAGAACGGTGCCGCGGTCTCTCGAGAGGCCGTCAAGACCCTTCACTTCCGCCTGCAAGGAGAACGCTGAAATGCCACGTTTCCTGCTCTTGTTTTCGTTACTGTTCGCAGCCTCCGTACAGGCCGCGCAAGTGGTCAACCCTGCTGTCTTCATGGCGCTGGAGCGAGCGCAGAGCGCACAGCAGAAGGGTGATTACACTACCGCTCGCAAGGTGCTACAGCAGGTTGAAGCTAAAGCCGGAAGTGCCGAGGAAGCCTTGGTATGGCGTAGCCGCGCTTATCTCGCCTGGGCCGAAGGGGACAACAAGCTGGCGCTGCAGTTGCTGGAGAAGGCAGTCGCCAGCGGCAAGCTGGACGAAGCGCTGTTGCCTAACGAGCGCTTGAACCTGGCCAAGCTGAACCTGGTGCAAGGACGTTACGCCAAGGTCGTCGAGTTGCTGGGCTCGCCGACACAGGCGAGCGAGGAAGTGTTGCAGATGCTGGTGCAGGCCTATCAGGGGATGGGCCAGCATGCCAAGGCGCTGCCGCTCGCCGAGCGTTACGTAAAGGCCAACCCGAATGCCGGTGATACCTGGTTGCAGTTCCTGGTCGGCGCCAATGCCGAGCTGAAGCGTTACGAGGCGGCTGAACGCTGGCAGCGCCGCCTGTTGTTGCGCCATCCGGACCAGACCAGAGCCTGGCGTCAACTAGCCGGGCTGCAGCAGATGGCTGGCGATGAAGACAGGGCGCTCGCGACGCTGCGCGTGGCCCATGCCAAGGGATTGCGCTTCAGCGAATCCGAGCTGGACAACCTGGTGCTGTTGGCCAGCGCGGCCGGTCAGCCCTGGCAGGGTGCGAAGCTGCTCGAGGGTATGCTGGAGTCGCGTCTGGTGGCAACCAATGCGACCCGCCGTGAACGTCTGGGCATGCTCTGGTGGCAGGCACGCGAGCGTTCGTCGGCCTCGCGAATCTATCGGGAGCTTGCCGCGCAGTCGGGCAATGCCAAGCTATGGCTCTATGTGGCCCAGCTGGAGCTCGAACAGGCCCGCTGGCAGGCCGGTCTCGATGCGTTGAAACAGGCGGAGCGCGCCGGTGCCGAACGCCGTCAGGTTAGGGCATGGCGCGAATGGGCCGAGGGTGAGTTGAGCTTTGAGCGCCAGCGTCAGGTTGCGCGCGTCAACTGAAACACTGTCTCTTACATCGCTTCCGGGCGGGTTTCTGGCTCTGTAGAGCTAGCGCCGGCATTCGCCGCAAGGACGTGGCTACGACGGGGTAACGAGCATTTCGCCTGCTAGTTTTGTGGGTGGCACTCTCGGCACGAGGCGTTGGTTAATAGGGCGCTTGCCGTACTGATAGCCATCACGCACCAGTTACCTATGTATCCGCTGCCCATTCAATCCAGCTCGTAGAAATAGATCTTCTGCGCATCCATACGATAGCCGGCTTCGGCCAGTTCGCTGCTGGCGTGTTCGACCCGCAGCGGACCCTCGATCCAGAATGGCTGATAGAGCTGCTCCACCTTCACGCCGAGTTCGCTGGTGGCGTGCACGATCTGATTCGACGGTGGTGGCGGTACATGGATGCAGGCGCCGAAGTAGGGCACCAGCAGAAACTCGGTGACACGGCCTTCCTCGCTCATGTCCAGTGGCACGATATAGCCCGGTAGTTTGACCTGCACACCATCGAGCGCTTCAACTACCGGCGCCGTGGGCGATTGCTGCATCGCGGCGGGACCGGCTTCGGCCTCCAGTGCATCGGCCAGCTGTGAGAGGTCGTGAAAGGCGATGGGCGGCGGCGGTGGCGGCGCACCTGGCGGAATCAGGTCGGACCATTGCAGCTCGCGCACCTCGGCGGCGACCGGCAGGACGAGGGCGAGCAGTAGCGCGAGCGCGGGCAGCAGGCGTGACATGGTGTTCCTCATAAACGGATCGACAGGCCGTCGGCCAGCGACTGCCGATAGGCGCGCCAGGCCGGCACACAGCCGATCACCAGCCCTGCCAGCAGTATCGCGGCCAGCAACGTCCATTCGTAGGTGCTTGGCAAGGCCAGCGGCAGGTAAATGCCGTAGTGACCCTGCAGCGGCCCCTGGGCAACCGCGATGACGAGATACAGCAAGAGCAGCCCCAGCAGAACCCCGGCCAGGGCCAGGGCGAAGGCTTCAACCACCAGCAGTCCGGCGACGTGCCAGGGTCGGGCGCCCACCGAACGCAGAATCGCCATTTCCCGGCGGCGTTCGTTGAGGCTGGTGAGAATTGCCGTGAGCATGCCGATTAGTCCCGTCAGCACCACGAACAGCGAGACCACGAACAGCGCCTTCTCTGCCGTGCCGACCAGGCTCCAGAGTTCCTGCAGGGCCACACCTGGCAGGATCGCCAGCAGCGGCTCGCCCCGGTACTGGTTGATTTCGCGTTGCAGGGCGAAGGTCGCGATCCGGCTGTTCAATCCGAGCAGGAAAGCGGTGATCTGTTGCGGCTGCAGATCCAGCTGGCGCGCCTGCTCGGCATCGACCCGTGCCGCGCCACGTGCTGGCATGCCGTGCTGCCAGTCCACGTGCAGCGCCTCCATGCCGGCCAGGCTGATGTGCAGCGTATGGTCCACCGGCGTGCCGGTTCGCTTCAGGATGCCCACCACCCGAAACGGCTTGTCGTCATGCTGGACCAGGCTGACCGTGGCAACACCGTGCGCCAGCACCAGTTGGTCACCCAGTCTGTGCTGCAGCGCCGCAGCCACCTCGGCGCCAAGCACCACTTCGAATGGGTCCTCCGCGAACGCGCGGCCTTCGGCCAGTTGCAGAGGCTGCTTGCGGCCGTAACGGTAATGTTCGAAGTAGGCATCGCTGGTGCCCATCACCCGATAGCCGCGGTACGAATCGCCGAGAGAGATGGGGATCGCCCAGCTGACGCGCGGGTGTTCGGCGAACCGCTCGAAGCTGTCCCAGCGAATGTTGTTGGTGGCGTTGCCGATGCGAAAGACCGAATACAGCAGCAGGTTCACCGAGCCGGAGCGGGCGCCGACGATGAGGTCGGTGCCGCTGATGGTACTGGCGAAACCGGCGCGGGTTTCGCTGCGCACCCGCTCGACAGCGAGCAGCAGGCACACCGACAGGGCGATGGCGAACACGGTGAGCAGGGCAGTGAAGCGGCGGTTGTTCAGGCTCGCCAGCGCCAGGCGCAACAGAAACATCGTCATATCTCCGCAGGGCGCGCGACGCGGTTGAGCTCGGCCAGCGACAGGTTGCGGTCGAACAGCGGGGCCAGGCTCTGGTCGTGGCTGACGAACAGCAGGCTCGAACCGGCGGCCCGACATTCCGCGAACAGCAGCTGCAAAAAGGCTTCGCGGCTATCGGCATCGAGTGCCGAGGTGGGCTCGTCGGCGATCACTAGCTCCGGCTGGCCGATCAGGGCGCGTGCTGCGGCAACGCGTTGCTGCTGGCCGATAGAGAGCGATTCAGCACGACGGCCGAGCAGTTCGGCCGGCAGGCCAAGGTGAGTGAGCAAGTTCGCGACGGCCTGATCGACGCTGCCGTAACGTGCGCCCGCCCGCTCGGTGCGCAGGCGCGAGAAGCGGCAGGGCAGGGCGACGTTTTCGGCTACGGACAGAAAGGGCAGCAGATTGAACTGCTGGAAGATATAGCCGGTGTGATCCACTCGAAAGCGATCCCGGGCGCCGGCCGAAAGTGCGCCGAGATCCTCGTTCAGCAGGCGAACGGTTCCGCGTCCGGCTCTTTGCACGCCGCCAATCAACCCGAGCAGCGTGGTTTTTCCGCTGCCGGAGGGCCCTTTGAGGAAGAGGCTCTGGTTACGTTCCAGGGAGAACGCGGGGATGTCCAGCAGCTCCGCCTGGCCGGGCCAGGCGAAACCGAGTTGGTGAAGTTCAAGCAGAGCAGTCATGTGCAGAGTCTGGAAGCTTATGTCCGGCGAGCCGGAGTGTACTGCCTCGGGCAGAGGGTGGGAGGACATCCTGTATCAGAACGTTATCTGTGCCTGCTTGGCGCGTAGCAGTTTGCCTTGTTGGCCGTTCGGGCCGATGACCTGAGCCTGGATTTTCTCCGTGCCGGGGAAGGCCTCGAACAGTGCCTGCAGATCCAGCCTGGTCAACGCATCCGGCGTGTTGCAGTCGTAGCGGTAATGCGCATGAACATCGCTGTGCGTGCCGGCGTCATGCTGTTCATGTTCATGTTCATGTTCATGTTCATGTTCATGTTCATGTTCATGTTCATGTTCATGTTCTGCGAACAGCTGGCTTTCCAGGCGAGATTCCTCAAGCTTGCAACCGGCTTGGCCCGGCAGTCCGAACAGCCTGTCTGGCTGCTCCAGCTGCGCGCGGGTGTCGGCTAGCTTGCGCTTGTCCTCGGCGCTGTTGGCCGCATGCTCGAAGCCCAGCAGGTTGACCGCAGGGCTGCGTAGTTCGATTTCAAGGACAGTGCCTTCCAGTGTCGCATCGAGCTGGGCCACGCCGTGCTCGTGGCTGCCCAGGCTGGCATGTTCGTCATGGTGGTGATGCTCGTCAGCATGAGCAATGGCGGGGAACAACGCGAAGGGCAGTGCAAGCAGCAGGTGGCGCATGGTGGGTCTCCTCTGAAATGCGCGTTACGTTATAACAAGTGAGGATTGCTGGCCAGCTTCCGCAAGGCATGGGAGCATTCCGCTGTATTCCCAGGAGATGCACAGGTGATTCGAATTCGTGGCCATATCGGCGAACTGCCAGTCGACCTTAGTGTCGAGCTGGATGAGCAGGACTGGGCACAGCTGACACAGCAGTTGCCGAACCTCGTGCGGCCGGAGCAGCCCGCTCGCGCTACGCCGTCGGACGATCTCTGGCTGGCCGTGTTGCAGCTGTTGCGTGAGGCGGAACAGATGGAGGGGCCGCAATTGCTGACACAGCTCGAGGCCCTGAGCGGCAGTGCCCAGGCCGGCAAGCGTTTGCTGGTACGTTTGCGTCACAGCGCCCAGGTGCGGGTACACAATGGCGTGGATGCGCCAGTGTTCAGTTGGATCGGCTGAGGCGAGCTACAGCCGCGACGCTCGGAAGGTGTCGCATCGCGCGGGTTCGCCACTGTCGAAACCAGTCCGAAACCACTTCATCCGCTGCGCCGAGGTGCCATGGGTAAAGGCATCGGGGACGATCCGCCCCTGGCTCTGTTGCTGCAAGCGATCGTCACCGATGGCATTGGCGGCGTTCAGCGCCTCCTCCAAGTCACCCTCCTCGAGCCAGTCATGGCGCTGTTGCGCGTGGTGGGCCCAGACACCGGCAAAGCAATCGGCCTGCAATTCCTGGCGCACCAGCAGGCCGTTGTCGCCTTCCATCTGCGCACCGCGCTGGCGCGCTGCCTGGATTTGCTGGGAAACGCCCAGCAACGTCTGCACGTGATGGCCGACCTCATGGGCGATCACATAGGCCTGGGCGAAATCGCCGGCCACCGCGAAGCGTGAAGTCATTTCGTCGAAGAATTGCAGATCCAGGTAAACCTGCTGGTCGCCCGGACAGTAGAAGGGTCCCACGGCGGAGCTGGCGAAGCCGCAAGCTGAGCGCACGCCGCCACGAAACAACACCAGCGTCGGGTCGCGATACTGCGCGTCTGATTGCTGGAACAGCGCGCGCCAGGTGTCTTCGGTGTCGCCGAGAATGGCCTGCACGAAGGCCACCTGCGGATCGTCGCCGTTAGTAGCCGGTGCCGGGCTGTCCTGCTGGGTAGAAACAGAGTCGGACTGGTTGGCCAGTTGGCCGAGGATCTGCAGCGGGTCTTGGCCGGAAAGCAGACCGATCACCACGACCACGGCGACTCCGGCCAGGCTCAGGCGGCCGCCACGAAAACCGCCGCTGCGGCCCCTGGCATCCACCACGTTGTCGCTGCGCCGCGCCTTTTTCCAACGCATGTCCGCATCCTTCCGAAATGGCTCACTGGCCAGAGTTCGTGACCCGCTCCTGGATCGCTGGCGCGAGTGGAGCGCAAACGAGAAGGGTCCGTTGCCGTTTCAGAAACCGCAACAGACCCTTGGACCCGCTTCGCCGCGTGCAAATTCCACGCGGTAGATGCTTCTTCTTGCCGGCTTAGTTGCCAGAGTAGCTGTTGAGTACCGATTCACGGCCCTGCTTGTTCAGGCCGATGACCTGATAGGCGTCCTTGCGGTCGCCCATTTCCATGCCTGGCGAGCCCGTCGGCATACCCGGAACTGCCGCGCCGATCAGGTCGGGCTGGGCACGCAGCTTGAGGATGTCGGCGGCGGGTACGTGGCCTTCGACGAATTTTCCGTCGATCACGCCGGTGTGGCAGGAGCCCAGGCGATGCGGCACGCCGAGCTTGGCCTTTACCGCGGCCATGTTGGGCTCGACGTGATCGGTGACGGCAAAGCCGTTGTCTTCCAGATGCTTGATCCAGTCCTTGCAGCAGCCGCAGTTGGCGTCGCGGTGTACGTCGATGGCAATGGGCTCGGCTGCCTGAGCGAGGCTGGCGAACAGAGTGGTGGCGAGCAGCAGACGACGCATGGGGAAATCCTCCGAACAGAATGCTGGCAGGATACCGCCTGGTCATGACTTGCCCAAGTGCCAACATGTGAATGAATGTCGCAGCGGGCTACGGGCCATGTAGGTGTGTGCGGGCGAACCAAACACCGGTGGAGCGGGTCGGATAGGGCTCGGGGTGCGAGAGTCATCAGGGGAGCTTTCGATGCGTTTTGCCCGTTTCGTGCTGATCATCCAGGCCGTGATCATGGCGGCCCTGAGCCTCGCCTACTGGCTGCGCCCTTATGAAATGGCCAATCTAAACGGCATGCTGCTCATGGAAAGCGCCTCGGTCAGCCACATGCGTGTCTATTACGGTGGCTTGCAGCTGGGGTTGGCGCTGTTCCTGCTGTGGGCCGCGCGCGAGCCCGAGCGGGCGCGGCCGGCACTGGTGATGCTGATGATCACCCTGCTGGCGCTGGTATTGGGGCGACTGGTTTCGCTGTGGCTCGATGGCGGCGCGCTGATTGGCTTCGATCTGGTTTCGCTGATCTACCGGGTGCTGGCCGCTCTGCTGGCTGCCGCAGCCTGGCTGATTATTCGCGAAAAACCCGAACCCGAGCCCGAACGGATCGAACCACCGACCCGCCGGTTGCATGATGAAGCACCGCAGCCCTTCCGCCTGGGCGACGGGCCCGTGTTGGATGAAGATGCCGGCGCCGAGGCGCCGGCCGCATCCTTTCGAAGAGGTCAGGAAACCTCCGAATGAGACGGGGCGCCTCGACTCCTTCACCCGTACAGGCCTGTCCGTCTATCAGGAAGGGTGGCGTTGCGGCAGCATCCGTTGCAGTACGTCATCCTGGCGCAGGTAGTGATGGTACAGAGCGGCTGCTGCGTGCAGGCCGATCAGCCAGTAGCCGGCTTGGCCGAGAAACTCATGGATATCCTCGAGTTGGCTGGCCAGGGCGCGGTCAGTCGACAGTAGAGAAGGTAGCTCCAGACCGAAGAAGGGAGCTGGTTTCCCGGCGGCGCTCAGCAATGCCCAGCCCAGTAGCGGCAGGCCGATCATCAGGGCGTAGAGCGCCAGGTGCATCAGGCGTGCCGGTATCCTTTCCCAGAGTGGTGCGTTGGCATCGGACGGCGGCGTCGGGCCGATCAGGCGGGCCAGCAGTCGCAGCCAGACCAGCGCGAAGACCGCCAGTCCGAGCATGAAGTGCCAGTGCTTGAGCAGTTCACGGGTCTCGCTACCCTTGGGAAAGTTGCCCTTCAGCTCGATGCAGGCGTAGACGGCTGCGATCAGTAGCAGCATCAGCCAGTGCAGCCCTATGGAGAGCCGACCGTAACGCAAAGGTAATTGAGTACTCATTTCACCTACTCCGTGTGTGGATTTGGTGTGAGTCTATGCCGTGAAACTTAAGCGAAGCTTAAGCCGACAAGCCTATCGGCGCACCAGCAACACCCCGGATTCCATGTGGTGGGTATAGGGGAACTGGTCAAACAGCGCACAGCGCTCGATGCGGTGGGTGTCGTGCAACTGGGCGATGTTCTGCGCCAGCGTCTCGGGGTTGCAGGAGATGTAGAGGATACGCTCGAAGCGACGGGTCAGTTCGCAGGTGTCTGGGTCCATGCCGGCACGGGGCGGGTCGACGAAGACGCTGCCGAAGGCATAGCTTTTCAGGTCGATGCCGGCCAGGCGGCGGAACGGGCGTACCTCGTTGAGCGCCTGGGTCAGTTCCTCGGCGGACAGGCGCACCAGATTGACGTTGTCGATGTTGTTATCGGCGAGATTGGCCAGCGCGGCATTCACCGACGACTTGCTGATCTCGGTGGCCAACACCTTGCGCACGCGGGTGGCCAGCGGCAGGGTGAAGTTGCCGTTGCCACAGTAGAGTTCCAGCAGGTCGTCGTCGCGCTCGCCCAGCGCCGTGTAGGCCCAGTCCAACATCTTCTGGCAGACCTCGCCGTTGGGCTGGGTGAAGGCGCCTTCCGGCTGGCGATAGCGGAAGGTGCGGCCGGCCACCACCAGTTCCTCTTCCACGTAATCGCGGCCGATGACGATGCGCTTGCCCTTCGAGCGTCCGACGAGACTGACGCCCAGATTCGTCGCCAACTGCTCGGCTTCGGTCTGCCAGGCCTCGTCCAGGGGCCGGTGATAGGCCAGGGTGATCAGCGCATCGCCTGCCAGGGTGGTGAGGAACTCCACCTGGAACAGCTTGAAGCTCAGTGCTTCGCTGGCCTGCCAGGCGGCTTTCAGTTGCGGCATCAGTTCGTTGATGCGACGGCTGGCGATGGGGAAATCGTCGATCAGGATTGGCGTGTGGTTGTTGCCGGGTTCGAACATCGCGTAGTGGCGCTGACCATCCTCGCGCCACAGGCGAAACTCGGTGCGCAGCCGGTAGTGCTCGCGCGGCGAATCGAAGACTTCGGCCGCCGGCGCATCGAAAGGCGCCAGCAGCTCGCGCAGCCGCTGTGCCTTGGCGGTGAGTTGAGTGTCGTAGGTGGCGGGGTCGAATTGCGGACGGCTCATGAAAACTCTTCGAGGTGGCAGAAACATTCGCAGGTTGGATGACGTTATTTTCATCCACCGTGCCGATCGAGGTGGATGGGCGAGATGCCATCCACCCCAGGCTTTTAGAACAGGCCCAGCTTGATTACGCAGAATATTGCCAGGATCACCAGTACGGCGTTCAGCTCACGCCCACGACCGGCGAGAATCTTCGCCGCAACCCAGGTGATGAAGCCGAAGGCGATGCCGGTGGCGATGGAGTAGGTCAGTGGCATCGCCAGGGCGGTGATCACCACAGGCGCGGCGACGGTCAGGTCGCTCCAGTCGATCTCGGCCAAGCCCGAGGCCATCAGCACGGCGACGAACAGCAGTGCCGGCGCGGTGGCGAAGGCCGGCACGCTACCGGCCAGCGGGGCGAAGAACAATGCCAGCAGGAACAGCACGGCGACCACGATGGCGGTCAGCCCGGTGCGTCCGCCGGCGCTGACGCCCGCGGCCGATTCGATATAGCTGGTAGTGGTCGAGGTACCCAGCAGCGAGCCGCCGAGCGCGGCGGTACTGTCGGCGATCAGCGCACGGCCCATCTTCGGCAGGTAGCCATCCTTGCGCATCAGCCCGGCCTTCTTCGCCACCGCGATTAGGGTGCCGGAGTTGTCGAACAGGTCGACGAAGAGGAAGGCGAAAATCACACTGATCAGCCCCACGTCCAGCGCGCCCATGATGTCCAATTGCAGGAAGGTCGGTGCCAGCGACGGCGGCATCGACACCACGCCGGAGAATTCGGAAACGCCCAGTAGAATGCTGACGACCGTCACCACCAGAATGCCGATCAGCACCGCGCCGGTCACGCGGCGGGCTTCGAGGCCGATGATCAGGAAGAAGCCGAGAATCGCAAGCAGCGCCTGGGGCTTGCTCAGGTCGCCCATGCCGACCATGGTCGCCGGGTTGTCGATAACGATGCCGGCGCTCTGCAGGGCGATCAGCGCGAGGAACAGGCCGATCCCGGCGGCGATGGCCGAGCGCAGTTCCAGCGGGATGCTGTTGATGATCCACTCGCGGATCTTGAAGATCGACAGCAGAAAGAACAGGCACGCGGACAGGAATACCGCGCCGAGGGCCACCTGCCAGGTGTGGCCCATGCCCAGCACCACGGTGTAGGTGAAGAAGGCGTTCAGGCCCATGCCCGGCGCCAGGGCGATCGGGTAGTTGGCGATCAGCCCCATCACCGCCGAGCCGAAGGCCGCTGCCAGGCAGGTCGCAACGAAGATCGCGCCCTTATCCATGCCGGTTTCGCCGAGGATGCTCGGGTTGACGAACAGGATGTAGGCCATCGTCAGGAAGGTGGTGAGACCGGCCAGCATCTCGGTGCGCACGTTGGTGTTGTGCGCCTTGAGTTGGAACAGCTTTTCCAGCATGTGGATCCCCTTGTGTACCGGTCGTGGCCCGGCGTCTCGCGCGTTTCGGCAGTTGGCATAGCGCGGCTGTCTGCTACCACAGCAAAGCCCATCGCCGGGTCGGTGGCAAAAAAGCCCCGCATCTTACACCGGCGACACGTTCGGTTGAATTTCCGGATCACTTCCGACCGCTGAACGTTTCCGCCCGCGTATCAGCGAGCTGCGCTATACGGCTCATGCGCTCGATCGCTATCTTCAGGAGGTCTGCGTCGCCTTGAGAATCACGAACTTCGGCGTGGCGGCGACCTGCTCGACATTGCCGAACAGCCGCTTGAGCTTGTGGTGATAGCCGAGGTGGCGGTTGCCGACGATCCACAGCTCGCCGCCCTTGCTCAGTGCGGCCTTGGCCTGGGTGAACATGCGCCAGGCGAGGAAGTCGCCGATCACCTGCTGCTGATGGAAGGGCGGGTTGCACAGCACCAAGTCCAGCGAGGCCGGCGGCTGTTCGGCCAGGCCATCACCGGCACGGATCTCGGCTGGGCGGTCGCCATGGATCGCCTGCCAGTTCTCCTGCGCCGATTGCACCGCCATATAGCTTTCGTCCACCAGGGTCAGCCGTGCCTGGGGATTGCTCCGCGCATAGAGGATGCCGAGAACACCGTTGCCACAGCCCAGATCGGCCACGCGCAGGTCGCCGAGCGCCTTGGGCAGGTGCGGCAGGAAGGCGCGAGTACCGATATCCAAGCCCTCGCGACAGAACAGGTTGGCGTGGTTGAGTAGCTCCAGGCGCGGTTCGTCCAGACGGTAGCTGGTCGGGTAGGGCGAGACCGGAGCGGGTTTGTCAGCCGGGGTAGCGAACAGCAACCGCGCCTTCTTCACTGCCAGCGAGGCCTGCACCGGGCCGATGTACTTCTCCAGCAGATCGCCGGCGGCGCGCGGCAGGTGCTTGATCATCCCGGCGGCGAACACCTGGGCGCCCGGGGCCAGTTGACCATGCAGGCGGATCAACTGTTCTTCCAGCAGCGCCAGGGTCTTGGGTACGCGGATCAGGACGCAATCGAACGGGCCGCTGACGATCTGACTGGCGGGCACGAAAACGACGCTGTCGCCCGGCAGGCCGTTGCGCGTCAGGTTCTTCTGCAAGGCCAGGTGCGCGAGGTGGGAGTCGCCGCTGCTGATCACCCGTACATGGGGCGCCAGCGAGGCGGCCAGGGCACCGAAGCCGTCGTTGAGCACCAGCACCCGCGCGCCGGCCGACAACGCCTGCTCATGCAGATGTGCGAGCAGATATTCGTCGGCAGCATCGAAGGCCTGCAGTGGCTCGTTGGCCTGCTCGGGCTGACGGATCAGGTCGAGGTGGGCGAAGGGTGTTTCAAGAATAGGCATAGGAACTGATGGTGTTTGTCGGCGACGGATTGGAGTATCAATGGTCATAGACGTCGGGCGGTTGCGACTGGCTCGCCCGGCTGTGTTTGCAGAGGGAGTGAAGTATGACCGTCAGCGAAGAGAAGTTCACCCGCCAGCGTCTGCTCGAGGTACAGACTCTGACGCCGACCCTGTTTACCTTGCGCACCACGCGCGATCCGGGTTTTCGTTTCACGGCCGGGCAGTTCGCGCGGCTCGGTGTGCGCAAGCCCAGTGGCTCCATTGCCTGGCGCGCCTACTCGATGGTTTCGGCTCCGCACGATGAGTTTCTCGATTTCTTCTCCATCGTGGTACCCGATGGAGAATTCACCAGCGAGCTGAGCCGCCTTGAGTCAGGCGACGAGCTGCTGATCGACAAGCAGGCGTTCGGCTTTCTGACCCTGGACCGTTTCCCCGACGGGCGTGATCTCTGGTTACTGGCCACTGGTACGGGACTAGCACCGTTCCTGTCGATTCTGCAGGACTTCGAAGTGTGGCAGCGCTTCGAGCGCATCGTGCTGGTCTACAGCGCGCGCACGGGCTCGGAGCTGGCCTATCAGCAACTGATCCGCGAGTTACCGGAGCGAGAGTATCTGGAGGGGTTGGGCAGCAAGCTGACCTATCTGCCGGTCGTCACCCGCGAGCGGGTGCCGGGTGCCTTGAGCGGACGCATCACCACGCTGATCGAAAGCGGCGAGCTGGAGCGCGCCGCCGATCTGAAACTGACGCCCGAGCATTCGCGCATCATGCTCTGCGGCAATCCGCAGATGATCGAAGACACCCGGGCCTTGCTCAAGACTCGCGATCTCAACCTCGCGCTGACTCGCAGGCCGGGGCAGGTGGCGGTGGAGAACTATTGGTAAGGGCGAAACAACTCTCTCCCCGTGGGGAGAGGAGGCGATGGTGCCCATGCTCCAGCGTGGAAACCGGATTGGAGATGTTATGCGTCCCCTGAAATGCGGAACATCTCGGGCGGCGTTCCCACGCAGAGCGTGGGAACGATCATCAACGTAGGGTGGATGGCCGAAGCCATCCACGCGGAAGCGGCGCTTCGATCTGGTATGGGGGCTTCATTCCCCTGTGTGGAAAATCGCTTCGTGAGTTTTCCATCCTGCGAGGAGCCATTCGCGCTGCCAACGAAAAGCCCCCACCCGATAGCTCGGATGGGGGCTTTTTTGCAGCGCGAGGCTTGAAGCGCGTCGCTGCTTACACGACGCCTTGGGCCAGCATGGCGTCGGCGACCTTGACGAAGCCGGCGATGTTGGCGCCCTTGACGTAGTTGACGCGGCCGTCTTCCTCACCGTAGGCGACGCAAGCGTGGTGGATGGACTGCATGATGCTGTGCAGCTTGGTGTCCACCTCGCCGGCGGTCCAGTGCAGGCGCATGGCGTTCTGGCTCATTTCCAGACCGCTACAGGCGACGCCGCCGGCGTTGGAGGCCTTGCCCGGTGCGTAGAGGATGCCGGCTTCGATAAACAGGTCCACCGCTTCCAGCGTGGAAGGCATGTTGGCGCCTTCGGCCACGCAGATGCAGCCGTTCTTCAGCAGCGTGCGGGCATCTTCGCCGTCCAGCTCGTTCTGCGTGGCGCAGGGCAGGGCGATGTCGCACGGCAGGCTCCAGGGACGCTGGTCGGCCAGGTAGGTCACGCCGAAATGGGCGCCCATTTCTTCCAGGCGGCCGCGACGGACATTCTTCAGGTCCATCAGGTACGCCCACTGCTCTTCGGTCAGGCCGTCCGGGAAGTGCAGGGTGCCGGCCGAGTCGGACAGGGAGATGACCCGGCCACCCATTTCCATGACCTTCTGTGCGGCGTACTGCGCCACGTTGCCGGAACCGGAGATGGAGACGCGCTTGCCTTCGAAGCTGCTGCGCACGCTCTTGAGCATTTCCTCGGCGAAGTAGACACAGCCGTAGCCGGTGGCTTCGGGACGGATCAGGCTGCCGCCGTAGGCCAGGCCCTTGCCGGTCAGTACCGAGGTGAACTGGTTGGACAGGCGCTTGTACTGGCCGAAGAGGAAGCCGATTTCCCGCCCGCCTACACCGATGTCACCGGCTGGCACGTCGAGGTCGGCGCCGATGTGGCGATACAGTTCGGTCATGAACGACTGGCAGAAGCGCATCACTTCGTTATCGCTCTTGCCCTTGGGATTGAAGTCCGAGCCACCCTTGCCGCCGCCCATGGGCAGCGAGGTCAGGGAATTCTTGAAGACCTGCTCGAACGCGAGGAACTTAAGCACCCCAACATTGACCGAAGGATGAAAGCGCAAGCCGCCCTTGTACGGGCCGATGGCGCTGTTCATCTGGATGCGGTAGCCACGGTTGACGCGCACCTGGCCTTGGTCGTCGACCCAGGGTACGCGGAACATGATGGCGCGCTCGGGCTCGACCATGCGCTCGAGAATGCCGGCCTGCAGGTAGTGTGGGTTGGCTTCGAGGAAGGGCCAGAGGCTGCGGACGACCTCTTCTACAGCCTGGTGGAACTCGGGTTGGTGGGGGTCACGCTGCTTAATACGGGCAAGAAAGGCGTCAACGGATTCGATCATTTAAAGAGCCCTCGGCGGACCGCCAGCGGCAGTCGTGAAAAAATGTGGCCGGCGACTTTAGCAAAGAAGTTTTGCATCGGGAAAGTGCGTCGACCTGTCGCTGGGTTGGTTTTCGCTGCGAAAGAGGGCGTTGCAGGTCATGTTTCGGGCGTCGGCCCAGGTACTCGAATGAGTGACGGCAACGCTTTCTGGGAGATTCGATGATTATCGTCGTCATGGGTGTCGCCGGCTCCGGCAAGACCACTATAGGTACCGCGCTCGCTGCTCGTCTGGGCTGCGGCTTTTCCGACGCCGACCAGTTTCACAGCGAAGCCAACAAGCTGAAGATGGCCAGGGGCGTCGCCCTGACCGATGAGGACCGGCTGCCCTGGTTGCAGAATATGCATGCCGCCATCGCGGCGCAGGAGCGCCTGGGGCACGACCACGTCTTCGCCTGCTCGGCGCTGAAGAGGCGTTATCGCAAAATGCTGCGGGGCGACAGCGCGCTGCACCTGGTGTTTCTGCAGGGCGCAGCCGAATTGCTGGCCGAGCGCCTGAGTCAGCGGCGTGGGCATTTCTTTCCGGTCGAGTTGCTGCAGGATCAGCTCGACAATCTGGAGCCGCCGACAGCACAGGAAGCAATGATCATGGACATCCGCCTGAGCCCCGACGAGATCGTCGAGGCGATCGTCGAGCGGTTGTGCAGCGACCAGACGAACGCCCAAGCGCCACGCGCTACCGACCGCCCATGAAAAGCCCCCGGCCTTGCGGCAGGGGGCTCGGCGTCAAGCAGCGCTTGCGAATTACTGTGCGAGTTTCTTGTACTGCACGCGGTGCGGCTGGGCCGCGGCGTCGCCGAGGCGCTTGCGGCGGTCGGCTTCGTACTCGGTGTAGTTGCCTTCGAAGAACACCACGCTCGAGTCATCCTCGTAGGAGAGGATGTGCGTCGCCACGCGGTCGAGGAACCAGCGGTCGTGGGAGATCACGATGGCGGCACCAGGGAAGTCCAGCAGCGCCTCTTCCAGCGAGCGCAGCGTTTCCACGTCGAGGTCGTTGGATGGTTCGTCGAGCAGCAGCACGTTGGCGCCTTCCTTGAGCGTCAGCGCCAGGTGCAGGCGGCCACGCTCACCGCCGGAGAGGTCCTTGACGAACTTCTGCTGGTCGCCGCCCTTGAAGTTGAAGCGGCCGACATAGGTGCGCGACGGCACCTCGTAGTTGCCGATGCGGATCACGTCGGAGCCGCCAGATACCGCTTCCCAGACCGTCTTGCTGCCGTCCAGGTCGTCGCGGCTCTGGTCCACGCAGGCCAGTTGCACGGTCTCGCCGATCTCGATGCTGCCCGAATCCGGCTGTTCCTTGCCCATGATCATGCGGAACAGCGTCGACTTGCCCGCACCGTTACCGCCGATGACACCGACGATGGCACCCTTGGGCATGCTGAAGGACAGGTCGTCGATCAGCACGCGGTCGCCGTAGCCCTTGGTCACGCCTTTGAAGTCGATGACCTTGTCGCCAAGGCGCGGGCCGGCGGGGATGTAGATCTCGTTGGTTTCGCTGCGCTTCTGGAACTCCTGGGACTGCATTTCCTCGAAACGCTGCAGGCGGGCCTTGGATTTCGCCTGGCGAGCCTTGGCACCCTTGCGCACCCACTCCAGCTCATCCTTCATGGCCTTTTCATGAGCCGATTGTTGCTTGGACTCCTGCGCCAGGCGGTTGGATTTGGCTTCCAGCCAGCCGGAATAGTTGCCCTCGTAAGGAATGCCATGACCGCGGTCCAGTTCCAGAATCCAGCCGGCGACGTTGTCCAGGAAGTAGCGGTCGTGGGTGACGGCCACGACAGTGCCGGGGAAGTCGTGGAGGAAGCGCTCCAGCCAGGCCACCGAGTCGGCGTCCAGGTGGTTGGTCGGTTCGTCCAGCAGCAGCATGTCCGGCGCCGAGAGCAGCAGGCGGCAGAGCGCCACGCGGCGCTTTTCACCACCGGACAGGTGGCCGATGGTGGCGTCCCATGGCGGCAGGCGCAGGGCATCGGCGGCGACTTCCAACTGGCGCTCGAGGTTATGGCCGTCGGCGGCCTGCAGGATGGCTTCGAGTTTCGCCTGCTCGGCGGCCAAGGCATCGAAGTCGGCATCAGGCTCGGCATAGGCAGCATAGACTTCGTCCAGTCGCGCCTGGGCATCCTTGATCACGCTGACTGCTTCCTCGACGACTTCGCGGACGGTTTTCGCGGGATCGAGTTGCGGCTCCTGGGGCAGATAGCCCACGTTCAGGCCGGGCATCGGACGGGCTTCGCCGTCGAACTCTGTGTCGACACCGGCCATGATGCGCAGCAGCGTGGATTTGCCGGCGCCGTTGAGGCCTAGCACGCCGATCTTGGCGCCGGGGAAGAAGGACAGGGAAATATTCTTGAGAATCTCGCGTTTCGGCGGAACCACTTTGCTCAGCCGATGCATGGTGTAGACGTATTGAGCCATGGAAACGAATGCCCGTGACAGGAAGAAAAATAAGGCCGAACCCAGCTGAAAGCGGGCAGGCCGGGTAGTGCGGCAAAGCTACCCGAATGCACAGGACAGAGCAAACCAGAGCTGAAGAGTGCATGCATGACCATGCAGTCATACTCGCTGCGTCAACTGAGCTGCTTTTTTATTGAGCGTGTCTTCCCTTGTTCAGGACTGCCAGAAGCGATTTTCAACCGCAGTCCACTATCCTTGCGTTACGGACTTTTGCGGCTTTCGCGCTTATGCAATGGCTATGTCTGAGCTAACTGTTGCAACAGGCTAAGCTGATCATGACGTCTCCACATACGGGAGGTGAATCATGAGAGCGAGTCATTTCAACAGCTGGATTGCCCGGCTCTCCCAGCTCAGCCCGGGGCAGCGTGAGCAATTGGCGAGATGCCTTTCGGTATCAGGACCTCTTGCGCAGGATATGATCCCCACGCCCAATAGCTGCCCGCATTGCCAGTCCAGCGAGTTGCGTCCGTGGGGTACCAGCGGCG
>JBKEBY010000097.1:0-4818 GCA_047973445.1 Pseudomonas sp.
GCATCCCCAAGATCAGCGTCGAGCACCGCATATCCCACTCGTCGTTCTTGCTGGTAGCGTTCCACCCAAGACGCAGTCTCGTCATAAGAGGCTACCAGCCGCCCACGTAAGGTCCCCTCCTCATTGAGCGGCCCGCCAACATCGGCGGTTGTCCGATACTGATCCCAACGCCCCATGCTGCCAGTCAACGTCCCCTGAAACGTGTCAGTGGGCCGTTTACGCACCAAGTTGATGCTACCGCTGGGATCACCCGTACCACTAAGCAGCCCTGTGGGCCCACGTACCACAGTTACAGAATCATAGAGCACCGTTTGCAGCCCACCGAGCCCATACCAACCAAGCCCGCTGCCACTGAATGTGCCTGGCGACGCCATCGCTCCATCAACCTGGAAACGAGTCAAGAGATAGCCACGTGAATAGGCTGGGGTCAGTGCATTACTTGCCTGGGAGCTACTGCCTGTTGCCGATACACCTGGAGTCTGTGCCAGAACATCAGCCAACGAATCCAGCGCCTGATCATCCATACGCTGGCGTGTGACTACCGTCACCGACTGCGGCGTCTCGCGCAGGGAGAGATTCATCCCCGTGGCGGCGCTTGTGCTGCCGGTGGTATACGAACCGGTACCTTCGGTAATGGCCCCCAGTTGCTCCCCCGTCACTGTTGTTGCTCCCAGCTCCAGCACATCGCCGCTATTGACCGCCTTTTCCAGCACATAGCTGCCACTGGTATTCAGAGCACGCAGGCCACTGCCTTGCAGCAGGTGGGCGAAGCCGGCATCCAGCGCGTAGCTGCCGCGCAGGCCGGGGGACTGCCGGTTGCCGAGCTGCGCGGCATCGAAGCTCAGGGCCACGCCGGAGGCGGCGGCGAAGCGGCCGAGCACTGCGACGAGCGGGCCGGGGGCGATATCGTACTGGCGCACCTGTTCCGCTGCTGCGGCATTGCTGGCGGGTTCAGCGGCGTGCAGCAACGGTGCGCCGATAATGCCCACGCCAAACAGCGCGACCTGCAGTTGCCGCGCCAGACGGTGGCGGATGAACGGATGCGACATGGTGATTCCCCCTGTTTGGGTGGCCGAGCGGGCCACGGATGCAACAGGAGCCGAACCAGGGGCGGGAAAAGTGCAAGGCATCGGAAAATTTTTTCTGTGCGGGCCGAACCAGGGCAAGCGTATGAAACTGCCGGGAGACAATCCGAGCCTGTCATGGGCGTATTTGTAGGAGCGAGCTTGCTCGCGATCAGCCATTGCACTGCAGGGATCGCCAGCAAGCGGGCTCCTACAGACCTTCATGTGATTGCCCTGCGGATCGAACCTCCCTGATTAGCCCCGTCAGGGAATAGTTCAGGCGCGTGGCATTACGCTTACCCAGTAGCGTGTGCGCCGCATCACCCGGATCGGGAAGCCCTTTTCCAGGGCGTCCAGCGCTCGGTCGGTGTCGTCCAGCGGGAAGGCGCCGGATACCTTGAGCCCGGCGATAGCTGGATCGCAGCGCAGCCAGCCGTTGCGGTAACGCGCCAGTTCATCGACCAGCTCGCCCAGCGGGCGGTCAATGGCGATCAGGCTGCCCTGCTGCCAGGCGGCCACGCCGGCGTCGCTGGTCTGGGGCGGCAGTGTGCCGGCGCGGCTGAAGCGGGTCTGCTGGCCGGCCTCCAGACGCAGCGGCACGGACATACCGGGGGCGCTGACTTCGACGGCTTTCTCCAGCACCGCCACCGTGCTGCCGGTGTCGTCCACCCGCACGGTGAAGCGTGTGCCGAGAGCGCGCACGCTGCCGTGCTCGGTGGCCACGCTGAACGGCCGGCCGAGCGGATCGGCCGCGGTTTCAACCAGGACTTCGCCGCCGCGCAACACCAGCAAGCGCTGCTGGTCGTCGAACAGGGTGTCCACCGCGCTGTCGGTGTTGAGCAGCAACTGGCTGCCGTCGGCCAGGGTGAAACTGCGCCGCTCGCCAACGTGGGTGCGCAGGTCGGCACTCAGGCGTCGCCCCGCGTCGCTGCGCCAGCCCAGGCCAGCCACGCCGCTGGCGGACACCAGCAGCGTCAGGCCCAGCAGCACACGGCGACGCGACTGGCCGGCGACGGCCAGGGTGCTGGCAGCCAGTTGCCCCGGCACCATACCCATCTGCCGGCGCACCAGCTCGATGCGCTGCCAGGCCGCATGGTGCGCCGGATCGGCCTCCAGCCAGCGTTGCCAGGCCTGGTGTTCGCCTTCACCGGCACTCTCCGCGGTAAGCCGCGCATACCACTGCGCCGCCGCGCGAATCGCCTCGCGCTCGACCGTGCCGAGGGGTTGCGTCTGGCTCATGCCAGCTCTGCCAGCATCAGGCAGCAGTGCTCCATGGCCTTGGCCATGTGGTTGTTCACCGTGCGCAGGGAAATGCCCAGCCGTTCGGCGATCTGCGCATAGCTCAGGCCTTCGAGCTGGGAGAGGATAAAGGTTTGCTTCACCCTGGCGCCGAGGCCGTCGAGCATACGTTCGATCTGCAGCAGGGCTTCGAGGATCAGCGCCTGTTCTTCCAGGGAGGGATGAACCGCCTCGGGCTGGCTGGCCAGCACTTCCAGATAGGCCTGCTCCAGCGAGCGGCGGCGATAGAGGTCGATGACCAGACCGCGAGCGATGGTCGTCAGGTAATGGCGCGGCTCACGCAGATTGGCCGCACTGCGCGCCAGCAGCACGCGGACGAAAGTATCCTGGGCCAGGTCGGCGGCATCGGCGGAATTGTTCAAGCGCTGGCGCAGCCAGCCACGCAACCAGCCATGGTGCGCGCGGTACAGCGCATCGAGCTGCGCGCCGTGGAAAGCCTCGCTGGTCATCCCGCCCTTCCTCAAATCAAATGCAAATACGAACTTTTCGCAATTCTACGAGTAAAGCAGAGGTCTTGGGAATGCTATGGGTGGGAAAAGCAGGTGGATAAACGCGAGACTTCGACGATCGTTCCCACGCTCCGCGTGGGAATGCAATTCTCGACGCTCCAGCGTCCATCCACCACACCTCGCACGACGCAAACCGCATGGCGAGGCAAAGCATCGCGAGCTAGGCTCCTACGCTTGAGCGGAGAAGCTATCGATTAGCCGCTGGGCTGCCTGACGCAGAGCGTCACAAGCGGCGCTCCCACGCAGAGCGTAGGAACAATCGGAAAGTCGTCGCTCAACCAGCCAGTCGATTCAAGGACGAATCCCATGGGCCGCAGCCGTTACGTCATCACTGAACCCGAGAAACCCCACTTCCTGACCTGCACGGTACTGGAGTGGTTGCCGTTATTCACTCGCCCCATACTCGTCGACATCCTGCTCGACTGCTGGCGCTATCAGGGCTTGCGTCTTTACGGTTATGTCGTACTGGAAAATCATCTGCACTTCGTCGCTCAAGCTCCGGATCTGGGCAAGTGCGTGAGCAGTTTCAAGTCCTTCACGGCGCGACGGATCATCGACCACCTGCAAGAGCATAGAGCGGAGCGAGTACTGGAGCGCTTGCGTTTCGCAAAACGCGCGCACAAAGCCGACCGTACCTATCAGCTCTGGCAGGAAGGCTCCCATGCCGAGCTGATCTACAGTCCGCAGGTAATGCGAGAGAAGCTCGATTACATCCATCACAATCCGCTGAAGCGCGGCTATGTGGATCTGCCGGAGCACTGGCGATACTCCAGCGCCCGGAACTATGCGGGACAAACGGGGTTGATCGAGATCGACCGCTGGGATGCGTGACGCGGAGCGTCACAGGCGGCGTTCCCACGCAGGAGCGTGGGAACGATCAAAATGCATGGCTATTCAGAGGATCCCTAGCGCTCCTGGCGTTCGAGTGGCCGACGCGGGCGTAGAGCGCAAAGAGAGGCGTTCCCACGCGGAGCGTGGGAACGATCAGAAAACGCGAGACTTATCCACCACTGCAGGGTGTGGTGCAGGGATGGTGGAACGCCAGACAGCCGTGTAGGGCGGGTGCCCCCGCGAGCCTGAGCGCGGGTTTCACCCGCCCTACATGGCTGCTCAGAAATCGTATTTCATCGACATCGTCAGGTTGCGCGGTTCGCCATAGACGCTGCTGGGCGTGGTTACCGATGAGCTGATGACGTTGTAATAGGTCTTGTCGAATACGTTGTTCAGGTTGAGCCGTACGTCCAGTTGCTCTGTCGGTTTGAAGCCGAGCATCAGGTCGACCAGAGAATAGGCCTCCTGCTTGATGTAGTAACCAGTGCCTTTGTTATAGATGGTGTTCTGGTGGTACAGCGAACCGCCGACGCGCCAGCGATTCAGGTCACCCGGCAGATTATAGGTGGTAGATGCCTTGAACAGATGACGTGGAATGTCGGTGTCGAACAACCTGCCTTCGTTGGCGGCGTTCGCGTCCTTCACGTATTTGGTTTGAGCGAAGGTGTAGCCGGCGGCGACCTGCCAGTTTGGCGTCAGAGCGCCTTGCACCTCCAGCTCGATACCTTTGCTGCGCACTTTGCCTGAAGCTTCGTAGCAGCTGGTTGTCGGGTAGCTCGGGCAGTCCGCCTGGTCGTCGAGTTTCTTGGCGCGGTTCTCCTGGTCGATCTGGAAGATCGTCAGCGAGGCGTTCAGCGCGCCGTCGAAGTATTCACCCTTGATGCCTGCCTCGTAGTTCTTGCCGGTGATGGGCTCGATCGGGCTGCCCGAGGTGTCGAAGTAGTTCTGCGGTTTGAAGATGTCGGTATAGCTGACATAGACCGAATGGAGCTTGTCCAGATCGTAGATGAGCCCGGCGTAACGGGTGACGTTGCGGGTGACCTTCAGCGTCGGTGGCGTCGGCCGGTTGAGGAATGGGTAGACGCTGTCCAGCTCGTACCAGTCCAGGCGACCAC
>JBKEBY010000089.1:0-25616 GCA_047973445.1 Pseudomonas sp.
CTTCGGTCGGGAGCCTTCAGATATAAGGTTCAAACCCGCCTGCCAATACATCGCAGTGCAATTGATCGTCATGGCTGCGGCCAATCCGGTTTCAGCGACAGGAAGGAGGCTGGCTGAATTGCGGGGAGGTGTCGCAGGGCTGTTTCTGGATCACCGTCCAAGGCCAGGAAGGCCAAGGACGGTGAAGATTTCCAAAACCCGATATCCGGTGGATCGTAAGGCTGCTCCGCTTAAGTGAACAGCATTACGGCGCATAGCCGGCTTTTTCAGTTCCAACTCCTGAATGTCAAACCCGCCCTCGCCCCGGAAAGAACAGGCGCTGCAATTCATGTCCCGGCTGTTCGGCCCGGATGAAGGCTTCGCCCACCAGGAATGCATGAACCCCGTTGATCTCCATCAGCTCGACATCGGCCCGATGGAGAATGCCGCTTTCAGTAATCACCATACGGTCACGCGGGATACTCGGCAGCAGGTCGAGCGTGGTATCGAGATTCACCTCGAAGGTGTGCAGGTTGCGATTATTGATACCCATCAGCGGCGTTTCCAGGTGCAGCGCCCGCTCGAGTTCGGCATTGTCATGCACCTCCACTAGCACATCCAGGCCCTGCTCCTTCGCTACGGCCGCCAGCTCGGCCATACGCCCATCGTCCAGCGCGGCGACGATCAACAGAATGCAGTCGGCGCCAATCGCCCGCGCCTCGACGACCTGGTAGGGGTCGATCATGAAATCCTTGCGGATCACCGGCAGCGCGCAGGCCGCACGGGCCTGCTGCAGGTAGGCATCGGCGCCCTGAAAGAAATCCACATCGGTCAACACCGAAAGACAGGTCGCGCCACCGGCCTGGTAACTCTCGGCAATCTCCGCCGGAACGAAATTCTCGCGCAGCACGCCCTTGCTCGGTGAAGCCTTCTTGATCTCGGCGATCACGGCCGGATGTTTCTTCCCGACCTGCTCCTGCATTGCACTGGCAAAGCCGCGCACCGGATCGGCCGCAGCCGCCAGACGCTCCAGTTCGGCCAGGCCGACCCGCGCCCGGCGCTCAACAACCTCCTCGGCCTTGCGCGCGACAATCTTCTCGAGGACCGTGGGCACGCTCATCGCTGGTTCTCCTGCTTGAAAATGGAGGTAAAGGACACCAGCTCTTCGAGCCGATCACGCGCCAGGCCGGTGTGCAGCACGTCATGCGCGACACCGACACCCTCGTGCAGGCTGCTGGTCATATCCGCGGCGTACAGCGCCGCACCGGCGTTGAGCACGATGATATCGGCCGCTTTCTGACCATTTTCCGTCTGCCGCCTGCCAAGCGCATCGCGTATCAGCGCCAGCGAACCCTGGGCATCATCGACGTTCAGCCCAATCAGGCTCTGACTCTTGATGCCGAAATCTTCCGGCTGGATCTTGTATTCACTGACCTCGCCATTCTTCAGCTCGGCCACGAAGGTGGGCGCGGCCAGGCTGATTTCGTCCAGCCCATCCTGCGCATGAACGACCAGCACGTGAGTGCTGCCCAGACGCGCCAGCACCTCGGCCATCGGTCGGCAGAGCGCCTTGCTGAACACTCCGAGCACCTGGTGTTTAACGCCAGCCGGATTGGCCATTGGGCCGAGGATGTTGAACAGGGTGCGCAGACCAAGCTCGCGCCGTGGTCCGGCCGCGAACTTCATGGCGCCATGATGTGCCGGAGCGAACATGAAGCCAACGCCAACGGTGTCGACGCTGCGCGCCACCTGCTCGGGCGTAAGGTCGAGGTAGACGCCCGCGGCCTCGAGCAGATCGGCGCTGCCACTCTTGCCGGACACCGCCCGGTTGCCATGCTTCGCTACCTTGCCGCCGGCCGCTGCCACCACGAACGACGCCGCGGTGGAAACGTTAAAGATGTTCATTCCGTCGCCACCGGTGCCGCAGGTATCGACCAGGCGTTCGGAATTGAAATGGACCGGCTCGGCCAACTCACGCATCACTTCCACCGCACCGACGATTTCGTCGATGGTTTCACTCTTCATGCGCATTCCCATCAGGAACGCGCCGATCTGCGCATCGGTGCATTGCCCGGTCATGATCTGGCGCATCACCGCTTTCATTTCCTCGGTGGTCAGATCCAGCTGACCGACGACCCGGTTCAGGGCCTGCTTGATATCCATTAGCGCACGCCTCCGGTCTGCTTCAGGAAGTTGGCGAACAGTTCATGCCCCTGCTCGGTGAGGATGGACTCGGGATGAAACTGCACGCCTTCGACGTTCAGCGTGCGATGCCGCAAGCCCATGATCTCGTCGACACTCTGGTCTTCGCGGCATGTCCAAGCCGTGACTTCCAGGCAATCGGGGAGTGTTTCGCGCCGAACCACCAGGGAGTGATAGCGGGTAACCGTCAGCGGGTTGTTCAAGCCGGCGAATACGCCGGCATGCTCATGGAACACCGGGCTGGTCTTGCCATGCATCACCTGTCGCGCCCGCACCACCTCGCCACCGAACGCCTGACCGATGCTCTGATGGCCGAGGCAGACGCCCAGAATCGGCAGCTTGCCGGCAAAGTGGCGGATCACAGCGAGCGACACCCCCGCCTCGTTCGGCGTACAGGGTCCAGGGGACACAACGATGCGTTCAGGGTTAAGTGCCTCGATCTCCGCCACGCTGAGTTCGTCGTTGCGCACCACCTTGACCTCAGCGCCGAGCTCGCCGAGATACTGCACGACGTTGTAGGTAAAGGAATCGTAGTTATCGAGCATCAGCAACATGATCAGTTCTCCTGCTCGCGTTCGGCCAGCGCCACCGCGCGGAACATGGCGCGGCGCTTGTTGAGCGTTTCTTCCCATTCCAGCGCGGGCTGCGAATCGGCGACGATGCCGGCGCCGGCCTGCACGTGTAGCTCGCCATCCTTGATTACCGCGGTGCGGATGGCGATGGCGGTATCCATGTTGCCGTTCCAGGCCAGGTAGCCCACGGCGCCGCCGTAGACACCACGCTTGACCGGCTCCAGCTCGTCGATGATTTCCATGGCGCGGATCTTCGGCGCGCCGGACAGAGTGCCGGCCGGCAGGATCGCGCGCAGCGCATCCATCGCTGTCAGCGGCGCCTTGAGCTGGCCGGTAACATTGGAGACGATGTGCATCACATTGGAATAGCGCTCGATCACCATCCTCTCGGTCAACCGTACCGAACCATTCTCGGCGACACGGCCAACGTCGTTGCGCCCCAGGTCGATCAGCATCAGGTGCTCGGCCAGCTCCTTGGCGTCGCTGAGCAGATCCTGCTCCAGCGCCAAATCGGCCTCCTCGGTGGCGCCGCGCGGACGGGTGCCGGCGATGGGCCGGACCGTGACCAGGCCGTCCTCGACCCGCACCAGCACTTCCGGCGACGAGCCCACCACATGGAAATCGCCGAAATTGAAGAAGTACATGTAGGGCGTCGGATTGAAGCAGCGCAGCGCACGGTAGAGATCGATCGGGGCGGCCTTGAACGGGATCGACATGCGCTGGGAAATCACTACCTGCATGCAGTCGCCAGCGAGTATGTAGTCCTTGATACGGTTTACCGCCTGCTCGTAGTTTTCGCGGGTGAAGCTCGAACGGAAATTCGGTTCGGCGGCATCCGGCCCCTCGAAGTCCAGCCCCAGACGCGGTGCGATCGGCTGGCGGAGCTTGTCACGCAGCACTTGCAGGTGTGCCAGGCCGTCTTCGTATGCACCTGGCTGCACCGGATCGACCAGCACTATGCAGTGCAGCTTGCCGGCCAGGTTGTCGAACACGATCACGGCGTCGGAGACCATCAGCAGGATGTCCGGCGTGCCCAGCGGATCAGGGTTCGGGCACTGCGCCAGCTTGCGCTCGACGTAACGCACGCTGTCGTAGCCGAAATAACCCACCAGCCCGCCGTTGAAGCGCGGCAGCCCCTCGACCGGCGCCACGCGGTAGCGCTGCTGGAAGGCCTCGACGAAGGCCAGCGGGTCGTCGACTTCGGCATTCTCGGTTTCGATACCGTCTGTGGTGACCCTGACGCGGTGGTCATGCACCCGCAGCACGGTGCGGCACGGCAGGCCGATGATGGAATAGCGCCCCCACTTCTCGCCGCCCTGGACGGATTCGAGTAGGTAGGAATTGGGCGCGTCGGCCAGCTTCAGGTACAGCGACAGCGGCGTATCGAAGTCGGCGAGGGTCTCGAACGACAGGGGAATGCGGTTGTGGCCTTCGGCGGCCAGGCGCTGGAATTCTTCGCGGGTCATGTCAGCCTCGTGGTCGGAGGGTATTTCGGAAACAGCTCGGCAAAAGCACCGGCAGGCAGCCGGTCAGCAAAAGTCAGGCGCGCCAGCGCCAACGCGCCAGGGCCTTGATGACCTTCATCCACTGTTTGCGAGTAACCACCACGATCTGATCTCTTCGGCGGGGTACAGAGTGGAGCCACACTAGCGCAGCCCCGAAGCCGAAGCAACCAGCTCACGCAGATCATCCAATACCAGAGCCGGTCGTTCGTTGGCGATGGGTTCGCCGTGATTGTAGCCGTAGCTGAGCGCAACGCAGGGAACGGCCGCCGCCTTCGCCGCACGCACGTCGTTGCGCGAATCGCCGACGAACAGCGACTGATCCGCCGAAACGCCCGCCCTGTCCATGACCCACAACAGCGCCGCCGGATCAGGCTTCTGTTGCGGCAGGGTGTCGCCGCCGACCAGCCACTGGAAATAGCCGCAGAGGCCTTTCTCTTCCAGCAGCGGCTCGATGAACTGCGCCGGCTTGTTGGTGATGATCGCCAGCTTCACATCACGCTCGCGCAGCCAGTCCAGGCATTCGATCACGCCGGGGTAGACCGTCGTCAGTTCATGCCCACCGGCATAGGTCTGCATGAACAGCGCCAGCGCCTCATCGGCCTGCCCGTCGTCGATGCCTTCGTGCGCCAACTGCCCGGCCAACGCGCGGCGCACCAGCGCCCGTGAACCATTGCCGACCCAGTTGCGTACCTGCGCCACGCCGGCCGGCTCGCGACCGAGCAGCACCAGCATCTTGTCCACGGCGGCGGCCAGGTCCGGCACCGAATCCATCAGAGTGCCATCCAGGTCGAACATCACCAGACGCGGCAATTGGCCGTCAAATAGCTGTTCCAGGCGGGTCATGAGCGGACCAGCTCCAGTTCGGCGCGCATCTGGTCAATCACCGCCTTGTAGTCCGGCTGGTTGAAGATGGCCGAGCCGGCGACGAAGGTGTCCGCACCGGCCGCAGCGATCTCACGGATGTTCTTCGGATTGACGCCGCCGTCGATCTCCAGACGGATCTCGCGACCGCTGGCGTCGATCAGCGCGCGCGCCTCGCGCAGCTTGTCGAGGGTGCCGGGAATGAACTTCTGCCCGCCGAAGCCGGGGTTGACGCTCATCAGCAACACCATGTCGATCTTGTCCATGACGTACTTGAGCACGTCCAGCGGCGTGGCCGGATTGAACACCAGGCCGGCCTTTGCGCCGCCATCCTTGATCAGTTGCAGCGAGCGGTCGATGTGTTCGGAGGCTTCCGGGTGGAAGGTGATGTAGCTGGCGCCAGCTTCGAGGAAGTCGCCGATCATGCGATCCACCGGCTTGACCATCAGGTGCACGTCGATGGGCGCGGTGACGCCGTGCTTGCGCAGTGCCGAGCAGACCATCGGGCCGATGGTCAGGTTGGGCACGTAGTGGTTGTCCATCACGTCGAAATGGACAATATCCGCGCCGGCGGCGAGAACGTTATCCACTTCCTCGCCCAGACGGGCAAAGTTGGCGGAAAGAATCGAAGGGGCGATGGCGAACGACTGCATGACGACCTCGGGTAGCGCGGGCGGAATGCCGCGCATTGTACCCGAGGTCGCTAGGGTCTGTTCCCGCTGCAACGCGGAGTGCGCTGAAACGGGAACAGACCCTGGGCCGCGCGGTCAGCTCAGCTCATCAAAACACGCCTCGATGATCGCCAGGCCCTGCTCGAGCACTTCGTCCTCCACCGTCAGCGGCACCAGCACCCGCAGCACGTTGTAGTAGGTGCCGCACGAAAGCAGGATCAGGCCCTTGTCGCGGGCGCGGGCGACGACCTGCGCGGTGAGTTCGGCTGCCGGGCGCGTGTGCTCGGCGTCCTCGAACAGTTCGATGGCGACCATCGCACCCAGCCCGCGCACCTCGGCAATCCGCGGATGACGTGCCTGGATGGCCTCGAGCCCTGCCGTGAGTTTCGCCGCCACGTGCCGACAGCGCTCCAGCAGCCGCTCTTCTTCAAAGATATCCAGCACTGCCAGTGCCGCGGCGCAGGACAGCGGGTTGCCCGCGTAGGTGCCGCCCAGGCCGCCTGGCGCGATGGCATCCATTAGTTCGGCCCGGCCACAGACGCCGGCAATGGGGAAACCGCCGCCGACGGACTTGGCGAAGGTGGTGAGATCGGCCACCACGCCCATCTGCTCCATGGCGAAGAAGGTGCCGGTACGGCCCGCGCCGGTCTGCACCTCGTCTGCGATCAGGACGATGCCGTGCTGGTCGCACAGCGCGCGCAGGCGGACCATGAACTCCTTCGGCGCGACGTTGAAGCCGCCTTCGCCCTGCACCGGCTCGATGATGATCGCGGCGATGTCGCGCGGCTCGGCATCGTTCTTGAAGATGCGCTCGATACTGGCGATGGACTCGTCGACGCTGACGCCATGCAGCGCGCAGGGATAGAGCGCGCGGAAGATGCCGCCCGGCATCAGTCCCATGCCCGCCGAATAGGGCGCGACCTTGCCGGTCAGGCCGAGGGTCATCATGGTGCGGCCGTGATAGGCGCCGGTGAAGGCGATCACCCCGGCGCGACCGGTGGCGGCCCGGGCGATCTTCACCGCATTTTCCACCGCCTCGGAGCCGGTGGTCACCAGCAGGGTCTTCTTGGCGAACTCGCCGGGCACCCGTGCGTTGATTTTCTCGCACAGCTCGACGTAAGGCTCATAGGCCAGCACCTGGAAGCAGGTGTGAGTCAGCTTGTGCAGCTGGGCCTCCACCGCCTTGACGATCTTCGGGTGCAGGTGGCCGGTATTCAGCACGGCAATACCGCCGGCGAAATCGATGAACTCGCGGCCCTCGACATCCACCACCCGACTGTTGCTGGCATGGTCGGCAAAGATCGGATGGATCTGCCCCACACCACGCGGGACAGCGGCGATACGGCGCTGCATCAGGGATTCGTTGGTCTGGCTCATAGGCTCCTCGGTGGCGACTCATCATCGGCTGGGCGGAGTGAACACGACGGCGGACAGATTGCCCCACCGCCTTTCGTTCGGAATACTCTAAGCTGCCGTTCGGGATATTGCACGCGCGCACCGAAAGAAGAAATTCGCAACGCCAGCCGTTAGTCTTGCCGCTGCCGCCCCAACAGGAGAAATCGATGTTTCGCCATCACCGTTTGAGGATCTGTCTTTGTGTCCTTGCGATAGCGTGCACCGATCTTGGCGCTAGCGAAGCGGAGCCCGTGCCCGAGGCTCCCGCCGTACCCGCAGAACGCCCCGCCCTGCCGTCTCGCAGTGAAAGCATGGCGACCGAGCTTGCGCGCCAGCTACCGTCGACGGAAGTTCTCAGCCTGCAGTCTTCGGACGGATCCTTCATGGCGCTCTGGCGGCCGGCGAACGTCGCCGAATCCAAGGGGCTGGTAATCCTCCTGCCCGGCGAAGGCGAAAGCGCGGATTGGCCGCGCGGCATAGGCCCACTGCGCCGCGGCTTGCCCGACCACGGATGGCATACCCTGAGCGTCAGCCTGCCGGACTCGCCGGGACTTTTGCCACCCGTCACAACGGAGCCAGAGCGGGAGCCATCCACGGAGGAAGACGGGCCATCCGGAACGCCCGCCGCTGACAACGACCCGCCGGCCACACCCAACGAAGCAGGCTATCTGCCTGAAGAAGCCGCAGCAGTCCCGGACGAACCGGCGAGCGAAGCCGGGCAGGCAGATCCGGACCAGGCCGCCAGCACCGAGCCCGAGGAGCGCCCTCAACTGGCTGAGCGCATCGACGAACGAATCGATGCGGCGCTGGCTCATGCCCGTACCTTGCAACCCCGCCTGATCGTCCTGCTTGGCCAGGGGACCGGCGGTTACTGGGCTGCTCGCCACCTGCAGCAGTTGGCGCCGGAAGACGTGCGGCATCTGTTGCTGATCCAGCCGCGGCAGCCGGAAGGGCAGGAAGAACCGCTCGCTCAACTGGTTCCCGCACTCAAACTGGCGACCGGCGACTTCTTCTATCAGAACGGCCCCGCCACACGCGCCGAAGCCCGCGCGCGACTGAACGCCAGCCGCCGTATCCAGCATCCGGCCTATCACCAGGTGGGTCTGCCGGCGCTGATCGACGATCGAGAGAGCGAGCAGCAACAGTTGTTGCGGCGGGTCCGAGGGTGGCTGGACAAGCAGCCTTAGCAGACCGTTGAAAAACTACCTGCGCTGGCAATACAGCGTTAAAAACAGCCTCAAAATGCTCATTTAGAACGCTTTTCCGGCTGTTTTTGCCTTGCCTGCCTCGCCTACGTTTTTCAACGGCCTGTTAGGAACGAATACGGAATCAGGACTAAAAGGTGGCTTCAGCTATCGCTTCTCCTCGCGGGAGAGAGCCGGGGCGCCCGGCCAGGGGAGAGGGGAAAAGCCCAACACACTCAAGTGACTCCCCGCCACCAATGACCTCAGCGAAACCCACGCCGCTCACGAATCAACGCATAGGCATTGTGCAGCTCGCGGGTTCGCTCGGTCGCTTCGCGAACCTGTCGAGGCGTGGCGCCGGCACCGGCCTGTTTGTCCGGGTGATGCTTGCTGAGCAGGCGCCGATAGGCCCGCTTGATCTGCTGCGGATCGGTATCGGTTCGCACCCCGAGCAAACGCATTGCCTGTTCGTAGGTACCGCCGACCTGACTCGGCGCGGCCTGACGATAGCTGCCTGCCTGGTCGAGCGCCGCTATCGCCGCCGAATCCCAGCCCATCCAGCGCCCCCAGAGCATCACCAGTTCATGCTCGCGCGCATCGATGGCACCCTGCGCCCGGGCCATCCGCCAACAGGCCTGGAGCATGGCCTTGGCTTCCGCCTGCCGCCCGCGCAACCGTTGCAGAGGCTCGCGCAAGCCTTCACCGCTGGCCTTACCGCGATAGAAGGCTTCGATAGCCGCACGCTGGGCGGTCGAGGTCAGTTGCAGGCGGCGCATCTCACCGCGCGCCGCCTCAATATGCGCCTCACTGACCCGACCGCTGCTCTTGGCCAGGCGCCCGAGCAGGAAGAACAAAAGCTCGTCCCCTTGCGGCACCGTCTTCTCGCCACGCATGCGCTGGCGCAGGCTGGCCCACGAGTTCAGCCCCAGGCGACGGTCGATGACCTGCCCCAGCAACGCTCCGAGCAAGGCCCCGGGAATACTTGCCAACAGCCCCCCGGCCAGGGCGCCCAACAGCGTAATCGGCCAGAACATTCAGCGCCGTACCTCAAGGATGCGTTCGACTTCGGCCAAGCGCTCGTGGGTGCCGACATCCACCCACTGCCCATCGTAACGCTCACCGCTCACCTTGCCGCTCGCCATGGCCTGGCGTAGCAAGGGCGCGAGTTTGAAGGCTCCGGCAGCGCGCCCGTCGAACAGGCGCGGATGCAACACAGCGATGCCGCTGTAGGTGAACCGCGTTGAGGGGTCGCCGTTTTCCTCAACCTTTCCGTCACGCAGCGCGAAATCACCCGCCGGATGGTGCGGCGGGTTGTTCACCAGCACCAGATGAGCAAGTCCGTGCAACGGCCGCTTGAGGGCGGCAAAGTCGTAATCGGTCCAGATATCGCCATTGATCACCGCAAACGGCTCGTCGCCCAGCAACGGCAGCGCGCGATGGATGCCACCGCCGGTTTCCAGGGGCTCGCCCTCCGCCGAATAGCGGATGTGCACGCCAAAACCCTCGCCGTCACCCAGGTAGGCTTCGATCTGTTCACCCAGCCAGGCATGGTTGATCACCAGTTCTCGAAAGCCGGCGGCCGCCAGCGCGCGGACGTGATATTCGATCAGGGGGACGCCACCGGCACGCACCAGCGGCTTGGGCGTGTGCAACGTCAGCGGACGCAGGCGCTCGCCCTTGCCCGCCGCGAGAATCATCGCTTTCATACGCTCACCTGCGGCAGCTCTTCCAGCAACGCCCGCAACTCGGCGAGCTCCGGCCGACGCGCCGTGACGCTGTCGATATAGGCGAAGAAACGCGGCACATCGGCGACGTAACGCGGCTTGCCGTCGCGATGACAGATCCTGGCGAAGATGCCGATGACCTTGAGGTGACGTTGCAGGCCCATCAGGTCGCTGGCCTGTTGAAAGTCGGCGAAGCTTTCCTGCACCGGAATGCCGACCGCACGCGCCGACTCCCAGTACTGCCGCAACCAGCCTTGCACCCGCTCCTCAGGCCAGCTGAGAAAGGCATCCTTGAACAGCGAGGTAATGTCATAGGTCACCGGCCCGATCACCGCATCCTGGAAATCCAGAACCCCCGGATTCGGCGTGCTGAGCATGAGGTTGCGCGGCATGTAGTCTCGATGCACCAGGACTGTCGGCTGCCGCAGCGCCGAATCGATCAGCAGTTGGCAGGTCCGTTCCCACGCCTGCTGCTGCGCCGCGCTGAAGACGTGGCCGAGGTGACGCTGCACGTACCACTCGGGAAACAGCTGCAGTTCGCGTCGCAGAAGCGCTTCATCATAAGCCGGCAGGGCTGGCAAGACCGGCCACTGCTGAAGGTCCAGCAGGGCCCGAATGGCATCGCCGAACAGCGCATCCGCATTACCGTCGTCGATGACGTCCAGATAGGTCTGGCGCCCCAGGTCGCTGAGCAGCAGGAAACCACGCTCCAGATCCTCGGCCAGAATCTCCGGCACATGCAATCCCGCCTCGGCCAGCAAGCCTGCCATCTTGACGAAAGGCCGGCAGTTCTCCTGCGGCGGCGGTGCATCCATCACCACTAGGCTTCGCCCTTCGGCCTCCCAGCGGAAATAGCGGCGAAAACTGGCATCACTGCTGGCGGGTATCAGCTTCGCCGGGGGTATCTCTCCCCAACCGCGGCGCTCGAACAGCTCGGCCAATTGTGGTTCCAGCCAGGCGCCCAGCTCCTGCAGGCGGTTATCTTGGTGCATAAGGGTGTTCTCCGCGGCGCTAGCCGATAGACGGGTCATGCTTTATTATCCAGCAACTTTTTCAGACCATCGAGAGGCGTGCGGCCCAGCCCGGCCGATGGCTCGCCGCAAGCACGGATCAAAATACAAGATGGCAGTCAAATCCCCCGCTGTTCGCAAGAGACTTCCCCTTCTGGTAACCGGCGGTCTGCTCGCATTGCAGCCCCTGGCGATTTCGATCGCGACCGCCAATGAACAGTTCGCCTGTCAGCCTGGCCCTTCCGGCGGCTGGGCGTGCGCCACTGCGCCCGTCGCAACCGACTCGCCGCCGCGCCCGGTGCATACCGGCAGTGCAGCCACTACGACAGCCGCAACCGAAAAGTCCACCACGGGCAAGGCGAAGCCGGAGGCTGCCACAACTCGCCTGGTCACGGAAAGCAAAGGTCGCGCACTGGCCTCGCGCAGCGCCGACTACAGCCATCTGGACTGGGTACCGCGCGATCAGCTGACCAACGCCCAGCTCGCCGAAACAGGCCCCTACTGCGCCGGCGCCTATGTCGAACCGAGCCGCCCCGGCCAATTCGACGATACGCCGATGAGCGACGCACCCACCTATGTATCGGCCAAGGCCACGCGCTACGAGCAGGAGCAGGAAATCGCCACCCTGGCCGGCGACGTCGTCCTGCGTCAGGGCAGCATGCAGGCCGAGGCCGATGAAGCCAGCCTGTATCAGTTGGAAAACCGCGGCGAGCTGAACGGCAACGTCCGCTTGCGCGACCGCAGCGCGCTGATGGTCGGCGACCGTGCCGAGATTTTCCTGGATACCGGTGAAGCCAAGGTCGAGAATGCCGAGTACGTCATTCACGAGGGAGGAGTCCGCGGCAGCGCGCAATACGCCAAGCGCGAGGAAACCGCGATCATCCGTCTCAAGGACGGCACCTACACCAGTTGCGAGCCTGGCGAGAACACCTGGCACCTGAAAGGCAACAACGTCACCCTGAACCCGGCCACCGGCTTCGGCTCGGCCACCAACGTCACGCTGCGGGTCAAGGATATTCCGGTGTTCTACACACCCTATATTCACTTCCCCATCGACGATCGTCGTCAGTCCGGCTTCCTCATGCCGACCATCGGCACCTCCAGCGATACCGGCCTGGCGCTGTTGACGCCCTACTACTTCAACCTGGCGCCGAACTTCGACGCCACGCTCTATCCGCACTTCATGTCCGACCGCGGCTTGCTGATGGAAGGCGAGTTCCGCTACCTGACGCGCAGCAGCGAAGGCCAGTTCGGCGCCGCCTATCTGGACGACAGCAACGACGACCGCAAGCTGCAGTCCGAGTACGAAGACCAGCGCTGGATGTACAGTTGGCAGAACCGCAGCGGCCTGGATTCGCGCCTGCTGGCCGAAATCGACTATACCGACATCAGCGATCCCTACTACTTCCAGGATCTGGACACGCAGCTGGGTATCGCCCAGCCTGACTTCCTCGACCAACGGGGCTCCTTGACCTGGCGCGGCGACACCTTCACTGCCGCGCTCAACGTACACGCCTACGAGGCGACCAGCGTGGTCGACACCACGCCTTACGAACGCCTGCCGCAGCTGACGCTGAATGGCGCGCTGCCCTTCCAACCGGGTGGCTTGCAATTTACCTATGGCACCGAGTTCGTCAGCTTCCAACGGGACCTGCGCAGCGGCAACTTCATTAACGAGGACGGCACGCCGCAGCCCTGGTATGACAATTATGTCAGCGGCCTCAATCGCGCCGAAGGCGAGCGTATCCATTTGGAGCCAGGTGTCAGCCTGCCGCTGAATTGGAACTGGGGCTTCCTCAAGCCGTCGGTCAAGTATGCCTACACACAATACGACCTTGACCTGGACAACCGTGGCATATACGGCCCTGGCGGTGTTGGAGATGGTTTCGACGATTCTCCCGACCGCAGCGTACCGATCTTCAGCGTCGACTCGGGCCTGTATTTCGATCGCGACACCCAATGGTTCGGCAAGGATTACCGGCAGACCCTCGAGCCGCGCCTGTTCTACCTCTACGTGCCCGAAGAAGATCAGGATGAGATCCCCGTCTTCGATACCAGCGAAAGCAGCTTCAGCTACTCGTCGCTATGGCGCGAAAACCGCTTCTCCGGCAAGGACCGTATCGGCGACGCCAACCAGGTTTCCCTGGGCGTAACCAACCGCTGGATCGAACCGAACGGCTTCGAGCGCCAGCGCTTCAGCATCGGCCAGACCTATTACTTCGAAGATCGCAAGGTGCAGATGCCTGGCATCGACTATCGAGACCGGGACATGGCCCAGTCATCGGTATCACCCTATGCCCTCGAATACATGTACCGCTACAACCGCGACTGGCATTTCACCTCGACCTTCAACTGGGACCCGGACAGCCACAGCACCCGCTCCGGCAGCGCCATGTGGCACTATCAGCCGGCCGACAATCCGAACAAGATCGTCAATATCGGCTACCGCTACCGCAACGACACCATGCGTTACGACCAGGCCAGCGGCCAGTGGACCTATGACAGCGACTTCGGAACCCCAGGCCAGGCCAACTACATCAAGGACTACTACAAGATCAACCAGCATGACTTCTCGTTCATCTGGCCGGTAGTCCCGCAATGGAGCGTAATCGGGCGCTGGCAGCACGATTACAGCCGCAACCGCACCCTGGAAGCCTTCGGCGGCTTCGAGTACAACAGCTGCTGCTGGAAGCTACGCCTGATCAACCGCTACTGGATCGATTACGACGAGACCGATCTCAACCCCGACGTGAACGACGAGCCGGATAACGGAGTTTTCCTGCAGATCGTGTTCAAAGGCCTCGGCAACGTCGTCGGCGGCTCCACTGAGACATTCCTCGACGAAGGCATACAAGGTTACCGTGAACGTGAAAATCAAGCTTTCTGATTACCTGCGCCCGCTGACGCTGGGCGCTTTGCTGCTGGGCAACGCGCTACTTGCCACCTCTGTCTCCGCCCAAGTGCGCCCGCTGGATCGTATCGTCGCCATCGTCGACAACGACGTGATCATGCAGAGTCAGCTGGAGCAGCGCCTGAGCGAAGTCGCGCAGACCATAGAGAAACGTGGCGCCGAGATGCCACCCAGGGACGTCATGCAGCAGCAGGTGCTGGAGCGTCTGATCACCGAGAACCTGCAACTGCAGATCGGCGATCGCTCAGGCATCCGCATCTCGGACGAAGAGCTCAACCAGGCGCTGGCCACCATCGCCCAGCGCAACAACATGAGCCTCGACCAGTTTCGCAGCGCCCTCGCGGCAGACGGGCTGAGCCTGGAAACCGCCCGCGAGCAGATTCGCCGGGAGATGGTCATCAGCCGTGTGCGTCAGCGCCGTATCGCCGAGCGCATTCAGGTATCCAACCAGGAAGTGGAAAACTTCCTCGCCTCGGACCTCGGCAAGCTACAGCTTTCCGAAGAGTACCGGCTGGCCAACATCCTGATCCCGGTTCCCGAGTCCTCGGATTCCGCGGCCATCCAGGCGGCCGAGCGAAGCGCTGCGGATACCTATCAGCAATTGCAGCAGGGTGCTGACTTCGCTCAGTTGGCCGTCTCGCGCTCGGCTAGCGAAAACGCGCTGGAAGGCGGCGACATGGGCTGGCGCAAGGCCGCGCAACTGCCGCCGCCGTTCGACACCCAGGTCCGCAACCTCGCCGTGGGCGAGGTCACCCAGCCGGTGCGTACGCCACCAGGCTTCATCATCCTCAAGCTGCTGGACAAGCGCGGCGGCGACACCCAGGTACGCGACGAAGTCCATGTTCGCCACATCCTGATCAAGCCTAGCCAGATTCGCAGCGAAGAGGAAAGCCGCCGCCTGATCGAGCGCCTGCGCGACCGTATCGAAGCCGGCGAGGATTTCGCCGAACTGGCGCGCAACTTCTCCGAAGACCCCGGCTCTGCCCTCAATGGTGGCGACCTGAACTGGATCGACCCCAACTCGCTGGTACCCGAATTCCGCGAAGTCATGACCAACAGCGCGAGCGGCGAGCTTTCCGAACCCTTCAAGTCCGCCTACGGCTGGCACATCCTGGAAGTACTGGGCCGCCGCGCCACCGATACCAGCGAGGAGTTTCGCGAGCAGCAGGCGCTTAACCTGCTACGCAACCGCAAGTACGACGAAGAACTGCAGTCCTGGCTGCGTCAGATCCGCGACGAAGCGTACGTGGAAATCAAGCTGTAAGCTGGAGAAAAACGTAGGGAGGATGTCGCTCTTTACATCCACCGCAACTCCGCTCGGTGGATCGATGAAGCACGATCCAGCCTACGAAACTGCGAGTCAGAATGCGGGGTGATAACCGAAGGGTTGCCACCCCGTTTTCATTCCAGACGAGCTTCCGCCGCCCATGCCGAGAACATACCAATGACCGCTCCCCGCCCCTTCGTTCTCACCCCCGGCGAACCGGCCGGAATCGGCCCCGACCTCAGCCTGCTCATGGCCCGCGAGGCGCAGCCGCAGGCAGTGATCGCTATCGCCAGTCTTGAACTGCTCAAGACGCGGGCCGAGTTGCTTGGGCTGGCTATCCAGCTGCTGCCCGTCAGCCCTGGTGCCTGGCCACAAACGCCGGCCCCAGCCGGCAGCCTTTATGTCTGGGACACCCCTCTGCAAGTGCCGGCAGAGCCGGGCCGGCTGGACGCCCGCAATGCCCGCTACGTACTGGAAACCCTGACCCGCGCAGGACAGGGCTGCCTGGCGGGCGACTTCGCCGGCATGGTCACCGCCCCAGTTCACAAAGGTGTGATCAACGAAGCCGGAATCGCGTTTTCCGGGCATACCGAGTTTCTCGCCGAACTGACACATACCGAACAGGTGGTCATGATGCTCGCCACGCGCGGCTTGCGCGTAGCGCTGGTGACCACTCACCTGCCACTCAAGGATGTGGCGGTAGCGATAACCATCGAGCGTCTGTGCAGGGTCACGCGCATCCTGCATGCCGACCTGGTGGAAAAGTTCGGCATCGCCCAGCCGCGCATTCTGGTTTGCGGACTCAACCCCCATGCAGGTGAAGGTGGTCATCTGGGCCGCGAAGAGATCGAGATCATCGAACCTGCGCTGGCCCTGCTGCGCGAGGAAGGCATCGACCTGATCGGACCGCTGCCGGCCGATACTCTGTTCACGCCGAAGCATCTGGAGCACTGTGACGCGGTGTTGGCGATGTTCCACGATCAGGGTTTGCCGGTACTCAAGTACAAGGGCTTCGGTGCGGCTGTTAATGTCACGCTGGGTCTGCCCATCGTGCGCACCTCGGTCGACCATGGCACCGCACTGGACCTGGCAGGCACGGGTCGTATCGACACCGGCAGCTTGCAGGTCGCGCTGGAAACGGCTTATCAGATGGTTGGGGTGTCAGCTGAAAGCTGAAAGCTGAAAGCTGGAAGCTGGAAGCTGGAAGCTGGAAGCTGGAAGCTGGAAGCTGGAGAGTGTGCGTCAAGGCCCCGTCAGGATTTTTCGTTCCGCCTTCAGCGCTTTTATCAACTTTCCATGTACCAAAAAGTTGCTCAGCCCGCTTCAAGCTTCCGGCTGCGTCATATCCCTTCGTCCCCTTCGAACTCTTCCGTGGCACGAGCGACCATCTGCCGCCAGTTGCCGGTTTCTTTCGCCAGCAGGCGCATGGCTTCCATGCTGGCCTCGAAGGCTGCCTGGTAATGCTGTGGCGCGTTCTCGCTGACCGCGCGATCGGCGTGCAGCTTTATCTGGGCCAACAGCACCTCGAACTCGTTCTGATCCAGGGCCATGTCCGTTCCTCACCTATGTGGTTACTGGAGTAGACCCTGCCCGCGCGTACACATTCCAATGGCGTGACGCACGACTCTTACGCACCGTCGATCATTTCAGCTTCAGCCGTCGTGCCAGCTTGTGCAGGTTGCTCGGATCGACGTCCAGTAGCCGCGCCGCCTGCGCCCAATTCTCCCCACTGGCTTCCAGCGCATGGACGATGGCCTGGCGCTGACTGGCATCGACCGTCTCGCGTAGCGAGAGGATCTGCTGTGCGGCGAGGGACTCGGTCGTTCCGAGTGCATCCGCAGCGGAAGCCGCCGGCGAGCTGTCCAGATCCAGTAGTTCCGGCTCCAGCGTGAGTATCTCGCGACGCGAGGCGCCCTGGCTGAGCATACGTAACGCAGCACGACTGATCACGTGCTCCAGTTCGCGCACATTGCCGGGCCAGGCATAGCCGAGCAGCGCACGCTCCGCCGCAGGCGACAGACGCATGCTGCGCAGCCCCAGCCGAGCGCGATTCAGTTCGAGGAAATACCCAGCCAGCAGCAGCACGTCGTTTCCACGCTCGCGCAGCGGCGGAATCGGCGCCGGATAGACCGAAAGCCGGTGATAGAGGTCCGCCCGGAAATGCCCGTCACGTACACTCTCACGCAGATTGCGGTTGGTAGCAGCAATGATGCGCACATCGACCTGGCGCGGCTTGTCCGCTCCCAGCCGCTGAATCTCGCCGTTCTGCAGCGTACGCAACAGTTTGGCCTGCACCGTGAGCGGCAACTCTCCCACCTCATCAAGCAGCAGCGTACCGCCATTGGCCGCATCGAAACGTCCAGGGCGATCGGTGGTGGCGCCGGAGAAGGCCCCCTTCACATGACCGAACAACTCGCTCTCGGCCAGCGACTCGGGCAGCGCCGCGCAGTTGACCAGCACCAGCGGCTTGTTGCGCCGACGCGAGTGCCGATGCAGCCAGCGCGCGAACAGCTCCTTGCCAACACCGGTTTCGCCCAGTAGCAACACGGGCAATTCGGAGTCCGCAACCACTACCAGCTCGCGCAACAGGTCGCGGATAACCGGGCTCTGCCCGAGGATCTCGTCGTCACCGGGCACCAAGGTATTTTCCAGCACATCGCTACGCGCCAGGCGCAACCCGCGGTTTTCATGCTCCAGCCGGGTGATTCGTACCGCCGCCTCGATCAACAGGGTGTAGCGCTGCAGATCACACCGAATCTCATCATCAAAGGTACCGGCATGCAGCGCATCAAGGGTCAGCGCGCCCCAGAGCGCACCCTCGACATACAGGCTAATGCCCATGCAGTCGTGTACGGGCAGTGGCTCGCCGACGTGCTGATCAAGCAACCCATCGTAAGGGTCGGGCAAGCGACTGTCGGGCTCGAACCAGGTGGGCTCCCGCTGCGACAGGATAGCCGCCAGCCGCGGATGCTGAGCCACGACGAAGCGCCGTCCCAGGGCTTCCTGCACCAACCCCACCGCTGCCAATGGCCGTAGCGCGTCCTCATCGAGCCGCAGCAGAACCACCGCTCCGCAGCGAAAACGCTGATGCAGCGTATGCACCAGCCGTTGCAGGCGAACCGCGTTGGGCAGTTCAGTCACCAGGTCGGCGAGCAACGCCTCTTCCATCATGGTACTAGTCACCTTCTAGGGTTTTTTGAACCATATCCGCTATCGGTGATTTTGACCATCTCTATCTGCAACCCTTGGTATTACAGCGAGTTGAAGCTGGCACAGCCCTTGCGTTTGTAGGGGCAAACGCTCAACTCAGGATTCCATCCATGACCATTGCATTGACCGAGCAAACCCTGGGCAACCTGGCCTGCCTCATCCCCGGAGCCACCCGTGTGTTCCGCCAGTACAAGCTGGATTTCTGCTGCGGTGGCAACACCAGCCTGCGCGACGCTGCCAGCCAGCGCGCCCTCGATGCGCAGGCCATTGCCGAGCAGCTCGCCGCCCTGGGCAACCACTCCGACACGCAGCCGGATTGGCGCAGCGAGCCGGCCGGCGCGCTCATCGAGCACGTTCTCGAGCGTTTTCATGAGCGGCACCGCGAACAGTTTCCCGAACTGATACGCCTGGCCAATCGGGTCGAGCAGGTTCATGGCAACAAGGCCGACTGTCCAGTGGGGCTCGCCGAGCATCTCTGGAACATGCAGCAGGAACTGGAAAGCCACATGCTCAAGGAAGAACAGATCCTGTTCCCGATGCTGCAACGTGGCATGAAGCTACCGCAGAGTCAGGGGCCGATCGCGGTGATGCGCTTCGAGCACGACCAGCACGGCGCCGCGCTCAAGCGTATGGCAGAACTCACCAACGACATCACGCCCCCCGAGAACGCCTGCAACACCTGGCGCGCGCTGTATCGCGGCCTGGAAGAGCTGCACGACGACCTGATGCAGCACATCCACCTGGAGAACAACATCCTGTTCGCCAACGCTTCGGCCGAATGACACAACAATACGAACGAGCAGGCCTTCAGCCGGGCTATCGGAGGTGATATGAAAGCAATTATCCAACCTTTGGCATGGGGCATAGCAGTGGCCTCGATACTGGCGGTGGCGACAGGCTTCGCGCTTGCCGTCACCAGCGGAACGGTTCAGGCCACCGAGCATTCACACGGCCATCACGCGCATGGCGAACAGACCTCGATCTCGGCGCCCGACGGTCAGAGATGGGCCACCGACGCCAGCCTGCGCGAGGGCATGTCACGCATTCAGGACGCCGTGCAACAGACACTGCCGGACGCCCCCCAGGCGCCGCTCGACGCTGCTGAGGCAGCTCGGCTGCAGCAGGCCACCCATGACGCCATCGCCTACATGGTCGACCATTGCGACCTGCCCGCCGATGCGGATGCCGCACTGCACCTGCTGCTCGCCGAGCTGATCGAGGGCGCCAATGCCCTTTCCCAAACGGAACGGCAAGAGGCGGGACTGGAACATATCGTCACCGCCTTGCAACGTTACGCCAAAACCTTCGACGAGCCACTCTGGCGCTGACTCGGCACTCGCAGGGCTGGCAGGCCGTTGAAAAATGTGGACAAGTCAGCCAGTGCAAGGCAAACCGGCGAGAAAGTGCAGTTCAGGTGTTTTAAATGAGCATTCAGAGTCTGTTTTAACGCAGCAATGGCAACGTAGGTAGTTTTTCAACAAGCTTGCTAGCGCCGTGTCGCACGGCACGGCTAGGCTTGCAACTGGTACTCTTAACGCCTTTCAGTTCCGAGAAGACAGGACGCCTCGTATGGTGCTTCATCGCGTACACCACCAGATCCTTCGTAGCCACCACCTGTTCGAACCCCTGAACGACGAGCAGATGGACGATTTGATGAATGCCAGCCAGCTTCTCAACCTGGACAAGGGAGACAACCTGTTCCACCAGGGCGAGCCGGCGCATTCGTTCTATTTCGTCATCTCCGGGGCGGTCAAGATCTACCGGCTGACGCCCGATGGACAGGAAAAGGTCTTCGAGGTCATCGGCAATCGCCAGACCTTCGCTGAAGCCATGATGCTGATGGATACATCCAACTATGTCGCTTCGGCGCAAGCCGTCTGCCCTTCGCAGGTCTATCGCTTTTCCAATACCGCCTACATGCGCCTGCTGGAAGCCAACCAGCGGCTATCGTTCGCCCTGCTCGGCAAGTTGTGCGTACGTCTGCACCAGCGCATCAATGAAATCGAGACCCTGTCGCTGAAGAACGCCACCCACCGCGTGGTGCGCTATCTGATTACACAGTTGAACAAGGTAAAGGACGGCGGCAACAGCTTCGAATTGCCTATGGCCAAGCAACTGGTGGCAGGACACCTGTCGATCCAGCCGGAAACCTTCTCGCGGATTATCCGCCGTCTCATCGACGAAGGCATCATCACCCAGGAAGGTCGGCAGATCGCGATCCTCGATCGCCACCGGCTGGAGCAATTCGAGTGATTCGGTGCGGCCCGGCACTTCAAGCCCGTTTCACGGGCGATTGATCGCCATCAACCGCAATCAGGCGCAGCACGTGGCAAGCTGCGGCCGATGACGAGGATTCGATAATGCCCAACTGCCTCTACTGCCAACAACAGAACCCGCCCAAGCAGGCCGAATGCGACAACTGCGGCATGCCCCTGCCCGAGCATGCCGACAGCGCGCCGGAGCGGCGCCAGCGACGCTTCATGTGGTTCTGTATATGGCTGACGGTGTTCTGCGGCGCGATGATCGTCTGGCTGCCACGACACCTCTTCTGATTTGCCGACTCCCACGCTCCGGGGCGCAGATCGTGCCTTGCGGGTCGCTGCCCTCGCATCCTGATCGCTCCCCCGCTCTCGCATGGGAACGGGGCGCGGGACACTCCAGCGCTTCGCTCCTCTCTGCCTCACTCTTCACTTCTCAACACAACACCACGACGTAGCCTCACGAAAGCGTTCCCGCGCGGGAGCACGGGAACGCTCGGAGTGGCTCGGTCACCCCTGGGTCAGTTGCTTGTACAGCTGTGGCAGGCGGAACGGCAGTTGCTGCGGGTCCTTGATCAGGGTGTAGCCGTTGGCACCGAACATATAGGGCAGGTAATCCCCGGCCTCGCTGTCGATGGTGATACAGAAAGGCAGCAGGCCCTGGCGGCGCGCCTCCAGTACAGCCATGCGGGTATCTTCCACCCCATAACGACCCTCGTAAAGATCCAGGTCGTTGGGTTTGCCATCGGTTACCAGCAGCAGCAGCTTGCGCCGCTGCTTGCGCGCGCCGAGCAAGTCGGTAGCCTGGCGAATGGCGGCACCCATGCGGGTGTAGAAGCCGGGGCGCAATGCCTGAATGCGACCGCGGGTTTCGTCGCCGTAGCGCTGGCGAAAGCTCTTCAGCTCCTGCATGCGCACCTGTTGACGGCGTAGCGAAGAAAAGCCGTACAGCGCGAAGTCGTCCCCTACCGCCGACAGGGCTTCGCCGAACAGCATCAGGCTGTCGGCGATCACATCGATCACCCGGTGCTCGTCATTCAGGTGCGCATCGGTGGACATCGACAAGTCGGCCAGCAGTAGGCAGGCCAGGTCACGCCGGTTCTGCCGCTGCTCCATGAACAGCCCGCGCTCGGCGCACTGGCCGTGCTGACGCTCGACATGAAAATCCAGCCAGGCCTGCATGTCCAACTCCGACCCCTGGGGTTGCCCGCGCAGCCATTGCCGGTCGTTGCGCAGATTCTCGAACTGCCGGCGCAGCCGCCGCGCCAGCGGCCCCAGCCGCACCGGCAACCCTCTGGGTTCGGAGCCTCGCGGCAGCATCATCTGCAGGTTGACGAAGTCGTCCTGCAGGCACTGTTTACGATAGTCCCATTCCGGCAGCTTGATCCCTTCGCCCAGCGGAATGTCGTCGACGTCAGCCGGCGGCAGGTCCAGGTGCAATTTCAGGCCGCCGCCCTTGCGCATGCGCTGACGCGACATGGCGATCTCGTCGAGGTCCTCGGCCACACGCGAGGCATCTTCGTTCTCACTATCGTCGTTCTGGCGATCGAGTTCGACATGCTCGGACCAGCTGAACAGGTTTTCCAGGCGGAACAGCATCAGCCCGCCCTTGCTGGTGTTGTCCTCGACACGCTTGGCACGCTTGCGTATGCCGCTCTGTTCGGCAGGTGGTGCCTGCAGGTTGTTGTCCTGGTCCTCTTCTGCCAGTTCGGTGGCCTGTGGCACACCCAGATTCTCGGCCGGATACAGCCACATCGGCAGCGGCCAGGGTGCCACCTCACTGCGCGGAAACAGCTCGACACTGCCCGGCTCGCGCAGCGCCTGACGCAGCGCCCGTTCCAGCGCTGCCTCAGCTCTGGGAAGCGAATCGGGCTCCGGTCGCAACTGCAAATGTGCCTCCACCAAACGCTCGTAACGCGGGCGCATGGCGGGGAAGCGCTGGAGAATCGACTGAGTCCAGCGCTGGTTGTCACGCGCCCAATGGCGCATCTCGCCGGCCTGCGCGGCAAGCAGCGCCAGCCAGCGATACAAATCCTGATTGAGCGAAACCTCGGGGTAGACCGCAAGGCTCTGCGGCAGGCGCAGGTTGTTGGCGTCGCACCAGGCCACCGGCAATTGCTTGCAAGTGCCGGCGACCTGCTGCAACAGATTGCGCCGCAACATCAGATCACGCGCGCTGGCGGCCTCCACACCTATGCCGCTGGCGCCGCCCATGGCTCGGAAAAGCATCGCCAGAGGACGGCGCATACTCTCCAGTTCGACACAGGCTTCGGGGAAATCGGGGCTTGCGCGACGGGTGATGAAGCGATGCCAGACGCTGCCGACCCACTCTTCAACTTCGATGGTAAAGGCCATGAACAATCACTCCGTAGCGCATTTGAAAAACAGAAACGGCCCGCTAGGAATCAGCCGGGCCGTTATACATGTCGCAGTCGAACTCAGGACACGGTGGCTGCCGCAGGCACGTCAGCGGTCACGCGACCACGCTGCCTGAAGCTGTACAGGTAGCAAACCAGGCCGATCAGGAAGAACACACCGGCAACCAGGCGCAGCCAGAAGAAGATGGCAAGCTGGTCGGTGGTATTCATGAAGGACATGGCGGCACCGTCTGCCGGGATGCGCTGCAGCCAGACCTGAACCACACCTGCTGCGGTCAGGAACAGCGTGATCGCAACCATCGACACGGTCATCAGCCAGAAGCCCCAGATCTCGATGCGCTGAGCACGTGCATCCGGTGCTTCACCCAGGCCACGCAGACGCGGCATGGCGTAGCTGATCATGGTCATCACGATCATCGCGTAGGCACCGTAGAACGCCAGGTGACCATGCGCTGCCGTCAGCTGCGAACCGTGGGTGTAGTAGTTCACCGGAGCCAGGGTATGCAGGAAGCCCCACACGCCCGCACCGAAGAACGCAGTCACGGTGGTACCGATGGCCCACAGCGAAGCGGCCTTGTTCGGATGCTGGCGACGACGACGGTTCACCATGTTCAGCGCGAACAGCACCATGGCGAAGAACGGCAGCGGTTCCAGAGCCGAGAAGATCGAGCCGAGCCACAGCCAGACCTCAGGCGCACCGATCCAGAAGAAGTGGTGACCGGTACCGATGATGCCGGAGATCAGCGCCATGGCGATGATCACATACAGCCACTTCTCGATTACCTCGCGGTCGACGCCGGTGATCTTGATCAGGACGAAGGCCAGCATCGAACCCATGATCAGTTCCCACACACCTTCCACCCACAGGTGCACCACGAACCACCAGTAGTACTTGTCGCGCGCCAGGTTTTCCGGGTTGTAGAAGGCGAACAGGAAGAACACTGCCAGGCCGATCAGGCCGGTCATCATGACCATGCTGATCGCGGTCTTGCGCCCCTTGAGCAGTGTCATGCCGACGTTGTAGAGGAAGCCCAGGGCCACCACCACGATGCCGATCTTGGTGATCGTCGGTTGTTCCAGGAACTCCCGCCCCATGGTCGGCAGCAGGTGGTTGCCGGTCATCTGCGCAAGCGCCGCGTAGGGCACCAGCAGGTAGCCCAGGATGGTCAGCACGCCAGCGGCGGCGAACACCCAGAACAGCAGGATTGCCAGTTTCGGGCTATGCAGCTCGCGATCCGCTTCCTCGGGAATGAGGTAGTAGGCCGCGCCCATGAAGCCGAACAGCAGCCAGACGATCAGCAGGTTGGTGTGAACCATCCGCGCCACGTTGAAGGGGATCAGCGGGAACAGGAAGTCGCCGACCACGTACTGCAGCCCCATGATCAGGCCGAACAGAATCTGTCCGACAAATAGAATCAGAGCAAATACGAAGTAGGGTTTGGCGACCGCTTGCGATTGGAATTTGAGATGCGGATTCATGATGCTCATCTCTCAGCCCTCCTTGTTTGGCGGCCAGTTGTTGGTATCGATCTTCGAAGTCCACTTCAGGAACTCCGCCAGATCGTCGACTTCCTGCTCGCTCAGGTTGAACTGCGGCATCGCGCGACGCCCTGGGGCGCCCAGCGGCTGTGCCTTCATCCATGCGCTCAGGAAGGGCTTGAAGGCCGCATCCTCACCGCGACGAACAAAGACGTTGCCCAGTTCCGGCGCGAAGTAGGCGCCCTCACCAAGCAGACTGTGACAGCCGATGCAGTTGTTGTTTTCCCAGACTTCCTTGCCGCGCACTACCGCCTCGGTCAACTCCGATGCGTTGGTACGTTCTGGAAAAGTCTGCTCTGTGTGATAGGTCAGACCTAGGAATACCAGGAAGAAGAACACACTTCCCCCAAAGTAAATATTCCTGGCCATCCCCTTGGTGAAGGTGTCGGACATGGTCGCCTCCTCATGGCTTGGCGCGGCCAGTTTAAGAAGGTGCCTATCGAAATCCGCTTGATGGGAATCAAGAAAAACCTGAACGCAACGCTCAGGTATAGCCTTGCTGCCGTTTTCCCTGCGGGCACGTCGAAGCCCGAAGACAGAGCCTTCGAGCAGCACTCGCAGACGCATGAATACGGAGCGGCAAATCGCACTGCGACCATGGGTCGCCAGCATCGCCACTACAGGAAAGAAAGAAGGAAAAAAGAAAGGCTATGTCTGAGTTAGCTGTTGCATAGCCGCTCGTCCCAGCGCTTCCCACAATCAAATCAATGGATTGAGCTGGGTCTTATGACGTTCGAGCAGGCGACGCCATCCCAAGTAATGCGTCAGGTACTTGGTGGCCACACCATGAAAGGGAATCATCCAGCCCTTCAACCGGCTGTCGTAGGCGTTCACGTTCTGGATGTGGAAAGGTCCATCGACCCTGCGCTTCTGGCTAGGATTGATCGGTCGGTGAGTGATGCCTTCTGCCTTGGCGAAATGGGCATAAACAGCAGCGCTGTCCGAGCACA
>JBKEBY010000079.1:0-11628 GCA_047973445.1 Pseudomonas sp.
GGTCTGGTGGGCTCGCGCGAGGAGCCGCTCAATCTCGAGCATGCCTCCGAACATCCGCGCTATCGCTACTTCGCCGAGACGGGTGAAGAGCGCTATGCGTCCTTCCTCGGTGCGCCGATCATTCACCACCGGCGGGTGATGGGCGTGCTGGTCATCCAGCAGAAGGAGCGCCGCCAGTTCGACGAGGGCGAGGAAGCCTTCCTGGTCACCATGAGCGCGCAACTGGCCGGGGTCATAGCCCATGCCGAGGCGACCGGCTCGATCCGCGGCCTCGGCCGCCAGGGCAAGGGCATCCAGGAAACCCGCTTCATCGGCATCCCCGGCGCGCCTGGCGCGGCCGTCGGCACGGCGGTGGTGGTGCTACCGCCAGCGGATTTGGACGTGGTGCCCGACAAATCGATCGAAAAGGCCGAGATCGAGGCCGAGCTGACGCTCTTCGAGTCGGCGCTGCAGGCAGTACGTGCCGACATGCGCGCGTTGTCCGAGCGGCTGGCCAGCCAGATGCGCAAGGAAGAGCGGGCGCTGTTCGACGTCTACCTGATGATGCTCGAGGATTCCGCGCTGGGCGGCGAGGTCACCCAGCTCATTCGCACCGGCCAGTGGGCGCAGGGCGCGCTGCGCCAGGTGGTCAGCGACCATGTCGTGCGCTTCGAGATGATGGACGATGCCTACCTCAGCGAGCGCGCCTCCGATGTCAAGGATATCGGCCGGCGCCTGCTCGGCTATCTGCAGGAAGCGCGCAAGCAGACCCTGACCTATCCCGAAAAAACCATCCTGGTCAGCGAAGAACTGTCCCCGGCGATGCTCGGCGAGGTGCCGGAAGGGCGGCTGGCCGGGATGGTCTCGGTGCTGGGTTCAAGTAACTCCCACGTCGCTATCCTTGCCCGCGCCATGGGGATTCCCACCGTGATGGGTGCGGTGGATCTGCCATATTCGAAGGTCGATGGCATCGAGCTGATCATCGACGGTACTCGCGGCGAGATCATCACCAACCCGGCCAAGGTGCTGCGCGAGCAATACCTGCAGCTGGCCGAGCAGGAGCGCCAGCTCTCGGCGGGGCTCGACGTGCTGCGCGAGCTGCCCTGCGTGACTACCGATGGCCACCGTATTCCGCTGTGGGTCAATACCGGGCTGCTCGCCGATGTGGTGCGCGCCCAGGAGCGAGGTGCCGAAGGCGTTGGGCTGTACCGCACAGAAGTGCCCTTCATGATCAAGGAGCGCTTCCCCAGCGAGAAGGAGCAGATGGCGATCTATCGCGAACAGCTCGAAGCCTTCCATCCACTGCCGGTGACCATGCGAACCCTGGATATCGGCGGCGACAAGAGCCTGCCATACTTCCCCATCAAGGAGGAAAACCCCTTCCTCGGCTGGCGCGGTATCCGGGTGACGCTCGATCATCCCGAAATCTTCCTGCTGCAGACCCGTGCCATGCTCAAGGCCAGCGTCGGGCTGAACAATCTACGCATCCTGCTGCCGATGATCTCGGGTATCCGCGAACTGGAAGAGTCGCTGCACCTGATCCACCGTGCCTGGGGCGAGGTGCGCGACGAAGGCATGGACGTCGAGATGCCGCCGATCGGCGTCATGATTGAAGTGCCGGCAGCTGTCTACCTGACCCGCGAACTGGCCAGCCAGGTGGACTTCATCTCGGTGGGCTCGAACGACCTGACCCAGTACCTGCTGGCGGTTGATCGCAACAATCCGCGCGTCGCCGACCTATACGACTATCTGCACCCGGCGGTGCTTGAAGCGCTGCAGCGGATCGTCAAGGAAGCCCACCAAGAGGGCAAGCCGGTGAGTATCTGCGGCGAGATGGCGGGCGATCCCGCGGCGGCCGTATTGCTGTTGGCGATGGGTTTCGACAGCCTGTCGATGAACGCCACCAACCTGCCCAAGGTGAAATGGTTGTTGCGCCAGATCAGCATGCAAACCGCCCGTGATCTGCTGGCCAAGGTCATGTGCATCGACAGCCCCGAGGTCACTCACGCCACAGTGCAACTGGCGTTGCGCAACCTGGGGCTGAACAAGTTGATCAATCCGTCGGCGGCAGTCTGAGTTCGCGTCTTGCCGCAAGCGGCCTTCGCTGATCCCTAACGGTCAGGTGTTGCTGGGTGCAGGAAATGAACGTCGCCCAGAAAACCGTCGGGACCGAAGCTGCGCTCGCGTATCTCCAGCGAACCGTCGCTGCGGCGAATCAGCGCCGTGCTGGCGCGGGTGCCATAGTCGCGGCTGGCGATGAAGATGCTCGACAGCAGCCGCTCGAGCTCCGGCGTCACACCGGTATTTGGTAGCTCGTGCCCGGCGGCCTGCTGGTCATCGGCCAGCAGTTGCAGCAAGGCTTCGGTGCAGAGGGGTTCGAGATGGCTGGAAAGCATCGTCCGAGCGCGGACGAGTTTCGGCCAGGGCGTATCCAGTGAGGCATTGGATAGCCCATAGATGCCCTCCGCGAGCCTGCGCGGTACTCCTTCATGGGAGTTCAGGTGCCAGAGCGCCCGATTGTCGCCCACCAGCAGGTTGAACCCCGAATATTCCCGGCATTGTGCTGCCAGTCTGTCCAGGTATTCCTCGGGCGGCATGTCGGCGCGCAGGTAGCGTTCCGGCAACTCGCCACGAGAGCGACTGCCAAGTGGCTCTCCCGGTGCGCGGATGTTGGTCAGCGCGGCGAAGCGGCCGGCCGGTGTGATACCCATCCAGGTGCCGCCGGCTTGCAGATCGCGCCCGGCAAACAGCTGGGGTGCGTCTTCCCAGGGTGCCAGCGGCAGTGTCGGGCGGGCGTGGAATTCGTCACGATTGGCTGCGACTACCAAGGGCGCGGCGTGCGATGGCCGCCAGGCGAAAACGATCAGGCACATAGGCGTCGAAAAAGGCGATGGAGGCTGGAGGCTAGACGAAAAGGCAGCTCGGGTCACGCCCTGTCGGCTGACCAAAGGCCGCGAGTAAAACCGGGTAACGCTACCTCACCTCCAGCCTCCAGCCCGCTTTTCAGCTACCATGCCGCTTTGTTTTTCAGGATGACTCCGATGGAGTTCGTGCTTTATCTCGGTCTTGGCGCGCTTGCCGGTGTGCTGGCCGGGTTGTTCGGCGTTGGTGGCGGTCTGGTGATCGTGCCGGTGCTGGTGTTCAGTTTCACCCTGCATGGTTTCGCGCCTGAGATTCTGACCCACCTGGCTATTGGAACTTCGCTGGCAACCATCGTCTTCACCTCTTTCAATTCGATCCTCGCGCACCATCGCAGGGGCGCGGTACGCTGGCCGCTGGTGCTCTGGATGACTGTGGGTATCGTGGTCGGCGCCGCACTCGGCAGCCTGACCGCCGAGGCGATTCAGGGGCCTCAGTTGCAGAAGATCATCGGTGTATTCGCCATTCTCATGGCCGTACAGATGGCCTTCGACTTTCTGCCCAAGGCCGGCGGCGATGTGCCGGGCAAGCCGGGACTGTCCATTGCCGGTGCGGTGATTGGCTGGGCTTCGGCGATCTTCGGCATCGGTGGCGGCTCGCTGACGGTGCCTTTTCTCTGCTGGCGTAGCGTGCCGATACAGCAGGCGATTGGTACATCCGCTGCCTGTGGGCTGCCGATCGCCATCGCTGGTGCGCTGAGTTTCATGGTGGTTGGCTGGCAGAATGAGCAGTTGCCGGAGTGGAGCCTGGGTTTCGTCTACCTGCCGGCCATGGTCGGCATTGCCGCGACCAGCATGCTCTTTGCGCGGCTGGGCGCTAATCTAGCGCACCGGCTGTCGCCGACGCTGCTCAAGCGGCTGTTCGCGTTGCTGCTGGTGACTGTCGGTATCAATTTTCTGATTTGAGGAGCGCTGGATGCTGCCTTATCCGCAGATAGACCCCGTGGCCGTTTCCCTCGGCCCGTTGCAGATTCACTGGTATGGCCTGATGTACCTGGTCGGCATCGGCGGCGCCTGGTGGCTGGCATCGCGCCGGGTGCAGCGCTTCGCTCCGGAGTGGGACAGGGACAAGCTATCTGACCTGGTGTTCTGGGTGGCAATGGGGGTAATCGTCGGTGGGCGCCTGGGCTATGTGCTGTTCTACGACCTGGCGTCCTACATCAACGATCCGAGCCTGATCCTGCAGGTGTGGAAGGGTGGCATGTCCTTTCATGGCGGCCTGATCGGCGTGCTGCTGTGCACCTGGATCTTCGCCCGGCGCAACGGCAAGCGGTTCGTCGAACTGATGGACTTCATCGCGCCCTTCGTGCCGATCGGGCTGGGCGCCGGGCGTATCGGCAACTTCATCAACGCCGAACTATGGGGCAAGGCGACCGACGTGCCCTGGGCGATGGTCTTTCCCACCGATCCGCAGCAACTGGCGCGTCACCCTTCGCAGCTCTACCAGTTCGCCCTGGAGGGCGTCGCGCTGTTCCTGATCCTCTGGTTCTATTCGCGCAAACCGCGACCGACCATGGCGGTGTCCGGGCTGTTCGCCGTGTGCTACGGCATCTTCCGTTTCATCGTCGAGTTCGTCCGCGTGCCGGATGCTCAGCTCGGCTATCTGGCGTTCGGCTGGCTGACCATGGGCCAGGTGCTCTGCGTGCCGATGGTGCTGCTCGGCGCCGGGATGATCGCCTGGGCCTATCGGCGCGAGGGTGCCAACGCTTCAGCCTGATTCGTACGCCCGGCTCGTCGCGCCAGCGAGACAAGCCGGGCCTGTGCTTTTACTATTCGCGCAGCCTTTTTCACTTGCGCCTCGGCGCCCGCTTCGAGTCCATCATGAAACAGTACCTCGACCTGATGCGCCACGTGCGCGAGAACGGCACCTTCAAGAGCGACCGCACCGGTACCGGTACCTACAGCGTGTTCGGCTACCAGATGCGCTTCGATCTGGCCGATGGCTTTCCGCTGGTGACCACCAAGAAGTGCCATCTCAAATCCATCATCCACGAGCTGCTGTGGTTTTTGCAGGGCGATACCAACGTGCGCTATCTGCAGGAGAACGGCGTGCGCATCTGGGACGAATGGGCCGACGAGAACGGCGAGCTGGGGCCGGTGTACGGCTACCAGTGGCGCAACTGGCCGGCGCCCAATGGCGAGTCGGTCGACCAGATCGCCAAGCTGGTGGGGATGATCAAAAGCAATCCGGACTCACGTCGCCTGATCGTCTCGGCCTGGAACCCCGCGCTGGTCGAGCAGATGGCGTTGCCGCCGTGCCACGCGCTGTTCCAGTTCTACGTGGCCGAGGGCAAGCTCAGCTGCCAGCTCTACCAGCGCTCGGCGGACATCTTCCTTGGGGTGCCCTTCAATATCGCCAGTTATGCGTTGCTGACGCTGATGGTGGCGCAGGTGTGCGACCTCAAGCCGGGTGAGTTCATCTGGAGCGGCGGCGACTGCCATCTGTACGCCAACCATCTGGAGCAGGCTGACCTGCAACTGACCCGCGAGCCGCTGCCATTGCCGACGATGAAGCTCAACCCGCAGGTCAAGGATCTGTTCGGCTTCCGCTTCGAGGATTTCGAGCTGGTCGGCTACGAGGCGCATCCGCACATCAAGGCGGCGGTAGCGGTCTGATCGAACTTTGGTCGAAAGGCGGCGTGTATTTAATCGCGCTGTCACATTTGCCCTATAGACTCGACCGCCAGGGTTTCGAGGAGGTGGGGAATGCGCAGGGTGGTGTTCAATCAGAAGGGTGGCGTCGGCAAGTCCAGCATCGCCTGTAACCTGGCCGCCGTCAGCGCCTCGCAGGGTTACCGCACGCTGCTGGTCGATCTCGACGCCCAGGCCAATTCCAGCCACTACCTCAGCGGTTGCACGGGCCCGGATATTCCCACCGGAATCGCCGACTTCTTCAAGCAGATACTGGCGGGCGGCGCGGCCGGCAAGAAGGCACGCCCGCCGATTCATGAAACCCCGTTCGACAACCTGCACCTGATCACCGCGACGCCCGAACTGGCCGATCTGCAGCCCAAGCTTGAGGCCAAGCACAAGATCAACAAGCTCAGGAAGCTGCTCGAAGGCCTGTCCTCGGAATACGAGCGGATCTACCTGGACACGCCGCCGGCGCTGAACTTCTTCACGGTGTCTGCGTTGATCGCGGCGGACCGTTGCCTGATTCCCTTCGATTGCGACAGCTTCTCCCGCCAGGCGCTCTACGGCCTGCTCGATGAAATCGCTGAACTGCAGGAAGATCACAACGAGCATCTGATGGTCGAGGGCATCGTGGTCAACCAGTTCCAGCCGCGGGCCGCGTTGCCCCAGCAGATGATCGGCGAGTTGCTTGCCGAGGGATTGCCGGTATTGCCGACCTATCTGATGAGTTCGGTGAGGATGCGTGAATCGCACGAGGCGTGCACGCCCCTGATCTACTTCGACCCACGACACAAGCTGAGCCAGCAATTCGTCGAACTGCATGACATGCTCGACGGGGTTGAATAAGCAACTGGAAGCCGATCGCTTGACGGCACTGCCTTTGTTCGCAGCTGGCCTCAATCCTCTGCACGCCGTTCGAGCTTCTTGCCCAGCCGCGACGCATAGAGTTCGCCGATCATCCCGCGGCGGAACACCAGCACGCAGACCATGAAGATGACACCCGTCACCAGCGTGACCGGCAGCTCCGACGTGGCGAAGTAATTGCCCAGCGTGGTGACCAGCGCGGCGCCGAACACCGGCCCCACCAGGGTGCCGATGCCGCCCAGCAGCGTCATCAGCACCACCTCGCCGGACATCTGCCAGCTGACATCGGTCAGTGTCGCGAACTGGAACACCAGCGCCTTCAGCCCTCCGGCCAGGCCCGCCAGTGCGGCGGACATGACGAAGGCGCCGAGCTTGTAGAGCGAAACGCTGTAGCCCAGTGAGATCGCGCGGTTCTCGTTCTCGCGGATCGAGCGCAGAATCATCCCGAAGGGCGAATGGATCACTCGCCAGATCACCAGCATGCCGGCGAGAAATACCCCCAGCACGAAGAAATACATGTTCAGCGGACTCTCCAGGTCGATCAGGCCGAACAGCCTCCCGCGCGGAATCCCCTGAATGCCGTCCTCGCCGTGGGTGAAGTCGGCTTGCAGGCAAAAGAAGAAGAACATTTGCGCCAGCGCCAGGGTGATCATCGTCGAGTAGATGCCCTGCCGACGTATCGCCAGGAAGCCGATCACCAGTCCCAGCAGCGCCGCACCGGCGACGCCGACGAGAATCCCCAGCTCCGGTGATAGTCCCCATTCCTTCACCGCATGGGCGGTAAAATAGGCCGCACCGCCGAAGAATGCCGCATGCCCGAAGGAGAGGATTCCGGCATAGCCCAGCAGCAGGTTGAAGGCACAGGCGAACAGCGCGAAACAGAGCACCTTCATGATGAAGATCGGATAGAAGTAGAAGGGCGCCAGTACCAGAGCGGTGACTCCTAGAAATATCAGTACCGTCTCCACGCGTATCAACGAACGTCTGGTCGGGGTGATGGCGCCGCGGGCTTGGCTGTTCATCAGGCATCTCTCCCCATCAGGCCTGCCGGGCGTACCAGCAGCACTATTGCCATGACCACGAAGATCACGATGTTCGAGGCCTCGGGATAGAACACCTTGGTCAGCCCTTCGAGAATCCCCAGCAGATAGCCGGTGATGATCGCGCCGAGGATCGAGCCCATGCCGCCGACCACCACCACGGCGAACACCACGATGATCAGGTTCGAGCCCATCAGCGGGCTGACTTGGTAGATGGGTGCGGCGAGCATGCCGGCCAGCCCGGCCAGAGCCGCACCCATGCCGTAGGTGAAGGTCAGCAGCAGCGGCACGTTGATGCCAAAGGTGCGTACCAGCGTCGGGTTTTCGGTGGCGGCGCGCAGGTAGGCGCCGAGCTTGGTCTTCTCGATCAGCAGCCAGCTGCCCAGGCAGATCACCATCGAAGCCAGCACGACCCAGGCCCGGTACTTGGGCAGGAACATGAAACCCAGGTTGTAGCCGCCGGCCAGCTCCTTGGGAACCGCGTAGGGCTGCCCGGAGGAGCCGTAGAAGTAGCGGAAGGTGCCTTCCAGGGCCAGCGCCAGGCCGAAGGTGAAGAGCAGCCCGTAAAGATGATCCAGGTTGTACAGCCGCGACAGCGCCACGCGTTCGATCACGGCGCTGGCCAGGCCGACGATCAGCGGCGCGAGGATCAGCGCCGGCCAGTAGCCGATGCCGAAGGTGGCCAGCAGCAGGTAGCCGGCGAAGGCGCCGATCATGTACTGCGCGCCGTGGGCGAAGTTGATGATCTTCAGCATGCCGAAGATGATCGCCAACCCCAGGCTGAGCAGAGCATAGAAGGACCCGTTGATCAGGCCGATCAGCAGTTGGCCGAGGAAGGCCTGGATGGGTATGTCGAATATCGTCGTCATCAGACCCCCAGGGCTTCGTTGAGCCGGCTCATGCGGCCGGGCAGTTCCGCGGCGGAGAAGCTGTCGGCGATCTTGCCGTGGTCCACGACGTAGAAGCGGTCGGCAACCTTGCTGGCGAAGCGGAAATTCTGCTCCACCAGGAGGATGGTCATGCCGCGCTGTTTGAGCGTCACCAGCACTTCGCCGATGCGCTGGACGATCACCGGCGCCAGGCCTTCGGTGGGTTCGTCGAGCAGCAGCAGACGCGCGCCGGTACGCAGAATGCGCGCCATCGCCAGCATCTGCTGCTCGCCGCCAGAGAGCTTGGTGCCCGAGCTGCTGCGACGCTCCTCAAGGTTTGGGAACAGCGCGTAGATTTCCTTCAGGCTCATGCCGCCCTTGGCGATGACCGGCGGCAGGGTGAGATTTTCTTCCACCGTCAGGCTGGAGAAGATGCCGCGCTCCTCCGGCACGTAGCCGATGCCATGACGTGCGGTGCGGTGCAGCGGTACGCGCAGCATGTCCTTGCCGTCCACGCGGATGCTGCCGCTGCGTTTGCGGATGATGCCGACGATGGCCCGCAGCGCGGTGGTCTTGCCCACGCCGTTGCGCCCAAGCAGCGTCACCGTCTCGCCTTCGTGCACGTCCAGGTCGATGCCATGCAGCGCATGGCTTTCGCCATACCAGGCGTTGAGTTCGCGTACCGCCAGTAGTGCCGTGCTTTCAGTCATCTTCAGTTCCCATGTAGGCGCTGCGCACACGTTCGTCCTGGCTGACGCTGTGGTAGTCGCCGCTGGTGAGGATTTCCCCGCGCTGCAGGACCGTCACCTCATGGCAGAGGTCGGCGACCACCTTGAGGTTGTGCTCGACCATCAGCACCGCGCGCTCGGTTGCCACCGCCCGGATGATCTCGGCGACCACCGCCACGTCCTCGTGGCCCATGCCGGCCATGGGCTCGTCGAGCAGCAGCACCTTCGGTTCCAGCGCCAGGGTGGTGGCCAGTTCCAGCACTCGCTTGCGGCCGTAGGACAGGTCGGCGGCGGCGTCGTGGCGCCTGTTCTGCAGGCCGACCGACTCCAGCAGCTGCATGGCGCGCTCGTTCAGGCGCTCAAGCGAGCGCTTCGGCAGCCAGCATTGCCAGGCCAATCCGGCCGGTCGCTGCAACGCCACGCGCACGTTGTCCAGTACGCTCAGGTGTGGAAACACCGCGGATATCTGGAACGAGCGCACCAGCCCCATGCGTGCCACCTTGGCAGGAGCGGTACGGGTGATGTCCTGGTCGAGCAGGCGGATGCTGCCGCTGGTGGGTTGCAGGAACTTGGTCAGCAGGTTGAACACCGTGGTCTTGCCGGCGCCGTTGGGGCCGATCAGGGCGTGCACACGGGCGTGTCGCACGTCCAGATCGACATCGTTGACGGCCACGAAGCCGCCGAACTCACGGCGCAGGCCACGCGCCGAGAGCAGCACGGGCCAGTCCTGGCTGGCCGCCGAGGAATTGCGCCTTGCTGGCGTGCTGTCGGTCGTGGCCGCCATGCTCATTGCCCGACCAGATCGCAGCCGCTTTCGCTCGGGTCGATGTAGGCTTCGTCGCCCGGCACGGTGGCCAGCACTTTGTAGTAGTCCCAGGCACGCTTGCTCTCTTCGGGTTTCTTCACCTCCATCAGGTAGACGTCACTGATCAGTCGGCCGTTGGCACCGACCTTGGCGTTGCGGGCGAAAACGTCGTCCACCGGCATTTCGTGCATGGCCTTGGCCACCGGCTCGGTGGCGTCGGTACCGGCTTTCTCGATGGCCTTGAGGTACTGCAGCACACCGGAGTAGGTGCCGGCATGAACCATGTTCGGCATGCGTCCGGTACGCTCGAAGAAGCGCTCGCCGAACTCGCGCGACTTGTCGTCGCGATCCCAGTAGAAACTTTCGGTCAAGCTAAGGCCCTGCGCAGCGTCGAGGCCCAGGCCATGGACTTCGGCAAGGGTGAACAGCAGCGCCGCCAGGCGCTGGCCACCGGCGACGATGCCGAACTCGGCGGCCTGCTTGATGCTGTTGGCGGTATCCAGTCCGGCGTTGGCCAGGCCGATAACCTTGGCCCCCGAGGACTGCGCCTGCAGCAGGAACGATGAGTAATCGGTGGTTGCCAGAGGGTGGCGCACCGCACCCTTGACTTCACCGCCCTTGGATTTGACGAACTTGCCGGTTTGCTCTTCCAGCGAATAGCCGAAAGCATAGTCGGCGGTGAGGAAGTACCAGCTGTCGCCACCCTGGGATACCAGTGCACCGCCGGTACCGACCGCCAGGGCATGGGTGTCGTAGGCCCAATGGAAGCCATAGGGCGAGCACTGCTTGCCGGTCAGCTCGGTGGTGGCAGCGCCGGTAACCAGATTGATCTTCTTCTTGCTCTTGGAGAGGCCCTGGACGGCGAGTGCTACGGAGGAGGTGGTCAGCTCCATGATCGCGTCGACCTGCTCGCGGTCGTACCACTGGCGGGCGATGTTGGAGGCGATGTCCGGTTTGTTCTGGTGGTCGGCGGTGACGATCTCGATCGGTGTGTCCAGTACCTTGCCGCCGAAATCCTCGGCCGCCATCTTCGCCGCCTCGAACGACCATTTGCCGCCGAAATCGGCATAGACGCCGGACTGATCATTGAGGATGCCGATCTTCACCTTGCCGTCGGAAACTTCGGCCGAGGCGGGGGCGGCGATGGCCGCCGTCAGGGTTGCCGCTGCAATTGCTGATAGCTTCATGCTTGTCTCTCCTGGCACGTTTGCTCGTCCGCCGCCCGCCTGAAGGCCTTCGCGGCTGACGCGGGGTCTAGGACTTGATGGCTGGCGGTTCGGTGCGAAGGCCATGTGTGCGATGAATTAACTGCGAACAGGCCTGCAGGGAATGATTCGGACGGGGCGGACGGTGATGGGGCGAACTGAAGTCCATATTTTCTTCGTCTTATTTATTGTTGTTATTGGCCCATAGCCCGCGCCGTCATCACCGCAACGTTGCGGCGAAACGACGCAGGCCACAGAAAATAAACGTAGCAGGGGATTCGGCGGAAGCAACTTTGCCTGGGCAAGAAACTGCCCGTGGCCGATGGAGAGCGGTCGAGGAGGGGGATGTCACGCGGCGCCGCTCAGGGCGCTCGCAAGGACAGTGGTCAGGTGTGAATCAGCGTGCCACCAGCACGTCGCATGGTGGCTGTTCGAGAAACTGGCGAGTCAGGCTACCGAGCAGTGCGCTGCTAAGCTCGCCGCTGCTGTGTCCGCCGAGCGCCAGCAATTGTGGGCGTATCTCGCGGATGGCCGAGTCCAGGCAATTGCCGCGTTCACACTGGCGCAGACTGTAGCTCAGTTGCAC
>JBKEBY010000095.1:0-2306 GCA_047973445.1 Pseudomonas sp.
ATCAGCCTGTCGAACCAGTTACGGAACTTCTCGGATCGCGAGTGCGCCTGCTTGAAAGCAAAAGCGGCGCCGACAAGCCCAGCCAGCACCATGTACCACCAGGCTTGCAAGGCCTCCGACAGCCCGATCACCATCAATGTGAAAGCCGGCAGCTCCGCACCGAAGTTGGCAAAAACCTCCTGGAACTGCGGCACCACCTTGATCAGCAGAATGGCGGAAACGATGACGGCCACCACGATCACCGCAATCGGGTAGTTCATCGCCTTCTTGATCTTGGCCTTCAGCGCCTCGGTTTTCTCCTTATAGGTCGCCACACGGTCGAGCAAGGTTTCCAGCGAACCGGACTGCTCCCCCGAATCCACCAGGTTGCAATACAGGTCATCGAAATACTGGGGTTTCTTGCGTAGCGAGGAGGCAAAGCTATTACCAGCTGCGACCTCCTGCTTGAGGTCATCGACCAGCTTGCGCATGTTCGGATTGTCAAAGCCCTCGCCGATAATATCGAACGACTGCAGCAGCGGGACGCCGGCCTTCATCATGGTCGCCATCTGCCGTGTGAACAGCGCGATGTCCATTGGCTTGATCTTCTTTCCTGCGCCGAAGAGCGAAACCGACTTCTTTCGCACCTTCTGCGGGTTGATCCCCTGCTTGCGCAGTTGCGCCTTGACCAGCGCCGGGCTCACGCCACTCAGCTCGCCCTTGATCTTCGCGCCCTGCCGGTCGAGCCCTTCCCAAGTGAAGACACTGTTCTTAATCGCTTTCTGCGCCATGTTAGTCCTTTGTCACCCGGTTGACTTCTTCCAGGCTGGTCACGCCCTGCATGGCCTTGATCAGCGCCGAAGTCCGCAAGTCGTTGAAGCCATCCTTGCGCATCTGGGTGGAGATATCGATTGAGTTGCCGTCCTCCATGATAATCCGGGCCAATGCTGGCGTGTTTTTAACCACTTCATAAATACCGACACGCCCTTTGTAACCGCCCGCACAGTTTTCACAACCTACCGGCCCGTATATCTTGAACGTACCGATGCTTTCCTCGGGGAAGCCTTCCTTGAGCAACGCATCGCGTGGCACTTCGACTTCCTTCTTGCAGCTCGAGCACAGCTTGCGCGCCAGCCGCTGGGCGATGATCAGGTTCACCGACGTGGCGATATTGAATGCAGCCACGCCCATGTTGCGCAGGCGGGTCAGGGTTTCCGCGGCGCTGTTGGTGTGCAGGGTGGACATCACCATATGGCCCGTCTGTGCTGCCTTGATGGCGATCTCGGCGGTTTCCAGGTCGCGAATCTCGCCCACCATGATCACGTCCGGGTCCTGACGCAGGAAGGCGCGCAATGCCTGGGCGAAGTCCATACCCTGGCGCGGATTGACGTTGACCTGGTTGATGCCCTCCAGGTTGATTTCCACCGGGTCCTCTGCGGTCGAGATGTTCACGTCCACGGTGTTGAGGATGTTAAGACCGGTGTACAGCGAAACCGTCTTGCCCGACCCTGTCGGCCCCGTGACCAGAATCATGCCCTGGGGCTGCTTGAGCGCATCCATGTACAACTGCTTCTGCGACTCCTCGTAGCCAAGCGCATCGATACCCATCTGCGCGCTGGAGGGGTCGAGAATCCGCATCACGATCTTTTCGCCCCACAGCGTAGGCAAGGTGTTCACGCGAAAATCGATGGCCTTGCTCTTGGAAAGCTTCATCTTGATCCGGCCATCCTGCGGCTTGCGCCGCTCGGAAATATCCAGCCCCGCCATTACCTTCAACCGCGCAGAGATGCGCGGGGCCAGTTGGATCGGCGGTCGTGCCACCTCATGCAACACACCATCCGTACGCAGGCGCACACGGTAAGCTCTTTCATAGGGCTCGAAATGCAAGTCCGACGAGCCACCGCGTATGGCATCGAGCAGCATCTTGTTGACGAAGCGCACTACTGGAGCGTCGTCTGCGGCCTCTCCGTCTTCCCCCCCCTTTGCATCATCGCCGACGGACTCGACGTCTATACCGTCCAGATCGACGTCACCCAGATCCTCCAGCCCGCTCGTACCGCTGTCATAAAGCTTGTCGATAGCGGCACCCAGCTTGTCGTCCTCCACCAGGATTGATTCGATGGTCAACCCGGTGCTGAACTGAATATCGGTGATCGACTGATGATTGGCCGGATCGGAAATGGCCACATAAAGCTTGGTACCACGCTTGACCAGAGGCAGCACCCGATGCTGGCGCGCCAGCTTCTCGCTGACCAACTCCTTGGGCAGCGAATCCTTGTCCAGCGCTGACAGGTCCAGCAATGCGACGCCGAACTGATCGGACGCAA
>JBKEBY010000040.1:0-32798 GCA_047973445.1 Pseudomonas sp.
AATATAAAGGCAAGTTCGACCAGGGTTGGGACCAGCTGCGCGAGGACATCTACGCCAAGCAGAAGGAGATTGGCTGGATTCCGCAGAACACCGAGCTGACCGCGCGCGACGACAAGCTCGCCGGCTGGGCGGACATTCCCGAGGACGAGCGCGCGTTTCAACTGCGCCTGATGGAGGTGTTCGCCGGTTACGTCGAGCATACCGACACCCAGGCCGGCCGCCTGCTGGATGCGCTGGATGAGTTGGGTGAGCGTGACAACACGCTGATCTTCTACGTTTGGGGCGACAACGGCTCCAGCGCCGAAGGGCAGAACGGCACCATCAGCGAGATGCTGGCGCAGAACGGCATCGCCACCGAGATCAAGGACCATATCCGCGCACTCGACGAGCTCGGTGGCCTCGACGCCCTCGGTTCGCCCAAGACCGACAGCATGTATCACGCCGGCTGGGCCTGGGCGGGGTCGACACCCTATCGCTCGCTCAAGCTGGTGGCGGCACATTTTGGCGGTACGCGCACGCCCATGGTGGTGTCCTGGCCCAGCCATATCAAAGCGGACGCCGCCCCGCGCTCCCAGTTCCATCACGTCAACGACATCGTGCCGACGATCTACGACGTGGTCGGTATCACCCCGCCGAAAACCGTCGATGGCATCACCCAGGACCCGATCGACGGGGTCAGCATGGCCTACAGCTTCGACGCCCCCCAGGCCAAGGGGCAGAAGAAGGGCCAGTATTTCGAGATCATGGCCAGCCGCGGCTACTACAAGGATGACTGGATGGCTTCGGTGTTTGGCCCGCGGGTGCCCTGGGCTGCGGGTGTGGACCCGGCCATCTTCGACTGGTCGCCGGATAAGGACACCTGGGAACTGTATGACCTGAGCAAGGACCATTCGCAGGCCAATGACCTGGCGGCGAAGAATCCGGAAAAACTCAAGGAGATGAAGGAGGCCTTCCTGGCCGATGCCAAGGACAACAAGGTCTTCCCCATTGGTGGTGGGCTGTGGTCTTGGGTGCTGCACCCAGAAGATGCGCCGTCCAGCCCCTTCACCGAATTCACCTACACCCAGGAGGTGATCAAAGTGCCCGAGCTGACCGGGCCGAAAGTGGGTGCACGCAGCAACCTGGTAACCATTCAGGCCGAACTGGATAAGGACTCCGAGGGTGTGCTGTATGCCGCCGGTGGATTCTCCGGCGGCCTCGCGCTGTGGCTCGACCAAGGCAAGCTGACCTACGAGTTCAACCTGTTCGAGATCGAGCGTACGCGCTTGTCCAGTACGGATGCCTTGCCGACAGGCAAGGTGACCATCGAGGTCGAGACCACCAAAACCGCTGAGGAACCGCGAGCGCCGCTCGATGTGGTGATTCGCGTGAATGGCAAGGAAATGGCCAAAGGCCAAGTGCCGCGTTCGGCCCCGCTGGGCTTTACCGCCAACGATGCCTTCGATGTCGGGCGCGACAGCTATTCGCCGGTGTCGGAGGCCTATTTCGACCGTAGCCCCTTCGCCTTCAACGGCACGATCGATCAGTTGAAGGTCGTGTACCGATAAGCGGATGCGGGCAAGCGTGCTTGCCCGCATAACCGTTACGCTTGACAGCTGCGGCAGAACACACGAGCAGCGAGTCTGGACGCGTTATGCGGCATCACCTCATGCTGCTCCAATTGACAGCAATAGCTCACCCGGCGTGACGCCAAACTGGCGGCGGAAGGCGGTGATAAAGTTCGAGGTGTGGTTGTAACCGGCCATAAATGCAGCCTCGCTGACGGAGATGTCTTCCTGACGCAAGGCATCGCGTACCTTCTCAAGCCGCCGTCCGCGTACATACTCAAACACTGTCAAACCGGTGTCACGGAGAAAGTGGCGCTGTAGCGTGCTGGCACTCATGGCCGTGGCGCGCGCCACCGTCTCGACGCTCAAGGGCTGGTCCAGATTGACCTCCAGCCAGGCGATGGCGCGCTCAGTCGGGCCCATGGGCATGGGCGAGGAAACCGGTACCTGCCCGCAAAGCGGCAACCGTTCCACATAACTTATAAAACGCCACAGCACCTGGTGGGCCAGGCTCTCCGCCCGTAGGCGACGGCGCAGTCCATCCTGCTCATGACACAATTCCAACAGTTCCTGACAAAGTGACAGCGCTGACTCGTCCGGCTGCCAGGTCAGTGTCGCCAGGTGTTGGCCTAGCAAATGCTGCTCCAGCCGCCGACGCAGCGGGTCATTGGCCTCCCCGCGGCGCAGCCAGTCAGGATCAAATATGATCTGTACCTTGCTCAGACCACGCTCACCACGACGGATGTGCCGGCGAAACACCGTCAGACGCCGCAGGTTGACGGCAATGGCCTGCGCCGTGCTGTTACGTGACTGGCGCTGCGGGTTGCCCTTGAGCACATGCTCACAGCCGTCGTAGGCAAAGTGCACCTCACCGCTCAGTACGATAGTAAGAATAACGCTGGGTTTGATTGGTGCGGTGGTCACGGCATTAGCCAACTCACGCGTACAGCCTGCCTCCACTTGCAGCGGGCCAAAACGCTCGGACAGAAAGCAGCCCTCCACCAACACCTGACGCAGGGTATCGTTACTGGCAACAATCTGTGCGCGCCGCTCACCGTTCACCATCTCGGCAAACAACACCGCGCGCTCGCCACACCGGCTATTGCTGTCGCTGACCGCTGCTTTGCTCATGCACACCTCCACTTTGCCTGTTACGCATAATTATCTTCCGGTTGCGCATAACCAGACCCCTTATGAAAGCAGTCGTGAAGCCATAACATAAATACGAATCGCTATCATTATTCGAGTGATATTCTGCCACGTAAGCAAAGGAAATATTGCATGTCCGCCCAGCAAACCCGCCGTGATGCGCGCGTCCCGCACTACCTCTCTCCGCTCGCTCTTTCCGTCGCCGTGGCCTTCAGTCCGGCGCTTATCGCCGCAGAAAACGACAACAGCGACGACTTGGCACTGCCCACCATGCAGGTCTGGGGAACCGAAGTATCCAGCTCTTCCGAGTTTCTCGCCAATCAAGACATCTCGGTCAAGCAGGCCGACCACCTGTCTGACCTGCTGCGCGACCTGCCGGGGGTAGATGTGGGTGGCACCCACTCGGTAAACCAGCGTATCGATATTCGTGGCCTGAACGAAACCGACCTGGATATTCGCCTGGATGGTGCCAGCCAATACGCCAGCATGTTTCACCACATCGGCAACCTGACGCTGAACCCCGACATCATCCAGATGGCCGACGTGCAGGTAGGTAATAACTCGGTACGCAGCGCGGCCGTAGGTGGCTCGGTCTCTTTCGAAACCAAGAACGCACTCGACCTGCTGCGCGCCGGCGAAGACTTTGGCATGCGCGTCTATGGTGGTTATGGCTCCAACGCCTACAAACAGGGGTCAGGGACCGTTTACGGCCGCCTGAGTGATCAAGTCGATGCCATGCTCTATGGCTTCCAGATCAATCGCGACAACTTCGATGATGGCGACGGCAACCAGACCTTCGGCAGCGACGGCAAAGTCAGCAATATGCTGATGAAGTTCGGCTTTGAACCAAGCGACGACCACCGCTTTGAGCTGGCCCACGACCATTACCGCGACAAGGGCGACTACAGTCCGCGCCCGGATATGTCCGGCGGTGCCAATAGCGGCCTGACTGCCGATGTAGTAATGCCCACCGAGTACACCCGTGACACCAGCACCCTGCGCTATCAGTACGACGCGGGCGGCAACACCACCGCCAACGCCACCCTGTACCGCAATGCCATGGAACTCAAGCGTGACGAGTCGACGATCTCCGGCCGCTGGCCGCGTCCCAAGGCCACCAATACCGCTGAGACAGAAAACCTCGGTGCCACGGTAGAACTGACCAGTCTGGTAGAGATGGCCGGCCTGGAGCACAAGTTCACCTATGGCGCGCTCTACAATCGCCACGAAAGCCGTGCCCAGTACGGTACCGATCCGCAGATCGACGAAAACGCCGTCAGCACCGCTGGCTATATTGAAGACCGCATCCAACTGACCGATCGGCTATCCGTCACCCCCGGCCTGCGCTACGACCACTTCAAGCGTAACGCTGAGACTGGCAGCGACACTTTCAGCGACGTGACCTGGGCGCTGGCCGCTGACTTTGCCGTGACCAGCAACCTGACCCTGTTCGCCAGCGCCCGCGAGCTGTACAAGCCGCCGCAGTTGCTGGAAACCTTCATCTATTACCAGAACACCACGACCCTGGCTGACGACATCAAGGAACAGACCGGCATGAACAAGGAGGTGGGTGCCCGCTTCCAGCAGCAATTTGGCGAACATCGCGTGAGCGCCAATCTGACCCTGTTCCAGACTGATCTGGATGACTACTTTGCCAATATCTACGACGCCGCCCAGGGTGGCTACATCATCAGCAATAACGGTGATGTGGAAATCGAAGGCTTCGAGGCCAGCGTCGGTTATGGGATTGGCGAGTTCAACTCACGCCTGAGCTACGCCAAGTCCGACGCCGACAACGTCACCAACGGTGGCCCTGCGCTGAACGCCATGGAACGTAGCATTGATATGGGCGACAGCGTCGCGCTGAGCCTCAGCTACTACTTCCCGGCGGTTGGCGTGGAAACCGGCTGGAACTCCCAATGGGTCATGACCGAAGACAACGTCGTCGCCGGCCAGCTGAACAAGGCGTCCTACGACGTACACAGCCTGTATGCCCAGTGGGTGCCTGCGCAGATGGACAATCTGACGCTGACCTTCGGTGTGGATAACCTGTTCGATGAGCAGTACTACTCCCACGCCTCAACCGTAGGCCTCGCCCGCGGCTTCGAACTCGATGATTACGAGCCGGGCCGCAACATCAAGGTTTCGGCGGCTTACCAGTTCTAAGCCACTACGCCCACATGGCAGGGCGCAATGCCCTGCTATTCGCGTGGCGCGCTGGGATCGAGCAGATCCTGCTCGGTTCTGGCGCGCTGATCGGCCTCAATCTGCGGGCCGAGATCAGCAGTTGCCCCAGTATCCACCGTGCCCTGCGCAATACGAGGCGCTGCTTTCGGCGGTTGCTCCAACATCGGCTGATGCAGTAGATCGGCTCAGGGAAATCCATTCCGGTCTCTTTCAGCACGCCTTTCGCTTGACGAATGGCCTCACTATTCGGCCAGTGCCGGAAGTTCATAAGGCTGAATCAGCCATCGCGCATCAATCAGCAACAGCACCCCGGACAGCGCCGAAAACAGCAACTTCTTTCTGCATGAACTATCAGGCGACGCCAAACGCCCTATCAGGAGGGTAAGTGGAATCGTTGCGCAGAGGAGCGAGCAGCAGGGATGCGGCGAGAGCCGTAAAGGGCCATGGATGACCCTTGTACAATGACCCTCGGAGCGGCGATAGAGCGTAGCGGAGTAACAGCCGCAGGCTGGCCCGAAGGGCGAGCGAAGCGAGTAACGACCCCGGCGCAGCCGGGGCCGTATGCAGGTATAAGTGTTTTTGCTTACTTTTTGCGACTGAAAAAGGTGAGTCGTCCAGCAGGGCGAAACCTAGCTCCCGAGCAACTCGCCAACCGTCATGAAAGCAAAACTCTCATTCGGCGCACGCACTAAATTGCCAAGCCTATATCGAGCTTTGCTTCCTCGAGAAAGCGCGATGTACCTGAAGGCCGGTCGGGTAGCCGTCCGGCCTCGCCTCGGTTCCTAATCCTGGACCACCGGCTCGGCATCCGCCTTGCTGACGATGGTTTCGATATCTTCAATCACCTGCATCGCGGCCAGTGGTCCGCCGGTGGAGGTCCAGAGCGAGCCGTCCACGGCGGCGAAGCGTTTGGCCTGGATGGCCGTCAGTTGCCTGAAAGCTGGGGTTTCCTCGGCCTGGCGCATTGCCTCGACGGCCTCGCCGCTGGTGGCTAGGGTACCGATCACCAGCCAGTCGCCGTCAAGCAGCTGCAGCGATTCCAGGCTCAACGCCATGGAGTGCGTGTGGCCGGCATCCTGTTGGTGGGCCGGGCGGTGCAGGCCGACATCTTCGACGATGGTGCTGGCGAAGGAATCCTTGAACATGTAGGACGGCCCCTTGGGGTTCCAGCGCGCGATGCTGAATGTCTCGCCCTGGTGATCCTTCAGACGCTCACGCGCCTCGACGGTGCGTGCTTCATAACCTTCGATAAAGGTACTCGCCTGGGCATCCTTATTCAGGATGTGGGCGGTGCGCTGGAAACTCTCTTGCCAGGGGCGCCCCCAGTTGTAGGTGACGACGGTGGGGGCGATTTCGTTGAGGATCGCCAGTTGCTCCGGCTTCACCGGGCCGGTGAGGATCAGATCGGGTTGCAGCTCCAGCAGGGTTTCCAGGTTCGGGTTGTCGAGATCGCCGACCACCTTGATCCCCGCCGACATCCGGCTTTCGAGATAGCGGGGTGGAGTGGCCTGACCACGGCCGTTGACGACGCCGACCGGTGTCACACCGAGGGCCAGCGCGCTGTCGAGGTCGCTTTCACTGAGGGTGATGATCCGCTGCGGTTCGGCCGGGACCGTCACGGCGTTGCCGAGGGCGTCTTCCACCTGTCGGCTATCGGCCAGTGTCGGCAAAGCCAGCAGGCTGCCCAGCAGCACCGCAGCGAGGTTTCGTAGGTTCCTGTCGATCATTGCGTTGCATCCTCTTGAACGAATTCGGGCACCGGTGCGGTGCGGGTATTGGCTGAGGTGGCAGCCGTCAGCGACCGGCGCCGTGGAACTATCACCGGCGCGCCGTCACCCGGTGCCGGCAGGATGTCCACATCGGTGTCATAGAGGCGATCCACCAGCTGTTTGGTCATGACCTGGCGCGCCGGCCCCATCGCCTGGATCTGGCCATCGGCGAGGGCGATCAGTTCGTCGCAATAACGCGCCGCGACACCCAGGTCATGAATGACGATGAGCACCGTGCGGCCTTCCTGAGTGATCCGGTGCACGGCCTCCATTACCTCGGCCTGGTGGCCGATATCCAGCGCGCTGGTGGGCTCGTCGAGCAGGATCAGGTCGGTGTTCTGCGCCAGAATCATGCCCAACCAAGCACGCTGCGCCTGGCCGCCGGAGAGCGACGAGGCCTGGCGTCGCCAGATGGCATCGAGTTGCATGGCCTCCCGCGCGCGGGCCACCTGGCGGGCATCTTCGTCGCTCCACTGGTTGAACCAGCCCTGGTGCGGGTGGCGGCCATACTGCACCAGTTGTTCGACGTGAATGCCTTCGACCATCACTGGACGCTGGGGCAGAAAGGCCAGTTGTCGGGCCAGGCTCTTCATCGAATAGCTCGACAGCGACTGCCCCTGAACTTCCACTTGGCCGCCTTGCAGCGGGAGTTGGCGTGCCAGCAGCTTGAGCAGAGTGGACTTGCCGCTGCCGTTGGGGCCGACGATGCCGATCAGCCGGCCCTTGGGCAGCGAGAAGGAGATATCCCGCAGGATGACCTTGTCCTGGTAGGCAAAATGCAGATTCCGAGCGTGCAAGGCAGTCATCAGTCAGCTCCTCGTCTGTCCTTGATCAGCAGGCCGAGCAGCAGAATGCCGCCGAGCAGCCGGGTCATGATGCCGGTGGGGATTTCCTCGGGCTGGGCCAATACCCGCACCAGGGTGTCGCTGCCCAGCAGCAGCACCGCACCGCACAGGGCTGACAGCCAGATGGGGGCGAGATTGCCGCGCGCCAGCCAGGACGCGAGGATCGGTGCGGCCATGGCGATGAATACCACCGGCCCGCCGATGGCCGTACCCAGCGAGGCGACCACGATGGCCAGGCCCAGCACGCCGAGCTGTACCATCGGCACTCGTACGCCAAGATTTCGCGCCGTGGCGTCGCCGAAGCGCAACAGTGCCAGCGGGCGGTTGAGCAATACCATCACGGGGCAGAGCACCAGCAGCACCAGTACGATGGGATTGACCGTCTGGTAGCTGACCCCGGCGAAGTGGCCCATGGTCCAGAGGTAAATGTTGCCCAGGTGGCTCAACGGCTGGGTGGCCATGGCAAAATCGCCGATGGCGCCGAGCAGTTCGGAGAGCGCAATGCCGATGATGATGAACAGGTAGCCTTGCTCGCCGGGCCGGCGACACAGCGTGAATAGCGCAGCAGCCGCCAGCAGCGCACCCAGCGGGGAAGCCCACCAGGGCCAACTGCCCAGCGTCAGGTACAGGGCGAAGCCGACCACGGCCAGTGACGCGCCCTCGTTCACGCCGATCATGTCCGGGGTGGCCAGGCGGTTGCGTACCAGAGTCTGAATCAGGCAGCCGGCCATGCCCATGGCGAGGCCCGCTACTATGGCCGCCATGATCCGGGGCATGCGGATCTTGAACACCATGATTTCGTGCAGCTTGCTGCCATTGCCGGTCAGGGTGGCGAGCACGTCGCGCACACCCATGTTGCCCGAGCCCAGGCTTATCGCCAGTACCACCAGAAGCGCAAGTACCACCGACAAGAGGGCGAACATCAGCCAGTTGCGACGGTGCAACAACAGGCTCATCGCGCCCAGACGCAAGGTCCAGACGCCAGTTGGGGTAACGGCTGTCATGTCTACCTCACCGCCAGCAGTGAACGGAAACCGCCGCGCAGCACGATGGCGATCAGCGCCGGCGCACCCAGCGCGGCTAGCAGGGTGCCGACCGGCAACTCGTAGGGCTGCAGCAACCAGCGTGCGAGCACGTCAGCGGCCAGTAGGAACGCCATGCCGAACAGGGTGGAGAACAGCAGTTGCCGCAGCAATGCCACCGGCTCGATCATGCGGGCGCAATAGGCGGCCAGAAAACCGACGAAACCTATGGGGCCCGCGAGGGAGATCGCACAGGCAATCAGCAGGGTCGAGGCGGCCAGCACGCCCAAACGTACCCAGGTGGTATGAATGCCCAGCGCTCGTGCCTGGCTGTCGCCCATCTGCATCAACGTCAGCTTCCGGCAGAGCAGGGCGGCCAGAACAAGGCCGAATAGTGCGACTGGAGCCACCGTCACCAGGGCATCCAGGCTGGAGGCCGATAGCGAGCCCAGGTTCCAGAAGCGGAATTGCTCCAGCGCAATGCGCGTACGCAGAAGCATGAAATTCGACAGGCCGCTGAAGATCGCACCCAGGGCAACGCCGGCGAGAATCAGTTTCAGCGGGCTGGCCTGACCGAGCATCAGCCCGATCACCAGCACCACCAGATTGCCCAGCAGCGCACCGGCACCGGACCACAGCAGGTAACCCTGGGTGGACTCGACGCCGAAGAAGATCAGGCCGATCACCAGCCCCAGCACCGCACCGGCATTGACGCCGAGCAGGCCGGGTTCGGCCAGTGGGTTGCGTGTTGCGCTTTGCAGCAACGAGGCAGCGATCGCCAGGCTTGCACCGACCACCAGCGCTGCCAGGGTGCGGGGCAGACGCAGCGTATCGACCACCATGGCCAGTTTCTCGTCCGCCACGGAGAGCGGGTCGCCCAGCAGATAGCTGAGCACGTCACCCGCGCCGTAGACACCCGCACCAATACTCATCGAGAGCACCAGCAACCCCAGCAGCAGGCCGCCACCACACAGGATGACGGTCTTTTGATAGCCGGGAAGCGAATGGTTAATCGTTGCCATTTTTCATCTGTTACTACTCCGATGAAACCCGGCGGTCGAAACCACCGGGGTTGGGGTCAGATATCGTAGCTGAAGCCCACGAACAGCGTGCGACCCATGAGGATGTTGTCGATCGATTGCGCAACCTCGTCGCGCTTCTCATTGGTCAGGTTGTTGAGGCCGCCTCGGAGTGTCAGCTCGTTGGTGGCCTTGTAGCGAGCACCGACGCTGAGCGTGTGGAAGGCGCCGGACTCGACTTCGGGCTTTGCGGCCGATACATAGAGGAACTGGCTGCCCGTGTACTGGTAGTCCAGGTTCAGGTCGAGGTTCGACAGGGCGGCCCAGTCTACACCGATGTTGGCCATGTGTTGCGGCGTATTGCGCAGGGGCTCGTCGGTCTCGCGGTTCTCGGCGTCCGCATAGGTGTAGTTGGCGCGCAAGCCAATCGCATCGCTGAAAGCGTAGCGGCCTTGCAGCTCGTAGCCCCTGACGCGCGCCTTGTCGACGTTGGTGTAGGTCATCGTGGTTGGTCGATAGCCCGCTCGCCAGCTGTCGGTGTAGATCATGTCCTCGATCTCGTTATCGAAGAACATGATTCCGGCCTCGATACGCTGGTCCTGGTAGAGCGTGCCGAGCTCGTAGCTGGTGGCGGTTTCCGGCTTCAGGTTGGGGTTGCCGACCAGGGTGCACATGCCACGGCAGGCCAGTACGCCGTAAGATTCATCGAACTGATAGATGCTCGGTGCCTTGAAGGACTTGCCCGCACCGCCCTTGATCACCCAGTTGTCGGTCAGGTTGTAGACTCCGTAGGCGCGCGGGCTGAATTCGCCACCGAAGCTGTCGTGATCGTCCCAGCGACCACCCAGGGTGATGTCGAGCCTGCCGATGGAGAATTCGTCCTGCAGGTAGATGGCTTTCTGATCGACCTCGGTATCTGCGCCCAGGTTCTGGTTGTGCGACAGTTCGACACGACGGAACTCGCCACCCACGGTTAGCAAGTGATTGCCAAGGAAGGCGCTGACCTGGCCATCGACGGTATGGTTCTTCTGTTGCACGTCGCCCCTGCTACGGCGCATGGTGGTCGTGAGTTCGGAGTCGTCCATCAGGTCGACGTCTTCGTAGTAGTAGCGCAGGCGCGTGTTGAAGCCATCCCAATTGCCGTTATGCGCCAGGCCCAAGGTCCAGCGATCCATTTCCTGGACGTTGGTCGGGAAGGACACACCGTAGTTGTTCCAGATCGCCTTGCGGTCATCGCTGCGGTAGCTCATGTCCAGATCGATGCTCTGACGCTCGTCCAGCAGCCAGTTGAGGGTGCCGAAGGCACTGCCGTTCTGGCGCTTCTCGACCGCATCGGTGTTGTCGTATACGGTCTGATCGGAACCCCACGCTGCCTGATCAGTGGTTTCGACAATCAGGTTGCCGCGTAGCTTGTCCTCGATCAGCGCACCGCTGATGTAGCCACTGGCCTTGTGGCTGTCGCCGGAATCCCCCTCGGTCGGGTGTTCGTAGGTATAGGCGAGGCCGGCGGTGGTTCTTTCCGTTGGCTGGCGCAGGATCACGTTGACCACGCCGCCCAGAGCATCAGCGCCATACAGCGAGGACATCGGCCCGCGAATCACCTCGATGCGTTCGATGGCGGCCATGGGAATCGACGACAGGTCGAAGTCGTTGGCGTAGTTGGAGGTCAGGGCTTCGCGGGAATTCACACGGCGACCGTTGACCAGTAACAGGGTGTAGTCCGAATCCATCCCGCGCAGCTTGATTTCCTTGCGTCCATAGGCTGAAGACGGGTTTATGTGCACGCCTGGCAAATACTTCACCGCGTCGGCCACGTTGTAGACCGGCATCTTTTCCAGCTCTTCGCGAGTCACCACCGATACGCTGGCGGGGGCGCTGAGTTCGCTGTGTGCCGTCTGGGTGGCGGTGATGACCTGCTGCTGCAGCGCCAGGGGTTCATCCGCCAGCGCAGCAATCGGTAGAAGGCTGGCCAGGATGGTCAGAGACAGATGGCGAGGACCGCTGAGTCCCCGGTTTATTACGATTGGCATGGCATGCTCCGTTGCTGCTTTCATGTTGTTCAAAACGGCCTGATCACGAATCCCGGCAAGTTCATCCCGCCTGTTCTTCTGTTGTCTTGCAGTGCTCGGCATCGCGCTGCCGCAGCCCATGAAGCAGGTAAAGAACACCCAGCCCGGCTACTGGCCCGGCGAGCGCATAGAAGCTGGCCAGGTGTTCGAAGCCGATCAACTCATGCTGCGCACCGGATGTCAGGTAGAGCGCGGAGCAGAGGCTGCCGACACCGGCGGCAATATTCGAGACGGTGCCCTGGAACGCCATGAATGCCGCGCGCTGATGTGGCTCCGGGATGCCGGCGGCGATGGTCATGGTGCTGTTGCTGCGCACGGCGCTCAGCGCCATGAACAGGGTGAAGATGATGTAGAGTGAAATGCCCATCGACGTCGCGAAACCCAGCGCGGTTACCAGCGCGAGGCCGCCACTGCTGACCATCACGACCGTCACGGCGCCGCCGCGATCGATCCAGCCGCCACCGAGGCGCATCGCCGCCAGGCTGGCAAGACCGCCCAGCAGATAGAGCAGTCCCAGGTTGTCGCGGGGGAAATCCAGGTTGAACTGGAAGTAGTTGGCGAAGTGCGGAACCAGCAGAAAATGCCCGAACATCTGCAGCGCGGTGATAGACAGGGCTGCCAGACACAGGCGTGAGGAAAGCAGTGGCAGGATCGAACCAGGCGGACGTCCGACAGTTGCAGTCGGAGATGGCAGAAACAGTTGGGCCAGCAATGCCAGCAGCAATCCCGCGCTTCCCATAATCAGGAAAGGCGATTGCCAACCCCAGCGGGCCGAGCTTTCCAGCGACAGGGGAATGATCAGGATCGCCGCCAGTGAGAACCCCATGCCGACATAGGCGAGCTGTCTGCCTCGTTGCGCAGGCGGGATCGTATCCAGCATGGCGGCCATCAAAACCGCGCCCATCGGACCTGCCAGCAAACCCGACAGCACGAACAGAGCGATGAGCTGATTGGAATGGGTGACTAGCGCGCAGCAGAGCAAAAGGGCGAAGCGAAGCGCCAGCAGAGTGATAAGCGCGCGCTTGCGGTTGAAGCGATCCAGCCAGGGCGCGCTTGCTACCGCACTCAGGGCGGCGGCGATGGTTGCGCCGCCACTGATGTAACCCACATGGCTGGCTTCCATGCCGAGATGACGAACGAGATCCGGACCCAGCGGCATGACCATCATCAGGCTGCCTAGCGACAGCATGTTGATCAGCATCGCAAGGTGTACCGCGACCCTCGACTGTTCGGCAACTTTCATGATTTCCGGCGCACTCATTGGGCAGGCGGCAGCATCCTATTCCATAGCAGATACGATATCAAACACTAATCGTTCTCGTTTGTGTGGGTGATGTCGACGATTCATGGCATATTCAGCGAGGGCTCGTCTGGTCGATGCAGCACCGCTTGAAGATGCATCTGATGATTTCTTGAGCGAAATCAAGGGCGGGGTTTCGTGAGGCCGGTAGCCTCGAAGCGAGTGCCACTCTTCAGGGGTTCGATATGGCCAAGAAGTTTCCGCTAAACCCGCCACATCCCGAACGTATCTGCTGGGGTTGCGACCGCTACTGTTCCGCCGACTCCCTGGCCTGTGGCAATGGCGCAGGCAGGACGCAACATCCATCCGAAATGATGGGCGACGACTGGTACATGTTCGGAGACTGGGACCTCGATTCGATCATCGTCACCGACAAGTCGAAGGGTACCTCGCCGCTCTGAGGTCGCCTTTCATCCGATTCTCGGATTCCTGAACCTGCAGCAATCCGGGCTTCGTGTCGATCACCCATGCCAGTAACCGGTGATTAGCCGACTGTCCCTATAATCCCCCCGGCGCCCAGTCGCGCGACAAAAACCCTTACCATATCAACCACATATTCGATGTTCGGTTGGTCGTCATGCTTTCTGCCGTAAAGCGCTACAAATTGCTCGTTTCCGGAGCGCTGGCGCGTTGTTTCCCCCGTACATCCGCCCATCTGCGTTCGGAAGAGGGTGCGGTACTGTTTCGGCGCTGGTCCGTGACGGATGCGAAACAGGGCGTCGAACCCGTCGGGAAATCGAAGGCGCGAGCGCCGCGAAAATCCTCGAAACCACGTACCAAACCTCGTAAACCAGCTAGCGTGGGCATCTACGGGCCGGCCAGGATGACAGTCGATAACCCGCAGACTCAGGCGATGCGTCTGCGCGTAGGCAAGGCGGTGGAAGCCGGTGTGATCTGTGCGCCATCCGACGAGCAATGGGCCATGATCCTCTGCGACAGTCCGGTCACTCGAATTTTCGCTGGCGCAGGCTCAGGCAAGTCCACCACCCTAGTGCTGCGAGTGGTGTTCATGCTCTGCCATATGGAAATCTCACCCGAACGGCTGACGGTGATCTCCTTCACCAACGCCTCCTGTGAGCAGCTGCGCGAGCAGTTGCTCCAGGTGCTGGCTTTCTGGAATTTCGCTTTTGATCCGGCTCAGGCGCGGCGCTGCGTGCGGACCTTTCATTCGGCGATGGGCGTGCTGGCCAAGGAGGCATTGGGCTCTCCTCAGTGGTTCGAACAGCTCGACGAGAAAGGTGCATCCGCTACGGAGCTGGACAATCCACTAACCTCCTCGAGTTTGCGACCGGCTCAGCAGCGCCTGCTGAAACAGGCTTACCAGAGCTGCTATGCCGAAACGGCACGCTTTCGACAACTGGTCCACCAGCTACTCGGCCTGGCGCAACCCGCCGAGCCGGCGCCGGGTAAACGCTGCACGCGCAAAGCACCGCAGGATGCTTTCAAGCTGACCGGGGAGTTCACTTCGGCGCCCCTGTTCGAAGTGTTCTACGCACAGGCGGGCTTCATCGAAAGCATCGGCATACGCATCGACCAGTTGCAACCCGAACGGATGTCTTGTAGCGAGCATGAGCGCGCCTTCGTCGAGGCGCTGATCCTGTTCTGGAGCCATTTCCAGGAAATACTGCAGGCGCAGGGGTTGATGACCTTCAATGCGGCCTTCCAGCAGCTTGCCCAGCGGCTGACAGGGAAGGGCAAGAGCATTCCCACCGAAGCGCTGGTTCCCTTCAGCCACCTGCTGATCGACGAGTTCCAGGACATCTCGCCGCAGATAGTGCAATGGCTGCAGGCGGTGCACCGTGCGTTGGCACATCAAGGCGAGGTGGTCAGTCTGATGGCTATTGGTGATGACTGGCAGTCGATCTATGGTTGGCGTGGCAGTTCGCCGGAGCTGTTCATCGACTTCGACAAGTATTTCCCCGGCAAGGGCGCTTCGAAGAAAAGCCGGGTGCTGATGCTGGAGAACAACTACCGCTCCATCGAACCTATCATTCGTGATGGCGAATCGGTGTTGGCTGACGTCAGTTTCAAGCAATCGAAGAGTAGCCAGGCGGTCAAGACGGCCCAAGAAGGCGATCATGGCGTGAAGCTGATAGCGCATTTCGATATCAAGGCACGACTACCGGAACTGATCGCGCAGATCCGGACCCAGTGCGAATACGTGGCTGCCAAGCACCATGCCGATCGCAACGCGGTGCTGGTGTTGAGTCGTCGCAACGAGCCGCTGCGTGCCATCCAGGCGCAACTGGACAGGAAGCTGCCCGTCAAGGCGTACAGCATCCACCGGGCCAAGGGCCTGCAGGCAGAGGTCGCAATCATCGTCGACGACTGTCTGCCGCCAGAAAAGCACCCGTTGCGTAATGCGCTGTATGCCTATTCGGGCTTCTTTCAAAACAGCTATGACCAGGCGATGGCCGACGAAAGCCTGCGCCTGGCCTATGTGGCGATCACCCGTGGCGTCAGCCGAGTGTTCTGGTTCACGCAGAAAACCCAGGGCGCAACACGGATATTGGGACGACGAAAGGGCCGATGAGCAAAGCCGCCACGGGCTGGCATGCTGGTAGTTTTCTCAGTCGCGCCCGAATGCCTGTTCGAGCAGTGCGGGCAGCTGTTCGCCAGCGGGGCCCGCAAGGTTGTACTCCCGTTCGCGGCGCCCGGCTTGCACCTGCGGATTGATATGTACCACGACAGCGCCGGTATTTCAGGCCAGTTCCGGTACCTGCGCCGCGGGATAAACCACCCCGGAAGTGCCCACCGATAGCAACAGGGGTTACACCACCCTGATAGATTTTCCGTTGTACCCGCCCTGGGTGAGTGGCCTCTACAATGCCTGCGCCGTATGCCCGGCACCTGGTTCTGCAGGCATCCCGTTTTGTTTCATCTATCTGGATGCGGCATTGGCGGGCCTGCGCAAACTGATGCCCTCTGTGTGAAAATGGCGCGGGCCGTGGGATGCGGCGCGATCCTTTAATTCGTAGTCAGGAATGTTGCATGACTGAGCAGGCGTTGTTGTTAGTCAATCTGGGTTCTCCGGCGTCCACGAAGGTGGCCGACGTGCGCAGCTATCTCAATCAGTTCCTGATGGACCCCTATGTGATCGACCTGCCGTGGCCGATCCGTCGCCTACTGGTGTCGCTGATTCTCATCAAGCGCCCGGAGCAGTCGGCCCACGCCTATTCGTCAATCTGGTGGCCGGAGGGCTCGCCATTGACGGTTCTCAGTCAGCGCCTGACCGATGCGGTACGCCCGCACTGGAACGAGGGGCCGGTCGAATTGGCGATGCGCTATGGCGAGCCTTCCGTCGAGCGCTCGCTGCTCAAACTGGCAGGGCAGGGCATCAGGCAGGTGACGTTCGCGCCGCTGTACCCGCAGTTCGCCGACAGCACCACCACGACCGCCGTCGAAGAAGCGCGCCGAGTAATCCGCGAGAAGAGGCTCGATCTCAAGCTGTCCGTGCTTCAGCCTTTCTACGATCAGCCGGAGTATCTCGACGCGCTGGCCGCCAGCGCCAAGCCGTACCTGGAGCAGGACTTCGATCATCTTCTGCTGAGCTTCCATGGTTTGCCGGAACGGCACCTGCACAAGACCGACCCGACTGGCTGCCACTGCCTGAAAACGCAGGACTGCTGCCAGCGTACTGAAGGCGCCGTGCTCGCCAATTGCTATCGCGCTCAGTGCCTGCAGAGCAGCGCCGCGTTCGCCGAGCGTGTCGGGTTGCGTCCGGAGCAATGGTCCGTCAGCTTCCAGTCCCGTCTGGGCCGAGCCAAGTGGATCGAACCCTACACGGAGGCGCGGTTGGATGAGCTGGCGGCACAGGGCGTGAAGAAGCTGCTGGTGATGTGCCCGGCCTTCGTCGCGGACTGCATCGAGACGCTGGAGGAGATCGGCGATCGCGGCCGCGAACAGTTCCTGGCCGCAGGTGGTGAAGAGCTGCAACTGGTGCCCTGTCTGAACACGCATGAGGCCTGGGTGCAGGCCCTGGTAACTCTGTGTCGCCGCTCGCCCCAGGCGCTGTAGCTGTCGGGCGGACTTGGCGAATCGGTGCCAAAGAAGCATTGTGTTGACATGAGCGTCAGGGCAATGCTGCCCATCCGAAACCTACGGATCGAGGCACCATGGGCAACGAAATCGCCGAACGTCCGGAACTGAGCCACCTGCCTGGCGGGCTGCGGATACGCCTGCTGCCCCAGCGGCGTAGCTCCCAGGCCGCCGCACTGATACGGGTACACGCGGGCGCACACGATGCGCCGGCGGCCTATCCGGGGCTTGCGCATTTTCTCGAGCATCTGCTGTTTCTCGGTAGCGACCACTATCCGCCAGAACAGGGCCTGATGCCTTTCATACAAGGTTGCGGCGGACAGCTGAATGCCTCGACCCGTGAGCGACACACCGACTTCTTCTTCCAGTTGCCAGCCGAGTTGCTGGAACAGGGCCTGCTTCGGCTGCTCGACATGCTGGCTCATCCGCTGCTCGATCCGGTCGCTCAGCTACGAGAACGTGAGGTGTTGCAGGCCGAATACCTGGCCCGCGCCCAGGACAGCGAGACGCTCTGCGATGCCGCGCTGGGTGCGCTGCTCGACGTCGAGCATCCATTCGCCGGTTTTCACGCCGGCAATCGCGACAGCCTGCCGGTGGAAAGCGACGAATTCCAGCAGGCTTTGCGCGGCTATCACCACCGTTTCTACCATGCCGGGCAGATCGAATTGCTGCTCGCAGGGCCGCAAAGCGCTACGGAGCTGCAGCGACTGTCGCAGCTGGCGGCCCACAATCTTGCTTCCGGCGCGTCGCTGGAGCGCGCTCCTGCGCCATTGCGCGCATCCGCATCCTGGCTGGATGTGGAGATCCCCAGTGGGGCGCCCGGGCTGCACCTGTGCTTCGTGCTCGACGAACTGCCCGAGGATCATGCCGTCGCGCTGGATTATCTGGCCACCTGGATAAGCTCGGAAATGCCCGGCAGTCTGCTGGCGAATCTGCGTGCCGAAAGTTTCTGCAACGGGCTGAAATGGCGAGAGCCCTACCGTTACACCAATCAGGCCGTCGTGATTCTCACGCTGTCGCTCACCGAGCGCGGACGAGCACAGCCTCAGAAGATCGTCTCGAGGGTGCTGGGTTGGCTTAAGTTCTTCGCCCGGGCCGGCATCCAGCGGCAAAGCCGTGAGGAATACCGTCACATCCGACTCAGGAGCCTGCAGGGGCTCACGCCGCTGGAGCAACTGCGTTACTGGGTAGAACCTGCCGCCTGGGCGGCATCCAGCGACTGCGATTCGTTGCAGCAGGCCTTCGATGCCCTGATGCGGCGAATTTCTTCCTGCGAGCCCATCGTCCTCCTCACTGGTCCCGATGAACGCCCCGCGTTGGCCAGCAAGGGCTTCCCGGTACGCGCACGCCGGGAAGCGCCGCGCCGCATCGCACCATGCTCGTTCGACTGGCGCCTTCCCGAGCCGAATACCTGGTTGAAGCCTCCGGTACCAGGGGGGCGCGGGAGCGGCGCTGACGAGTCGTCCCTGCGCTGGGGGGCTGCTGACTGCAATGGGCAGGGTGCTCTGTACCTGCGCTGGCAGTTCGCCGAAAAGCGTCCTGGCGCTGTCCTCTGGCATGCCCTGTGGTCCACGCTGCAACCCTGTCTATGGGCAGCGAAGCAGGCCGGCGTGACGCTTCGCTTCGAGGATCTTGGCGATGGCTGGTGCCTGAGTCTGCAGGGCTTCGCAGAGGCCTTTCCGCGCATCGTTGAAGACATTGGCAGGCTGCTGGACAACCCGCCGTCCTGGGCCGTCGCCGAAGGCATTCGGCTTGCCGGCGAAGGAGGGCAGTCGAGTGGTAATGAAATGCTGATCCGGCAACTGATCCGGCAACTGCCACGACGACTTGGCCAGCGCGCCTCGGATCACGAGGAGACGGAACTGCACTTCGATCGATCCGTACTGTTGCACTGGCGAACGACGCGGAGAGATGGGTTGGCGATGGGGTTTACAGGTGATCTGGCTGATTCGCTCGCCGAAGCCATGAAAGCGATGCCCGGCTTGCCGGGTGATACGAACGATACGATCAGGCCTTTCGCCGGCCAGCGCTGGCACGACGCAGGGCTGCGTGCCAGCGATATCGCGGTGCTGCTGTTCTGTTCGCTGCCGGACGCCAACCCCGAGACGGAAGCCGGTTGGCGACTGCTGGCGCGCCTGATGGAGGGGAATTTCTTTCGACGACTGCGTGGCGAACTGCAGCTGGGTTATGCCGTTTTTTGTGGCTTTCGTCAGGTTGCGGGGCAGGGTGGAGTGCTATTCGCGGTGCAGTCTCCCAAGGCTTCGGCGGAGGAAATTCTCGCTCACGTTGAGGCCTTCCTGGCGGATTTCACGCACCAGCTTGCTGACTTCCCAGCCGAACGAATGGCGCAGGCCGTACAGGCGTCGAGTGCTCTTCTGCTGGACAACGAACCGGAAATCGCCATGGAGCGCACTTGGCAGAACCACCTGGCTGGCCAGCCAGCGGACCATTCAGAGCGCGTTGCAGCGGTGCTGCACAAACTGCAACTGTCCGATCTGCTGGGGCAATTGCAGGCCTTGCGTGAAACAGAGGGCGGCCGGCTTGTGCTTGCCAACGCACCGCCCCCCAGCGAATGGCCTCAGACGGTGCGCGAGAAGCGTCCGCGCTGTTCGCCGCCCAGGTAGGCATCGAATGCCATGGCGACGTTGCGCATCATCAGGTGGCCCTGAGGCAGCAGCAGCAGCGAATCATCGCGAATCTCCACCAGACCGTCGGCAACGTGCTCGGCCAGCTTGTCGAGCGATTCGGCGAAATAATCGCGGAAGACGATGCCGTAGCGCTTCTCCATCGTACTGAAGTCGATGCGGCCGTGGCACATCAGCGAGATGATCACGTCGCGACGCAGGCGATCGTCCTCGCTGAGCTTGTAACCACGCTGCACCGGCAACATGCCTTCGTTCAGTCGCGCGTAGTACTGGGACAGCTCCTTCACGTTCTGGCTGTAACTGTCGCCGACCTTGCCGATCGAAGAGATGCCCATGCCGATCAGATCGCAATCGGCATGAGTGGAGTAGCCCTGGAAGTTACGCTGCAGGGTGCCGTTGGCGCGGGCCAGGGTCAGCTCGTCATCGGGCAGGGAGAAGTGGTCCATGCCGATGTAGACGTAGCCGGCGTCGGTGAGCTTCCTGATGGTCAGCTCGAGCAGCTCCAGCTTGCGCTCCGGCGGCGGCATGTCTTCGGGGCGGATTAGCTTCTGCGCGCGCACCAGGTCGGGCAGGTGCGCGTAGCTGTAAGCCGCAATACGATCCGGGCGGATGTCGATGATCTTGTCCAGCGTGGTATTGAAGCTCTCGACCGTTTGCAGCGGCAGGCCGTAGATCAGGTCGACGCTGATCGACTTGAACTTGGCCGCTCGCGCCGCCTCGACCAGCTCGCGGGTCTGCTCCTCGGTCTGGATGCGATTGACCGCGATCTGCACCTGTTCGTCGAAATCCTGCACGCCGAAACTCAGACGATTGAAGCCCAGCTTGCGCAGTTCGTGAATCTGCTGGGGCGCAACGGTGCGAGGGTCGACTTCCAGCGAAAATTCGTGGCTGTCGCTATCGTCCATGTTGAACGCCTGGTGCAGCGTGTCCATGAGTTCGACCAACTGCTCACTGGTCAGATAGGTCGGCGTACCGCCGCCCAGATGCAGCTGGGTCAACTTGCGCGAACGATCGAACAGGGCCGCCTGCATCTGGATTTCACGCTTGAGGTACTCGAGGTACTCGACGGCACGCTCGGTCTTGTGGGTGATGATCTTGTTGCAGGCGCAGTAGTAGCAAAGGCTCTTGCAGAACGGAATGTGGATGTACACCGACAGCGGCTTGGGGGCCGGGGCCTCGTTGGTTTCCTGCGCGGCACTGCGATAGTCATCGATGGCGAAGGCCTGATGGAACTGCGGTGCGGTGGGGTAGGAGGTATAGCGAGGACCTGGACGGTCGTATTTCTCGACCAGGGCGCGGTTAAAGCTCGGCGTTTGGTCCATGTCTGGGGATCACCTTGGAGGTTGAGGGGGAGCGTCATGCTGCATTCGGGCTCTGCGCAGCTCAGCATGCGATGCGATAGATGAATTATCGACGATTCTAACTCAGGCGCCGGCTGTTTCAGATCAAGAACATGCCGTTTGCCCGGATGAGCCGTCCGGCATGGTGGGAGTGCCCGAGAGGCAGGCCGGCCTGTTGAGGCCGGCCCGTCATCCGCTACTGCAGCTTGAACTGGCTCACCAGCCTGTTCAGCTCGGTCGCCAATCGAACCAGCTCATCGCTGATCTGTGCGGTCTGCTGGGCATCAGTGGAGGTGGTATCGGCGATCGTGCTGATCGTGGTGATGTTGCGGTTGATCTCTTCCGCCACCGCGCTCTGCTCCTCGGCGGCCGTGGCGATCTGGGTGTTCATGTCGTTGATGGTGCCGACTTCTCCGGCGATGACGGTCAGGCTCTGGGCTGCCTTTGCCACGCATTCGGAACCGGCATGGGCACGGATCTGCGCACCTTCCATGGCTTTGACGGCATTGCGCACACCGTTCTGCAACTGCTCGATGGTCTGCTGGATTTCCTCGGTGGATTTCTGCGTGCGCGAAGCGAGGGTGCGCACCTCATCGGCTACCACCGCGAAACCGCGTCCCTGCTCGCCGGCACGGGCCGCTTCGATGGCGGCGTTGAGTGCGAGCAGGTTGGTCTGCTCGGCGATGCCATTGATCACACCCAAAACCATGCCGATGCTGGCGCTGTCGTCTTCCACCCGCTTGATGACCTGCGCCGCGTTCTCGATGTCACGAATCAACACCTCGATACCGTCCAGTGCTTCGGTCGCCACCTTGACGCCAGCCTTGGATTCTTCGTCCGCTCCGCTGGAGGCTGAGGCCGTTTGCGTCGCGTGGCGGGCGACTTCCTGAACGGTGGCGCTCATCTCGTTCATCGCCGAGGCAACCATGTCGGTTTCGCTGCGCTGCTCGATGACCGCACCGTGGGTCTTTTCCGCGACGCTGGAGACTCGGTCGGACACCTCACCGAGCTGGTGCGTAACGCCCGCCACGGCCTCGAGGCTGTCACGAAACTTGCCGATCATGCGGTTGAAGGCATGGCCCATCGCGCCCACTTCGTCTTCGGCGCGGATCACGACGGCGCGGCTCAGGTCCTCATGGGTGGTCATTTCCTCCATGGTGTGACGCATGGCATTGATGCGACTGATAACCACGCGACGGATGATGTAGCTCATCACCAGCAGACCGGCGAGCAGCAACAGCAGCTGGATTCCGGCGGAAACCAGGATGTTGCGGTCTACCTCACCGTCCAGCGCGGAAAGGTCATAGGTGATACGCACCGCACCCATCACCGCATCCTCAGGCACCTGGTGACAGGTAAGACAGTTGGTGCCGCGGTAGTCTTTCTCGGCGTGGATCGGGTTGATCACCGTCAGAACGCGTCCCTGTTTGCCCTCGGTCACCTCCATGATGGCTTCGCCGGCCAGGGCGCGGCGATCCAGCAGGTCGGCAGGGGCCTGATGCTCGAAGCCGGGACCGAAGACCTTGTTGACCAGGTCACCGCGCACTATGCGAGCATCGATGACGCCCGGGCGCGCAAGAATCTTGTTTCGCAATACCTCCCGCTGAGCCATGGTGCCGGTCAGCATCATGGTGTTGATGCTGTCGAAATAGGAGTCCGCGGCGTCCTTGGTCTGCTGCTCGACCACTTGCAGCACAAGGCGCTTTTCGGTGACGGCGGCATAGAGCAACGAAGCCGAGAGTACCAAAGCGAAGACTACCAACAGGGCCAGGTTGATCTTGGCCTGGACAGATATTTGCCGAGTCGCGGAAGTCGCGGAAATTCTGCTGTTCATCGTTTTCCTTAGATATCGACCGCCAAGCGTGGTCAGCTTCCATGGCTCACTGCTTTGCGCCGTACATCAGTCTGTCATCCGAGGCATCTTAAGGAGCCCGGCATACGGAAGGGGTATCGGCCGAATAACCTTTTCCTTTAAGAGGTCTTATATTCGACCCAAATAATAGCCAAGTGCCATCTACCAAGCTGGGTACATAGTATGAGCAGGCGCTTTGCGAAGCCTCTGCCAGGCAACGATCGCGCCTTCTATTCGCGCATTGAATGACATGGATCAGTTGTTTGCTTTTTCGCCATCCTGAGCGGCTTGACAGTGCCGATCGCATCTTCCTGTGAAATATCTTCAGCCGCGATGCTGGCAGCTCTTGGCTTTCGGAACGCGCCGCGTCACGCTATGCCGGTCAATTACCGTCAGTCGTCCCGTTCACCCAAATTCATTCTGATACGCGGAGCGAAGCGCGAACCCCCAGGGGATTCAATGGTCGTAGCCTCTGCGTCGGGCTGCCGACGGGGCGGGCAGGACAACGGCTATCGATGTCAGGGCTGCGCAGCAACCGGAACCCTTTTTCTTCAAGGACTCACATGATCAAGAAATGCCTTTTTCCTGCGGCCGGATATGGCACGCGATTCCTTCCTGCAACCAAGGCGATGCCCAAGGAGATGCTGCCGGTAGTGAACAAACCCCTGATTCAGTACGGGGTCGAAGAGGCATTGGCGGCAGGACTCAACCAGATCGCCGTAGTCACCGGCCGAGGCAAGCGCTCGCTGGAAGACCACTTCGACATCAGCTACGAACTCGAACATCAGATTCGCAACACCGACAAGGAGAAATACCTGGTCGGCATCCGTCGCCTCATCGACGATTGCAGCTTTTCCTATACCCGCCAGGTGGAAATGAAAGGGCTCGGCCACGCCATTCTCAGCGGTCGCCCCCTGATCGGTGATGAACCGTTCGCGGTGGTACTGGCCGATGACCTGTGCATCAACATCGACGGCGATCCTGTACTGGCCCAGATGGTCAAGCTGTACAACCAGTTCCGCTGCTCCATCGTGGCGATCCAGGAAGTTCCGCCGGAGGAGACCAGCAAGTACGGCGTGATCGCCGGCGAGATGATCCGCGACGACATCTACCGCGTCAGCCAGATGGTCGAGAAGCCCAAGCCTGAAGATGCACCTTCCAATCTCGCCATCATCGGCCGCTACATCCTGACGCCGGACATCTTCGAACTGATCGAGCAGACCGAGCCCGGCAAGGGCGGCGAGATCCAGATTACCGATGCGTTGATGCGCCAAGCCCAGGACGGGTGCGTGTTGGCATACAAGTTCAAGGGACAGCGGTTCGATTGCGGTAGTGCCGAGGGTTACATCGAGGCGACCAATTTCTGCTACGAAAACTTCTACCTCACCGGCAAGGCATTCTAAGTGGCTCGGGCCGCCTTCGGGCGGTCCATTGAAATGTCCGTCTGGAAGCGGCCTTAGCACCTCCGTTGCGGCCGCCTTGCTTACGGATTCGGCAACTCCTCGGCACCCGGCCCCAGTGGCTGGCCGTAGCTGAACTCCACGTAATTCCCCGCCGGATCACGCAGCCCACAGTAGTATCCGACCGGATAGGGCTCATCGCGCGGCTCCCAGATCAGGCAGCCAGCCCGACGCGCACGCGCAGCCAGGGCATCGACTTCGCTGCGGCTGGACAGCGCGAAGCCGAAGTGACTGTAGTCGTTCTCAGCCAGCGCCCGATCCGTCCCGCCCGGCATGATGACGAAGATGAATGTCCGCTCCTTCCCTGGCTCGGCCATCCAGACGATGCGTGAACCTTTTCCGGGGCGTTCGTGGAATACCCGCATGCCGCAGAAGCTCGCATAGAACTCGACGCAGGCGTCCAGGTCGGGAACATGCAAGGCGAGATGGGTTAGGGTAGGGCGCATACGACACTCCGGTGGTGAGCAGGCGAAATGCCTCGGTTATGCTGTACGTTCCTGACAGGAGACAACTGCTAATGGCTTACGACTTCGATCTTTTCGTCATCGGCGCCGGCTCGGGTGGCGTTCGTGCCGCGCGTTTCGCCGCCAGTTACGGTGCGCGGGTGGCAGTGGCGGAGAGTCGCTACCTCGGCGGAACTTGCGTTAACGTCGGCTGTGTACCGAAGAAACTGCTGGTTTACGGCGCCCATTACTCCGAGGATATCGAGCAGGCGCAGGGTTTCGGCTGGACCGTCGACAACAAGAGGTTCGACTGGAAAACCCTGATTGCCAACAAGAACCGCGAGATCGACCGGCTCAACGGCATCTACAAGAACCTGCTGGTCGACAGCGGCGTCACCCTGTTGCAAGCCCACGCACGCCTGGTCGATGCCCATACTCTGGAAGTGGCGGGCACGCGATACAGTGCCGAGCATATCCTGGTCGCGACCGGTGGCTGGCCCCACGTCCCCGACTTTCCGGGCAACGAGCATGTGATCACCTCCAACGAAGCCTTCTACCTCGACGCGCTGCCGCGTCGTGTGCTGGTCGTCGGTGGTGGCTACATCGCCGTGGAATTCGCTTCCATCTTCCATGGCTGCGGCGCCGAGACCCAACTGTTGTATCGCGGCGAGCTATTCATGCGTGGCTTCGATGGCTCGCTACGCGATCACCTGAAGGACGAGATGATCAAGAAGGGCGTTGATCTGCAGTTCAACGCCGACATTGCGCACGTCGATAAACAAGCAGACGGCAGTCTGCTGGCCACGCTGAAGGATGGTCGCACCCTGGCCGCAGACTGCATCTTCTACGCCACCGGGCGCAGGCCGATGCTGGATAACCTAGGCCTGGACCAGCTGGATATCGCACTGGATAAGCGCGGCTTCATTAAGGTGGATGACTGCTACCGCACCTCGGTGCCTTCGATTCTCGCCATCGGCGACGTAATCGGACGCGTGCAGCTCACGCCGGTTGCTCTGGCCGAAGGCATGGCCGTGGCGCGGCAACTGTTCAAGCCGGAGGAATATCGACCGGTGGATTACAACACCATCGCCACCGCTGTGTTCAGCTTGCCCAACGTGGCCACTGTCGGTCTGACCGAAGAGCAGGCTCGCGAGCAGGATCACAAGGTCGTGCTGTTCGAAAGCCGCTTCCGGCCGATGAAGCTGACCATGACCCAAAGCCAGGAACGCAGCCTGATGAAGCTCGTCGTCGATGCCGAGACCGACAAGGTGCTGGGCTGCCACATGGCGGGGCCTGATGCGGGAGAGATCATGCAGGGCCTGGCCGTAGCGCTGAAAGCCGGCGCCACCAAGCGCGTCTTCGACGAGACGATCGGTATTCACCCGACGGCAGCCGAAGAGTTCGTCACCATGCGCACGCCAACCGATAGTTGACGTAGGCAGCCGAGGAGGGGAGCAGGGCAGCCACACTGGCGCCCTGCGAAGTGCTTCAGTGATGCATATGGGAGTCGCCGTGGCCCTGCGGCGGCTGTTCCTGGACCGAAACCTCCACGGTTACCTCACCCGCCTGCTCGAAGACCAGCGTCAGCGGAAAATGATCGCCCGCAGCCAGTGGCTCGCTCAACTTGAACAGCATCACATGATGGCCACCCGGCTCGAACGCCACTTGCCCGTCAGCCGGTACCTCTACGGCTTCAACCTGCTCCATGCGCATCATGTCGCCTTTGTGAACATGAGTATGCAGTTCCGCTCTTTCAGCCCGCGGCGTATGCGCGCCGGTCAGGCGATCGGCCTGGCCCGAGGGATTGCGCAAACTGAAGTAGACCGCGCCAGTGGGGGCACTGGGTGGCATGGCACGGGACCACACCTGGGTGATTTCGAACGCCTGCGCCTTACTCGCATGAGAATGAGCGTGGGTGTGATCGTTGGCTAGGGCGGTCAGGCTGGCGGTACCAAGCAGGAAGGTGGCTACCAAGCGAAGCAACATGTGCATCTCCAATACTCCAAGTTTCAAGTGACAGAACATTAGCAGCGAAGTGCAGCGGCGTCATGGCCATGTTGGGAATCTGCGCCGCAAGAGCCCGATCCACGTTTCACTCTGGCCAACGAGCGTTCCTTCCTAGCCTGGGTCCGCACATCGTTGGCGCTCCTGGCCGGCGGCGTTGCCGTCGAAGCCTTCGCGGCGGACATCTTCTCGCAGGCTTGGGGCAGGACGCTGCTCACGCTGATTTACGTCAGTGCATTGTTCCTGCGCTGGATGCCTTACCATGGCGCCTTCGCCGGTACGCTGCTGTCGATTTCGTTGCTGACTGCAGTCGCGATCTGGCTCACCCAGCGACGCCGATACCTGCGCCGCGTGAGCGGGCTCGAGACTGAATGCATTTGCGCCGATCTGGCTTCGGTGATGTGGCTGAGCGCAGTCATATGCGCTCTCGGTACACTGGGGTTGTTATACCGTAATTTATCTGCCGATCCACTGAGGCAGGCTGAGAAAGAGGTTTCGATGAGCACGACCAACCAGCAGTTCGCCAGCGACAACTATTCGGGTATCTGTCCTGAAGTCTGGGAGGCGATGTCCCGAGCCAACCAGGGCCATGAACGAGCTTATGGTGATGATCAGTGGACAGCCCGTGCGGCAGATCATTTTCGCAAGCTGTTCGAAACCGACTGCGAAGTGTTCTTCGCATTCAACGGCACAGCGGCCAACTCCCTGGCGCTATCGGCCTTGTGCCAGAGCTACCACAGCGTCATCTGCGCAGATATCGCGCATGTCGAGACCGACGAATGCGGCGCTCCAGAGTTCTTCTCCAACGGCTCCAAACTGCTGGTGGCGCGAACCGAGGAGGGCAAGCTGACGCCCACCTCGATCCGCGAGATCGCGCAGAAGCGCCAGGATATCCATTACCCCAAGCCCCGCGTGGTCAGCCTGACCCAGGCTACCGAGATCGGCACCGTCTATCAGCCTGACGAACTGCGCGCCATCAGCCAGACCTGCAAGGAGCTGAACCTGCACCTGCATATGGACGGGGCACGCTTTGCCAACGCCTGTGCCTCTCTGGGGCTGTCGCCGGCGGAACTGAGCTGGAAAGCCGGCGTGGATGTGCTTTGTTTCGGCGGCACCAAAAACGGCATGGCGGTGGGTGAAGCAATCCTATTCTTCAATCGGGCGCTTGCCGAGGATTTCGAGTATCGCTGCAAGCAGGCTGGCCAGCTTGCGTCCAAAATGCGTTTCCTTTCGGCGCCCTGGGTCGGGCTGCTGGAAACCGGCGCCTGGCTGAAATACGCCACCCATGCCAACCGCTGCGCTCGTTTGCTGACAGAGCTGATCCGCGATATTCCGGAAGTCGAGCTGATGTTTCCGGTACAAGCCAACGGAGTCTTCGTGAAACTGCCACCCGTGGTACTGGAAGCCTTGCGTGGTCGAGGATGGATGTTCTACACCTTCATCGGTGTCGGAGGTGCACGCTTCATGTGCTCCTGGGACACCTGCGAACAACGCGTGCGGCAACTGGCGCAGGATATTCGCGAGCTGGTGGAACAGGGCCGTGGGTGAGGAAGCTCGCCGGGCAGGATATGTGCACCTGGGGGGAGATGTTTCTCCGGCGTAGTTATATAATTGATTTAACTTATGGGCGATGTGAAATGTTCATATGTGGTTTTTGCTCCGATACTGCTGGCTCAGCGTTCCATCAGCGCGGTACGTTTGTTCATAGATTCTTGTTCATGGTTTCCGGTTTCGTGGCGAATAGCCGCTACCAGTGAACGTGCGCCGCTAGCCGTTTTCGTTATATTCCACTAATAATATTTCTAGATCGCTGCTAGCTGAGCGGCGCCGCACAAGGACGCGACGTGATCAAGCAGATTGAAGATGCCAAGTCGCAGTTGAAGTCGAACGGTTGGGCTAGCTTTCACATGCGCGACTCAGGACTTGAGTCGATGGAAAGAGCTGCACTGGAAATTGCCTATAGCTTCGGAGAGCCTTGCGCATTGCGTCGGCGGGGGCCATTAATTGACCATCTGGTTCCGACCGAACGGCAAGCCGCCAACCCACGATCCCTCAGCGCCTGCTACGGATTAAGCGAATTTCCTTGGCACACCGACGGCGCTCACTGGAGCACTCCGCCGCGGTATCTTGTCATAGGGTGCTTGCAAGCGGATAAGCAGGCCGCTAACACACTCATCTGCGAAGGACGTTTCTTAGATCCATTGAATTCGGCAGCAGCTCGCTCAGCTGTTTTCAGGGTTATCAATGGCGGTAATAGCTTCTACGCATCTGCCCGGGGGCCATCTGGGCGTTACTACCGTTATGACCCAGGCTGTATGTCGCCTATGGATGACGGGGCGCGGGCAATGATGAGCGCTATAGATCAGGCGGTTGCAGGAGCTGAGTGCAACACGGTTATTGAATTGACGCAGGAGCATCATGCTGCATCACCATAGCCTTCTGCATCACCTCACCCATGACTTCTATCGGGCACTTGAAGTCGAAGCGTTTACGCGGTCGCATGTTCAGTTGCAGCGCGATGGCGTCCAAGTCCGCCTGGCTATGCACCGACAGATCCGTGCCCTTTGGTAGGTACTGGCGAATTAGTCCGTTGATATTTTCGTTACTGCCGCGCTGCCAAGGGCTGTGCGGATCGCAGAAGTAAATCGCTACGCCGGTTTTCTGGGTGATCTCGGCGTGTCGCGCCATCTCACGACCCTGGTCGTAGGTCATGCTCTTGCGCATCGCCAGCGGCATACCATTGAGCGCTGCACTGAAACCCTCCATTGCCGAGGTCGCCGTCGCGTCGTTCATCTTCACCAGCATCAGATAACCACTGGTTCTCTCCACCAAGGTGCCGACTGCCGAAGCGTTAGCCTTGCCCTTTATCAGGTCGCCTTCCCAATGCCCCGGCATGAGTCGGTCTTCGATCTCTGGCGGGCGCACATGGATACTGACCATCTCAGGGATCTGCCCGCGCCGATCCACGCCGCCAGAGCGCGGCCTGCGTGTCGTACTGCCTTGGCGTAAGCACATGATCAGCTCTTTACGCAGCTCGCCCACTGGCAGCGCATAGATCGCGTTGTAAATCGTCTCGCGACTGACGTAGGCCTCTTTGAGGCTGGGTATGTTCATGTGGCACAGCTTGCCGGCAATTTGCTCGGGAGACAAACGCTCACGCAGCATATGGGCCACCAGTTCGAAACGCTCGCTCCCGGGCAACAGCTTTCGTCTGGGGCGACAGAATTGGCGGCGAGCCTTCATCTGCTCTTGGGCAGTGCGGGCAGCGTAGCCACCACCAGCATGTCGATTGCGGCGCACCTCACGACTTATGGTCGAAGGTGATCTATCGATCAGGCGAGCAATCTGACGCAGACTGAGCCCTTGGGAATGGCCGATTTGGATGGTGGCGCGTTCTTCAACGCTGAGTTCGGTATATGACATAGGGGCAACACCGTACCGGAAGGTCAGGTGTTGCACTCAGTTTTTGCCGCCGCCTTCCTTATGAACGATTAGGTATCTCTGACTATGTTTCAATCCCAGAAAAAGCTATCAATCACTACAACTCGGTGCCTTTAGATAGGATCCCAAAATATGGCAGCTAATAAAGCTCACAAGGACAAGCCTTGGGAAGATACTTTGATCTTAGCGTTCCGGGATATGCAATGGATTCGACAGATATTGAATTCGAGCAATAAAACCATAGAGGAGTTAGCCCATCCGCCATCCCTTATGGCCAAGCTCGATGGCAACGCGGAATCTGCTGCAGGCGACATACTTGCAGGTTATCGGCAGCGCTATTTTCTGCTTGAATTCAAGTCATCCGAGTCGCGGTTCTCCACTGAGGAAGGTAAGTCAGTTCACGCTCTGCTCGGCAATTTTCAGCACAGCGAGCAGGAGGTTCTGATCGATCTTTCTGAACGTGACCGTGAATCTTGCTGCAGTCACCGGCTGACGAAGAGCTCAAATGACTGACGATGTCGGCGACAAATGATTTCGCAGAACCCCATGCTTGGTTGTTATCGACACCACGCAGATTGCCGTCATTTCTGAGGCTCACTAGAAAACTGCTTAGGGCAGCTTCGAGCGCTGGCATGTCTAGCTCGCAGAGCATTCGATCCAGAGCGCCTGATCCGAACTGCCGGTCCGTTGCCTGGTAGAAGCGCTCAACAGCGTAAAGATGATGACCTCGAGTTGTGGACCCCATGCTGGCCTTGAGGACATCGGCCCACACAGTCGCCCAAAACCTGGGAAGGCTCAGATCATCAATCAGAAGCCAACCCTTGGTCGATTTGGGAATAGAAGAATTTCGAAGCTTGATGCATGCCATAGGACGGCGATGCTAGAGACGAAGAACTAGCACTGGCAAGCTTCGTGTAAGGAAGCAGAGGGCTGCAATAGGTTCCTGAGGCTCGTAAACGCAACACCCCTGAAACGGCACTCACTTAACATAATATAGATTATGCGAAGCGCCTGATTCTGAATGTCACCACAGATGGCCGGGATTGCCACCGCCAACCTGAACAAGGCCACGATGCGCCGGAATGTACTCGGCAGACGGTGGTTCGGCCTGTTGAGGCTGGCCGATAACGGCTGCTGACTTGGCGAAAAGCGGACTGCCGGTCTCGCCGCTACGCTCCGAGACGAGCCGCTCGGCGGCTCGACCGGCAGTCCCTGGGCAAACAGCGGTCGTTTTCCAGCGACCATAGCGCAGGCCAACAACGCATTCGGTCACGCCACTGATGATGTAACCGGCTTCGGCAAGATCGCGATCGGTAAGCCTCAGAGAGCGTCCCTGGTCGTCGGTAATCGTGATGATGTACCGGCGAACGGGCCCAGACTTGATCCCGGCATGAACATCAAATGACTTGCCCGCAAATGGATGATCTACAGCAGTAGCCTGATCAGCTGACTCGTGACCCACAGCATCACTAGGAACAGCAGAAGGCGGACGAGGATCACTCGGGCGAGATACAGTAGAAACCGGCCCAGCGGGCGCAACAGCTCCAGCGCTAGTTGCAGATACAGGCGGAGCAGAGAAGAAAGAAGGTCCCCCGTCATGAATAACAGACCCAATAGCAAGGGCCGGAATTGCCATAAATAGAAGAACTTTAGGCTGCTTAAATATGCTCTTGCCCGCGATTGTGTCGGTGACAATGCCAGTTGCTGTTGAGTCATAAAGTCTAAACGTCTCTTTCTTGATTTTTTTGAGTTCGACAATCGTATCCCGCGCAGGCGGGCGGTTTTCAATTGCCGCGTGCTGAGTTTCCTTGTATCGACCACTAACACCAATGACAGCCAAGTTGCTATGCAGATAAGCCTTTTCTGCCGTATTGCGGATATCGTCGCGAATGTAAGCAATATTCGGCGTCGTGAGAATTACATCCCAATTGAAATGCCTATGACGTGTCCAGGCATCAAGCCAGTTCATCGGGCGATCAGCTTCTTTCGCTTCCTTAGGGCCACCGGGGAAATCAAATCGCTTTAAGTCCCCCTCCCGCCAAGACTTCATGAAGATGAGTTGCGTTTCATCAAAAATGATGAATGCGCCCCGAGGGGCCCATGTAAACCATGTCCGCATGCGTTCAAGGTCATCAGGGTCTTCAAGTTCCAGATTAAGCACTTCGAGACTTGACGGCGTATCAGGAAACACCTGAAACACCCTTTCGCGAGTCAGGCCGCGAATATTGGTGATGATATAGCGACCTTTCTTAATCGCAGGAATCAAGTCATCTTGAATGGCGCCTGACGTCTTATAAGATCCGTTAGGCCCGTGATGAATTTTGATAGCCATATTAATTGCCTATAAACGGTATAAACCGCATGGCAAAGCGAGTGCCAATAGCGGAAAAGATAATATTGAGCGCCTCAGGAACGCCGAAGAAAGAAAGCACGGCGCGCAATCTCCCATCAAGCGAAGAGTAACTAGACTGAACGGCCTGACTAACGCCAATATCCTTCATGAACGAGGAAAATACCTCATAACCAATATCAGCCGCAAAAATAACGCCGGTAAAATAAGCGTGAATCGCCATCTTTGTTAGCAGGACAAATGCAGCTTTAACAAAGTCATAAATGCCAACATATAACCAATCCCATAAAGACTGGAGAAATTCAAGAATATCGGAAA
>JBKEBY010000014.1:0-3601 GCA_047973445.1 Pseudomonas sp.
TCCAACGAAACCGCCGGGGAGCACTTCACCCCGCGCGATATCGTGCACCTGACCACCTCGCTGGTGATCACCGGGCAGGACGACAAGCTCAAGCCCAACAGCATCGTCACCATCTACGACCCGACTGCCGGCACCGGCGGCTTCCTCTCCGAGGGCGACGAGTACATCCAGTCCATCAGCCAGCAGGTCACAGTGTCTTTGCACGGCCAGGAGCTGAACCCCGAGTCCTACGCCATCTGCAAGGCGGACATGCTGATCAAGGGTCAGGACGTGACCAGCATCAAGCTGGGCAACACCCTCTCCGACGACCAACTGGCCGACAGCCGCTTCGACTTCATGCTCAGCAACCCGCCGTTCGGCGTGGAGTGGAAGAAGGTGCAGAAGCAGATCACCGACGAATATAAAGACAAAGGCTTCAACGGTCGCTTCGGCCCCGGCCTGCCGCGTGTGTCCGATGGCTCGCTGCTGTTCCTCCTGCACCTGGTCAGCAAGATGCGTGACCCGCGTGAAGGTGGCTCGCGCATCGGCATCATCCTCAACGGCTCGCCGCTGTTTACCGGCGGCGCCGGTTCGGGCGAGTCGGAGATTCGCCGCTACCTGCTGCAGAACGATCTGGTCGAGGCCATCATCGCCCTGCCCACCGATATGTTCTACAACACCGGTATCGCCACCTACGTGTGGGTGCTGAGCAACCACAAGGCCGCCGCGCGCCAAGGCCAGGTGCAGTTGATCGACGGCAGCCAGCACTTCGCCAAGATGCGCAAATCGCTGGGCAGCAAACGCCAGTACCTCACCGAGGAGCAAATTGACGAGCTGGTGCGCCTGTATGGCCGCTTCGAGGAAACCCCTCAGAGCAAGATCTTCCCCGTCGAGGCCTTCGGCTACCGGCGCATCACCGTCGAGCGTCCGCTGCGCCTGAACTTCCAGACCAGTGCCGAGCGCATCGACAAGGTGCTGGAAGAAAAGGCCATCGAGAAGCTGGAAGCCCCGGCGCGGCAGCGCCTGATCGAAGCGCTGCAATCCATGGACGCCAGCCTGTTGCACCGCAACCGCGAGCAGTTCAGCAAGCTGCTGAAAAAGACCCTCAGCGGCCACGACGCATCCCCCAGCACGCCCGAGCTGAAGGCCATCCTCAACGCCCTGAGCGAGCGCGACCCCGAGGCGGATATCTGCATGGTCAAAGGCCAGCCGGAAGCCGATGCCGGGCTGCGCGACAACGAGAACGTGCCGCTGGGCGAGTCGGTGTATGACTACTTCGAGCGCGAAGTGAAGCCTCATGTGCCGGATGCCTGGATCGACACCAGCAAGACCGACGAGCAGGACGGCGAAGTCGGCGTGGTCGGCTTCGAGATTCCCTTCAACCGCCACTTCTACGTGTTCCAGTCACCGCGTCCGCTGGAAGAGATTGACCGCGACCTGAAAGCCTGCACCGACCGGATCAAGCAGATGATCGAGGGGCTTTCGGCATGACAAATTTGTCGGGAACAAATTTGAACAGCGGCGCAGCCGTTGGCCCGCAGGGCGAGGGCAGGGAAAGCCCGAGTAATTTTCTGACGTATCCGGCTTACAAAGACTCTGGGGTTGATTGGTTGGGCGAAATTCCTGAAGGGTGGACCATTAAGCCTCTTTGGGCTTTGTTTCGGAGACATAAGCTTACAGGGTTTCCTGATGAGCAATTGCTATCTGTTTATCGCGACTATGGCGTCATTCCAAAAGCATCGCGCGATGACAATTTCAACAAGCCCTCAGATGATTTGGGCGCGTATCAACTTGTTCAAGTTGGTGATCTGGCGATTAATAAAATGAAGGCATGGCAAGGTTCCGTAGGAATATCTAGCCACCGAGGAATCGTCAGCCCGGCCTACCATGTTTATGCGCCTAGTCATTCAGAAGCATCCCAATATCTCCATTATCTTTTTAGGTGCAATGAGTACATAGCGGGTTATCTAGCGAACTCGAAGGGTATCCGCGTAAACCAGTGGGACTTGGAGCCACAGCAACACTCGCGTATGACTGTCTTGCTGCCCTCATTTCAAGAGCAAACCCAAATCGCCCGCTTCCTCGACCACGAAACCGCCCGCATCGACGCGCTGATCGAAGAGCAGCAGCGCCTGATCGAACTGCTCAAGGAAAAGCGCCAGGCCGTGATCTCCCACGCCGTCACCAAAGGCCTCGACCCGACGGTGCCGATGAAAGACTCCGGCGTGGAGTGGCTGGGCGAAGTGCCGGCGCATTGGGCGTGTAAGAGCTACCGATACGCGTCGATAATCTATCGCGGCAAGTTCAGTCACAGACCGAGGAATGATCCATCGCTATACGATGGAGATTTTGCTTTCATTCAGACGGGAGATATTGCCCGCGCCGAAAAATATATCGTTGAATATAAGCAAACGCTTAACGAAAAAGGCGTGTCTGTCAGTCAAAAGTTCCCTTCTGGAACTTTGGTGATGGCTATCGCCGCCAACGTGGGTGATACGGCAATTCTTGGGTTTGAAGCCTACGCGCCTGATAGCGTCGTAGGCTTTAAGCCGGAAAGGGATATCGAGCTAGAATTTCTCAGGTTTAGTCTTATGGCTGCTCTGCAGGAGCTTAAAAAAACATCAACTCAGAGCACGCAGGCCAATCTAAACATTGATCGAATAAGTGGGATCAAGTCGGTATTCCCTCCGCTCGCCGAGCAAAGCGCGATCACCGTGTATCTCAACGAGGTCATGGAACGCTTCTCGCTGTTGGAGAAACAAGCGGAGGCGTCCATTGAACTTATGAACGAACGCCGCTCCGCCCTAATCTCCGCCGCCGTCACCGGCAAAATCGACGTCCGCGGCTGGCAACCACCGTCCAGCACCCAAGCCCCCGAACCAGCCGTAGCAGAGGCCGACTAAATGGCGGACAGCAAGGAAGCACCAGATCAGCTGGCCATGAGCCGGCAGATTCAGCTGTTTGTCTCCGCCGACGGCCAGGCGCAGTTGCAGGTCGCGCTGGAGCACGACACCGTGTGGCTGAGCCAGGCGCAAATGGGGCAGCTGTTCGATACCACGCCTGAAAACGTGCTGATGCACCTGAAAAATATCTTCAACGATGGCGAATTGGCCGAGCCGGCAACGACTAAGGATTTCTTAGTGGTTCGTCAGGAGGGCGCGCGGCAGGTGCGCCGGCGGATCAAGCACTACAGCCTGGCTGCCATCATTTCGAGTTACGGCGCGATGCAGTTGTTGCAAAAAAGGCAACAACTGCCGCTTGTGCTGCTATGGCCGCTGTAGAGAACCAACCGGCAAACTGCCGAGCGAAGGAGTAGAAAGCTTTATGGCGGATAGCCGGGAAGTCCAGTTTCAACAAGACATCATCACCGCCATGCTCGCCCAGGGTTGGCTCACCGGCCCGGCCAGCGGCTATGACCGGCGCACGGCGCTGTATACCGAGGATTTTCTCGGCTACTTCAAGGAGGCCTGGGCGGAGCGTTGGGACAAGTTCGCCAAGGCCAACCCGAACAGTCCAGAAACCGTGCTGGTGCAAAAGCTGGTGCGCGAGCTTGAGCAGGACGGCACCCTGGAGGTGCTACGCCATGGCTTCAAGCTGCCGGGGGTGAAGATCGAGGCGTGCA
>JBKEBY010000074.1:0-73119 GCA_047973445.1 Pseudomonas sp.
CTTCGGTCGGGAGCCTTCAGATATAAGGTTCAAACCCGCCTGCCAATACATCGCAGTGCAATTGATCGTCATGGCTGCGGCCAATCCGGTTTCAGCGACAGGAAGGAGGCTGGCTGAATTGCGGGGAGGTGTCGCAGGGCTGTTTCTGGATCACCGTCCAAGGCCAGGAAGGCCAAGGACGGTGAAGATTTCCAAAACCCGATATCCGGTGGATCGTAAGGCTGCTCCGCTTAAGTGAACAGCATTACGGCCATGCGCCGGGCTTTTTCATGTCTGTGTTTCGCGGTTGCCGCACCCGCAGAGCGGGTGCGGTGCATGCGATCAGTTGGCCCAGAGCCAGCCGATCATGAGGTAGCAAAGGCCCGTCACCAGGAAGACTCCGAATATGTTCAAGGCAAAACCGGCCTTGATCATCGACTGGATACGCATCAGTCCGGTGCCGAACACGATGGCGTTCGGTGGTGTTGCGACCGGCATCATGAAGGCGCAACTGGCGGCGATTGCGGCAGGAATGGTGAGCATTTCCGGTGGTAGGCCCTGGGCGATGGCCAGCGCGCCGAGCAGCGGCAGGAATGCAGCGGCAGTGGCCGTGTTGGAGGTGATCTCGGTAAGGAAGGTGATCACCAGGGCGACGAGGCCGATCATCAGTATCAGCGGTAGTGCGCCGAAACCTTGCAGGCTCTCGGCGATCCACTGGGCGAGCCCTGAAGCGCCTATCACGCCTGCCAGCGACAAGCCGCCGCCGAACAGCAGCAACACGCCCCATGGGACTTTGTTGGCGGTTTCCCAGTCCATCAGGAACACGCGCTTGTTCATGTCTACCGGGATCAGGAACAGGATCAGCGCGGCGGCGATGGCGATGCTGGTGTCGTTGACTCCGTTGATGTGCTGAGCCAGGAACGGTTGGAAGACCCAGGCGGCCGCTGCCAGGCCAAATACCACCGCGACCATTTTCTCGGCCTTGGACATGGGGCCGAGCTCGGCCATCTCCTTCTCCAGCATGGTGCGGCTGTCCCCGCCGGCCAGCTTGAAGCCGCCTCGCGTCAACCACCACCAAGTGAACAACAGCATGCCGATGCTGACGGGTACGCCCAGTAGCATCCACTGGCCGAAGCCGATGTGCACGTCATAGTTGTCGCGCAGAAAGGCTGCAAGCAATGCGTTGGGCGGGGTGCCGATCAATGTGGCGATGCCGCCGACACTCGCGGCATAGGCGATACCCAGTAGTAATGCGCTGGAAAAGCGTGTGCCTTCCTCTTCTTCGCTGCCTTCTGTGAGCAGGGCGATCACGGAAATGCCGATGGGCAACATCATGATGCTGGTGGCGGTGTTGCTCACCCACATGCTGATGAACGCCGTAGCGATCATGAAGCCCGCGATCTGCCGGCTAGGTGCGTTGCCGACTGCCAGTAGCGTAGCCAGGGCGATGCGTTTGTGCAGGTTCCAGCGCTGCATGGCCAGGCCCAGCAGGAAGCCACCGAAGAACAGAAAGATCGTCGGGTTGGCATAGGGTGCGGTCGCCTTGCTCAGCGTGTCGATGCCCAACAGCGGAATCAACAGGATGGGCAGCAGTGAGGTTGCCGGGATCGGTATCGCTTCGGTAGCCCACCAGACAGCCATCAAACCAGCCAGGCCGACGGTCAGCCAGGCCGTTTCGGAAAGCCCGGCGGGAGGGCTGGTGACGAGGCAGAGCAGCAAGACCAAGGGGCCGAGCAGGAGGCCGACGAAAGCTGCCAGGGCAGCACCTTTGTTTTGTGTATCGGTCATGTGGGAGATGGTTCCTCTATTCAGTGACCCGGCTGCGAGAGGGCGTTTAAAGGGTCTGCGAAAAAAAGCCGCGCGAGTCTACCAGCGCATGATTAGCTGGCGAATTAATAGTTTTGCGAATTATTAGCGCGCTATTCGCTTTCTCCGTGCAAGCCGAAATTGGTCCGGAAGCCGGCAGGGCAGGTGTTGGCTTTCCGCCTGGGAGTCCATGGGGGCGAACTCGGCGGGATCTCAAGCAGGCCGAACGAGTTCGGCCCTATCAGAAGAACTATGCGGCGGGGCGTAGCTGTCTCAGCGTTTCGGCGATCATGAACGCCAGTTCCAGGGATTGGTCGGCGTTCAGGCGCGGGTCACAATGAGTGTGGTAGCGATCACCGAGACCCTCTTCGGTAACGGGCCGCGAACCACCAATGCATTCGGTGACGTTCTGACCGGTCATCTCGATGTGGATGCCGCCCGGATAGCTGCCCTCGGCTCGGTGTACCTCGAAGAACTGGCGTACTTCGGTCAGCACGCGTTCGAAAGCCCGAGTCTTGTAACCGCTGGAGGCCTTCATGGTGTTGCCGTGCATCGGGTCGGAGCTCCACAGCACCTGCCGGCCTTCGGTCTGGACGGCACGGATCAATCGGGGCAGTCCGGTTTCAACCTTGTCCGCGCCCATGCGCACGATCAGGTTGAGGCGACCTGGGTCATTCTTGGGGTTGAGAATGTCTATCAGGCGAATCAGCTCCTCGCTATTCATGCTGGGACCGACCTTCACGCCGATGGGATTGCCGACGCCACGCAGGAACTCTACATGCGCACCGTCCAGCTGACGGGTGCGGTCGCCGATCCACAGCATATGTGCCGAGCAGTCGTACCAGCCACCGTTGAGGCTGTCTTCTCGGACGAAGGCCTGCTCATAGTTCAGTAACAGGGCTTCGTGTGCGGTGAAGAAACTGGTTTCACGCAACTGCGGCATGTTATCCATGCCACAGGCGCGCATGAATTTCAGTGCCTGATCGATTCGTGCACCCAATTGGTGATATTTCTCCGCCATCTGCGAGTTGGCGATGAAGTCCAGATTCCACTGGTGGACCTGATGCAAATCGGCGAAACCGCCCTGGGCAAAGGCGCGCAGCAGGTTGAGGCTGGCGGTGGACTGGTGGTAGGCCTGCAACAGACGCTCCGGATCGGGTGTGCGGCTTTTTGGATCGAAGCCGATGCCATTGACGATGTCGCCGCGATAGGACGGCAACGTCACGCCATCCATGGTTTCATCACCCGCCGAGCGAGGCTTGGCGAACTGGCCGGCCATGCGACCGACCTTTACCACCGGGCAACCAGCAGCGAAGGTCATGACCACTGCCATCTGCAACAGCACCTTGAAGGTGTCGCGGATCTTGGTGGCGGAGAATTCGAGGAAACTCTCCGCGCAATCGCCACCTTGCAGCAGGAAGGCGCGGCCTTGGGTAACTTCGGCGAACTGCCTGCGCAGCTCGCGTGCTTCACCTGCGAACACCAGGGGCGGAAGACTGGCGAGGGTGCTTTCGACCCGCCCCAGATGTGCGGCATCGGGATATTCAGGCTGTTGCTGAATGGGTTTGTCTCGCCAGCTTGCGGGGCTCCAGCTCTGGTTCATCGAAGATGTCCATGGTTCGAAAATGAGTACGGCGATTTTACCTGATGCACTGGAGCTGTCGCTGATAGTTCCGGGTGGTTAGGATCTGCTGCCTTTCATGCATGACTCGCCTTGAAGAGGCGACAGGCCTAAGATGGCGCGCCGAATCGGAGAGCCTTCATGGAGAAGCGGGAAGAATTACTGGCCGAAGTGCGCGATGAGTTCGGCCTGGTGCGCGTCCTGCAGGTCGGTGATTATCGCTTCCTTGAATTTGGCGCGGCGGTGGAGCAGAGCTGCGTGTTCATGCGCGACCCCAGCTGGCTGGAGTACGACTACACGCGGGCCATGCTGATGGGGGCGCTCTGTCATCCCGCACCGGAAACCGCACTGTTCCTCGGTCTGGGTGCCGGCACCCTGACGCAGGCCTGTCTGGAATTCCTGCCGCTGGAGGATGTGGAAGCCATCGAGCTGCGTCCTGCGGTGCCGGAGTTGGCGATGCGCTACCTGGGCCTGCAGAACGATTCGCGGCTCTATGTTCGGATCGGCGATGCGGTGGAGTTGCTGGAGTCGGCGGAAACGGCCGACCTGATCTTTGTCGATCTGTATACCGACGTCGGCCCGGCAGCGGCGCACCTGGCCTGGAGCTTCCTCAAACGCTGCCAGGAAAAGCTCAATCCCGACGGTTGGCTCATCATCAACCAGTGGGGTACCGATGACGACAAGCCGCTGGGTGCAGCACTGCTGCGCGGATTGTTTCATCGCCACTACTGGGAGTGCCCGGTGAAGGAGGGTAACGTCGTGTTGCTGGTTCCGGCTGCGCTCGAGCAGACGCTGGATGAGGAAGGCCTGCGCCAGCGGGCGGCATGCCTGGCACCGCGCCTGGGTTATTCCCTCGATCCGCTGATCGTCGCGCTGCGCCCTGCCAGTTGAATAACGTCCGCCGTGTTCGTTGCGGCAGCGTGCCTCGTAACGAACCGATTCAGCGCTCGGCCTTGTCGAAGGTTTCCTTGAGAAAGCGCTGCATGTCGGCCCAGGAACGCTCATCGGCGGTTTTGCTGTAAGCCAGGTCGAGCCCCTGTTTCTGATGCTCATCGGCGCCAGGATTGGTGAAACCGTGCTTGGCGCCGGGCAGGCTCACGAACTGGTAGTCGGCACCGGCCTTGACCATTTCCGCGCTCAGCTCGGCCACATCGCTGGGGCTGACCATACTGTCCTCGTTGCCGTGTTCGACCAGCACCCGTGCCTTGACGCTGCCGGGCACGGCTCGAGTTTTGGTGGCCAGCGCACCATGAAAGCTGACCACGCCTTCCAGCGGTACGCCCTGGCGCGCCATGTCCAGCACGACTTTTCCCCCGAAGCAGTAGCCTATCGCGCCGAGTCTGGCGGTATCGGTTTGCGCTTGTTCCTTGAGCAGGTCGAGGCCGGCGGTGAAGCGGGCTTTCGCTGCGTCCGCATCGGCCAGCGCAGCCTGCATGAAGCTCATCGCATCCTTGGGGTGCTCGGTGTGTTTGCCTTCGCCATACATGTCGATGGCCAGGGCGCTGTAACCCAACTCTGCGAGATCACGTGCGCGACGCTTGGCGTAATCGTTGAGGCCCCACCATTCATGTACCACCACCACGCCGGGGCGCTGGCCCTCGATGGCATCGTCATAGGCGTAGTAGCCGATCATCTGGGTGCCATCGGCAGCGGTGTAGGGAATTTCCCGGGTCTGGATTTCCGCTTGGGCCAGGGCACTGGCGGCCATGAGCAGGCTGAACAGGTAAAGACGCATGGTGCTTCTCCATGATCAGGACCGGGCGGGGCACGGGTGCCCCGCTCAGGTTGGCATCAGGCGACCGTTACCAGCCGGGTACGTCGCGCATGTCGGGCAGGCGGTGGGCGATGCCCTTGTGGCAATCGATGCAGGTTGCATCGCCGCTTTCCAGTGCGGAGGAATGGAAGCGTGCCGCTCGCGGACTCTGGCGGGTAAAGTCCATGGAGTCGTAGTCGTGGCAGTTACGGCACTCCAGCGAGTCATTGGCTTTCAGTCGTGCCCATTCATGTTCGGCCAGCTCACGGCGCATGCCGAGGAACTTCTCGCGTGTGTTGATGGTGCCGAAGATCTTGCCCCAGACCTCCTTCGAGGCCTGCATCTTGCGGGCGATCTTGTCGGTCCATTCATGAGGAACGTGACAGTCCGGACAGGTGGCGCGTACGCCGGAGCGGTTGCTGTAGTGAATGGTTTCCTTGATCTCCATGTACACGTTATCTTCCATTTCGTGACACGAAATGCAGAAGGCTTCGGTGTTGGTGGCCTCCAGTGCGGTGTTGAAACCGCCCCAGAAGACGATACCGGCGAGGAAGCCGCCCAGGACCAGCACGCCCAGGCTGTAATGCACGCTGGGACGGCGCAGTACGACCCAGTAGCGTTTGAGGAAGGACAGAATCGCTTTCATCGTCTGCCCTCGCTCTCAGGCGAAGTTTCACGATAGAGCAGTTGGTCGATCGTCTTGAACCGGTTCTCCACCAGTGGCTTCACATCCTGCTGCGAAACATGACACTGCATGCAGAAATAACGGCGCGGTGCTACCGCACCAAGAGTCTGGCTGTCTCTGTTGGTGTAATGAGTGAAGCTGATCATGGGTGATTGAGTGCGCGCGCTATTGGCACGGCTATGGCAGCTCAGGCACTTGTTGCTGTTGATGTCGACGTTATAGCCTCGGACGCTATGTGGAATTGTCGGTGGTTGCTCGGGATAGTTGCGCTCACGGCGGAGATCCTTGTTCTCTTCGTCAAACAAGGGCGGGGGGGTGAAGTCGCGGCTGATGGTGCCGCCGGGACGTCGGCCGTCGGGAGCTGGTGCGTCGAGCGGGTAGTTGGGCTCTGCGGCAATGGCCAGGCCGAACACCGCAAGGAGCGTCAAGGGCAGAAGTTGAAATTTCATGGCGTCTCTCCTCAGGCGATGCTGACCACTTCGATCTTCACGGCGCATTTTTTGTAATCGGTCTGCTTGGAGATCGGGTCGGTGGCGTCGAGAGTGACTTTGTTGATCAACTTGTTGGCGTCGAAGAAAGGTACGAAGATCAGCCCCAGCGGTGGTTTGTTGCGACCACGGGTTTCCACCCGCGCCTGCATTTCGCCGCGTCGGCTGATCACCTTGACTATGCTGCCGCGTCGTGCATTGAGCTTGCGCGCGTCCTCGGGGTGCATGTAGACCAGTGCATCCGGTACGGCCCGATGCAGCTCATCGACACGCTGGGTCATGCTCCCGGTGTGCCAGTGTTCCAGAACGCGACCGGTACTGAGCCAGAATGGATATTCCTCGTCCGGTATCTCGGCAGGGACTTCATAGGGTAGGGCGAAGATGATCGCCTTCTTGTCCGGGTAGCCGTAGAACTGCACGCTGGTGCCCTTTTCCACGTAGGAGTCGTAGCCTTCGCGGTAGCGCCAGCGGGTTTCCTTGCCGTCGACCACTGGCCAGCGCAGGCCACGCTCCTGGTGATAGCGGTCGAAGTCGGCCAGGTCGTGTCCGTGGCCACGACCGAACTCGGCGTACTCTTCGAACAGGCCCTTCTGTACGTAGAATCCGTAATCTTCGGACTCGTGATTGCTATAGCCTTCCTCTATGTCCGAAGCAGGGAAACGGTCAACCTTGCCGTTGCGGAACAGCACGTCAAATAGCGTTTTGCCCTTGAGTTCAGGTGCCTTGCTCAGCAGTTCGTCGGGCCACACTTCATTTGTGGTGAAGCGTTTGGAGAACTCCATGAGCTGCCACAGATCGGAGCGTGCTTCGCCGGGCGCATCGACCAGTTGATGCCAGAAGTGCGTGCGGCGCTCGGCATTGCCATAGGCGCCCTCTTTCTCTACCCACATGGCAGAGGGAAGGATCAGGTCGGCTGCCTGGGCGGAAACGGTGGGGTAGACGTCGGAAACGATGATGAAGGTTTCCGGGTTACGCCAGCCGGGCAGAACCTCCTGCATGACGTTGGGGCCAGCCTGCATGTTGTTGGTGACCTGGGTCCAATAGACCTTCAAGCCTCCGTCCTTCAGCTGGCGGCTTTGCTCGACGGCGTGATAGCCGGGCTTTTCCTGGATGGTGCCTTCGGGCAGCTTCCAGATCTTTTCACTGGTGGCGCGATGCTTCGGGTTGGTTACGACAAGATCCGCAGGCAGGCGATGGGAGAAGGTGCCCACCTCGCGTGCGGTGCCACAGGCCGACGGCTGGCCGGTAAGCGAAAAGGGACTGTTGCCCGGTTCGCTGATCTTCCCGGTGAGCAAGTGGATGTTGTAGATCATGTTGTTCGCCCAGACACCACGGGTGTGCTGGTTGAAGCCCATGGTCCAGAATGACGTCACCTTGGTCTTGGGGTCGGCATAGAGCTCGGCCAGCGCCTTCAGCCGTTCGGCGGGTACACCCGATTCATGGGCGGCATGCTCGAGGGTGTAGGGTTTGAGGAACTCGGCGTAGTCCTCGAAACTGATATCGGTCCAGCTGCCGGCTACGCCTGCGTTCTCGGCCTTGAGTTCGCGCGGGTCGGTTGGACGCAGGCCATAGCCGATATTGGTCGCTCCCTTGGCGAACCGGGTGTGTTTCTCGACGAAATCCTGATTGACGGCGCCGCTCTGGATGATGTGGTTGGCGATGTAGTTGAGGATCACCAGGTCGGTCTGGGGGTTGAACACCATGGGGATGTCGGCTAGGTCGAAGCTGCGGTGTTCGAAGGTGGACATCACCGCGACCTTGACGTGCGGCGCGCTGAGGCGACGATCCGTGACGCGGGTCCAGAGTACCGGGTGCATCTCGGCCATGTTCGAGCCCCAGAGCACGAAGGCATCGGCGGCCTCGATGTCGTCGTAGCAGCCCATGGGCTCGTCCATGCCGAAGGTGCGCATGAAACCCACAGCCGCCGAGGCCATGCAGTGGCGGGCGTTGGGGTCGATGTGGTTGGAGCGAAAACCCGCTTTCATCAGCTTGTTGGCCGCATAGCCTTCCCAGATGGTCCACTGACCGGAGCCGAACATGCCGATCGAGTTTGGGCCGCTTTCCTTGAGTGCCGCTTTGTATTTTTCTTCCATGACATCGAAGGCCTGCTCCCAGCTGATTGGCTGGAATTCGCCCTGCTTGTCGTACTGGCCGTTCTTCATGCGGAGCAGGGGTTGAGTCAGGCGGTCGCTGCCATACATGATCTTCGACAGGAAGTAGCCCTTGACGCAGTTGATGCCGCGATTGACTTCAGCCTTGACGTCGCCATGGGTGGCCACGACCTGGTTGTTGCGGGTGCCCACCATGACGCCGCAACCGGTGCCGCAGAAACGGCAGGGTGCCTTGTTCCAGCGCAGGTTGGTCGCATCCGCTTCGGTGATCAGGTTGGCGGCGCTGCTGGCTATGGGGATGCCAGCAGCGCTGGCGGCGATGGCTGCGGCATTGGCCTTGGCGAACTGGCGACGGGTGAGTTTCATCAGGCTTCTCCTTCGGTGCTGAGGAGTTCGTGGTAAATCATGGCGGCATTGAGAACACCGGGCAGGTTCTGGATCTGCTCAAGTGTCTTCAGGATCTGGGTCTCGTGCTCTGCTTCGAGTACTACCACCACCTTCCCGGCAGCGCTTTCCTGATGCAATTCGAGCCCTGGCAGCAAAGCCAGGTTGGCCTTTACAGCGGTCATTTGCTCAGGACGGCAGTGAACCAGCAAACTGGTGATGTGAATCTGTTCCATCGACGAATTCCATCTGACGCATCGGTTATCCGATGTGAATTGGCTTTATTGCGCGAGCAAATGTCGTTCAGCCGGCGGGGCCTGGTGGACCGAAGATCGTCATCTGGGATATCCAGACGATGAAGCCATAGGTGGAAACCAGCGCGACGCTGAGAATGGGGAACAGGAAAACGATCAGGAAGACGAAGAGCCGAGTTTCCTCGCTCTTGCTGGAGGTGCGCACTGAGGCATCGTCATTGTGGTTCATTTGTTCTACTCCGACTGGCCTTCACAGGAGTCTAGTTATTGACTGGCTTCGGGCAATTGCGTTCGCGTTTCGTATGTGGTGATTGCCATGGACTCTGGCGTTTCAGAGAGTCGCTTCTCGCGGCGACGATGCTTTCAAGTGATGTGCGGCTACCATTAAGTCGGGATGACAGCCATGCTTATGGTCAAGATTATGGTCTAAATCATCTGCATCGGCATTGTCTGATGACCTGTCACTAAAAGCCACACAAAACGATGGGATTATGTTTCGAGGCAGGGATGGCTCACGCCGAGCCGGTCGCCCTGTAACCGTTGTGCTAGTTTCTCGGTTCGTGTGGGAGTCATGGTATTGACAGTCGATAGCAGCACCTCGTCTCACCTCAAACGGGGTACGCCAAGCTATCGCAACGCGACGTTAGCGTTGTTCTGCGCGGGTTTCGCCACTTTTGCGCTGCTCTATTGTGTGCAGCCATTGTTACCGTTGTTGGCGTCGCGTTTCGCCGTATCGGCAGCGAACAGCAGCTTGGCCCTGTCGCTCACGACGCTGTCCCTGGCGCTCTGTCTGCTGATCGCTGGAGCGTTGGCCGAGAGCTGGGGGCGTAAACCGGTGATGGTGGTTGCGCTGAGTCTGGCCAGCTTGCTGGGGCTCGCCTGTGCGCTGGTCGAGTCTTGGAGCCTGCTGCTGGTGTTGCGCGCGCTGCTAGGGCTTGCATTGAGCGGTCTGCCCGCGCTGGCGATGGCCTATGTCGGCGAGGAGTTCGATCCGCAGTCCCTGCCGGCAGCGATGGGGCTGTACATCGGCGGTACGGCACTGGGTGGTTTGCTGGGGCGCCTGCTCTCCGGTCTGCTCAGCGATATTGGTGGCTGGCAGTTGGCGCTGGGCGGAATCGCGGGTCTGGGCGTGCTTGCGCTGAGCCTGTTCGTGTGGTTGCTGCCCGCGTCGCGACATTTCAAGGCGCAGCCGCTCTCATTGAGTGGATTGCTTGCCAACTTCGGCCTGCATCTGCGCAATCCGATGCTGCGGCTGCTGTTCCTGCAGGCGTTCCTGCTGATGGGCGGCTTCGTGGCGCTGTTCAACTACATCGGATTTCGCCTGGCTGGTGCGCCTTTTGGCCTGTCATCGACGCTGATCGGCCTGTTGTTCACCGTTTATCTAGTGGGCATCTTCAGCGCTGGCTGGGCGGGGCGGCTGGTTCCGCGTTTCGGTGCGCGGCGTGTGTTGCAGTGCGGTATCGGGCTCATGCTGGTTGGCGTTGGGCTCTGCACCACGCCTTGGCTGGGCTGCATCATCGCCGGTCTGGCGCTGTTCACGCTGGGCTTCTTCGCTGCACATGCGGTGGCCAGTGGTCAGGTCGGGCAGCACGCCAAGGCTGCGAAAGCTCAGGCTTCGGCGCTTTATCTGTGTGCCTACTACCTGGGATCGAGTGTGGTGGGTTATGGCGCGGGCTATATCTGGGAGCATGCCGGTTGGCTGCCGCTCATGGCGGTGCTTGCGGTGCTGTTTATCGTGGCGGCCTGGCGAGCGGGTCGTCTTTGATCGTCGCTCACTCCAGACGCTGCTGCCCGCTGAATACCAGCGTGGCACGGCAGCTTCGGCAGAAATAGCGGCGGCCCTTGCGCACGAGCGCATGCCGTTGCGCGGTGAATGGAAAATCGCGCTCGGGACATTCGCAACGGTAGATGTAGCAGCTGACCTGGCGCCGGACGATTTCATAGTTATGACAGCGATCTGCCGGCAGTTCATAGACGCCACGCATGATTAACTGCCATTCCTCCCCATGAGCGCGTATTCGATTGCCGAACAGGCGGTGGGCGATCAGGTGTGCCACTTCATGGGCAACGGTCTGCTTGAGAAAGTGCTCGCGGTTTTCCCGGTAAAGCTGCGGGTTGAAACGCAACAGATTCTCGTGCAGGTGCGCTACACCGGCTTTCTGCCCGCGCAGCTTGAAGCTGACCTGGGGGCGCTCGAATCTCTGCTTGAAGAAGGACTCGGCCTGCTGATAGCAAGCCTCGACACGGGCGTGGAGCTGTTCGGGCATTGGTGGCCTCCGAAGAAGCTACGCATTATGCCGTAATGGGTCCAGGGCGGCGCTATTCGGAGACCCTCGGGCTCCTCCTGGGGCGCTCCTGCGGTGCTGGTTCTCCTGCACGGTGTGGGTGAATGATTCCGGCTTGAGCCTGGGCATTATCGCCCGCGAACAAGCCCCAAGTCCCAGATTTTGAGGCTTGAGGCTTGAGGCTTGAGGCTTTAGCGGATGTAGACAGGGCCGAGGCCCATGCCCCACATGATCACGGACAGCGCAATGATCGCCACGAGCACCACCAGTCCTACGGCGAGAATGGAGCTGGAGAACAGGAACCCCTCATCGGCGGGAATGTTCATGAAGGTCGGCACACCGACATATAGCAGATAGGCCGTGTAGCAGACCGCAGCGGTGCCGACCAGCATGCCCAGCCACAGGTGCGGATAGAGCGCCGCCAGGCCACCGATGAACAGGGGTGTTGCCGTATAGGCGGCGAATACGATGCACTGGGTAAGTGAGGGGCTGGCATCGTAGGTGCGCGACATCCAGTGGATGAAACCGCCCATGACCGCAACGCCGGCGAGCATCGTCAGGTAGGACAGCAGCGTCAGCTGCAGTGCGCTTGCCTCGGTGAGCTTCACCGGGTCGCCGGTGCCGATGCTCCAGCCGAGCTGGGTGGTGCCGATGTAGGCCGAGATTGCCGGGATGGCCGCCAGTATCAGCACCTCGCCAATACGCAGATGGCCAACTTCCTTCTCTTCGCCGCGGATCTCCTGCCATTCCTGCCCAGGGTGGGCAAACAATCCCCATAGGTGATTGATCATGCCAGCGTCTCCTCTGTTATGAAGGGTCGCTTCGCCTGGCTACCGTCAGGGCGTGACGGGCGTGCGGCCTTATGTCGCAGTATAGGGGCTGGAAAGTGTGCAATTAGAGCGAATGGAAGCTAGGCGACTATTGGTAATAGCGCTGCAATATTTCCATCGCCAGGTTGATCGACTGGATTCGCGTGGTGCTACCACCACGATCCGGATGGTGAATGCTGACCAACTGGCGATAGCGGCGTTTGATCATCGGCAGATCCAGTGACGGTCCGGTCTGGTCCAGCTCGAACAGTTCGAGCGCTGCGCGCTTCCTTTCTGGGTCCCAGGCTTCACTCGTGTCCTCGGCACAGCCACCGCGCATTCGGGTCCAGAAACTCGCCAGCAGACGCTCCACTTCTTTCTCGTCGGTATCGCGCAGATTGGCCATGTCCAAGTAGTAGGCGCGCAGCGGGTCCGGTTGCGCGATCCCGCTGGTTGCCGCGACGTAGGGACGAAGCTGGATGCACAACGGCGAGATATGCAGGCTGTGGCTGGCCGCCTGCCAGAGGCGATCGCGCAATTCGTACAGCGCATTGAAAACCAGAAAGTGGGTGCGAAACAGCACCAGCTTGTCGATCAACGGCAAATGGGGAACGTGCGTGCTGTGGCGAGCCTTGAGCTGCTGGATCAGCTGGTATTCGCTGCAACCTTCGGGCTGCTCGCGCAACAGCACGAGAATCTGCTCGGCCAGGTCCATCTCGGATTCGAGTTCATCGTTCATCGGCTGAAGCCTAGCACAGCGCCATACGCACGATGAGTTGGAAGGATGGGGTAGGGCACGGCGTACTTTGCGCGTAAAATGCGCGCCTTTCGCATCTCACCCGGATTTCTGACATGGGCAACCTTTCGGTCAACCAGAACAAACTGCAGAAGCGTCTGCGCCGCCTGGCCGGCGAGGCAGTCACCGATTTCAACATGATCGAGGATGGCGACAAGGTCATGGTCTGCCTGTCTGGCGGGAAGGACAGCTATACCATGCTCGACGTGCTGCTCTACCTGCAGAAGGTTGCGCCGATCCGCTTCGAAATCGTCGCGGTGAACATGGACCAGAAACAGCCCGGCTTTCCCGAGCACGTGTTGCCTGAATACCTCGCGGGGCTGGGTATCGAGTATCACATCGTCGAGAAGGATACCTATTCGGTGGTCAAGGAGAAGATCCCGGAAGGCAAGACCACCTGCTCGCTGTGCTCGCGCCTGCGCCGCGGTACGCTCTATACCTTCGCCGACGAAATCGGCGCGACAAAGATGGCGCTCGGTCATCACCGCGACGACATTCTGGAAACCTTCTTTCTCAATATGTTCTACGGCGGCACGCTCAAGGCCATGCCGCCCAAGCTGCTCTCCGACGACGGCCGTAACGTGGTGATTCGCCCGTTGGCCTATTGCAGCGAGGCTGATATCGAGGCCTATTCGCAGATGAAGGAATTCCCCATCATCCCGTGCAACCTCTGCGGCTCGCAGGAGAATCTGCAGCGCCAGGTGGTCAAGGAGATGCTGCAGGAGTGGGAGCGCAAGTCGCCGGGGCGTACCGAGATCATGTTCCGTGCGTTGCAGAACGTGGTGCCTTCGCAACTGGCGGACCGCAAGCTGTTCGATTTCCGCGACCTGCGCATCGATAATGACGCCACGCCACGTTTCGTCGATGTGATGAGCCTTTAACTGCAGCGATGAGCTTGAAGTTGCAAGCCGCAAGAAGAGAGCGCTTGAGGTTATTGATTTGATCGTGGCAGTTCGGGACGCTTGGCGTTCCAGGTGTGCAACCATCGGGTTTTATGAGCAGGATGATCGCAGGTATAACTCGGCAGCTTGCAGCTTGCAGCTTGCAGCTTGAAACATTAAGGTGGCTGTCAATCAGGAGTTCAAGCATGTTCCACAGCCATATCATCCGGTCGATCGCAAATGCCAGTGCCCAGTGCGCTGCGCAGTCGCATGGACAACTGGCGGCTGCGGGCTATTACTTCGGGTATTGGTTTAGCCACTGGCGCGCCTGATACCCCGCAGGCGCCCGAGCAAGCAGGGTCGCCACCAGAGCAGTTTTCACAACCCCGGTCGGCTACCCGACCGGGGTTTTTGTTTATTGGCCGGAAGAAAGGCCACAGCACGAGGAATACACCATGAACACTTACCGCACCTACCGTCATTACCGCTACGACTGGCGATTTAGCTGCTTTACCGCTGCTTTGACACCACCTGAACGAACACTCGACTAGCGCCGTCGCGGGATTGCCCGCGATGGCCGAAGGAACCGCCAGATCATGAATGCCTCCGCCAACGCTCAGAACATCGCCATCCAGCTCGCCATCGCCGAGCCTGTTTTGCCTTCCATCGCTGCCCCCGTTCGCCGCCGTGCCAAGCCGCTGCCAAGCCCGGCTCTGTTGCGCCAGCGCCTGCCGCTGAGCACCACACTCGCCGAACGCATCCACCATGACCGCAACGCCATTCGCGCCGTACTCGATGGCCGTGATCCACGCCTGTTGGTCGTGGTCGGGCCCTGCTCCCTGCATGACCCCGTTGCCGCGCTGGAGTACGCCGAACGCCTGGCCGCACTCGCGCCACAGGTCAGCGATCAGCTATTACTTGTGATGCGCACCTATGTCGAGAAACCGCGCACCACGGTCGGCTGGAAAGGCCTGCTCTACGATCCGCACCTCGATGGCAGCGGCGACATGGCTGAAGGACTGCGCCAGTCGCGCAAGCTGATGCTGGATATCCTGGGAACCGGTTTGCCGATCGCCAGTGAACTGCTGCAGCCGCTGACGGCTGGCTACTTCGACGATCTGCTTGGCTGGGCTGCCATCGGTGCGCGCACCAGTGAGTCGCAGATTCACCGGGAAATGGTCAGTGGACTGGAGTTGCCGGTGGGCTTCAAGAACGGTACCGACGGTAGCCTGGGTATCGCCTGCGATGCCATGCGTTCTGCGGCGCATCCTCACCAGCACTTCGGCATCGACGAGCTGGGTCATCCCGCCTTGTTGGAAACCGCTGGCAACGTCGACACGCACCTGGTGCTGCGCGGTGGCCATGGTGCGCCGAACTACGATGCTGAAAGCGTCCGAGCGGCTCGAACGGCGTTGCAGAAACAGGGCATCGCTGCACGGATAATGGTCGACTGCAGTCACGCCAACAGTGGCAAGAACCCGCTGCGTCAGCCGGCCGTGCTCGACAGCGTTCTGGAGCAGCGCCTGGCCGGGGATGCCAGCCTGCGCGGCGTGATGCTGGAAAGCCATTTGTTCGATGGCTGTCAGCCACTGGCTGGTGAGCTGCGCTACGGCGTTTCGATCACTGATGGTTGCCTTGGGTGGAGCGCGACAGCACAACTGCTGAGCGATGCGGCGCGGCGTTTGCGGGACTGAATCTTGGTCGGTGGGCTTGCGGGGCGGCCCGCTCGCCGGCACCCTTTGCCGCTGCTGTTTTTCGGATTGGATAGATGAAGCATGCGTGACTACAAATGGCTGTATGAATACTGCCTGAACCGCTTCGGCTCGGTGGCGGCACTGGAAGCGCTGTTGCCGCAACCGGCCAGCGCCGATCAACTGCGAGCGGTTGCCGACGACCGTTATCTCTCGTTGATCAGTCGGCGAATCTTTCGTGCCGGTCTCAAACATAGCCTGGTTGATGCCAAGTGGCCGGCCTTCGAGCAGGCCTTCTTCGGCTTCGATCCGGAGAAGGTCGTGCTGATGGGGGGTGAGCATATCGAACGACTGATGCAGAACACGCAGCTGATCCGCCATCTCGGCAAGCTCAAGAGCGTGCCACGCAACGCGCAGTTCGTGCTGGACGTGGCGAGGGAAAAGGGTGGCTTCGGTCATCTGCTCGCCGACTGGCCTGTCGAGGATATCGTCGGACTATGGCGCCATATCGCCCGGCACGGAAGCCAGCTGGGCGGACTTTCCGCACCGAGCTTCCTGCGCATGGCCGGCAAGGATACCTTCATCCCCAATAATGATGTGGCCGCGGCATTGCAGGCGCAGGGCGTTGTCGATCGGGCGCCCAGCAGCAAGCGTGACCAGGCTGCGGTGCAGGCCGCGTTCAACCACTGGCGCAGCGAAAGCGGTCGGCCGCTGTGTCAGTTGTCGGCGATGCTGGCCTTTACCGTCAATCACTGACGAAGCTGTGACGCTTTGGCGCAGCGCCGTGCTTAGGTGTGCGGTGTAAAGTTGAAACATGACCATCGTCAAAGACAAATGTACGCAGATCGTATGGGGGCTCTTTACCTGCATCCTGCTCAATGCCTTTGTCTGCAGTCTGAACCATGCCACCCATGTGGGCTTCGGGCTGGCCATGGGGCAGGATGCGTTCTGCGTCACCGGCGATGATGGCGGTAACGGCCTCGGTGCGTTTCCCTCCGGTTCACATGACCTGTCGCAGCATACCCCTGATTGCCCGTTGTGCAGTTCGGTTTTCCTCGCCATCGTCGCACTGTTCGCTTTGGCCTGGCTGGGGCGTCGCAGGACAGGTGCGATTCCGCTACCGCCGATTGAGCGTCATGGCCCGCGCCACCACTGGCCGGCACTGAATCCGCGTGCGCCCTGAAGTTTCCTGATTGACGTGATTCGCCGTCCTTCCGCTCAGCAGCGGCGGACGAGACTGCTACCTGTCGGAGTCTTCCGACAGCCCAGTTAATTCAGGGGACTTCACTATGACCATGGTGGAACGATTCACCTGCGTCGAGAGCCGCGTGAGCTATCGGCTGCCTTTTCCCGACTACCCCAGCAACGCCCGTAGCTTCGTGCATCTGGATTCCAAGTTGCTGCCGTACTGGCATGCGCTATTCGACGTCTGCCCGCAGCTGCTCAAGCTTGATCCGCCAGAGGGGTTGGAGATATTTCGTCAGTTCATGACTTGGGCCTACGGCTGCCAGTTGGCGCTTGACTGGACCTTCCATCTCGGCGTCTGCCGCTGGTTGCTTGCCTCCGACTACCGAGAGCTGGTCGAGCCGGAGCATATCGAGGCGATGATGCTTGCTGCCTCGGCGCGTTGGGTTGCCAGCGATGACAGCCTGGCAATCGGCATCGTGCTTGGCTGGCGCGGTGGCAGCGAGCATGTATTCGACTGGAAACCGCGGGTTCGCCAGGGCGTGCGCCCGCTCGCCGCCGAGACGGAAGAGCTGCCGCCGACACCCTGGGACTTCGCCTGGAGCCCGTTATCGAGCACGGCCGGCAACGGATTTCGGCGCTGGTTGCGCGTGCCATGAGTGCGACAGGGTGCCGCAGTATGGCGGTCTCGTTGCGCCTGACCCGGCGTCACATCGCTGATGTTGCGGGGGTGTTACGAGCGCAACGCCGCGTCGAAACAGGGCGACCCTAGCGGGTGGGGCAGGCTGTCGCAGTTGTCTGCTTGCAGGGTGCGCCGGACACTTTGTCTGCTTCGAACCAGAGCAGCTTCCACGGGTGGTTCGGGGCTTTGCGATTAAGTCTGGGCACCGCGCCTGGATATCGGCCCCCACCCCAAGGGGGCCTTCAATCGCAATATGCTGCCGGAGCACTAGGCGCTCGGGCGGCTGCGCAAGGAGGTAGGCATGTTCAAGTCATCGCTCCGGCGAGACGTCGTGCTGGTAGTGCTGGCCAAGGTCACGATCCTCATGATCATAAAAAACGTCTGGTTCGATGCCCCCAGCATTCCTGAGAACGGTTCGGTGCGCGTTGCCGACCATTTGCTTGATTCACGGGGTTCGAACCCCGAGGGAGGGCCGAGATGATCTCGGAAAGCGTTGTCGATCTATCACGCCTGCAGTTCGCCATGACGGCGATGTATCACTTTCTCTTCGTGCCGTTGACCCTGGGGCTGGCGTTCCTGCTGGCGATCATGGAATCGGTCTACGTGATGACCGGCAAGCAGGTCTATCAGGACATGACCAAGTTCTGGGGCAAGCTGTTCGGTATCAACTTCGCCCTGGGTGTCACCACCGGGCTGACCATGGAGTTCCAGTTCGGTACCAACTGGGCCTACTACAGCCACTACGTCGGCGACATCTTCGGTGCACCCTTGGCCATCGAGGGGTTAATGGCGTTCTTCCTCGAATCCACCTTCATTGGGTTGTTCTTCTTCGGCTGGGACCGGCTTAGCAAGGTGCAGCACCTGACCGTGACCTGGCTGGTGGCGCTGGGCTCGAATCTCTCGGCGCTGTGGATTCTCATCGCCAACGGCTGGATGCAGTACCCGGTGGGTTCGGAGTTTAACTTCGAGACTATGCGCATGGAGCTAGTGGACTTCGGCGCGCTGCTGTTCAACCCGGTGGCACAGGTCAAGTTCGTCCACACCGTCTCCGCGGGCTATGTCACCGGAGCGATCTTCGTGCTGGCAATCTCTTCCTTCTATCTATTGAAGAAGCGCGACTTGGGCTTCGCCCGCCGTTCATTCGCTATCGCCGCGGTGTTCGGCCTGGCATCGACGATCTCGGTGATCATTCTTGGCGACGAGTCTGGCTACGAGATCGGTGACGTGCAGAAGGTCAAGCTGGCGGCCATCGAGGCCGAGTGGGACACCCACCCGGCGCCGGCCGGCTTCACCCTGTTCGGCCTGCCCAATCAGCAGGACATGCGCACCGATTACGAAGTGAAGATCCCCTACGCACTAGGGCTGATCGCCACGCGCTCGCTGGACGAAGAGATCAAGGGTATCAAGCAGCTGGTCGCCGAACACGAGCTGCGCATCCGCAACGGCATGCTCGCCTATGAGCGCCTGCAGGTGCTGCGTAGCGGCGACAAGTCCGCCGAGGCCATCGCCGCCTTCAACGAGGTCAAGCAGGACCTGGGTTACGGGCTGCTGCTGAAGAAATATACCGCCGATGTGGTGGATGCCAGCGAGAAGCAGATCAAGCTCGCCGCGCTGGATACCATTCCCGACGTATTCAGCCTGTTCTGGACCTTCCGCGTGATGGTCGTCGCCGGCTTCCTGATGCTACTGCTGTTCGCCCTGGCGAGCTGGGCCTCGATCAAGCGCAATGCCGAAAACAAGCCTTGGCTGCTCAGGTTCGCGCTGTTCAGCCTGCCGCTGCCGTGGATCGCGGCGCAGACCGGCTGGTATGTCGCCGAGAATGGCCGCCAACCATGGTCGATCGCGGAGGTGTTGCCGACCCATCTGTCCACCTCGACGCTGGCAGCCGGCGATATCTGGGGTTCGCTGATCGCCCTGGTGGCCTTCTATAGCCTGCTGCTGGTGATCGAGATGTTCCTGATGATCCGCTTTGCCCGCCTCGGGCCGAGCAGTCTGCACACCGGTCGTTATCACTTCGAGCGGGACGTGCGTGAAGCACGGGTGGCACCGGCGCAGCCGAGTGGCCTGTCTTCTCAACCCGGCAGTGTCTGAGGGGGTATACGAGATGTTCGATTACGAAGTGCTCAAACTTGTCTGGTGGGTGCTAATCGGCGTGCTGCTAATAGGCTTCGCTCTGACCGATGGGTTCGACATGGGCGCCATGGCACTGATGCCCTTTGTCGGCAAGACTGACAACGAGCGGCGCGTGGTGATCAACACCATCGCGCCGCACTGGGATGGAAACCAGGTGTGGTTTATCACCGCTGGCGGAGCATTGTTCGCCGCTTGGCCGATGGTCTATGCAGTGGCCTTTTCCGGGCTGTACTGGGCGATGCTGCTGGTGCTGTTCGCGCTGTTCTGCCGCCCAGTGGGCTTCGACTACCGCAGTAAGGTGGACGATCCGCGCTGGCGCAGCGCCTGGGACTGGGCTCTGTTCGTCGGTGGTGCGGTGCCGGCGCTGGTGTTCGGCGTGGCCTTCGGCAACCTGTTCCTCGGCTTACCGTTCCAGCTCGACGAACTGATGCGTTCGACCTATCAGGGTTCGTTCTTCGCACTGCTCAATCCGTTCGCGCTGCTCTGCGGCATCGTCAGCCTGAGCATGCTCAGCGCCCACGGTGGCGCCTGGCTGATGTTGCGTACCGACGGCGCGCTGGCTGAGCGCTCGCGGCAGGCCACGCGGCTGTGCGTACTGGTGTTCCTGTTCGGTTTCGTCGCCGCGGGTGTCTGGCTGGCGCTGGGCATTCAGGGCTTCAGCCAACTGTCGGCCAGCGATCCGGGCGCCGCGCTCAATCCGCTGTTGGACAAGCAGGTAGCCCAGGACAATATCGGCTGGCTGGCCAACTACGGCCGTTATCCGGTCACCTTGATCGCGCCGGCGGCGGGTATCCTTGGGGCGTTGCTGGCGCTGCTCGGCTCCAGTCGCAACAGCGGTGGGGGGAGCTTCGTCGGAACCAGTCTGATGATCGTCGGCAGCATCTGTACCGCGGGTTTTGCGCTGTTCCCCTTCGTTTTCCCGTCGAGCCTCGATCCGGCCTCAAGCCTGACCATCTGGGATGCGGTTTCGAGCCACAAGACGCTGGGCATCATGTTTGTCGTGGCCTGCATCTTCGTGCCGCTGATCCTCTGCTACACGTTGTGGAGCTACGTGCGCATGTGGGGGCGGCTGAACGACAGCAGCATCGAGGCCAACCCCCACGGACTGTATTGATCACGAGGGCGGGCGTTCCGTACCCGCTTCGTCAAGGAGAACGACTATGTGGTATTTCACCTGGATTCTCGGCGTGCTGCTGGCCTGCAGCTTCGGCATCATCAACGCGCTGTGGCTCGAAGCCGCGCAGGACCTGGATGCAGAGCCGTGACCGGTGTGGCCGCCGACTGGCTCTACCGGTCGGCCAGCCGCGCATTGTCACTGCTGCTGGTCACGCCGCTGGCGCTGGTGTTGCTGATCCATCCGGCGGCGATGCTCGACGACCAGGGTGGTTACAGCCATCCGTTGCTGATGCTGGTGATGTGGGGCATATCGGCGGGCTTCGTGCACGGCGTTGGTTTCATTCCTCGGCTCCTGCTCTGGCGCTGGTTGCTCGGACCGTTGCCCGCCTGGACGATGTCCGTACTCGGTTATCTGATTCTGTTCGCTGCCCGCCTGGGCTGATTGCGCAATTGCCATGCAGACGGCAAGAACGTAGCGTGGGCACATGCCCAGGCACGGATACGAGGTGAATCCACTGCAATGGCGAAAGGTCCGCTGCCGTCGCGTTGCGGCGGCGTGCTGCGACTGCCGATGGTGCTAGCTGCTGCCCGAGGCGAGCTCAACCGCCTGCAGACGCAATTGACGTAGGGCTTCGATACGGTGGCGGTCGGCACCTTGGCCAGCTTCGCCTATATTGTCGAACCGGTGCTGCGCGCGTGGCAGGGTGGGGTTTTACGGCCGAGATCAATCCGCAGCGCAGCGACTTTTCCGCATGGGTGGACGTGCATGTTCAGGGGGTCGCGTCAGACGATTTGTCGCGGCACGTTCGTCACATTTTCCTCGATTGAATTTGAACATCAAAGCTTCAGCGGGCATAGTGCGCGGCACTTTTCGAATTCGACACGGCCGTGCCCATGCGCCAACGCTTCGCACCCCTCGTGCCCTTCGCACTGATTGCTCTGTTGACGGCGTGTGCCAGTCAACCGACCACCCAGCCCGAACCGCAGCGTCTGGAGCTGGCTTTTTCTTTCGAAGATGCCGATTCTGGAAGCGCATCTCGTGAAAGGGGTGACGCGGCTGCTGATGCACAGCAGTTCGGCGACCTGAACAACGATCCATCTACGCTGGTCGACAGCATTCTGGAGCGCGGTTTCACGCTGGTCGGTACGCCCTACCGTTATGGCGGTGTTTCCACCAGAACTGGTTTCGACTGCAGTGGCTTTGTCGGCTTCCTGTTCCGTAAGGAGGCCGGTATCGAACTACCACGTTCCACCCGTGAAATGATCAAGCTCGACGCGCCTGTGATTAAGCGCGGCGAGCTGGAGCCGGGTGACCTCATCTTCTTCAACAACCGTGGCCGTGGCCGGGTCAGCCATGCCGGCATCTACATCGGCGATGATCAGTTTATTCACTCTTCCAGCAGCCGTAGCGGCGGGGTCCGCGTGGACAGCCTGGACAACAAATACTGGCGTGCCAGTTACATGCAGGCCAAACGGGTGTTGGCCATGGCAACCTTGGCCGAGTCGGAGACTGTCGTTCGCCGCTGAATTCGGCCCCTGGGGTTGCGTCACGCCTTGCCTGGCGGCAGAGTGGCAAATCGACTGCCAGGATCGCTCTGCCATGCCTTTTCCGGCTCGTTTCTCGATCATCCTACTGAGCGTGTTGCTGACGGCCTGCGCCGGTCGGCCTTCCGCTCCTGTCATTACCTCCCCCACATCCCATCAGCCATCCGCCGTTGCGGAAGAAGTGCTTTTCGCGGCGCTGGGGCTTGTGGGTACTCCGTACCGTTACGGCGGCAACACGCCTGACAGCGGTTTCGATTGCAGCGGACTGATTGGCTATGTCTATCGCGGGGCGGCCGGCATGGCGTTGCCACGTACCACGAGCGCCATGAGCACGATCGGCGTCGGTGTTTCGCGCAATGCGCTACAGCCGGGCGATTTGCTGTTCTTCGCGACCAGCGGGGGTCGCAAGGTGAGCCATGCGGCGATCTACGTGGGCGAGGGGCGTTTCGTACATGCGCCATCCAGTGGCGGCACCGTCCGCCTGGACCGGCTCTCCAATCCTTATTGGCAGCAATCCTATCTCAGTGCCAAGCGTGTTCTCGATCAGGGGCATCTGGCTGGCAATCCCTGATCTGGCTGCTTACCAGTGCAGGTGGAATTGCGAGCCGAGCACGAAGCGATCATCGAGCAGATCCCAGCGTTCCACGCACAGTTGCTTCGATTCGCTGTGCTGCAACCGCAGGCGATTGAATGAGTTAGGCGAGGTGCCGCGTACCCGGGACGACAAGGTAGTGCCGGCCTGTACCATCCATATTTCCCGTGAAAGCCCCGCATATTGTCTGGACAGCGGCAGGACGTAGGGCAGATGGATGTGCCCGCCCATCACCAGATCAAGCCCATGCTCGGACCAGCATTCCAGAGCGGCCTGGGCGCCATGCTGCAGATTGCCCAGGTCGCTCTGTACCATGGCGCCGAAGGGTTGGTGTGCGACGACGATACGCAGCTTGGCAGGGTCGCAGCGGCGTAGCCGCTCTGCCACGGCCCGGACCTGTTTTGGTGTGACCAGGCCATCCTTGTGGCGTCTGGGGTGAGTGGTGTTGAGGCCGATCGCCAGTACTTCATCGTTTTCGAAGGTGGGCTCGAGGTCATCGCCGAAATGCTCGCGATAGTTGCCGTAGGGCGACAGGAAGCGGGCGAACAGGTTGTACAGCGGAATATCGTGGTTGCCCGGAATCACCAGGGTTTCGGGAATGCCGTGATCGCGTAGTCGCTTGACGAATGCCAGTGCTGCGGCGAACTGCTTATGGCGTGCGCGTTGGGTAATGTCACCCGAGAGCACCAGCAGATCGGCCCCATGCTCCTGCACATGATCTTCCATGGCCTGTACCACGGCAGGTTGTTCGGTACCGAAATGGGTGTCGGAGATCTGCACGATCGTCGTCATGGGTGCGGCTGTCCTCGTGGCGAATGGCTGCATTGTTGCATTCGAAGTCGCTTGCCGTCCGTCGTTCCAGCGAAATCCGTGCTGGTTCATATCGGAGTCGGGGCTCCTGCGACGATGAGGATTGCCGATGTGACAGCGGCGGCGTAGCGTGAGGCTTTTCTGCTTCGGAGATTCGCCATGAAAGCTTCTGCGTGTGCCATGACACTCTGGCTGGCGCTTGCTGTCATGCCCGCCGTGGCTGCCGAATGCCCGGCGTTGCTCGATCATGAATTGCCCAAGCTACGTTCGACCGAACGCATCGATCTCTGCGAAGCCTTTCAGGGCAAGGCGCTGGTGGTGGTCAACACTGCAAGTCATTGCGGCTTCACCCCTCAGTTCAAGGGGCTCGAGGTACTGTATCAACGTTATAAGGACGAAGGGCTGGAGGTACTGGGCGTGCCGTCCGATGATTTCTTTCAGGAGTCCGACGATGAGGCCGAGACGGCCGAAGTGTGTTACGTGAACTACGGTGTGACCTTCACCATGACCCAGACGCAACCGGTACGAGGGCGTGATGCGACGCCGTTGTTTCGCGAACTGGCCGAGCAGGCCGGGCGGGCACCGTTGTGGAATTTCTACAAGTATGTGGTCGACCGAAACGGGCAGGTGGTCGATTACTTTTCCAGCAAGGTCAAGCCGGACGACCCGAGGCTGATCGCGGCGGTGGAAAAGGCCTTGCAGCAGTGAAATGAAAGGCCCCGGTGGAACCGGGGCTTTCTTGTATCAGAAGCGGTAGCTGAGCGCAGCGCCGAAACCGTGGGCGCGGTTTTTGAACGTTGCATCATAGTTGGCTTCAAGCGCGCCGCCTCGATAGGAGCGATTACGGCTCACGCCCACTTCCTCCTCTCGTAGGTAGGAGTAAGCGAGGTCGACTGTGACATCGTCGGTCGGAGTCCAGGCAAGGCCGAAACTGATTGCGGTACGGTCACCGGAGGGGATGCGTGGCGAACGATGGTTGTTGTTGGTTGGGCTCTGGTCGAAGGCCAGGCCGGTACGCAGCGTCCACTCGCGGTTCAGCTTGTAGGCCGCACCTATGGCGTAGGACCAAGTGTCATGCCAATCCTGTTCTTCGATGATGGGCGCCAGATTTCCTTGTAATGGACCAGGAATACCATCGTTCTCAATGATGATGGCCTCGAAGCGGCTCCAGCGCGTCCATGTGGCACCGGCATACAGGGTCCATTGATCGTTGAGTTCGTGGGTCAGCGACATGTCCACGGACTCGGGGGTTTCCAGGTCGAGAGATGCATCATATTCACTCGACGCTCCTAGTGCGTCAAAACCCGGGCCGGAAAGGCGGGTGTCGCCCTCGAGGGTGTAGTCGACCTTGGAGTGGTAGGTCAGGCCTGCACGAGTGCGCGGTGAAAATTCGTAGAGGACACCGGCATTGAAGCCCAGTGCCGTATCGTCGCCCTTGACCTTGATGCGGCCGTCATTGAATCCCAGCGGACCGGACGGGTTCGGTGATGCGCTCCGCAACTCACCGTCGATGCGATTGATGGTCGGGCCGAAGCCGATCGACAGCTTGTCATTGAAACGGTAGCTGACTGTGGGCTGTACAGTGATCACGCGTACTTCGCTGTAGTCGCCAAAATAGCGTCCCTGGTAGCCGCTCTCGTACTCGGTGGCTAGGCCGAACGGTACGTAAACCCCGACGCCGACAGCCCATTTGTCGTCGATCGGTTTGACGTAGTAGCCCATAGGAACAGCAGTGAACGGAACCATGTCTCCATCGTTGCTGCCACCATAGGACATCGTTGTTGTGCTGCCCTGCTGCGGATTCGAAATGGAAAAGGAGCCAGAACTGTTCTTGATATCCGTCTTGGCATGAATCGCCGCCACGCCAAAACTGACTTCTTCGCGCTTGAGGCGCGACATACCAGCAGGGTTGCCGAACAGGGTGGTGGCGTCATCGGCGGACGAGGAGCGGCCTGCGAAGGAGGTCCCCATGCCGCTGATGCTCTGTTCGTTGAGGGCGAAACCTGCAGCCAGGGCCTGAGTGGATAGTGCGCCTGCTGCGACTGCGATCGCTGTCTTCAACCATGTTGTTTTCATTGTGGACTCCGGAGAAATAAAGCGGGACGGACCCTAGCAACTTTCCCTGAATCGTCGCAAACGGAAGAGTGCGTATTTTCGTAACTTGACGACGATTTGCGTAGGAAGATGGCCGATTGTCGTTGAAACTGTGCGGACAGATTGTGACTGCTCGGCCATGTTTTGATCGCGGAGCGCTACAGGTGTTCCTTTCGGACGACCGGGCGTGCCGGGTCGGTGATCCATTCGCTCCAGGAGCCGGGATATAGCGATGCCAAGGGGTAGCCGGCCAGGCATAGCGCGAAGAGGTTGTGGCAGGCCGTGACGCCAGAGCCGCAATAGGCCACCAGTGTTTCGCTCGGATGCTTGTCGAGTAATCGGCTGAAACGTGCGCGGAGTTGCTCGGGCTGCAGGAAATGATCGCTCTGATCGAGGTTTTCGGTGAAGGGCATGCAGTGTGCACCGGGAATGTGTCCCGCGACGGGATCGATGGGCTCCACCTCACCGAGAAAGCGAGGCAGGGCGCGAGCGTCGAGCAGGGTCAGGCGGTCACTGCCAAGTCGATCCGCCAGCAGCGCCGCCTGGATGATCAGGGTGTCGTCGGCCTCGCCGGTAAAATTGCCGGGCGTGCAACTGGGTGTGGTGTCGTCCAGCGGGAGGCCTGCTTCGCGCCAAGCCTTAAGGCCGCCATCGAGCAGATAGACGCCGTCACGCTTGCCCAGCCAGGCCAGTAGCCACCAGGCGCGGGCTGCGAAGGCGCCGGGGCCGTCGTCGTAGAGAACCACTTCATCATCGTCGTTCAGACCCCATTCGCGGAGTCGGGCCAGCAGGGCTTGCGGTTGCGGCAGCGGATGGCGCCCGGTGATGCCGGGAATGGCCCTGCCCGACAGATCGTGTTCGAGATCGGCGAACTGGGCGCCGGGAATATGTCCTTGCGCGTAGCTGCGTCGACCGTAATCCGAATCTTCCAGGGAAAAGCGACAATCGAGAATGCGCAGGTTCGGCTGCTGCAGGCGTAATGACAGGCGTTGCGGGGTGATCAATTGGGCGAGAGGCATGGCGAGGCTCCGTTCTGAAACGGCAAAATCTCAAACGCGATCCGCTACGTCAACGACGCGCCATCGATGTTTTGCGCGGTGGATGTGTGGTCGCGATATATACTTCGCGGATTTCGACCACGCGTCCGCTGGTGGAGCCGAACAACAAAGGAGGGCCTTTTGGCCATCGAAACTCAATGGGTCCGCGATGATGCGCATCTGGCCCGCCTGTGTGCCGAGTGGCGCCAGCTGCCTTATGTCGCCATGGATACCGAATTCATGCGGGTTGACACCTTTTATCCGATCGCCGCGCTGCTGCAGGTGGGTGATGGGCGCTGTGCCTATCTGATCGATCCGCTGACCATCACCGACTGGAGTGCTTTCGCAGCCCTGCTGGAAGATCAGGGGGTGGTGAAGGTACTGCACGCCTGCAGTGAGGATCTGGAAGTGTTCCTGCGCCTCACCGGCAGCCTGCCGGTGCCGCTGTTCGATACCCAGTTGGCGGCCAGCTATCTGAACATCGGTTTTTCCATGGGTTATTCGAGGCTGGTGCAGAGCGTGCTGGGCCTCGAACTGCCCAAGGGTGAGACCCGCTCCGACTGGCTTCAGCGTCCGTTGAGCGAAATGCAGGTGCGCTATGCCGCCGAGGACGCTCAGCATCTGGCCGAGCTGTACGAAGCCTTGCTGCCGCGGCTGGATGAGAGCAAGCGCAGTTGGATTCTTGAAGATGGCGCCGAGCTGGTTGCCGGCTTCCGCTGCGAACTCGATCCGAACGAAGCCTATCGTGACGTCAAGCAGGCCTGGCGGCTGAAGCCACAGCAACTCGCTGTACTCAAGGTGCTCGCCGCCTGGCGCGAGCGTCAGGCCCGAGCGCGCAATCAGCCACGCAATCGGGTGCTGCGCGAGCCCAGTTTGTGGCCGCTGGCGCGAACCCAACCTGGCGACCTGCTGACGCTGGCCCGTATCGAAGACATGCATCCGCGTACCGTGCGCCAGGATGGCGAAACCCTGCTGATGCTGATCCGCGAGGCAGCAGCCACCCCAGCGCAGGACTGGCCAGAGCCGTTGCCCGAGCCACTGCCGCTGGAGGCATCCTCGCGACTCAAGAAACTGCGGGCGGTTGGCCAGCGCGAGGGTGCCGCCCTGGACATCGCGCCGGAGCTGATGCTGCGCAAGAAGGTGCTCGAAGCCTTGCTGAAGACCGGCTACCCCGACGGCCCTTATCACTTGCCCGACTCGCTGCGCGGCTGGCGCCGGGCACGTATGGGACAGGCACTGCTCGATATTCTGGAAAACAAATCATGAAACGCCTCTGCTCCATCTACAAAAGCCCACGTCGGAACGAGATGTACCTCTACGTCGAGCGCAGCGAAGCGCTGACGCGTGTGCCGGAAGCGCTGCTGGCGGCGTTCGGTCCGCCTCAGCATGCCTTCGATCTCGTCCTGACGCCCGAACGCAAGCTGGCCCGGGAAGACATTGCGACGGTCCTGGCGAATCTCAAAAAGCAGGGTTACCACCTGCAGATGCCGCCCGCGGAGGACGAATACATCGAGCATCTTCCAGAAGAGTTGCTGCGACGTAACGATCCACTTTGAACGGCGCGTAGCAGCCCGAATGTCGGCTCGCGGGTTGTATCCACGGGGCATGCTTGGCCCCTTGCGGCGCAATGGCTAGACTCGCGCCTTTCCATTCGTGATGACGGTCCCATGGCAGCGAAAGTCGAACCCTTCTGGCGGCGCAAGCCCCTTACCGAGCTGGACGCGAGCGAATGGGAGTCGTTGTGTGACGGCTGCGGCCTGTGCTGTCTGCAGAAGCTTGAAGACGAAGAGGACGGCAGCGTCTACTACACGCGGATCGCCTGTAAATTGCTCGACCTTGAAAGCTGCCGCTGCACGGATTATCCGAATCGGCGCGCCAGCGTGCCGGATTGTATCCAGCTGACCGCCGCGGATGCCGCGCAATTCAAGTGGTTGCCGCCTACCTGCAGCTATCGCTTGGTGGCCGAGGGCAAGGATTTGCCACTCTGGCACCATCTGGTCTGCGGCGATCCCGATGCGGTACACGTCGAGCGCATTTCCCAGGCCGGCCGGATGATTGCTGAGGGCAACGTCGCCGATGAGGACTGGGAAGATCACCTGATCTTTCGCGCCGGTTGAATCAACCACGCGTGGCGTCGTCTTAGCAAAATCCCTGACTCCGGAGCTGCCTGCATGTTCGTTCGCCTGTTATCGCTGTTCGCTATCCTGCTTCTGAGCAGTATCCAGGCCCAGGCCGCCAAGCGGATCGACCTGGATTATCAGGTGCGCTTTCTGCCGGAGCAGGATCAGGCCGAGGTTCGCCTGACGCTGGAGGAGGGCGAAGCGGTGCGCAGCCTGGACTTCAATCTGGGCAATGAGGGCGCCTACAGCGATTTCAGTGCTGACGGCGAATGGCTGCAGGAGCTGCCTGAGCGAGGCATCTGGCGGCCGGGCAAAGGCAAGTCCAGCTTGAGCTACCGGGTCCGTATCACCCATCAGCGCGATAACGGCGCCTTCGATGCGCGCATGACCGAAGACTGGGCGTTGTTTCGTGGCGACGATCTGGTGCCAGCGGCCAAGCTTGATGAGCGCGATGGCATCGTGCTGGTTGCACGCATCGGCTTCGACCTACCCAAGGGCTGGAAAAGCATCGAAACCGGTTGGCCGCGGATCGGCAAGAATCGCTTCCGAGTGGATAACCCTGAACGGCAGTTCGACCGTCCCACCGGCTGGATGCTCGCCGGCAAGCTGGGCAGTCGCCGGGCCAGGCTGGGTGAGACCGATGTGGCCGTTGTCGCCCCGGTGGGCGAGGGCATGCGGCGGATGGATATCCTCACTCTGCTGACGTTCGTCTGGCCGGAGGTGCAGCATGTCTTCCCTCGTGATCCGAAGAAATTGCTCATCGTCGGTGCCGGCAATCCCATGTGGCGCGGCGGTCTGTCCGGCCCCAATTCACTGTTCATGCATGCCGACCGTCCTCTGGTCAGCGAGAACGGTACCAGCTCGCTGGTGCATGAGCTCGTCCACGTTTTCAGCCGCATTACCGATACCGATCGCAGCGACTGGATCAGCGAAGGCCTGGCCGAGTACTACGCCATCGAACTGGTCCGGCGTGCCGGTGGGATGAGCGAGGATCGCTATCAGGCGGTGCGTGAGCGCCTGACGAAGTGGGGCCGCAAGGTCACCAGCCTGCGCACAGAGAGCTCCACCGGGCCGGTGACCGCGAGGGCGGTGCTGCTGTTGCAGGAGCTGGATAAGGAAATCCGCCAGGGCAGCAAGGGTCGGTATTCGCTGGACGACGTCGCGCGTGGCCTGATGCGGCTGGACAAAGCCACTACGCAGGACTTCATCGACATTACTGAAACGCTGCTGGGGACCGGTTCCAAGGTGCTCGATACAAAACTACTGCGCTGAGGCTCCGTTGCGGCAGGGCTTTGCTCTGCCGCCCATGCATAGCGCACGATCGCAGTCCAATAGCTGGATTCAATCGCCTTTATCCCCTATACCCAGCGCGCAGGGCCGATATAATGCGGCTCTTTGCCGGCTATCCGCCTGGGTAGTTGCGAACCGGCTCCGCCTCGCCGTGTCGTTTTGCAGCCGTTCGGCCGCAGTCCTCTGGAAGAAAACTATGAAAAGCGCAGAAATCCGTGAAGCCTTCCTCCGCTTCTTCGAAGAAAAGGGCCACGCCCGTGTGTCGTCCAGCTCGCTGATCCCCGCCAACGATCCAACCCTGCTGTTCACCAACGCGGGGATGAATCAGTTCAAGGATTGCTTCCTGGGCCTGGAAAAACGCGCCTATACCCGCGCTACCACCAGCCAGAAATGCGTGCGCGCCGGTGGCAAGCACAATGATCTGGAGAACGTCGGCTACACTGCACGCCACCACACTTTCTTCGAAATGCTGGGCAACTTCAGTTTCGGCGACTATTTCAAGCGCGATGCCATCACCTATGCCTGGGAATTTCTGACCTCGGACAAGTGGCTGAATCTGCCCAAGGAGAAGCTCTGGGTCACCGTCTATGCCAGCGATGACGAGGCCTACGATATCTGGACCAAAGAGGTTGGTGTGCCCGCTGAGCGCATGGTGCGTATCGGCGACAACAAGGGCGCACCTTACGCCTCCGATAACTTCTGGGCGATGGGTGACACCGGCCCGTGCGGCCCCTGCACCGAGATATTCTTCGATCATGGCGAGCATATCTGGGGCGGCCCGCCCGGTTCGCCGGAAGAAGACGGCGACCGCTACATCGAGATATGGAACAACGTCTTCATGCAGTTCAACCGCACCGCCGACGGCGTCATGCATCCGCTGCCGGCGCCTAGCGTCGATACCGGCATGGGTCTGGAGCGTATCAGCGCGGTGCTGCAGCACGTCAATTCCAACTACGAGATCGACCTGTTCCAGAGCCTGCTGAACGCGGCGGCGCAAGCTATCGGCTGCACCAACGAAGGCCAGGCCTCGCTCAAGGTTGTGGCCGACCATATTCGCTCCTGCGGCTTTCTCATCGCCGACGGCGTGACGCCCTCCAACGAAGGTCGCGGCTACGTGCTGCGTCGCATCGTTCGTCGCGCGTGCCGTCATGGCAACAAGCTGGGCGCGAAGGGCAGCTTCTTCTACAGGATCGTTGCAGCGCTGGTCGCCGAGATGGGCGACGCCTTCCCCGAACTCAAGCAGCAGCAGGCGCATGTCGAGCGTGTACTGAAGACCGAGGAAGAGCAGTTCGCCAAGACCTTGGAGCAGGGCTTGAAGATTCTCGAGCAGGACCTGGCCGAGCTCTCGGGCAGTGTCATTCCCGGTGAGGTGATCTTCAAGCTGTACGACACTTACGGTTTCCCGATGGATCTCACCGGTGATATCGCCCGTGAGCGCGAACTGACGCTGGACGAGGAAGGCTTCGAGCGCGAAATGCAGGCCCAGCGCGAGCGTGCGCGTTCGGCCAGCGCCTTCGGCATGGATTACAACAGCCTGGTCAAGGTTGAGGGGGAGACACGTTTCACCGGTTACGCAGGCACTTCCGGCAGCGGCAAGGTCGTTGCACTGTTCCGCGAAGGGATGAGCGTCGAGCAGCTGAATGCGGGCGAAGAGGGTGTGGTGGTGCTCGATCAGACGCCGTTCTACGCCGAGTCCGGTGGCCAGGTCGGTGACTGTGGCTACCTGGCCGGTGAAGGCCTGCGTTTCGATGTGCGCGACACCAGCAAGGCTGGCGGTGCTTTCCTGCATCACGGCATTCTCGACAGCGGCAGCCTGCGAGTAGGTGCCGGCGTCGAGGCGACGGTCGATGCCTCGATGCGTCAGGCCACTGCGCTCAACCATTCGGCCACGCACCTGTTGCATGCCGCGTTACGCCAGATCCTCGGTGAGCATGTCACGCAGAAAGGCTCGCTGGTGGACAGTCAGCGTTTACGCTTCGACTTCAGCCATTTCGAGGCGATCAAGCCCGAGCAGCTCAAGGCGTTGGAGGACAAGGTCAACGCTGAGATTCGCGGAAATACTGCCGTTGAAATTGAAGAAACCGATATCGAAACGGCCAAGGGCAAGGGCGCCATGGCGTTGTTCGGTGAGAAATACGGCGATCAGGTGCGTGTGCTGAGCATGGGCGGCGGTTTCTCCGTCGAGCTGTGCGGTGGCACCCACGTCAAGCGCACCGGTGACATCGGCCTGTTCAAGATCACCAGCGAAGGCGGCGTGGCAGCTGGCGTGCGTCGTATCGAGGCGGTCACCGGTGAGCAGGCGCTGAGCTACCTGAACGACGCCGAGGAGCAATTGAAAGAAGCCGCTGCGTTGATCAAAGGCAGCCGCGAGAATCTGCTGGACAAGCTCAGTGGCGTGCTCGAACGCAACCGCCAACTGGAGAAAGAGCTGGAGCAGCTCAAGGCCAAGGCCGCCAGTGCTGCGGGCAGCGATCTGGCCGGTTCCGCGATCGAGATTGGGGGTGTGCAAACGCTGGCGGCCCGGGTTGATGGGCTGGACGGCAAGGCGCTGCTGGCGCTTGTAGATCAGTTGAAGAACAAGCTGGGCAGTGCCGTGATCCTGCTGGGCGGGGTTCTGGATGGCAAGGTCGTGCTGGTGGCCGGGGTAACCCAGGACCTCGCCGGCAAATTCAAGGCCGGTGAGTTGATGAAGCAGGCTGCCGCCGTAGTGGGTGGCAAGGGAGGCGGCCGTCCGGACATGGCTCAGGGCGGTGGCAGCGAGCCGCAGAAGCTCGACGATGCGCTGGCGCTGACCCGCGGGTTCGTGGAGCAGGGGCTGTAGAGCGGAGGCCGGCACGCTCAGACAGGTGGCGATGAGGTTGCTGGGCCGGACCTTGGCGGTGCGGGGTTGAATGTTTAATGAACGCCCTAGAGGGGCTTAGGCGGCGATGAAATGGCGTTGATCGTACAGAAGTTTGGAGGAACCTCGGTGGGCTCCGTCGAGCGCATCGAGCAGGTGGCGGCAAAGGTCAAGAAATTCCGCGATAACGGTGACGATATCGTCGTGGTGGTTTCGGCCATGAGCGGGGAGACCAATCGCCTGATCGATCTCGCCAGGCAGATCAGTGATCAACCGGTACCGCGGGAACTCGACGTAATGGTCTCCACGGGCGAGCAGGTGACCATCGCCCTGCTGGCTATGGCTCTGATCAAGGTAGGCGTGCCCGCCGTTTCCTATACTGGCAACCAGGTGCGTATCCACACCGACAGTGCCCACGGCAAGGCGAGAATCCTGCAGATCGATGCACAGAACATCCGTCGCGATCTGGAGGCGGGCCGGGTGGTTGTGGTGGCCGGTTTCCAGGGCGTCGACGAGCAGGGCAACATCACTACCCTGGGGCGTGGTGGTTCCGATACCACGGGAGTGGCGTTGGCTGCGGCACTCAAGGCCGACGAGTGCCAGATATACACGGACGTCGACGGCGTCTACACCACCGATCCGCGTGTGGTCGCCAAAGCTCAGCGTCTGGATCGCATCACCTTCGAGGAAATGCTTGAAATGGCCAGCCTCGGCTCTAAGGTGCTGCAGATCCGCGCAGTCGAATTCGCCGGCAAGTACAGCGTGCCCCTGCGTGTGCTGCACAGCTTTCAGGAGGGTCCGGGAACCCTCATTACCCTTGATGAAGAGGACTCCATGGAACAGCCCATCATTTCCGGCATCGCCTTCAATCGTGACGAGGCCAAGCTGACGATCCGTGGTGTGCCGGATACACCCGGCGTGGCATTCAAGATTCTCGGGCCGATCAGCTCGGCCAATGTCGAGGTGGACATGATCGTGCAGAACGTTGCGCACGATAACACCACGGACTTCACCTTCACGGTACATCGCAACGATTACCAGAACGGACTTCAGATTCTGGAGAACACTGCGCGCGAGATCGGCGCTCGGGAGGTTATCGGTGATACCGATATCGCCAAGGTTTCCATCGTGGGTGTCGGCATGCGCTCGCACGCGGGAGTGGCCAGTCGCATGTTCGAGGCGCTGGCCAAGGAGAACATCAATATCCAGATGATTTCCACCTCGGAAATCAAGGTGTCGGTGGTGATCGAAGAGAAGTACCTCGAGCTGGCGGTGCGAGCGCTGCACACCGCGTTCGAGCTGGACGCTCCGGCTGGCACAGCAGAGTGAAGAGGGGGAAGGCGCGTCTAACGCGCGCCTTCTGTCGTATCGAGCGGTACCAAAGGAACTTTAGGCTCATCCCGGCTGGTCAATAGTTGGTGAAAGCGCAAGGCTCCATGTTCCACGGAACATTATCCGTTTTTAATTTTGCAGACTGCTTACTGAACTGAATCCGTTTAAGGAGAAAGGAATGCTGATTCTGACTCGCCGGGTCGGAGAGACCCTGATGGTGGGTGACGATGTGACTGTCACCGTGCTGGGTGTCAAGGGTAACCAAGTACGTATAGGCGTGAATGCTCCCAAGGAGGTTGCGGTGCATCGCGAGGAGATTTACCAGCGGATCCAGAAAGAGAAGGACCAGGAACCAAGCCATTAATTTTTATCTGATTTTTGGCTTTGCAAGCGGGGTAAAGATGGGTATTATGCGCCCCGTGTTGCGGAGAGGTGGCCGAGTGGCCGAAGGCGCTCCCCTGCTAAGGGAGTACATCTCAAAAGGGTGTCGGGGGTTCGAATCCCCCCCTCTCCGCCATATTGCATTGTCGAGTTAATGGTTTGGTTCTTGGCGCTTTGCACTGATCGAAACTATCAAAGCAAAGTGCTTGACCAAGAAAATCATGAACTTATAATGCGCACCCTCAGCGCACTCATAGCTCAGCTGGATAGAGTACTCGGCTACGAACCGAGCGGTCGGAGGTTCGAATCCTCCTGAGTGCGCCACTAACAAAGCGAATCGCAGTGATGCGGTTGGCTGCTGTAACCAGGGGTGATCTGGTCTAAAAGCGCAAAACGGACTCATAGCTCAGCTGGATAGAGTACTCGGCTACGAACCGAGCGGTCGGAGGTTCGAATCCTCCTGAGTCCGCCAAATTGAAAAGGGCCTGCAGAAATGCAGGCCCTTTTTCATTTCTGGAAGCGAATCAGTTCTTGGCACGAACGCATCCGTTCTCATCGAAGCTCACGCTTCTGGAACGGCCTTTCTGGGGGCTATAGCGGTAGCGCGTCTGTCCGTTATTGCTGGTAATGGCATCGGGTCTGCCCAGTGAGCTTTCGATATCTGCGCGGGTCATGCCGGCGCGGACCTGCTGCTCGACAATGGCCTTGCGTCGTGCCTGCTGTGTCAGCAGGTTGCCGCAGCCATCGTCCTGTTCGCCGACCACCGTCAGCGCGGCTTCTGTATCGGCATGCTTGCGTTGCCGTTTGGTCTGTTGCGATGAGGGCTCTGCCATTCGAGTGGCTTTTCCCGAGCTCGGCGTGGGGTTGAAAGCGTTTTGCATCTGCGCGGTCTGGTTGGGCGCACAGCCCTGACGAGTGAAGGTGACGTGCCCGGTCTCATCAACGCAGCGGTAGACGCTGGCGGCGTGAGTTGGGCTGGTCAGAATCAGGGCGCAGAGAGTGGTGCCGGATAGCAGTGTTCGCATGGGTCGTCCTCCTTGACGATCAATGGGGTGCCTTGGTCGAAGTCGCCTTGACCGGTAGCGAAACCTTAACAGACCCCGCTGGATAATTTTCTCGTGGCGTAGCCGTGCCTTGTCGCAGCGTGAATGCGTCGAAAGTAAGGCGCTGCAGCGTGCGCGAAGAAAATGGATGTATTTGCACGCAAACGATTGTATTGCTTGCATTTCAGCATTCGGGCCTGGTGTTGGCGATGTTATGATTGCGCTATCCGCCCAAAGGGGCCGTTGGAACCCTCCTTCATGGATTTGCCCAGTAGTCGCTCAATATTTTCGCTTGCCAATGATTGATCCCCTGGCGTGTTCCGCCGCTGGGGGTGGAGTGCGCCATGACTGAAGTAGAAGCAAAGAAGCCACAAGAAAGTCTCCAGGATCGTCTGGCGCAGGTCGTCGAGCTGTTGCATCGGCACAGGCTTGTCGAGGATCTGGCGCACCGCCAGGAAGGACAGCACCAGGAGCGGGTCGAGAACCTGGTGCACCGTCAGAATCTGGTCGAGCTGCAGCGCAAACTGGAGGTGCTGCACCCGGCGGACGTAGCGCATATCCTCGAGGCGCTTCCGCTGGATGATCGCTTGACCGTCTGGCAACTGGTCAAGTCCGAGCGTGATGGCGACATCCTGCTCGAGGTCTCAGATGCGGTACGCGAGACGCTGATCGCCGATATGGATGATCACGAGATCCTGGCAGCCGCCAAGGATCTGGATGCGGACGAGCTCGCGGATCTCGCCGCAGAGTTGCCTCGCGACGTCGTTCATGAGCTTATGGAGTCCCTCGATGCGCAGCAGCGCGAGCGGGTTCGCTCGGCGCTGTCCTACGAGGAGGATCAGGTCGGTGCGTTGATGGACTTCGAGATGGTGACCATCCGGGAAGATGTCAGCCTGGAAGTGGTGTTGCGCTATCTGCGACGACTCAAGGAACTACCGGGGCACACCGACAAACTGTTCGTCGTCGACTACGACGGTGTGCTGAAGGGCGTGCTGCCGATCAAGCGTCTACTGGTCAATGATCCTGAAAAGCAGGTCGCTGACGTGATGGCCAGTGATCCGGTGACTTTCCATCCCGACGAAGATGCCTATGAAGCGGCCCAGGCGTTTGAGCGTTATGACCTGGTTTCCACTCCCGTGGTGGATAAGGGCGGCAAGCTTATCGGGCGCCTGACCATTGACGAGATGGTCGACCTGATTCGTGAGGAGAGTGAGAGCGAAGTCCTGAGCATGGCGGGTCTGCGTGAAGAGGAGGATATCTTCGCCTCCGTCTGGAAATCGCTACGAAACCGCTGGGCCTGGCTGGCGGTCAACCTGGTCACGGCGTTTGTCGCCTCGCGAGTGATCGGCCTGTTCGATGGCTCGATCGAGAAACTGGTAGCTCTGGCCGCACTGATGCCGATCGTGGCCGGTATTGGTGGTAATTCCGGGAATCAGACGATCACCATGATCGTGCGCGCCATGGCGCTGGATCAGCTCGGCACGGGCAACAGTGCGCGGCTGTTGCGCAAGGAGGCGGGTGTCGGTTTGCTCAACGGGTTGATCTGGGGGGGCGTGATAGGGCTTGTAGTGTATTGGCTCTATGACAGCTGGTCGCTCGGCCTGGTAATGACTGCGGCGATGACGCTTAACCTGTTGCTGGCTGCGTTGATGGGTGTGTTGATTCCCATGACATTGGCGCGCTTGGGAAGGGATCCGGCGTTGGGCTCCAGTGTCATGATCACTGCGATGACGGACAGCGGAGGCTTCTTCATCTTCTTGGGCCTGGCGACGGTTTTTCTTCTCTGAGGCTGGCGGCCTCGGCCATTGAGGCGCGGGATTGCAGGCTGCACGGTTTTCTTTCTCACCAAATAAAACGCCCCGAATCATCGGGGCGTTTGTGGTCTTGCTTCAGGCAGTTGTGACTGTTCGTGTTTCAATCGTCCTCGCGGGCCATTTCTGCATCCTGCGCGATCAGGGCTACGAGCGCATTTTGCTGCCGATGAGCCAGCTGCCGGAAACGCTGCAGCAGTTCGCGCTCATGCAGTGACAGCTCTGGGCTGTCCAGGCGCATGTTCAATTCATCGCCCAGTGCCCCTTCCTGCAGAAGGCTTTGTTCCAGGCGAGCGATGATCTCCGAATTCATGCTGCGATGATGGTTGCGTGCAACTTCAGCAATGCGTTCACGCATGCCATCGGGAAGTCGAACCACGAACTTGTCAGCCGTTCGGCTGGAATAAACTGCCTGTTTCATAGGTCGCATATTAAAACCGGTTAGTCAGGTGAGCGATGGTGGCGTATTGCCGTTCTGTCACCGGTCTGACAACCAAACAGCAGGAACTGTTCCCAGTCCGTGTAAAAAGTTGAAAGACGGCTTGCTGGCGCCAATGATACGTCGTCTCCGACAATAGTAAAGGCGTTGTAGTATCATTGTGCCTGCATTGTGAACCACCGCCCGGTCTGAAGGTGTTAGCGCAAAACCGGATCGAACTTGATGCGCCTTCTGACGAAAAGCGAAGCGATGAACAGCAGGCCGAAAATACCGATACCTGCTTTGGCAGCCATATCCCAGAATGGCATGCTCGTGGCGTCAGTGAATGTGACTGCGCTGCAGATCAGCGTGAGGCTCAGAAAGCACAAGGCAGATTTGGACATCTCGATCTCTCCTGCGGGCCCTGGATTGAGGGCGAGCTGATGTTAGAAGACCCATCTCTGTTGGGGCGCCGACATGATCACCGTGGTCTCGCTGGTAAAGATGGATGTTCTGGTTTCACCACTTGTGGCGAAAGCTCCAAAATTGCGTGGCTGCGCTGTGGATGGCAGGTGGTCCATGCCTGGCTTTGAATGATGCAGTTGGGTCGCCATGGCGACTGTGGCCAGCAGCATCGTGCTGAGTAGATAGATTGAATGTGGCACGAGCGTCTCCTTCGCGTGTGTTCTTCCTATGCTTAAGCACGCGTTATGCCAGAATCTTATTCGTATATTTTTCCTTATAAATCAATTGCTTGGGTTATGTTTTCAATATGGCGCTCGTGCGCTTTGCAAGGGCGCCGGCTCTGGGGTCGGGTATTTTGCAATGAGACTCATCCATCCGTTGCTGATGCTCATAAGCCGGTTTTGGCTCACGATCACGCATGACAAGAGCGCGAATGATCGCTACCATGCTGGCCCGCAATTCCTATGTCCCAGTAGCTCAATTGGATAGAGCATCCCCCTCCTAAGGGGAAGGTTGTGAGTTCGAACCTCGCCTGGGACGCCAGTTTGATATTCCTCCAATCACGGCAGCGTTCACGTCGGCCCGGCTATGGGATTCAACATCTTCCTGAGATAGGGGCGAGCTGATCGGCGCGCGGCTGTATCGGTATCGAAGGTCACCAATTGCTCTTGTGCTGTGGAGCAGTAATGGCTGTCGGACTGAGCAACTAATGTTCAGCCATATCGGCACACCATATAGTAGGTGTCATGATGTATCGGCGACTCGCTGACTGAAGTGATATGAAGGATGCCGATCAGCTGAAGCGGTCGGTCGTCTGATCTCGCCGAGCTTCTCGTTGCAACTGATATACGAATCGTTCGATCTGGCGCTGCGCCAGCCCGCTCATTTGATGGAAGCGCAAACCGCAGCAAGTCAGGTTCTGCTTTTCATCGAAGAGTACATGGCGCAGCTCGGCTGCGCTGGTCACCGTGCCGAACGGCAGCTTGATCGCCAACTGATCGTATATCTGGCCGGGGTGCAGGCGGCTCTGTACGTCTCCCTTGAAGCTGAGTTTGCAGCCTGTGGCGGACATGTCCAGCAAGATACCTTCAAGGGAATCCTTCAGTGTGCTGCCGCTCAGTGAAATATCGACACGCTGACCTGCGGGCTGAGCGCGAAATGCGTTGCGGCGCTGGTGATAGGTGATCTCGGCAGGCAGCGGGACCCAGTAGCAGCGGGCGCCATCCAGCTCGCTCGGGTGAACTGTTCCGTCGCTCTTCCAAGCAATGCGGGCGCCTTCATGAAAGCCTTCGATCTGAAAGGGTTCTCCGGCAGCCATCAGGCGATCGCCGTCGCTGGGAATCAGCTCGTCAAGGGCGATCCAGCCTTTTTCGCGACTCAGCTCGACGAGAAAGCTCTGGTAACGTTGATTGCGCTCGATGAAGCGAATGAGAAGCGGGGTGTTGTGTTCCTGCAGGGACCGCAAGTGGGCGAAGACCTCGGTCGGCGTCCTCAGTATTTTGGGCGGCTGGGGGCCTTCTTCCTCGAAAAAAGAGTTAGACACTTTGCAATGCTCTCCGGCATTTGATTGATATCAATGGAAGCGTGGCATTGTGCCATCATCTTTCGCTGGCGAGGACAATCAAGCCTGACTTAATGGGCGCTGATGAGATGCTTTCGCCGCTCCGCCACGACGGTCGTACAGATTCGGCGCTTGGTTGCTGCCCTGGAGGATGTTCAGCATGCTGCCCACGGCGGCCTGGTTGGTGCGAATGAGTTGGCCATTGCGCTCATTGGCGGTACGGCAGTCAGCCAGCAGCTTTTCCAGTTTGCCTGCCTGTTCGAGGATGTTCTTGCCGCTTTGGGATGTGGCGCAGAAGGCTTCGAGGCCATTGCGATCGGCGCTCAATTGATGTGCAGCAAGAGTCTGGCTGCGGAGGGTGGCATGCTGGCCGAGAAGTGCCAGCAGGCTCTGTTTCTGCGTGAGCAGTTTCTCCAGTTCGACGAGGTTGCGCTCGCTCAGCGTCTGGTATTCGCGATTCGTCAGTTCAAGTAGTTGCTCGGCAATGCCGATATCGTCGATGAACTGTTGGAGTAGCGCTGTATCTTGCATTGCGGCCTCTATGGGCGGGCGTCCGACTATCGTGTGGCGTTACGATTTCAGCGTTGGCTTTCGAACGCCAGCAGCTTGCTCGCCACGCGTTGATTGTCGACCTGATAACTGCCGTCAGCAATGGCCTGTTTCAGCCGGGCAACACGCTCCTGGTCGACGGATGGTTGTTCATTCAGCTTCTCCGCCGCCTGTTGCAAGCGTTGTGCTTCGGGGCTCAGTTGAACGTTCTCGCCAGCGGCAACGTTGTTGCTCGGGATGTTTTGAGCACTATCGGGCGAGGGTGCCTGAGGTGCGTTGGGGCCACCGCTGTTCTGTATGTTGCCGCTGCGTCCGCCGGTGGGGCCGGCTGCGCTATTGGGGCGATTGAAGTCGATAACCATGGTGAAACCTCGAAGAAGTCAGGACGCTTGCCTGCTTTTCGGCAGTGCCGAAAGAAACTTTAGTCTTTTTGACATGCTTGATCGCGAATGAGCAACAGTCGTCATTTACATGGCGACCTCTACATGTCCGGCACCAACCACACGGGCCTTGATGGTTCGCCCGGAGCGTACATTCTTAACCCTGATCTGCTCGCCAAGTGCCCCGTCGCCCATTGCTTCGCCAGGCATTCTCACATTAATTGCAGCGTTTTTGGCAGTGATTACGACCTGGTCGCCCTTGCGTACGATCTCGGCCAGGGATATCTGATTGGGTGTGATGACCTGATGCGGTTGGCTGCCGCGTGTCAGCTTGCTACCCACTGCCTGGTCAAGCTCCGTCAGATAGCCTTGGTTGAGCAGGCCCACATCCCGCTCTGCCAGAGTGACGTCGGCTGCGCTGAGCACGCTGTTTCGTTTTAGCGGTCGACTCGCCACGATGACCTCCCTATACAGGTGCACCTGTGCGGGAACGAAAATCGACCAGGGCGAACTGCCCTCGCAACTGACCCTTACGGTGGTTCGGCCGACCGGCTGGGCAGGGCTTTCGAGCCTGGTGCTTAGGGGGGCGTCACATTGGGCCAGGCGCAGGCGAGGGTCGAGGCGGGGTACTTCGACTTCATGGCGGCCCTGAATTTGGCTACGCTGCAAATAGTCCGTGACGCTTTGCTCAAGAAACTCGTGGGTGACGTCGATAAGCTGCTGAGGCCGTGTTACGGCTGCCGCATCGACTAACTGGCCCAGGCCAAGCAAGGCCGGCAGAAGGATGGCTTTGCAAAGCAGCTTGCCAGGGCGTCGGAAAAAAGTCGTTTGTTCGCTCATGTTTCATTCAAAGCAAGGTGCGTGCCGCTGTTTGAGGCATATCGCCCATCACCAAGCAAGAGGAAAACTGGCATGGCCGGTGTATTGGATTCGGTTAACCAGCGCACGCAATTGGTCGGGCAGAACCGTCTGGAACTCCTGCTGTTTCGTCTGGATGACAAGCAGCTCTATGGCATCAACGTCTTCAAGGTCAAGGAAGTTCTGCAATGTCCGCGTTTGACGCGCATGCCCAAGTCCAGTCCGGTGGTGCGCGGTGTCGCGAACATTCGTGGTAGCACGCTTTCGATCCTCGATCTTTCTCTCGCTACTGGCAAGCCGGCGCTCGAGGATCTGTCCAATAGCTTCGTCATCATCGCCGAATACAACACTCGGGTACTGGGATTCCTGGTTCGCTCCGTGGAGCGGATCGTCAACATGAACTGGGCCGATATCCTGCCGCCACCCGGTGGCGTCGGGCATGATCATTATCTGACTGCAGTGACCCATATCGATAATCAGATGGTCGAGATCATCGATGTAGAGAAGGTTTTGGCCGAGGCGGCGCCTATGTCGGAGGTGGTCTCGATGGAGGTCCTGGGTACGGCTGCAGGAGCTCACGCGGCTTCCTGCAAGGTGCTGGTGGTCGATGACTCTTCGGTTGCGCGCAAGCAGGTGGTGCGATGCTTGCAGAACTTGGGGATCGAAGTGGTTGCGCGCAACGATGGCCGTCAGGCGCTGACTTATCTGAGGGAACTGCTGGCCGAGGGCAAAAAGCCGTCGGAGGAATTCATCATGATGATCTCTGATATCGAGATGCCGGAAATGGATGGTTATACGCTGACCACTGAGCTCCGCAAGGATCCGGCCATGCAGGATATGCATGTTCTCCTGCATACTTCGCTTTCGGGGGTGTTCAACCAGTCGATGGTCAGGCGGGTAGGTGCGGATGATTTTCTGGCCAAATTCCAGCCCGATGATTTGGCAAGGCGTGTGGTAGAGCGAATTCGAAGCGCGGATGGCGACTGAGGCTTGTCCTCTCAATACCTTTGATGAGGCGTATTTTTAGTGTCAGGTGATGTAGATTTCGATCAGTTCCGTGTATTTCTCGAAAAGTCGTGCGGTATTCTGCTGGGCAGCAACAAGCAATATCTGGTGTCCAGTCGTCTCAACAAGCTGATGCAGCAACAGGAGTTGAAAACCCTGGGAGAGCTGGTGCGCAAGATCCAGGCCCAGCCGCGCAGCGGCTTGCGTGAGCAGGTGGTCGATGCGATGACGACCAACGAAACGCTCTGGTTTCGCGATACCTATCCGTTCGAGGTGCTCAAGAATCGAGTCCTGCCGGAGTTGCTCAAGAATGCCCCGGGCCAGCGTTTACGCGTCTGGTCTGCGGCCTGTTCGTCGGGGCAGGAGCCCTATTCATTGTCGATGACCATCGACGAGTACGAGCGAAACAATCCGAGCCTAGGCAAGACAGGGGTGCAGATCGTTGCTACCGAGCTGTCGAGTACCATGCTTGCGGCTTGCAAGGCGGCCGAGTACGACAGCCTTGCGATTGCGCGCGGCCTGTCCACCGAGCGCCTGCAGCGTTATTTCGATGTGAGGGCGCCGGGTCGATGGGCCGTCAAGCCGGTCATTCGTAGCCGGGTCGAATTCCGCCCCTTGAATCTGCTGGACAGCTACGCGGTCCTGGGCAAGTTCGACATCGTATTCTGCCGCAATGTGCTGATCTATTTTTCGGCAGACGTGAAGAAGGACATTCTCAGGCGCATCCACGCCACTTTGAAGCCAGGTGGATACCTGTTTCTCGGCGCCTCCGAGGCACTCAACGGTTTGCCCGAGCTGTATCAGATGGTGCAGTGCAGTCCGGGAATTATCTATAAAGCCAAGTAGCGTCGCCCTCCGAGGCGCGCTCGGAAGTAGTTGCCGTCGGGTGGCAGAAAGAAGTAGTTGCCGTCGGGTGGCAGAAAAATGTCGGCTGCGGCGATGACAGCGGCAAATGGCCGGAAGCTGCTTGCCGCTTTTTGACGGTGGGCTACTTCAGGTCTATAGAATATTCTTGTATTTCAATGGCTTGCCTATGTGGCACGGCCCTTGCTGAAGGTTTGCCAAGCAGACCTGTATCCGGCAGAGGGGCCAGAGCATGAGCATCAGTTTCGATAAGGCGTTGGGGATTCACGAGAAGGCGTTGGGCTTTCGGGCCCAGCGTGCCGAGGTGCTGGCCAACAACATCGCCAACGCCGATACCCCCAACTACAAGGCGCGGGATCTGGAATTCAGCAGCGTCCTGGCCGCGCAGGCTGCCAAGAGCCAGCAGGACAGCTTTGGCGTCAATCTCACCAACGAAAAGCACATTGCCGCCGAGGGACTGGAAATCGCCGATCCTTCGTTGCGTTTCCGTACGCCTCATCATGCGTCGTTGGATCAGAACACCGTCGATCTGCAGATCGAGCAATCCACCTACGCAGAAAATGCCATCGACTTCCAGGCGAGCTTTACCTTGCTCAACAGCAAGTTCAAAGGGCTCATGAGCGCCCTGCGCGGCGAATAAAAGGAGCAGTGCCCATGTCACTCAGCAGTGTCTTCAATATTGCCGGTAGCGGCATGAGTGCCCAGAGCACTCGCTTGAATACCATTTCCAGCAACATCGCCAACGCCGAGACGGTTTCCTCCAGCGTCGATCAGACCTACCGGGCCCGTCATCCAGTGTTTGCGACCGTCCTGCAGCAGGCTAGCGGCGCGCCGAGCGAATCCCTCTTCGCCGGGCAGGATCAGGCTGGTGCGGGCGTTCAGGTGCTGGGAGTGGTAGAGGATCAGAGCGAGCTGCAGGCCCGCTACGAGCCTGACCATCCGGCAGCGAACGAAGAGGGTTATGTGTACTACCCGAACGTAAACGTGGTGGAAGAGATGGCCGACATGATCTCGGCCAGCCGTTCGTTCCAGACCAATGCCGAGCTGATGAATACGGCCAAGACCATGCTGCAGAAAGTTCTGACCCTGGGTCAGTGATCCCTACGAGAGCACACGCATGAGCACTACAAACGGCGTCGGCGGCACCAGTTCAGTACTCGATCAATATCAGTTCGGGCAGGATCGCGAGGTCAAAAGCAACGATCTCGGCAAGAACGAATTTCTCGAATTGCTGGTGGCCCAGTTGAACAACCAGAACCCGCTGGAGCCGCAGGAGAATGGTGAATTCATTGCCCAGCTGGCGCAGTTCAGTCAGGTCGAGGGTATCGAGAAGCTGAACACCAGCATGGAAACCCTGCTCTCCGGCTATCAGTCCTCCCAGGCGCTGCAAGCGTCTTCGCTGGTCGGGCGCAAGGTGATAGTTCCGACCGACAAGGCTGTGGTGGATACCAGCGAGACGTTCAAGGCCAGCATGGTATTGCCCGTCAGCAGCAGTAACGTCTACGTCAACGTCTATGACGATACGGGGGCGGTGGTCAACCGGATCAACATGGGGCAGCAGGAAGCCGGAAATATCTCCTTCATGTGGGATGGCAAGAATGCCAGCGGTGAAACCATGCCGCCTGGCACCTATACGTTCGAGGCGCAAGCCACCTACGAAGGCGAGACCAAGTCGCTCTACACCTTGCTGCCGGCCAATGTCGACAGCGTGACCCTGGGTGGCAGCGAGCTGATGCTCAATCTCGCCGGGCTCGGCAGCGTTCCGCTTTCCCATGTACAGGTCATCGGCCAGTAACCATCGTCCGTAACTGCCGGTAGTTCCGGCGAAGGAGCATTCATGTCGTTCAATATCGGTCTCAGCGGCCTGCGTGCCGCCAGCAAGGATCTCAACGTAACCGGCAACAACATCGCCAACGCCGGTACGGTCGGCTTCAAGCAGTCGCGGGCGGAGTTTTCCGACGTCTATGCGGCTTCAGTGTTGGGCACCGGCAAGAACCCGCAGGGCAGCGGCGTGCTGATGTCCAACATTTCCCAGCAGTTCAACCAGGGCAACATCAACTACACGCAGAATGCGCTGGACCTGGCGATCAACGGTAACGGTTTCTTCCAGGTCAGCAACAACGGTGCGGTGAGCTACACCCGCGCCGGTTACTTCGGCACCGACCGCCAGGGATTCCTGGTCGACAACTTCGGCTACAAGCTGCAGGGTTTTCCGGTGGATGGCAACGGCAATCTGCAGAACGGTGTGGTGGGCGATCTGCAGATCCAGACCGCCAATCAGGAGCCGAAGGCGACCAGTACGATCGATACCGCCTTCAACCTGAACTCGGCGCTGAAGTCGCCGGCCACCTGGCAGACGACTTATGACGGCGTGTTGCAGCCTTTTTATGACACTGCCTATGACGCATCTTTAGCGGCCTCCGGCCAGGCAGCCTATGATGCCGAGTTTGCCAGTAATGGTGGTGATGCCACGCTCGCTGAAGCTGCTCATGTGGCGGCGATGGCCGATGCTACGAACATTGCGAATGCTCAGAATGCTGGAAATGCGGCAAAGGCCCTGCCGGCGAACGTGACTGCCGCGCTGAATGCTGCCAATGCGACCTTCAGCCCGACCGATCCGACCACCTACAACAACTCCACCTCGCTCAACATCTACGACTCTCAGGGTAACGCCCACGTCATGACGCAGTATTTCGTCAAGACCGGGGCCAACAGCTGGGACATGAAGGTGCTGATCGACGGTCGCAACCCAGCCGACCCTGGCCAGGAACCGCCGCAGCCCTATGTCATGGGCCTGACATTCAATTCCTCCGGCGCCCTAACCGGGATTGCGAATCCCGAGTCCGGTCCCTTCTCGGTCGGGCCTGACCTCAAGGTCACCTTGAACAGTGCCAGTGCGACCAATCCGAACGGCTGGGTGCCGGCGCTATCCGATGGCGGCACGCCTGCGACCTGGACGCCCAATGGCGCTCTGGCCAACCCGGATGGCATTGTTCTGGATTTCTCCAAGTCGTCCCAATTCTCCAGTGCTTTCGCCGTCAACAGCGTCGCCCAGGATGGCTACGCCACCGGCGAGCTGGCCGGCCTGGAGATCGACGATACCGGCGTGATCTTCGCGCGTTATACCAACGGTCAATCCAAGGTGCAGGGCCAGATCATCCTTGCGAACTTCGCCAATGTGCAGGGGCTGACCCCGGTGGGCAAGACGCAGTGGGTGCAATCCTTCGAATCCGGCGAGCCGGTGGTGGGTACGCCGGGTTCCGGTACGCTGGGTGCGTTGCAGGCCGGTGCGCTGGAAGATTCCAACGTCGAATTGTCGGATCAGTTGGTCAACCTGATTGTGGCTCAGCGCAACTACCAGGCGAACGCCAAGACCATCGAAACCGAAAGCGCCATCACTCAGACCATCATCAACCTGCGCTGATGCTGACGGCGGCAATCATCGATTGCCGCCACTGGCAGTATTCCGCCGTCGATGCCGAAAAAGACCCGTCCGGGTCTTTTTCTTTTTCGTGAAAATACTTTCAGATCAACTGGTTACCTGTAATCAATGGTACTGGCACGTCGCTTGCTTTGGTTCAGTCTAGATACGCTTCGACGTCAATCCCGAGTCACGGAGGTTTTCATGGACAAGATGTTGTATGTGGCCATGACCGGTGCCAGCCAGAACGCGCGCGCCCAGCAGGCGCACGCGAATAATCTGGCGAATATTTCAACCACCGGATTTCGCCGCGACTTCGAGCAGGCGCGTTCCATGCAGGTGTTCGGCGACAGTTTTCCGGCGCGCGTCTACGCGATGACCGAGCGACCGGGTACCGACTTTTCCTCGGGAACCCTGCAGGAAACCGGGCGCGATCTGGATGTGGCCGTCGAAGGTGAAGGCTGGATCGCCGTGCAGGCGCCGGATGGTAGCGAAGCCTACGTACGCACCGGGAGCCTGAAGATCGACACCCTCGGCATGCTGCGTACCGGCGACGGTCTGCCGGTGATGGGCAATGCCGGGCCGATTGCCATTCCGCCGGAAGAGAAGGTTGAGGTCGGCCACGATGGCTCCATCAGCATTCGCGCCCTCGGTGAGGACCCGAACGTCGTCGTCACGGTCGATCGGCTCAAACTCGTCAATCCCGATCCGAAGCAATTGGAGAAGGGCACCGACGGCATGATTCGCATGAAGGACGGGCAGCCGGTCGAGGCAGATGCCGCGGTGCGGGTGACCTCCGGCTTTCTCGAAACGAGCAACGTCAATGCAGTCGCCGAGATGACCTCGATGCTGGCGCTGGCTCGGCAGTTCGAACTCCACGTGAAGATGATGCGCACCGCCGAAGAAGATGGCGCTGCGGCAGCCCGAATTCTTCAGATCAGCTAATTCAAGGCGTTGCGCCAATGAACGGCGCACCAGGAGAAGACCATGCTTCCAGCACTTTGGGTGAGTAAGACCGGTTTGTCCGCTCAGGACATGAACCTGACCACCATTTCCAACAACCTGGCCAACGTATCCACCACCGGCTTCAAGAAAGATCGGGCCGAATTCCAGGATCTGCTTTATCAGATTCGTCGCCAGCCGGGTGGGCAGTCGACTCAGGACAGCGAACTTCCATCCGGTCTGCAGTTGGGAACCGGGGTGCGTATCGTCGGCACGCAGAAGCAGTTCACCGCCGGCAGCCTGCAGACCACCGAACAGCCGCTGGACATGGCCATCAACGGGCGCGGCTTTTTCCAGGTGCTGTTGCCCGATGGCACCATTTCCTACTCGCGCGACGGCAGTTTCCACCTGAATGCCGACGGCCAGATCGTCACGTCCAACGGCTATGCTCTGGAGCCGGCCATCATCGTACCGCCGGAAACCCAGACCTTCACCGTCGGTGAAGACGGTACCGTTTCGGTCACCACACTGGGCAACCCCGCGCCGCAGATCATCGGCAACCTGCAGACTGCCGACTTCGTCAACCCGGCCGGTTTGCAGGCGATGGGCAACAACCTGTTCCTGGAGACCGCGGCCAGTGGTGCCCCCCAGGTCAGCACACCGGGCCTCAATGGCTTGGGCACAGTGCTGCAGAACACCCTGGAAAACTCCAACGTCAGCGTTGTCGAGGAGCTGGTGAACATGATCACCACGCAGCGCGCCTACGAAATGAACTCGAAGGTCATTTCCACCGCCGACCAGATGTTGTCCTTCGTGACCCAGCAGCTGTAATCGAACGCCGTTGCTGATTGAGGTGAATATGCGTCGCTTGTCGAGTTTCCTCCTGCTGATGTCCGCCGCTGTGCTGGGTGGCTGCGTGGCGCCTGCGCCCAAGCCGGACGACCCTTATTACGCGCCGGTACTGCCGCGAACGCCGCTGCCGGCTGCGCAGAACAACGGTGCGATCTATCAGGCGGGTTTCGAGACTTATCTTTTTGACGACCGCAAGGCCTACCGGGTGGGCGACATCATCACCATCACGCTCAATGAGAAGACCCAGGCGAGTAAGAACTCGAACTCGAAGATATCCAAGGACAGCAGCGCCAACATCGGCCTGGGTTCGCTGTTCGGCGGTGCCGTATCGATGACCAATCCGATGACCGGCAACAGCATGAGCCTGGGTGCCGAATACGACGCCTCGCGCGATACCTCCGGCTCGGGGCAGGCGGGGCAGAGCAACAGTCTGTCCGGTTCGATCACGGTGACCGTTTCCGAGGTGCTGCCAAACGGCATCCTGGCGGTTCGTGGCGAAAAGTGGATGACGCTCAATACCGGTGATGAGCTGGTGCGCATCGCCGGCCTGGTCCGTTCGGATGACATCGCCACCGACAATACGGTGCCTTCCACACGTATCGCCGACGCCCGCATTACCTACTCGGGGACGGGTGCCTTCGCCGATGCCAGCCAGCCAGGCTGGCTGGATCGTTTCTTCGTCAGCCCGCTGTGGCCGTTCTGAGCAGGTGCTGACGATGAAAGTACTCAATGCGCTTGTCGTGATGATGCTCATGGTCCTGGTGGCAGTACCGGTTCAGGCCGAGCGGCTGAAGGATATCGCCACCATCAACGGCGTACGGACCAACCAACTGGTGGGCTACGGCTTGGTGGTCGGCCTCAACGGTAGCGGTGACCAGACCACGCAAACACCGTTCACGGTGCAGACGTTCAACAACATGCTGGCGCAGTTCGGCATCAAGGTGCCGACGGGTGGCAACGTCCAGCTGAAGAACGTCGCGGCGGTTTCCATTCACGCGGACCTGCCGCCGTTCGCCAAGCCGGGCCAGACCATCGATATCACGGTTTCGTCCATCGGCAACGCCAAGAGCCTGCGTGGCGGCAGCCTGCTGATGGCACCGCTGAAAGGGGTCGATGGCAATGTCTATGCCATCGCCCAGGGCAACCTGGTGGTTGGCGGCTTCGACGCGGGTGGTGCCGATGGTTCACGCATTACCGTCAACGTTCCCTCGGCCGGTCGTATTCCAGGCGGCGCGACGGTCGAACGCCCGGTGCCCAGCGCCTTCAACCAGGGCAATACGCTGACGCTGAACCTCAATCGTCCGGACTTCACCACGGCGAAGAACATCGTCGACCAGATCAACGACCTGCTTGGGCCGGGCGTGGCCCAGGCGCTCGACGGTGGTTCGGTGCGCGTCAGCGCACCGCTGGATCCCAGTCAGCGGGTGGATTACCTGTCGATCCTGGAAAATCTGGAGGTGGAGGTCGGCCAGGCCATGGCCAAGGTGATCATCAATTCACGCACCGGGACCATCGTCATCGGACAGAACGTGCGGGTACAGCCGGCGGCGGTAACTCACGGCAGCCTGACCGTCACGATTTCCGAAGATCCGCAGGTCAGCCAGCCCAACTCCTTCTCGGATGGACAGACCGTCGTGGTGCCCAATTCCAAGGTCAGCGCCGAGCAGGAAGCCAAGCCGATGTTCAAGTTCGGCCCCGGCACGACGCTTGACGAAATTGTCCGAGCGGTCAACCAGGTGGGGGCGGCGCCAGGCGACCTGATGGCCATTCTCGAGGCGCTCAAGCAAGCCGGCGCGCTGCAAGCCGACCTGATAGTGATTTAGGGTCTGTTGACGTTTCGCTCGCGACCGCGCCGGAGCCTGTTTTTGCGCGGAGCAAGGCATGAGGAGAGAAATTTGGTCATTCCAAATGAACGACGAATAACGCAGTGCCGCGCAAAAACAGGCCCGGCCCTTCGGGTTGCGCGGCAAATATCGCCATGCGGCGTTGCGGGACTTGGCAAGGGAATGACCATTGCCTGCGTCCCGCGCCTTGCCTGGCGATATTTGGCGCAGCAACGCGGCTCGCGCCGAAACGTCAACAGACCCTAGGGACGACGGGTATGGACAATCCACTGGGCCTCGGCCAGCGCAGCCTCGACAGCGGCAGCTACTCGGACCTCAATCGCCTCAATCAGCTGAAGGTGGGCAAGGATCGCGATGGCGAGGAGAACGTGCGCAAGGTGGCGCAGGAGTTCGAGTCGCTGTTTCTCAACGAGATGCTCAAGTCGATGCGTTCGGCTACCGAGGTGCTGTCCAAGGACAACCCCTTCAACAGCCAGGCCAGCAAGCAGTATCAGGACATGCACGATCAGCAACTGTCGGTCACGCTTTCGCGCGAGGGCGGTGGCGTAGGCCTGGCCGAGGTACTGATTCGCCAACTGACCAAACAGAAAGAGGCCAGCACCAAACCCAACCCCTTCGATCAGGTGGCGCAAACCGCCGGTGCGAAATGGGCGAGCAACCCCAATGTCGCTGCGGTGCCGGCGGAGGCAAGCCGCAATGATGTTGCCTTGCTCAATCAGCGTCGCCTTTCCTTGCCGGGCAAGCTTGCCGTACAGGCGATGGCCGAGGCGGCCGTTTCGGCCCCCGCGGTCAGCCAGGCTGGGCAGCCGCAATCCCAGGTCGACATGGACTGGAAGTCGGCCACCGCCTTCGCCGCACCGCAGGACCAACCGCTGACCATCAATGGTGTGTCGGCCACCGAGTCAGCCGTTCCCGGCAAGAAGCACTTCAGCTCGCCGGCCGAATTCATCGCCACCGTGCTGCCCATGGCGGAAAAGGCCGCCGAGCGGCTCGGTGTGGAAGCACGTTTCCTGGTCGCTCAGGCCGCGCTGGAAACCGGCTGGGGCAGATCCATGATCCGTCAGCAGGATGGTAGCAACAGCCACAACCTGTTCGGCATCAAGGCCACCGACTGGAACGGTGCCTCGGCAACCGTGATGACGACCGAGTACGTCAACGGCAAGGCCGCCCGCGAGAAGGCGGGCTTTCGTGCCTACGATTCGTTCGAGCAAAGCTTCAACGATTACGTGAAGTTGCTGGAGAACAACGATCGTTATTCGAAGGCGATCCAGGTGGCGAGCACGACCGGCGACTCCGAGCGCTTCGTCAGTGAATTGCAGCGGGCCGGTTATGCGACCGACCCGCAATACGCACGCAAGATCAACCAGATCGCGCGGAAGGTACAAACCTATCAAACTATCGCTGACGCCAGTACGGCGCCGGCCATGCGGACCAGAGGCTAATCATGGCTGACCTGTTGAATATCGGTCTCTCGGGCCTGAGTGCCAGCAAGACCCAACTGTCGATTACCGGCCACAACATCACCAACGTCAACACGCCGGGTTTCAGCCGGCAGAATGCCAGTCAGGCCACCTCGTCGCCACAGTTCAGCGGCGCCGGTTATATCGGCTCCGGCACGACCCTGGTGGACGTTCGCCGGACCTATAGCGAATTCCTCACCAACCAGGTTCGCAGCAGCACGGCCCTCAATAGCGACGTCTTGGCCTACAAGGGCCAGATAGATCAGCTCGATGCCCTGCTGGCAGGTAGTACGACGGGTATCACACCGTCACTGCAGAGCTTCTTCTCCGCGCTGCAGACCGCGGCCGAAGACCCGGCCAACATTCCCGCGCGCGAGTTGGTGCTGGCCGAGGCCGAAGGTTTGGCGCGGCGATTCAATACCGTGTACGACCGGCTCTCCGAGCAGAACAGTTTCACCAACAAGCAGATGGCCGCGGTCACCGACCAGGTCAATCGGTTGGCTGGCAGTATCGGCAGCCTGAACGAGGCGATCGCCGTCGCGGCCGCCAACGGCAAGCAGCCGAACGACCTGCTCGACGCCCGCGACGAGGCGGTGCGTGAGCTTTCCACCTACATCGGCGTGACCGTGGTTCCGCAGGATGACAGCAGCTTCAACATCTTCATCGGCAGCGGCCAGCCGCTGGTGGTGGGCAGCAGCGTGGCGCGACTCGAGGTCGTGCCAGGGCAGGGCGATCCCAATCGCCACGAGGTGCAGTTCGTCAGCGGCGGCTCGCGGCAGGGCATCACCTCGCAGATCACGGGCGGCGAATTGGGTGGCCTGATCCGTTACCGCGAGGAAGTGCTGGACTCGACCATGAACTCGCTGGGGCGGCTGGCGCTGGCGGTCAGTGATCAGATCAACAGCCAACTGGGGCAGGGTCTGGACCTGAAGGGGCAGGTAGGTTCGGCACTTTTCGGTAACTACAACGATCCGGCTCTAGCCAAGTTGCGCGTCAATGCGTTTGCCGGGAACAGCAACGCGCAACCAGTGCTGAACATCACAGACACCAGCGTGCTCACCACCAGCGATTACCTGATGGAGTATGACGTGAGCGGCCCCAAAGTTCGTCGCCTGAGCGACAACCAGCTGATGACCGTAACGGACACCACGCCGCCGACCGGTGTGCTCACGATCACCGACAAGAACGGAGTCGATCAGGGCTTCCAGGTCGCTCTCGGTAACCCAGCCCCCGATGTAGGCGACAAGTTCACCCTGCAACCTACGCGTCGTGGCGCCACCGACATCAGCACCATCCTCGACCAGGCCGACCAGCTTGCCTTCGCCTCGCCGGTGCGCGCCGAGAGCGACCTGCAGAACGCCGGTACTGGTGCGATCAGCCAGCCGGACATGGTGTCCGCGCCTTCGCCCATCAACCTTGCTGAACTCAATGCAGCCTTCGGCAGCGGATTGGAGCTGACAGCAACCGTCAACGCCGACGGCACCTATACTCTAGGCTCTTTGCCTACCGGCTGGTCGTATGTGGACGACAAGGGCAATCCGCTGGCAACGGCTCCGACGCTCCAGTCCGGCAACAGCAACTCCGTGCGGCTGGCTTATACCGGGGCCTCGGGAGAGACCTACCAGTTCGATTTCAGCGTCAGCGGACGGCCGCAGACAGGCGACAGCTTCTCGCTCACCTTCAACCAGAGTGGCGTATCGGATAACCGCAACGCGCTGAAGCTGGCCGACCTGCAGAGCAAGCAGACCGTCGGCGTCGACGGTTCCGTCGCCGGCTCGGGCTTCAGCTTCACCGACGGCTATGGTGAACTGGTCGAGCGGGTCGGCACCCTGACGGCGCAGGCGCGGATGGACAACGAAGCGACTGGCGCCATCCTCAAGCAGGCGACCGACAACCGTGATTCGTTGTCGGCGGTGAACCTCGACGAAGAAGCGGCCAACCTGATCAAGTTCGAGCAGTACTACAACGCCTCGGCACAGATCATTCAAGTTGCCCGCTCTGTGTTCGATACATTGATCAGCTCCTTCAGGTAACAGGCCCGCCCATGCGTATCTCGACCTTGCAAGCCTTCAATAACGGCGTCACCGGACTGCAGCGCAACTACTCCAATGTCACACGTACCCAGGAGCAGATCAGCACCGGCAACCGCATCCTCACGCCGGCCGACGACCCGGTCGCGTCGGTGCGTCTGCTGCAGCTCGAACAGCAGCAGAACGTGCTCAACCAGTACAACGCCAACCTGACGGCGGCGGACAGCAGCCTGACTCAGGAGGAAGTGACGCTTAACTCGGTGAATACCGTGTTGCTGCGCGTGCGCGAGCTGGCCTTGCGCGCTGGCAACGGCTCTCTATCGGCGGAGGATCGCCAGTCCATCTCCGCCGAGCTGAGTGAGCGAGAGGACGAGCTGCTGTCGCTGATGAATACTCGCAATGCGCGCGGCGAGTACCTGTTCTCCGGCTTCCAGGGCAAGACCCAGCCCTTCGTGCGTGCCGCCGACGGCAGCTACAGCTACCAGGGTGACGAGGGTCAGCGCAAACTGCAGATTGCCAGTTCGCTGAGCATCGCTATCAGCGACAGCGGCAAGGCGGTATTTGAGAATGTTACCAACGCGGGGCGCTACCGGAGCGAGGTCGACGGTTCGGGCGCGGCGCCTGGCTCGACCTTGAGCGTTTCCGCGCCCCTGGTACAGGACGAGGTGGCTATCGCGGGAAATCCGGCGTTTCCGGCGGCGGGGGTGGGTGTGCACTTTACTTCCGAGACCGAGTACGTTGTTTATGACTTGGCGGCCGCCCCGGATTTCGCCAACCCGCCCATCGATCCCAACCTGGTGCTTGCCTCGGGCTCGGTCGACGCTGATGGGGAAACGGCGGACGAGCTGGTTTTCCGTGGCGTGATGATCAAGTTCGATGGCATGCCAACTGGCGGGGAGTCGATAGAAGTCACTCTGGATCCGTCAGCGCAGAAGCAGGGTATCCTGGGCACCATCGCCAACCTGCGCAAGACCCTGGAAGACCCGTCCTCCAGTAACGCCGACATCCGCGACTCAGTGGCTGTGAGCCTGAGCAACCTCGACCACGGCATGGTCAGCGTGGATGCCGCGCGGGGCAATATCGGAGCACGGCTGAACGTGATCGAATCTACCCTGACCGACAACGAAGATGTGGCGCTGGTGAACAAATCGGTGCAGGCCGACTTGCGCGAGCTGGATTACGCCGAGGCACTGTCACGACTCTCGTTCCAGACCATCATCCTCGAGGCGGCGCAGCAGAGCTACGTGAAGATCAGCAGTCTCAACCTGTTCAATTCCATGCGATGAACTGAAAAGCGCGGCGGGGCTCACAAAACGCCGCGTCATGGTTTGACATGGAGGTGTGGCCGATTAGATTGAACGGCGCGCGGGGCAAGGATGTACCGCGCTGAGACACACTCACATAAGGACATGACTCATGAGCAAAGCCTTTCTTTCGGCAGTTGCCTTCGCACTGCTGACCAGCGTTTCCCTTTCGGGCCATGCGGCCACTACCCAATCCGAGCCGGTCGGTGCCAACTCAGGTGCCGTAATCGAAACAGGCGCGGTCAACCTCAACACTGCCGATGCTGAAACCCTGACCCGCGAGCTGACCGGTATCGGTGCGACCAAGGCCAGGGCCATCGTCCAGTATCGTGACGCGCACGGCCCGTTCACTTCTGTCGACGAATTGCTTGAAGTGAAGGGCATTGGTGCCGCCACCCTGGAAAAGAATCGAAGCAAGCTTAGCCTCAACTGATTTTTCCTTCGGCAGCTCGATGCCTGATACAAGGGCCGATCACTCGATCGGCCCTTGTCGTTTCATAAGTCGCTGCACCGATCGCTTCCAAGGCAGGGATCTGTAGCGATATCCAGGTATCGCTTGTTCCGACCCTCTGGACGGCATCTATGGTCTCTCGAACGATTGGCCGTCGTCGGGTGTCCTCTAGGCATGGACTTTCCTTGGCCATCGAGCTTTCAGCGGGCAGTTCGGTCATCTGGTAGCCGGCTGAAGTAGTACTGAAACGCTGTTTGCGACCTTGCGGAAAATAACCAGAGTTGGCAAAAAAGGAATTGACATGCTTCGGTTATGCACATTCGGGATGTTGATAGGCCCGGGTTTATTCCTTCAAGGTGATATGAGTTGTGTTATTTCATAAGTCATTGATTTTTAACGATTAATTTGTAGTGGATAAAAAGACGTCGATCTGTAGGGAGCCCGCATCAGCCGGGCGTTTGCGGCGCTCATCCATACTTTGCTCACAGACTTATCCACAGCTTCTGTGGATAACCGCGGAAGCCAAAGGATACGGGCCTTAGCGAGCGATTCGTCATGAAAGCACCTTGGAATCTAATGAAATATCTGCCTCTGGCGCAGCGCGTTCTTTCCCGCGGGCGCCTGCCTGCCATTCTCATCGCCGTGGCCCGCAAGCGGTCTTCCGGCAACGGGTGGTTGAAGAGCCTGGGGGAGGATCTCTCGCTGTTGCAAGCACTCTGTGTGGCCTGGTGGAAAGGCGAGTATCGTGCTATCAGCAAGCCGGCTCTGGTAGCTGTAGTCGCGGGACTGCTCTATTTTCTTTCGCCCATGGATGCGGTGCCTGATTGGATCCCCGGACTGGGCTTCATCGATGATCTGGCCATACTCAGCTGGGTGATGCGCAAGTGGTCGACGGAACTGCAGGCGTTTCGCCGCTGGAAAGAAGCGCAACCGAAAGAAGTGCAGGCCAGTCTGGAGCGTGCGCCAGCACCTGATGAGCCGATGGCTGCGCCAACCGACGCTCGCGACAACCGCTGATTCCTCCGTTACGTCTCATGACCCGCTTCTATGGCTAAATCTTCGCGTCCAGCCTGTTAAGATTCATGGCCTGTGAATCACGGCGAATGAGGCAAGCGGATGAATGTTCAGGTGATCATGCGTGATGGCGTACCGGAGTATGCGGTGCTGCCTTGGGACGACTATCAGGCGCTGCTGAATGCGGTTGGCCGTCCGGCAGTTCCGCCACCAGCCACGCCTGTCGCCGCGCAACCGAAGTTCGGTGAATTGACCGTGTTGCGTGAAGCGCAAGGGATGAGTCTCGAAGCGCTGTCCCGGTCGGTGGGCATCAGCCCCGCATACCTGGGATTGATCGAGACTGGGGAACGTGATCCCGATGCGGCCATACGGCGTGCGCTGGCCCGGGCACTGGGGCTTTCAGGTTGGGGAGACGACGCTTGAGCCAGCAGGCGCCCGCCATCCGCATCAGTCGGCCGCATTGGCAGGCCTTGCTCAGCGAGCTGGAGAGTGCGCGACGGCAGCGCCACATGGTGACTTATCGGGCGTTGCTGGAACGTTTGCAGTTACCTGCGCCTGCGATGCAAACGCTGGCTGCGGCGCTCGAACATCTGGCCGCGCTCGATGCGCAGGCCCAGCGTCCGTTGCGCAGCGCGCTGGTCATCAGTCAGAGTGCGAGCCGCTTGCCCCGTACCGGTTTCTTCGAGTGTGTCGCGCACCTGGGACGTTTTGCGGGACCTGCCGACGGCCCTGCAGCGGCTTCCTGGCATGCCGGTGAGGTGGCGCGGGTGTTCGAGTTCATCTATCCGGAGATCTCCTGATGCTGTTGAAACTGCGTGCCCGCATTGGCTACTTCACCGCCCGCAAGCTGATGGAGTCACGCTGGGCCGTCCGGCAGCCGCGGCTATGGCGCTGGATGGAGGGACAATTCGCGCGAATGGCGGGGCTGGGCGACTTCAGAGCGCAGAGCTTCTATGGGCATATCCTGCTTTTTCGGGGGCAGGGCTATGGCGCCAAGCGCGAGGGAGTTCGCCTCCTGCGTCTGGCGGCCGAAGCCGGTGATGCCAAGGCGGCCTACCAGATGGGCGTGGTGAGCCTCAGCGAGGATGCCAAGCATGGCCCCGATGGCAACGAAGCCGCCCGCTGGTGGGCGTTGGCGGCCGCTGCCGGTCACCCGCTCGCCGCATCTCGTCTGGCACAGCTTTACGCCGGAGGAGGACACGGGCTCAAGGCAGACGAGCAGCAGGCGGAGCAGTATCGGGCGGTTGCGGCCAGGCTGGGGCTTTGAATCGCTGATCGGTCTGTCTGGCTATCGCCGCTGGCAACCGTGCAGAGGAATCACTGCAGCGAATGCTTGAACGGTAGGCTACTGGGCGGTAGCGATGATGCAGCATGACGCGTTCGGAAGGCCATCTCGGTGATCAGCTTCAACACGTCGATGGTGCGTCCCAGACCGTGATAACGGCCGTCCAGGGTGATGATGAATATCTCATCGATACGGTCCTGACTCGTCAGCAAACGGCTGATTTGATGCAACGGTTGGCATAACTCCACTGCAAGGTAATCGAGCTTCATTACCTGACAGACGGTCTGGTTGGCGATCGTTTGATGCGGTGCTTCGATGAGTTGGCTGCGGTGAACGATACCGGCAGGTTCGCCGTTTGCTCGCACAACGGCGATCGCGTTCAGCGGGTCTTCCCGGTCAAACACTTCCTGCACCTCTGCAACCGGTTGGTCGACCAGAACGGCGTTCCGATCAAGCAGCAGCGCCGAGAGATCGTCGGGTATCTCGAACGGTACCGACTGGCTCAAGTCGGAAGACGACAACAGGCCCTCGGTGTTCAGGCGTGGCATCTCCTGCGGCCGTCCCAGCAGATATCCCTGGACCAGATCCACACCCATCGAGGACAGCACCTGAAGCTCTTCGGCGAGCTCTATCCCTTCGGCGATCACCTGTGCGCGGGAGGTCTCGGCGATTTTCAGTATCGACTGGACGAACTCACGCTTGACCGGGTCCAGATGGATGCCATCGATGAAGTATCGATCGATCTTTACGTAATCGGGACGTAGCTGCGACCACATGCGCAGGCTGGAATAGCCGGCGCCCAGGTCGTCCAGGGCGATCGAGAAGCCCATGGTCCGGTAGTGATGCAGGGCCGTATCCAACAACTCGAAGTCGTCCGTTGGCGTCTGCTCGGTCAGCTCGATCACGACCTCGCTGGCCGGAATGCCGAACGACTGCAGCAACTCCAGGGTGCGGCCGGGCTTGTGCGTGGCGTCCAGCAGGGTTTCAGGCGAGGCATTGAGGAACAGTTTGCCCGGCAGATGCTGTTGGCGGTAGCGACGACAGGCATTCTGGCGGCAGAGCATCTCCAGGTCGTTCAGGCGACCACCGTGACGTGCTGCCGCCAGCAGGTTGATCGGTGAGTGCAACGCGCTGTTGGATGGGCCTCGGGTCAGGGCCTCATGGCCGAGTGCGCGTCGTTGCGAGAGCGAGACGATCGGCTGGAACAGGGTGGTGATGTCGCCGTGAGCTAGGATGCGATCCAGATTGCTCAACTGCTCGGTGACGGTCATGGTGGGCTCGTGATGGAGGCTGAAAATACGAAGGCCGCAGTTCTGCGGCCTTTGTATTTTTATCGCTGGGTGATGTCATTTTGATGACATTGTCGGGCCCTAGTGTTTGGCCATGGCCGAGTTGAGCCCCAGGTAATCCAGCAGGATATGACCGCTTTCCGAGAGATAGGCGTCGTCTTCGGGTTTGAGCTTCTTGTCTTCCTGATGCGGCATGCTCTCGTCTTCCTTCTCCAGCGCTTCCAGCGGCGACTCACCCTTGGCGACGCGCAGGGTATTCTCCAGCGCCAGCTGTCGCTTCTCGATGTCGGCATGTTGCTTGCGGCGCTTGTCTTCGTTGAGGCTCACCGAGGTTTCCTGCATCAATTCCTGGGTCAACGCCAGCCGTTCGCGGGTGAAAACGAAGTCGGGATGCTCGCTCGTGCGCGTATCGTGGCGGGCCTTGAGTTCGGCGAGGAAGGGCATGAAGGGATTCATTTCCGGGTTGATCGCCGCGCGAATGCTGTCCCAGGGCAGCGCTTCGGACAGTGCGCTCTCGCCGATCTCCTTGGTATCCACTTCGGCGGGATAGGTGATGTCGGGGATCACGCCCTGATGCTGGGTGCTCTGTCCGGAAACCCGGTAGAACTTGGCGAGCGTGAGCTTCAACTCGCCATGGTTGAGAGGTTGGATGGTCTGCACCGTGCCCTTGCCGAAGGTCTGACCGCCGAGGATGAGTGCCCGGTGATAGTCCTGCATGGCACCGGCAAAAATTTCCGAGGCGGAAGCAGACAGGCGGTTGACCAGCACGGCCAGGGGGCCCTTGTAGAAGGCGCCGGCACTTTCGTCGGCCAGCACGTCGATGCGGCCATCACTGTTGCGCACCAGCACGGTTGGCCCCTGATCGATGAACAGGCCGGTCAGTTCGGTGGCTTCCTGCAGCGACCCGCCGCCGTTATTGCGCAGGTCGATCACGACGCCATCGACCTTCTCCTTCTGGAGTTCGGTCAGCAGTTGCTTCACGTCCCGGGTAGTGCTCTTGTAGTCACGGTCGCCGGCACGCAGCGCCTTGAAGTCCAGATAGAACGCGGGAATCTCGATGACGCCGAGTTTGTAAGCCTGGCCGTCGTGCTCGAGGTTGAGGATGGATTTCTTGGCTGCCTGTTCTTCGAGCTTCACGGCCTCGCGGGTGATGGAGACCACCTTGCTGCTCTGGTCGTTGGGGGCGTTGCTGGCCGGGATGACCTCCAGGCGAACCACTGAGCCCTTGGGGCCGCGAATGAGCTTGACCACTTCGTCCAGGCGCCAGCCGATCACATCGACCATCTCGTCATCCTGCTGGCCGACCGCGATGATCTTGTCCGCCGGCGCGATCTGTTTGCTCTTTTCCGCCGGGCCGGCCGGCACCAGGCGTACGACCTTGACGTGTTCGTTGTCACTCTGCAGCACCGCACCGATGCCTTCCAGGGACAGGCTCATGTTGATGTCGAAATTTTCTGCGTTATCCGGCGACAGGTACTGGGTGTGCGGGTCGTAGGATTGCGCGAAGGCGTTGATGTAGGTCTGGAACACGTCTTCGCCGCGAGTCTGGTCGAGGCGGGCGAGCTGATTCCGGTAGCGCTTGGTCAGCAGCTCCTCGATGGCCTTGGGCTCCTTGCCGGCGATTATCAGGCGCAGGACTTCATCCTTGACTCGCTTGCGCCAGAGGTCGTCCAGTGCGGCCTCGTCCTTGGGCCATGCGGCCTTCTCGCGGTCGATCAGCAGTTCCTCATCGACGCTGAAGTCGAAGCTGTCGACGCCCTTGTCCAGCAGCGACAGGGCGTACTCGAGACGGCTCTTGAAACGTTCAAGATGGCGCTTGTAGATGGTGAAGCCAGGCTGGAGATTGCCGTTCTTGAGAAAATCGTCGAACTCGTTGCGCCATTTGTCGAACTCGTCGATATCCGCCGCCGTGAAATAGCTGCGTGATGGGTCGAGCATGGCCAGGTAGCTGTCGAAGATCTTCGCCGAGCGTGCATCGTTCAGCGGCGGCTTGTTGTAGTGATGGCGCTTGAGCAACTCCACGATATTGAGGCTGGCGATGACCTGGTCGCGGTCGGGCTCCAGGTAGTCCCAGGTCGTCGGGCTGCTCGGCTTGGCCAGAACGGACGTGGCCTGGAGGCCGATGAACATGGCAAGAATGCCGAAGGCCAGGGAACGTTTCATGGGGAGTCGGCGACGCGAAGCTAGGGTATAACGCATAGTAGGCCATCATGTTGGGCGTCGGCCGATATTGGGTCGACGGTGAAAATAATAGCCCGATGGTAACAGGCGGTTGCGAACGTCAGCGAGTGATGGTGGGCGGTCGCAGGTTTGAACAATATGGAGGCAGCATGAAGGCATTGCAAGGTATCGAAGGGCAACTGGAATGGGCGCAACGAGACGCGCCGGCATGTGCTCCCGGGCAGATTCGTATCCGGGTGGCCGCAGCGGGCCTGAATCGCGCGGACCTGTTGCAGCGCGCCGGACATTATCCGCCCCCGTCGGGGGTGACCGATATTCTTGGTCTGGAATGCGCGGGGGTGATCAGCGAGGTGGGTGCTGGCAGCGACTGGAAGGTCGGTGACCGGGTCTGTGCCTTGCTCGCCGGCGGCGGCATGGCCGAGGAGGTAGTCGTCGATGCCCGCCACGCCTTGCCGGTGCCCGAAGGGCTTTCGCTACAGGAGGCTGCGGTGATTCCCGAGGTCTATGCCACCGCCTGGCTCAACCTGTATCGGCTCGGTGCCTTGCAGCCGGGCGAACGGGTTCTGTTGCACGCAGGTGCCAGCGGCGTGGGATCAGCGGCGATCCAGCTGTGCAAGGCGCTCGACAATCCCTGCTGGGTCAGCGTCGGTTCGGCGGAGCGCCTGGCGTACTGTGAATCGCTCGGCGCACAGGGCGGTGTACTGCGAGGCGAGACGCTGGAAGCACTACGCGATTTCGCTCCGTTCGACCTGGTGCTTGATCCGGTTGGCGCCAAATACGCCGCGCTCAATCTGCAAGTGCTTGGCAAGGATGCCCGCTGGGTGATGATCGGTCTGATGGGAGGGCGCAAAGGGGAAGTGGACTTCGGCACGCTGCTGGCCAAGCGCATCCAACTGATCGGCTCGACCCTGCGCAGCCGTGATGCCGACGACAAGGCCGAGCTGATGACGGAGCTGCAGGAAAGGGTCTGGCCGCTCTTCGCCAGCGGCCAGTTGATGCCGCGTCTGGAACGGGCCTTCCCGATCAGCGATGTGGAGGAGGCATTCGCCGCACTGGCCAGCAACACCGTATCCGGCAAGCTGGCACTGGTAATCGACGAAAGCCTGGTCTGAGAGCCTGCCGAACGGAAGGCGCTGAGCAGCTTGCACAGCGCCTTATCTTCAGGGCAGTTCGGCGCTCGAATAGAAGGCTGTCAGCACCTTCACCAGATGCGCCAGGTCTTGGCTGCCGGCCAGTTCGCGAATGGAATGCATGGCAAAGGTCGGTGCGCCGATGTCGATGGTGCGCACGCCCAACTGCCCGGCGGTGATCGGGCCGATTGTCGAGCCGCAACCCATGTCGCTGCGGGTGACGAAGCTCTGCACCGGTACTTCGTTCTCCAGGCACAGGTGGCGGAAAAAACCGGCGGTTTCGCTGCTGGTGGCGTAGCGCTGGTTGCTGTTGACCTTGATCACCGGGCCGGCGTTGAGCTTGGGGCCATGGTTGCCGTCGTGCTTGTCGGCATAGTTGGGGTGCACGGCGTGGGCGTTGTCGGCGGAAATCAGCAGCGAGCGATTGATCGTGCGCTGGTAGTTTTCCTCTTCCGGCAGCAGGCGGCGCAGCACCTGTTCGAGGAAAGGACCGTCGGCACCGCATAACGAATTCGAGCCGACCTCCTCATGGTCGGTGCAGACGAGCACGCAGTTCTCGTCCGCGCCCGTGGCGAGCAGCGCCTGCAGGCCGGCGTAGCAGGACAACAGGTTGTCCAGGCGCGCACCCGCGATGAACTCGCCGTTGAGGCCAATGACGGCAGCCCGCTGGGTATCGTAGAAACTCAGTTCGAAATCCAGCACCACGTCGGCGACCAGGCCGTGTTCGCGGCCCAGTTGGTCGGCGAGCAGCGCGCGGAAGTCTGCGCCGTCCTGGCCGGCGATCTGCGCAAGGATCGGTGGTAGCTCGTTCTGCGCATTGATCGGCCAACCCTGGTTGGCTTCGCGGTTGAGGTGGATTGCCAGGTTGGGGATCGTCGCGATCGCGGCCTTGAAATCGATCAGCTGGCTTTCGATGCGTCCGTCGCGGCTGTAGGTAACGCGCCCGGCCAGGGAAAGGTCGCGATCGAACCAGGGGGCCAGCAGGGCGCCGCCATAGACTTCCACGCCCAGTTGCCAGAAGCCCTGGCGTTGCAAATCCGGATGCGGCTTGACCCTTAGGCAGGGGCTGTCGGTATGCGCCCCTACCAGGCGTAGCCCTTGTTCGGCCAGCGGTTTGCTGCCGAGCTGAAAGGCGATGATCGAAGAGTCGTTGCGGGTAACGTAATAGCGACCACCGGCTTCGGTGATCCAGCTTTCGCGTTCATCCAGCGGCTTGAAGCCGGCAGCCTGCAGGCTGCGCGCCAGGCTGGTGGTGGCGTGGAAGGGCGTGGGTGAGGCGGTGAGGTATTCGATCAGACCCTGGTTGAGTTCTTCGTGCATGGGAGGCTCCGGACGACAAGGGCTGAAGTCTATCCCATCGGCCACGGAGGCTGCATTTCCCAGGGGAAGTCCTGTCAGTCCTGCTGCGCCACGGCGTCGAACAGATGCCAGTGCCAGGCGTGGCTTACTGCGATCTTGTCGTCGTGCATGCGACTCCCGATCCAGGGCAATGATCACGGGTAGCTTCGAGGAAGTTGCGCATCAGAACGGGGCGGGGCTCTCGAAGCGCATGCGCTCGCCGGTTTGCGGGTGAGTGAGTGCAAGCATGCTGGCATGCAGGCACAGACGTTTATGGGCCTGTAGCGCCTGCTCATGGGCGTAGAGCCGATCGCCCAGCAGCGGATGGCCGATGGAAAGCATGTGCACACGCAACTGGTGCGAGCGGCCGGTGATCGGTGTCAGCTCGACACGGCTGGAATCGCCGCAGCGCTCGAGCACCCGCCAGAAGGTGAGCGCATGCTTGCCAAGATCGTGATCGACCACATGGCGTGGCTTGGTCGGCGGATCGTAGCGCAGCGGTAGGTCGATGCTGCCGCTGTCATGCTCGGGCTGACCCCAGCAGAGCGCGGTGTACGCCTTCTCGGTCTCGCGGTCGTGAAACTGCCGTGAGAGTTCGCGGTGGCTGTCGGCATCGCGGGCGAGCACGATCAGTCCGGAGGTTTCCCAGTCCAGTCGGTGCACGATGCGCGCTTCGGGAAAGCCGTTCTCCTGCAGGCGGGTCACCAGGCAGTCGCGGTTATCCTCGGCACGTCCGGGGACGGAGAGCAGCAGGGTGGGTTTGTTGATCACCAGCAGGGCGGCGTCGTGGTGAACGATCTGGATGTTGCTTAAAGGCATCTGCTTTTCCACAAACGAAGACGGCGACCCGTGGGTCGCCGTTTCTGGATACCGGCTGCACTCAACGATCCGGCAGGGTGATGTTCAATTCGAGGATCGAGCAACTGCCCTGGTCTTCGAGTGCGACCTGAACCTGGTCCTGGTCGATGTTGACGTACTTGCGGATCACTTCCACCAGCTCTTTCTGCAGAGCCGGCAGGTAGTCCGGCTCGTTGCGCTGGCCACGCTCGTGGGCGACGATGATCTGCAGCCGTTCCTTGGCTATGGCGGCAGGCGTTTCCTTCTTTTTGCGTTCGCGGAAGAAATCCAGCAGGTTCATTCCCGACCTCCGAACAGGCGTGCGAGGAAGCCTTGCTTCTTGGCGTCGAGGAAGCGGTGGGTCACTTCCTTGCCGAGCAGCCGGTCGACGGCGTCGCTGTAGGCCTGGCCAGCATCGCTCTGGTCGTCGAGAATCACTGGTACGCCCTGGTTCGAGGCCTTGAGCACGGCCTGGGACTCGGGAATGACACCCAGCAGGCGGATGGAAAGGATTTCCTCGACGTCCTCGACACCGAGCATTTCGCCCTTGGTCACGCGATCGGGGTTGTAGCGGGTCAGCAACAGGTGTTCCTTGATCGGCTCCTCGCCGTTTTCGGCGCGGCGCGATTTGCTGGCCAGCAGGCCGAGCATGCGGTCGGAGTCGCGTACCGAGGAGACTTCGGGGTTGGTCACCACGATGGCTTCGTCGGCGTAGTACATGGCCAGGTGCGCACCTTTCTCGATGCCGGCCGGTGAGTCGCAAATGACGTACTCGAAGTTCTGCGCCAGCTCGTCGATGACCTTGCCGACACCTTCGAGCGTCAGAGCATCCTTGTCGCGGGTCTGACTGGCAGCCAGAACGTAGAGGTTCTCCAGGCGCTTGTCCTTGATCAGCGCCTGGGTCAGGGTAGCGTCGCCATTGATGACGTTGACGAAGTCATACACCACGCGGCGCTCGCAACCCATGATCAGGTCCAGATTACGCAGACCGACGTCGAAGTCGACGATGGCAGTCTTGTGCCCGCGCAGGGCGAGGCCGGTACCGATGGCGGCGCTGGAAGTGGTCTTGCCGACGCCACCCTTGCCGGAAGTGACTACTAGGATCTTGGCCAAGGTGATTCACCCTAAATATGGAAGCTGGGACCTTCTGCCGAGTTGGCGTCCGGATTGCCCGTTGGTCCTGAAAATTCGCGGAAGTATCCGTTAAAGGCGGGTTATGTTCAACACGTCGCCAGACAGGCTGATCTGTATCGCTTCTGCCCAGAGCGGGTCGCGTCGGAGGTCTTCGGCCACCTTGTACTGGCCGGCGATCGACACCATTTCCGCGGCGAGTTGCTGACAGAAGATGCGCGCTCCGGTATCGCCCTTGATGCCCGCCAGGGCGCGACCACGTAACGGGCCGTACACATGGATGTTTCCATCGGCGAGAAGTTCCGCACCGGGGCTGACCGGCGCCAGTACGATGAGATCGCCGCCCTGGGCATAGATCTGTTGCCCGCCGCGGATGGGCGTGGTCACGATGCGGCTCGGGCGATAGGCCGGTTCCGCTGGCTTGGCTGGTGCTGCGGACGATCGGGCGGTGGGGTCGAGCTTGCGCTCCTTGGCGCCCGAAGGTGGCAGAACGGGCAGGTCCAGGGCGCCGGCTGCGTCAATGATCGCCGGATGACCGGTACGCAACGCCAGTGTGCGCAGGCCATGCTTGCGACACAGCGCGATCAGTGCCGGCAGATCCAGTTCGCTATCGGCTGGCAACTTGTCCAGTGCCAGCACCAGTGGCGTGTTGTTGAAGAAGTCCGGCGCCTGCTCGACTTTCTTTGCGAGCTGCTGGTCGAGGCGTTCAGGGGCGTTCTGCGTCAGCTCTAGGACGGTAATGGCGAGCATGCTGCCCTTGAGCTGGAACACGGGATCTTGGTCGAGGAGGTCGGCTTGGCTCATGGTCTGCCTGCGAGGGGAAATGGCGAGGACTTATAGCGGGGCTGGTCGGATGGTGCAAGTTGCAGGCTTGCGTCCAGGTGCGCCTGAGTTCCAATAAGTCCTCTCCTCTCGGGGGAGAAGGACGAGTGAGGGAGGAGCGGTCCTGTCATCGCCGCCTTGCAAATCGCACCGTCCGTCTCAAGCCCGCTACTTGCCGCTACATGCCGACAATTTTCGTCGTGAGGGCTTAGAATGCGCAATTTTTCCGGTACGAGCTTTCCGATGGATCGTCCCCGTTTTCGTGCTTGCTTCCTCCATCCACGCTTCTGGCTGCTGTGGCTGGGGCTGGGTTTGCTATGGCTGGTGATTCAACTGCCATACCGGGTGTTGCTGGTATTGGGGCGGGTGCTGGGGAAGGTGATGTATCACCTGGCCGGGTCGCGTCGACGTATCGCCAGACGCAATCTGGAATTGTGCTTTCCCGACCTGTTGGATGCCGAGCGTGAGCGGTTGCTGAAAGAGAATTTCGCTTCCAACGGCATCGCGCTGTTCGAAATGGCCATGAGCTGGTGGTGGCCGCAGGCACGCCTGCAACGCCTGGCGCACATCGAGGGGCTAGAGCACCTCAGGCAGGCCCAGGCCGAAGGGCAGGGCGTGATCCTGATGGCATTGCACTTCACCACTCTGGAAATCGGAGCGGCGCTGCTGGGCCAGCGGCACACCATCGATGGCATGTACCGTGAACACAAGAATCCGGTCTTCGATTTCGTCCAGCGCCGTGGTCGCGAGCGTCACAACCGTGATGCCACCGCCATCGAGCGCGAGGACGTGCGTGCCATGCTCAAGGTTCTGCGTGCCGGCCGCGCCATCTGGTATGCACCGGACCAGGACTATGGGCGCAAGCAGAGTCTGTTCGTCCCACTGTTCGGCATTCAGGCGGCCACGGTTACCGCCACCAGTAAGTTCGCTCGGCTGGGCAGGGCCAGGGTGGTGCCTTTCACCCAGCAGCGTCTGGCCGATGGCAGCGGTTACCGTCTGGTGATCCACCCGCCGCTGGAGGACTTTCCAGGGGAAAGCGATGAAGCCGACTGTCTACGGATCAACCGTTGGATTGAAGAGGTGGTCAGCTTGAATCCCGAGCAGTACCTGTGGGCGCATCGACGTTTCAAGACTCGCCCCGAAGGCGAGTCGAGCCTCTACAAGAAGAGACGTTAGGGCTGCTGTCCTCCTCACCCAGGCCCTCTTCCCAAGGGGGCAGTCCGCTTGGTGGCATTGCTTCGGAGGCAGCCTGAGTTCGTGACAGGCGCAATGAAGCGATGTGTGGCCGAATCTCGGCAGCCCCAGCCCTTTGCGAGCTGGCGATGCTCACTATTCCTCTATCTGCAACTCGCGCGCGCGGGTGTACACGTAGCGCACCTTCTCGTACTCGAAGGGGGAGTTGAGCTGCCCGTAGCGTAGGTTGGTGGTGTGGCGAATATCCAGTAGGCGCAGTGCCGTTAGTTCTACGACGCCTCTACTGGCTTGGGCATGGCCCAGCGTATCGATCTCGAGCTCGATTCCGAAATCGACAAGCTCACCGACGGCATCGCGGAGGTTGGATGGGCCCAGCGCCGGTAGGATCAGGTAGGGGCCGCTGGGTATGCCATAGAAGGCCAGTGTCTGGCCGAAGTCTTCCACATGCTGCGGTAATCCCATGTGGGTGGCCGGGTCCCAGAGGCCTCCAACGCCGATGATGGTGTTGAATAGCAGGCGAGCTGTAGTTTGCATGGCGCGTTCGCCCTTCAATTGAGCCACGCTGTTGAGCAATGTGGAGATGTCATCCAGGTTGTTGAAGAAGTTGCTCACCCCCGTTCTGACTATCTTCGGTGTCACGCGGCGATAGCCGCGCACGGTCGGCAGCATCACCCATTGGTCGAGGCGATAGTTGAAGTAATACATGCGCCTGTTCAGCGATTCCCAGGGGTCATGGATATCCAGTGCCTGAAAGGTGGCACGTTCGAACTCGTGCTGATCGAGCCCTGGATTGAACTCCAGCGTGCTTAGTGGATTGGTGAATCCATCGGGGTCGATCTGCGTCTGCCCATGGGCGAGGCCGCCGACCAGCAGCAGGGCAGGCAGCACCAGGGAGGGTCTAGCCACGGAAGAACTCCAGCATGTCCCGTGTGTTGACCCGATAGTTGAGGTTGCCGCAATGGCCGCCCCGGGGGTAGAGGATCAGGCGCTTGCCAAAGGTGCGTCGCAGGAAACCCAGGTCGCCGGTGCTGAGGATGATGTCGTCTATGTTGTGCATGACGGCGATCTTGGTGCTCTGGCGCAGATAATCTTCCAGGGCGTAAAGGCTGACCTGGTCGATCAGCTGGGTGAGACTGCCGCCGTCGTAGCGCGCCCGCCACATGGGGATCAGCTGTTCGGTGATATAGCAGTCGAAGTCGCACAGCAGGGCGCGTCGGAAGAACGGCTCCAGGCTGGTGCCCTCGTCGATGGGATAACCCGGTGGAACGATCAGGCCGCGGCGGTTGATCAAGTCCGAGGTGAAGGCGATGTCTGCGGCGGAAAGTCGGAAAACGGAGCCAATCAGCATCGCCATCTGTTCATCGGTCAGCCGCTGGGGCGATTGCTGGAAATCGAACAGCACGGCCTCATCGAGGTTGATATGGCCCTGTTGCTGGTAGTAACGCGACAGTTTCTCGAAGATCAGCTCGTAGAAGGTGGTGCTGTCGTCGATGGCTTCCACCCGAGTCTGCACCAGCCTGTCCAGGTTGCTGATCGAGCTGTACAGGTTGACCGGCGGGTTGAGCAGCAGCACGCGCTTGAAGCCGAAACTCTGCCGGGTTTCGTCGAGCTTGCTGACGAACGCGGCGTTCAGCGCGCCGAGACTGTAGCCGGTGAGGTGAAACTCGGTGACGGGCAGTTCGTGCTGCTGTGCCCGTACAGCTTGCATCACGCGATAGAGGTCCTCCGCATCATCGGGGCTGTAGCCGGGCGTCGCGAAGCGGGAGGCAGCGGCGATGAAGTCGAAACTGGTCGGCGAGGACAACTGCACCACGTGATAGCCGGCACCATAGAAGAGCCGTTTGAGTGACTCGGTCTTGCCGGCGCTATAGTTCGCGCCCGTTCCCGAGATGATGAAGATCAGCGGCGCCGGACCAGGTTGCCGCGCCAGGCGATAGGTCAGGCGTTTGACCGCCCAGAAGTTGTCCGGCAGCGTGAATTCGCGTTCGGGGCGTAGCCGCAGGCTGTAGTCGGCCTGGTCGATGTCGTCGTCATCGGGTATGTCGGCACGCAAGTCCAGCGGCGTGGTGGCGATGGTGGCCTCGAACGGATTGGCCAGCGGATAGCCGTAGTCCTCGGCGCTGAGGTCTTCCGCCCGCAACGAAGGTTGGACCACTGCCAGTAGTGCCAGCAGACACAGCAGCTGCGGCAGAAGCGCCGTGCTCCTCCGCCCATCAGGCAAGGTGTGTTTGCCGAATTCTGGGGTAATGATCGAGGTGCTCCTTGGGTACGCGGCTGGCTGTCGGAAGTGAGTCCATTTCGATTCGGCAAGAAAGCCTGCCGCTGAATAGGACCACAGCGTAGCGGCGCCGTTGCAGAGAAAGAAGGCTCCGTTTCATGCCCGTTTTCAAGAGAAAGCACAAGCTGCTATCGCGCCTTTTGCATGCGCAGCGGAGCGGATCGACCGACCCAGATCAATAACAATGTGATTTTTCTTGTGATCCATTTCACCCCTGTCCAGGCGAGCCAAGCTCAGTAATTTCGCCGCTTGGAAAGGCAACAGGCTGCTTTAGCACGGGGCTTTTCGGAATTGGACAGCAGACGAAAGTCGGGTGGTATTCAGCGGGCTGGGTCTTACAGTGGCCGACCTTTTCCTCACGAGAGGAAAGGTTTGTGTGGAGATAATTCAATGAACAATGAAAATCTATACCAGCAGATCTATGACAACCCGCGCTTCCAGGAACTGGTTGCCAAACGTGGCCGTTTCGCCTGGCTGCTGTCGGTCGTCATGCTTGGTGCCTATCTGGCCTTCATCCTGCTGATCGCTTTCGATCCCCATGTGCTCGGCGTGCCGCTCAGCTCGGCAACGGTCATCACCTGGGGTATTCCCTTGGGACTGGGCATCATCGTCCTGGCTTTCGTACTGACTGGCATCTACGTGCGGCGTGCCAACGGCGAGTTCGATCGCCTGAATCAGGAAATCCTCAACGAGGTGCAGCAATGATCGCCCGACTACTCGCGGCAGCCGCTCTTTTCGCTGCATCGCCTCTGCTCCTGGCAGGTGAGGCGCTGACCGGTGAAGTACAGAAACAACCGACCAACTGGACCGCCATCATCATGTTCGTGGTGTTCATCGTCTTTACGATGGGCATCACCAAGTGGGCGTCCAAGCGCAACACTTCGACCTCCGACTACTACACTGCCGGCGGCAGCATCACCGGTTTCCAGAATGGCCTGGCGATCGCGGGCGACTACATGTCTGCTGCGTCCTTCCTGGGTATTTCCGCGCTGGTCTACACCAGCGGCTATGACGGCCTGATCTACTCCATCGGCTTCCTCGTCGGCTGGCCGCTCATCCTCTTCCTGATGGCCGAGCGCCTGCGCAATCTGGGCAAGTTCAGTTTCTCCGACGTGGCGTCCTACCGCCTTGGTCAGACGCAGATCCGCATTCTCTCGGCAATGGGCTCGCTCACTGTGGTGGCCTTCTACCTGATCGCGCAGATGGTCGGTGCCGGCAAGCTGATCCAACTGCTGTTCGGCCTGGACTACTACGTCGCGGTGGTGCTGGTCGGCGTGCTGATGGTCATGTACGTGCTGTTCGGCGGCATGCTGGCGACCACCTGGGTGCAGATCATCAAGGCCGTTCTGCTGCTGTCCGGCGCCAGCTTCATGGCGCTGATGGTGATGAAGAACGTGGGCTTCGACTTTGCCAGCCTGTTCTCCGAAGCAGTGAAGCTGCACGAGAAGGGCGACGCCATCATGAGTCCGGGCGGCCTGGTGACCGATCCGATCTCGGCGATCTCGCTGGGTATGGCGCTGATGTTCGGCACAGCCGGCCTGCCGCATATCCTGATGCGCTTCTTCACCGTTTCCGATGCCAAGGAAGCGCGCAAGAGCGTGTTCTACGCTACGGGGTTCATCGGCTACTTCTACATCCTGACCTTCATCATTGGTTTCGGCGCGATTCTGCTGGTCAGCACCAATGCGGACTTCCGCGATCTTTCCGGCGCCATCGTCGGTGGTACCAACATGGTCGCCATCCATCTGGCCACCGCGGTTGGCGGTAACCTGTTCCTTGGCTTCATGTCGGCTGTGGCGTTCGCCACCATCCTCGCGGTAGTTGCAGGTCTGACACTGGCCGGTGCCTCGGCGGTTTCCCATGACCTCTATGCCTGCGTGATCAAGAAAGGCAAGGCCAAGGAAGCGGACGAGATGCGCGTGACCAAGATCACCACGCTGGCCCTGGGTGTGGTAGCGATCCTGCTCGGCATCGCCTTCGAGAAGCAGAACATCGCCTTCATGGTCGGCCTGGCATTCTCGGTCGCGGCCAGCTGCAACTTCCCGGTGCTGTTCCTCTCCATGTACTGGAAAGGCCTGAGCACTCGCGGTGCGCTGATCGGTGGTGCGATGGGCCTGTTCACGGCACTGATCCTGACCATCCTCAGCCCGACGGTCTGGGTGCAGGTGCTGGGCAATGCCGAGGCGATCTTCCCGTACTCCTACCCGGCGCTGTTCTCCATCATCGTCGCCTTCATCGGTATCTGGTTCTTCTCGGTTACCGACAAGTCGAAAACCGCTGATGCGGAGCGTGCTCGCTTCTTCCCGCAGTTCGTACGTTCCCAGACCGGTCTGGGTGCCACCGGTGCGGTTGCCCACTGACGGGTGATTGAAAGATGCACAGCAAAAGGCAGCCGAGAGGCTGCCTTTTCTGTTGGCTATGTCTGAGTTAGCTGTTGCATAGCCGCTCGTCCCAGCGCTTCCCTCAAGCAAATCAATGGATTGAGCTGGGTCTTATGACGTTCGAGCAGGCGACGCCATCCCAAGTAATGCGTCAGGTACTTGGTGGCCACACCATGAAAGGGAATCATCCAGCCCTTCAACCGGCTGTCGTAGGCGTTCACGTTCTGGATGTGGAAAGGTCCATCGACCCTGCGCTTCTGGCTAGGATTGATCGGTCGGTGA
>JBKEBY010000033.1:0-34742 GCA_047973445.1 Pseudomonas sp.
ACCGGCCCGGCCAGCGGCTATGACCGGCGCACGGCGCTGTATACCGAGGATTTTCTCGGCTACTTCAAGGAGGCCTGGGCGGAGCGTTGGGACAAGTTCGCCAAGGCCAACCCGAACAGTCCAGAAACCGTGCTGGTGCAAAAGCTGGTGCGCGAGCTTGAGCAGGACGGCACCCTGGAGGTGCTACGCCATGGCTTCAAGCTGCCGGGGGTGAAGATCGAGGCGTGCAGCTTCAAGCCCGACCACGGCATGAACCCGGATACCCTCAGGCGCTACCAGTGCAACCGCCTGCGCGTGGTGCCGGAGGTGTCCTATTCGCCGCACTGCCGTGAAGGTCAGTACAACCCGCGTCTCGATCTGGTGCTGTTCGTCAACGGCATCCCCACCGCCACGCTGGAGCTGAAAAGCGAGTTCAAGCAGAGCGTGGAAAACGCCAAGCGCCAGTACCGCCAGGATCGCCCGGTGAAAGACCCGCTGACGCGCAAGCCCGAGCCGCTGCTGACCTTTAAACGCGGCGCGCTGGTGCACTTTGCCGTGAGCCAGGATGAGGTGGCGATGACCACCAAACTGGCTGGCAAGGACACCTTCTTCTTGCCGTTCAACCTCGGCAGCCTCGATGGCGGTGCGGGCAACCCGCCGGCGTCCGACGACAGCCAATACGCCACCGGCTACCTGTGGCAGCGCCTGTTCCAGCCGGATGCCTGGCTGCAGGTGCTGGGCCGCTTCCTGCACCTGCAGAAGAGCGTGAAGGAAGATACCGATGGCAAGCGCGTTACCAAGGAAACCCTGATCTTCCCGCGCTACCACCAGTGGGAAGTGGTCAACAGGCTGATCGAAACCACCCGCGCCGAAGGACCGGGCAAGCGTTACCTGATCCAGCACAGCGCCGGCTCCGGCAAGTCCAACTCGATTGCCTGGACGGCGCACCAGCTGGCCTCGCTCTACGATGCCGAGGGCCAGCGCCTGTTCAACTCGGTGATCGTGATTACCGACCGCACCGTGCTGGACAAGCAGCTGCAGGACACCATCTATCAGTTCGAGCACGCCCAGGGCGTGGTCAAGTGCATCACCCGCGAGATCGGCAGCCAGAGCAAATCCGAGCAACTGGCCGAGGCGCTGGCCGAGCAGACGCGCATCATCATCGTCACCATCCAGACCTTCCCGGCGCTGTTCGATGCGCTGGACAAGTGCCCCAAGCTGGCCAGCGGCCGCTATGCGGTGATCGCCGACGAGGCGCACTCCTCGCAGACCGGCTCATCGGCCAGCAAGCTCAAGCAGATTCTCGGCAGCGATGCCCCCCGTGCTGATAAAGAAGAGCCGGAAGAAATCAGCGCCGAAGAGCTGCTGGACGCCGCCGTGGCCGCCCGTGCGCCCAACGAGCGCATCAGCTACTACGCCTTTACCGCCACGCCCAAGGCCAAGACCCTGGAGCTGTTCGGTCGGCCGGCCAATCCGGCATTGCCGGCGAGCGCCGACAACAAGCCCGAGGCGTTCCACCTGTACTCCATGCGCCAGGCCATCGAGGAAGGCTTCATCCTCGATGTGCTGCAGAACTACACCACCTACAGCACCGCCTGGAAGATCGCCCACCCGGACGGCGACGACGAGGAAGTGGACTCGAAGAAGGCGCGCATGAAGCTGGCGCGCTGGGTGCGCCTGCATCCGTACAACATCAGCCAGAAGGTGGAGGTGATTGTCGAGCACTTCCGCGCCAATATCCGCCACCTGCTGGGCGGTCAGGCCAAGGCCATGGTGGTCACCAGCAGTCGGCAGGAGGCGGTGCGCTACCAACTGGCGGTGCAGGCCTATGTGAAGGAGATGGGCTACGGCGATGTGCACCCGCTGGTGGCCTTCTCCGGTAGCGTGCTGCCGGACGGGGTGATTCCCGAAGAGGTGACGGAAAGCAGCAGCCTGCTCAACCCCGGCCTGAACGGGCGTGACCTGGCGGAAGCCTTCGACACCCAGGACTTCAACGTGATGATCGCCGCCAACAAGTACCAGACCGGCTTCGATCAGCCCAAGCTGTGCGCCATGTACGTGGACAAGAAGCTGCAGGGCGTGGACTGCGTGCAAACCCTGTCGCGGCTGAACCGCACCTTTGGCGACAGCAAGCCGACCTTCATCCTCGACTTCTTCAACGACGCCCAGGACATTCTCGACGCCTTCCTGCCGTACTACACCAAGGCCGAGCTGACCGACGTGACCGACCCGCAGCTCATCTATGACCTGCAAAAGAAGCTGGACGCCGAGGGCATCTATCACTGGGAAGAAGTGACCGCTTTCGCCCTGGCCTTCTTCGACCCCAAGGCGGCCGCCAGCAAGCTCAGTTACTACTGCGCGCCGGCCAAGGAGCGCTTCGCCAAGCGCTACAAGCTGGCCCAGGAATCACGTCAGCATGCGCTGGACTTCAAACGTACCGCCGAGAGGAACGGCGACAGCGTGGGCCTGAAGAAGGCCGAGGCGGCAGTGAAGGAAGCCGGCGAGCAGGTGGATCAGCTCGACCTGTTCAAGAAGAACCTGCAGAGCTTTGTGCGCCTGTACGAGTTCCTCTCGCAGATCATCCCCTACGAGGACCGCGAGCTGGAGCAGCTGTGCGTCTACGCCAAGCACCTGCACCCGCTGCTGCGGGTGGATCGTCTGGAGCAGGAAGAGGTAGATCTGGGCGAGCTACACCTCAGCCACTACCGCTTGAGCAAGCGTGCTGAGCACCAGCTGCGCCTGAGCGAGGAACAAGGCGACTACGGCCTAGACCCGGCCAGCGCGGTGGGCAGCGGCAAGGCCCATGACCCGGAGAAGAAGCGGCTGTCGGAAATCATCGAGGCGCTGAACGATATTTTCGGCGCCGAGGTGAGCGATGAAGACCAGCTGCAGTTCCTCAGCGGCATCGCCAACCGCATCAGTCGCCAGGAGGATGTGATGGCCCAGGTGAACAGCCACTCGGTTGAACAGGTGATGCACGGGCTGTTCCCCAAGCGCGTGCTGGACACCGTGCTGGACGCCATGACCGACCACGAGAAACTCTCGCTGGAAGTGCTGGATAACGAAACCAAGAGCCGCGCGTTTGCGCTGGTGATTTTGAAGATGCTGAAGTCGGCAGCCGGCTTCGATGAAAGCGGCATGCGCGGCATCTGAATGCCACGAACAGGGAAAGGACGTAGAAATGGCAATTCCGGATTTCCAAAGCGTGATGCGCCCGGTGCTGGCAACCGTGCAGGATGGCGTGCCGCTGGCACTCAATGAGTTGCGTGAACGCGTTGCCGATCAGTTCCAGCTGACCGAGGACGAGCGCAAAGAGCGATTACCTTCGGGTAATCAAACGGTGATCAACAACCGTGTGGGCTGGGCGCGCACCTACCTGAACAAGGCCGGCCTGCTGTGCATTCCGGCCAAGGGCATGGTGCAGATCACCGCACGCGGCCGGGACGCGCTGGTCAGTGGCCCGCAACGCATCACCGTGAGCTGGCTAAAGCAGTTTCCCGAGTTTGACGACTTTCATACCGCCAAGCCCCAGGCGGCAGATGCGCCGGTCGTGGTGGTGCTCGATGCCGCCGAAACGACGCCGGATGAGCAATTGGCAGAGGCACATCAAGCGCTGCTGCAGTCGCTGGCCGATGAGCTGCTGGCACAGGTGCGGGCGGCAACCCCGAGCTTCTTCGAGCAACTGGTAGTCGATCTGATGATCGCCATGGGCTACGGCGGCTCGCGCAAGGAGGCCGGCAAAGCGACCCAGGCCACCAACGACGATGGTATCGACGGAATCATCAAGGAAGACAAGCTCGGCCTGGACGTGATCTACCTGCAGGCCAAGCGCTGGAGCAACACCGTGCACCGCCCGGAGATCGACAAGTTCATCGGCGCCTTGACTCGCCAGCGTGCGCGCAAAGGCGTGTTTATCACCACCTCGGATTTCTCCGCTGGTGCCCGCGAGGCGGCGCTTGGATTGGACATCAAGGTGGTGCTGATCGACGGCGTGGAGCTGGCGCGGCTGATGGTGGAGAACAACCTGGGCGTGAGCGTGAAGCAGGTGTATGAGGTGAAGCAGCTGGACAGTGATTACTTTGCGGAGGAGTAGCCTGTTCGGCGTCGAGTCCACCCTTCGGTAGCAGTCAGCCCTACAGCAATACCCGCTGCCAGCGCTTCCTAAACGCCACTATTCCACTGAAGAAATATTCATGGAGGCTTGTATCCAGATGGCTCGATGAAGATCAGCAATTTTGCCGAGATCGACGCCGCCGCTCAGCAGGCGTAAACCTTCGACCTCTTCGACACCCGCTACCCCAGAAAGCAAAAACCCCTGATTTCTTTAGGAAAATCAGGGGTTCAAGTCTTCAAATTTGGTGGAGCCGGGGGGATTTGAACCCCCGTCCGCCAGTTCTCCGCTGTCGGTACTACATGCTTAGCCAGATCTACTGAGTTAACTCCGCGCCGCCCGATTGGCAGGGTGCTTGGAGCGAGCTGTATGAGTTTTAACCGTTACGTCTACAGCGAACTTGGCGGCGATCCTGTTCTGTCTGACAGTCATTTCGGGTTTACAGGCATCCCCTCATGACCGCTGGCGCCGAAGCGACCAGATGAAGGTTAGGCGGCTAGCGCGTACCCTTCGTAGTTGTCGTCGTTGGCAACTATAGGTTTGCAACAGTGGATTTACGAGTTCTGTTACCAACTCGGCATGCACCTAGAGTTTCGTTACCGGCGTCGAATCCTAATCGGCCCCATGAAGCGGCTTGCAGCTTCATGCCCGCGCAGTCTACGCCAAAGCGAGGGCTGCGTCGAACGCTTGGTCGATAGATGAGGGCGGCTGGTCAGATTTCAAGGCAGGAGATTAAAAGGGGTGGCCGGCATGCTGATCTGCCCGCATCCGGCTGAGGACTCAGGTGCTGATGAACTACTGTGGTAGCGCCGAGGCAAATGGAGCTTTCCGGTTGCCGGGCTCCGAAACTGGAACTGCGGTTGCGCCCAAGCACTTTTCATTCATATGAAGGGGCGTCCTTGCCCCGGTATCGGTCAGGTGGGTGACACACTCTTGCAGCGACTGGCACGATTCACCAGATAGACCAGCCCGTGATAGTCGATGCCGCCATGCTGCGACAGGCCGATCTCGCAGGTACGGCTGGTGGAGATGCCTTCCTCGCAGATCTGCACCGCGTCCTTCAGGCTGCGCAGTGAGTGAGCATTGAGTTCCGGTGTGGTGAAGCCCTTGTCGCCGGCAAAACCGCAGCAGTGGATGCCTTCGGGGATCACGACCTCCTTCGCGCAGCGCCGGGCGATGTCGATCAGCGCCTGCGCCTCACCCAGGTGCTGGGTGCTGCAGGTAACGTGAACGGCGATGGGCGCGTCCTGCGGGACGAAGTCCAGCTTGTCCAGCAGGTACGTGCGAATGAACTTGACCGGATCGTAGACCTGCAGGCGCTCGTCGGTCAGGTCCTGGACCAGGCGCAGGGTGCAGGGGCTGGTGTCGCAGTAGATCGGGTCGAGCCCGCCGCGGCTGGCCCTGAGCAGCGCATCGCGGGTTTCCTGGCGCTTGCGCTCGGCCTGCTCGGCGTAGCCCTTGGAGGCGAACGGCTGGCCGCAGCAGAGGTCGTTGAGATTGTCCGGGAAGATCACCTGGTAGCCGGCTTTCTCCAGCAGCGAACGGGTGGTGTCGAGCAGCGGCTGCTGCTCCTGATCGCGTGCCGCCGGGCCCATGGCGCGGGAGACGCAGGCGGCCAGATAGACCACGCGCGGGCGCTCATCCTGGGGCTGCGCCTTGGGCAGGTGCAACCGCTGCAGCGGTTGCGGCATGGCTGGCGTCCACTGTGGCACGCGATTCTTGCTCACCTTGGTCATGGCGGCTGACATCTTCGCCAGGCCCTTCGTACCCATGATCAGGTGCGCGCCGTTGGCCACGTGCAGCATGAAGCGCGTGCCCTGCACGGCGGTGGCGAAGTGGTCGGCCAGCCAGTTGGCGGTGCCGGTCCGATTGGCTTCCCTGCCGCGCAGCTTGCGCACCAGGTCGCCGGTGTTGATGCCCACCGGACAGCGCTGGGCGCAGAGGCCGGTGGCGGCGCAGGTTTCCACGCCGTGATAGTGGTAGAGGCGCTCGATCTCGGTGGTGTCGATACCGACGCGCTTGCGGGCCTGGATGTCGCGCCAGATGACGATGCGCTGGCGCGGCGTCAGGGTCAGCCCGTTGGAGGGGCAGACCGGTTCGCAGAAACCGCACTCGATGCACTTGTCGACGATCTCGTCGGCGGCGGGCATCGGCTTGAGGTTTTTCAGGTGGATCTGCGGGTCTTCGGAGAGCACCACGTCTGGGTTGAGGATGCCGGTGGGGTCGAGCAGGTGCTTGATCTTCCACATCAGCGCATAGGCCTCGTTGCCCCACTCCAGCTCGACGAAGGGCGCCATGTTGCGCCCGGTGCCGTGCTCGGCCTTCAGTGCACCGCCGAACTCCACCGCCACCAGCTGGGTGACGTCGTGCATGAAGGCCTCGTAGCGGGCGACCTGGGCCGGGTCGTCGAAGCCCTGGGTGAAGACGAAGTGCAGGTTGCCTTCCAGGGCATGGCCGAACAGGATCGCTTCGCTGTAGGCGTGCGTCTCGAACAGTTGGATCAGGCGGTTGACGCCTTCGGCCAGGCGTTCGATGGGAAAGGTGACGTCCTCGATGATCACAGTCGTGCCGGTCTGGCGCACGGCGCCGACGGCGGGGAAGGTGTCCTTGCGGATGCGCCAGAGCTGGTTGTAGACAACCGGGTCTGCGCTGAAGTCGACCTGCTTCTCCACCGGGAAGTGGGCGATGGAGGCCATGATCAGGTTGATCTGCTCGTGCAGCAGCGACTGGGTCGCCGCGCGGGATTCGATCAGCAACGCGCAAGCGTTGGCGGAGAGCGCCTTGACCCACTCCGGTAGGCCTTGCATGTTCTCCACCGAGCGCATGCTACGCCGATCCAGAAGCTCCACGGCTGAGACCGGCTGCTGCTTGAGCACCGGTACGGCCAGGCAGCAGGTTTCCACGTCGGGGAAAACGATCAGGGCGCTGGCTTTGTGCGGGTGATCGGGCACGGTGTCGTAGGTCACCGCGCTGATGAAGCCCAGGGTGCCTTCGGAACCGACCATCAGGTGGTTGAGGATGTCCAGCGGCTCGTCGAAATCGACCAGGGCGTTGAGCGAGAAGCCGGTGGTGTTTTTCAGCCGGTACTTGTGGCGGATCTTCGCAGCCAGCTCGCTGTTGGCGCGGGTCTGCCGGCCCAGTTCGGCCAGCGCGTCGAGCAGGGCGGCGTGGCTCTGGCGGAAGGTGGCGACACTGTTCGGGTCTTCGCTGTCGACCAGGGTGCCGTCGGCCAGCACGATGCGCAGGCCGGCGAGGGTCTTGTAGCTGTTCTGCGCGGTGCCGCAGCACATTCCGCTGGAGTTGTTGGCGACGATGCCGCCGATCTTCGCCGCATTGATGGAGGCCGGATCGGGGCCGATCTTGCGTCCCAGCGGCGCCAGCACTGCGTTGGCATTGGCGCCGATCACGCCTGGTTGCAGGCGTATCTGTGAACCGCCGTTGCGAATCTCGCGACCGTTCCAGTTGTCGCCCAGCACGATCAGCACCGAGTCGGAAATCGCCTGGCCGGACAGGCTGGTGCCGGCGGCGCGGAAGGTCACCGGTACCTGTTCGGCGTGGGCCAGCTTGAGCAGGCCGATCACTTCGGCTTCGGACTCGACGCGCACCACCAGCTTGGGCACCAGCCGGTAGAAGCTGGCGTCGGTGCCGAAGGCCAGGGTCGAGAGCGGGTCGTCGAAGCGTCGCTCGACCGGGATCAGCCGTTCTACGGCCGAGAGAAAGCCGGTCGGCAGGGTGGCGTGCGCGTTCATGTAGGCTCCGGGAAACAAACGGGCCGCGTCGTTGCGCGGCCTCTTGCAGCTTATTCGACGTGTTTGGTGGTCTGGTACTGACCCAGCTCGCGAACCAGGGAGTCGGTGGTGATCTCGCTGATGGATTTGGCACCGGTAAGCACCATCGCCACGCGCATCTCCTTGTCGATCAGCTCGAGCAGGTTGCTCACGCCGGCTTCGCCGTCAGCGGCCAGCGCGTAGGCGAAGGCGCGACCGAGCATGACGGTGTCGGCACCCAGGGCGATCATGCGAACCACGTCCAGGCCACTGCGGATACCCGAGTCGGCAAGGATCTTCAGGTCGCCTTTGACCGCATCGGCGATGGCCGGCATGGCGCGGGCGCTGGAGAGCACGCCGTCGAGCTGGCGGCCTCCATGGTTGGAAACGATGATGCCATCAGCACCGAAGGTCACGGCGTCGCGGGCGTCTTCGGCATCGAGGATGCCTTTGATTACCATGGGGCCGTCCCAGAACTCGCGAATCCACTCCAGGTCCTTCCAGGAGATCGACGGATCGAAGTTGGCCGCCAGCCAGCCAATGTAGTCTTCCAGACCGGTCGGGTACCCGCGATAGGTGGAAATGTTTCCCAGGTCGTGAGGCTTGCCATGCAGACCCACGTCCCAGGCCCAGAATGGATGAGTCATGGCCTGCAGTACGCGGCGCATGCTGGCATTCGGGCCGCTCATGCCGGAGTGCGCGTCGCGGTAGCGGGCGCCGGGAGTGGGCATGTCAACGGTGAACACCAGCGTGGTGACGCCGGCTGCCTTGGCGCGTTCCAGGGCATTCTTCATAAAGCCACGGTCCTTCAGCACGTAGAGCTGGAACCACATGGGGCGCTTTATGGCCGGAACGACTTCTTCGATCGGGCAGACCGATACGGTCGACAGCGTAAAGGGGATGCCTTTCTTGTCCGCGGCGCGAGCGGCCTGGACTTCGCCGCGCCGGGCGAGCATGCCGGTCAGGCCGACCGGAGCCAGCGCGACGGGCATGGATAGGGTTTCGCCGAACAGTTGGGTTTCCAGGCTGAGTTCGGACATGTTGCGCAGTACGCGCTGGCGCAGCGCGAGGCCGGCCAGGTCTTCGACGTTGCGCCGTAGCGTGTACTCGGCGTAGGCGCCCCCATCGACGTAGTGGAATAGGAAAGGAGGCAGTTTGCGTTTTGCAGCAGCGCGGTAGTCAGTAGAGGCAGAAATGATCATCGTGTGTTCTCACCGAATGAAACGAGGTAAGTCTCGTGGTGCTCCCGTCTATGACGAAGGCTGTGTTCCGATCTGGTTGTTCTGATCAGGCAAGGCTGAGCGTGAGCAGGACAGCATTTCAAACGTATTTGCGCCGGGCGAACCGGGCGCAAATATCGTGCATTACGTCAGACGCCAACCAGCGGGTCCGTTACACCCAGAAGGTAGATCGCCAGCATACCGATCACGCCGGTGAACATCACATAGTACAGAGTAGGCCAAACGGTCTTGCGCAGTGTGATGCCCTCACGACCGAGCAGGCCCACGGTAGCCGAGGCGGCGACGACGTTGTGAATCGCCACCATGTTGCCCGCAGCCGCACCGACCGCTTGCGTCGCGACGATCATCGCACCGGAAATTCCCAGTGACTGGGCAACGCCGAACTGGAACTGGCTGAACATCATGTTGCTGACGGTGTTGGAGCCGGCCAGGAAGGCGCCCAGGGCACCTACGGACGGCGCCAGCAATGGATAGATCCCGCCCACGCTGTCGGCTACGTAACGCGCCATGACGATCGGCATGCTGGCCAGGTCCGCCCCATTGACGCCGGAGTTGATCAGGATGCGCACCATCGGCACGGTGAACAGCAGCACGAAGCCCGCGCTGAGCAGAACGCTGCTGGATTCCTTCACCGCGGCCTTCAGTTCCGATGCGCGCATGCCGTGCAGAAAGAAGGTGATCAGCACCACCGCGACGAGAATCCCGCCTGGCAGATACAGGGGCTCGATGCTGGCGCCGATGCCGGTCTCGCCGAGAATGTTGCCGAAAGCGATGGATACCGATTTCAGCGCGCTGCTGACTTCTGGGAAGACCCGGCTGATCACCAGGATCAGGCCCACCAGCACATAGGGCAGCCAGGCGCGGAAGGCGCTCATCGGGCGTGCGGCCATGTCTTCGAGCTTCATCTCGACCGTGCCCAGCCATTCCGCGGGCCATTCCTTGGGATCGGCGAAGTCCCAGGTCTTTTTTGGTGTCAGGAAGTTGAAGCGAGCGGCGGTAGTGACGATGACCAGGCCGAGCAGACCGCCCAGCAGCGAGGGGAACTCAGGGCCGAGGAAGACGCCGGTGGCAACGTAGGGCAGGGTGAAAGCCAGGCCTGCGAAGATCGCGAAGGGCAGTACTTCAACGCCGGCTTTCCAGCTTTTTTCCTTGCCAAAGAAGCGCGTCAGCATCATCGCCATGATCAGCGGCATCACGGTGCCGACGATGGCATGGGTGATGGCTACGCTGCTGGTGATCTGTTGCAGGAAAATGTCCCAGCTTGAACCCTGAGCCGCCAGTTGGGCGCCAAGCGTGGCGGTGTCCAGACCGCTGTTGACGCCGACGATGATCGGTGTGCCGACCGCGCCGAAGGAGACCGGCGTGCTCTGCACCAGCATGCCCATCAGCACCGCAGCCATGGCCGGGAAGCCGATGGCGACGAGCAAAGGGGCGGCGATCGCTGCGGGTGTACCGAAGCCGGAGGCGCCTTCGATGAAGCAGCCAAACAGCCAGGCAATGATGATGGCCTGGATGCGGCGGTCAGGGCTGATGGTGGTGAAGCCGGCGCGAATGGCGGTGATGCCGCCGGAATGCTTCAGAGTATTCAGCAGCAGGATGGCGCCGAAGATGATCCACAATAGGCCGATGGTGATCACCAGGCCTTGCAGCGTCGAGGCGATGATCCGGTTGAAACTCATGTCCCAGATGAACAATCCGATGGCCGCAGTGAACAGGTACACCAGCGGCATGGCACGACTGGCCGGCCAACGAAATCCGATCAGCATGATCGCTGCGAGTAGAATGGGTGTGAAAGCGAAAAGTGCAAGCAGTCCGTTGGACATGTCAGGCTCCCCCTGCAGTTCGGTTCAGATGGGGCCCGAAGCGGACCATGGAGTTGTTATGGAAAGATCTCACGCTTGAGTCCTCTGCTTTTTGGCTGTCTTGTAAATTGGTAATACCAATTGTGCGAGAGAGATAGCCAGCGTAAGAGTTCAATATTTATGCGTCAATTAGCTCGCCATAGACTTTGGTCGCAGTTGGCCTCCTTGCAGGCTTTCAAGGGGCTCGCTAGGCTTCGGTCTTATTGGTAAGACCAGTAGAGGGTAGGAATGGAAGTAGGAATGGTGCGCCCCCGCCGGCTGGCGGATGACATAGTCACTCAGCTCGAAGCGATGATCCTCGAGGGCACGCTAAAGGCGGGCGAGCGCTTGCCCGCGGAGCGGGCGCTGGCAGAGCAGTTCGGCGTGTCGCGGCCTTCGCTTCGAGAGGCGATCCACAAGTTGGCTGCCAAGGGGCTGCTGGTCAGTCGCCACGGCGGCGGAAACTTCGTCGCGGAGTCGTTGGGCTCGACTTTCAGCGACCCGCTGCTGCACCTGCTGGAGAACAATGATGACGCCCAGCGCGATCTGCTGGAGTTTCGTCATACCCTCGAAGGTAGTTGTGCCTATTACGCCGCGTTGCGCGCCACCGAGGTGGATCGCCAGCGTCTGACCGAGGCATTCGGGGCGCTGCAGGCCTGCTATGCACAAGAGGGAAAGGTGACCCGTGCCGAGGAGGGCACGGCCGATGCACAGTTTCACCTGGCCATCGCCGAAGCCAGCCACAACGCGGTATTGCTGCACACCATCCGTGGCCTGTTCGATCTGCTCAGGCGCAATGTGGTAACCAATATCGGCGGAATGTACGCCCTGCGTGACGAAACCCGCGACATGCTCATGAGTCAGCATCAGGAACTGTACGAGATGATCATGGCGCGCCGTGCGGACGAAGCCCGCGATGTGATCCATCGGCATATCAATTACGTGCAGGAAGTGCTGGCCGAGGGTCAGCAGGAGGCCCGGCGCCTGGCTCGGGCGCAGCGCAGGCATGGCGACAGGGTGAAAGCCCTCTAGGCTCCGGCGCGGCCGCGGCCGAAATGACAACACATAGGGCATTTGGCATCAGAGCGCCAGCCAATCTCCCAGGGTTATCCTGCTTGTCGGCGCTTCAGTCGTCCTTGCCCTTGGTACGCATGGCGCGCTGGATCTCGCGGGCCGAGTCGCGCTTCTTCTCGGTGTGGCGCTTGTCGAATTCCTTCTTGCCTTTGGCCAGGGCGATTTCGCACTTGATCATATGCTTCTTCCAGTACAGCGAAAGGGCAACACAGGCGTAACCCTTCTGTTGTACGGCGCCGAACAGCTTACCCAGCTCGCGCTTGTTGAGCAGCAGCTTGCGGGTGCGCGTCGGGTCGGCGATGACATGGGTGCTGGCGGTGGTCAGCGGGGTGATGTGGCAGCCCATCAGCCAGGCCTCGCCATCCTTGAGCAGCACGTAGCTGTCCACCAGTTGCGCCTTGCCGGCGCGCAGGCTTTTCACTTCCCAACCAGCCAGAACGAGGCCGGCCTCGAATTTCTGCTCGATGAAGTAATCGTGTAGCGCTTTCTTGTTCAGCGCGATGGTCCCGGGGGACTGTTTCTTCTGTTTGGCCATAGGTTGCGCATTATAGGGAGTGACGCTGCGGCTGGCGATAACCTGCGCGCCGCCGTGGCATCAAACTTGAGAGGAAAGGGTGTTATCCCCGACAATGTGCCATCTTTCCGCTCGCTCGTGTGCCGGTAGTGTCTTGGTCCGGCGAATGCTGCGGGGCTGGTTCCTTGCTGTCGACACACTCTGGTGACGACGGTCGTGGCGGTCTTTGGTTGTTGGCTGATGAAGTAGAAGGGTCTGCATGACGACACATATTCAACGTTCGGCATTGCTGCCGTACCCGGCGCACGCATTGTTCGACATGGTCAACGACGTAGCCAGCTATCCCCAGTTCCTTCCCTGGTGCTCCGCCACCGAAGTGCTGTCTGCCAGCGACACGCAGATGCAGGCCAGCATGACCGTGGCGAAAGCGGGGATGAGTCAGCGCTTTCTGACCCGCAATGAACTGCAGCCGGGCAAGCGTATCGAGATGAATCTGCAGGAGGGACCATTCAGCCACCTGCACGGGATCTGGGAGTTCAAGGCGCTGGGGGAGAAGGCCTGCAAGATCAGCCTGGATCTGACGTTCGACTATGCCGGGCCGCTGGTCAAGGCCACGCTTGGCCCCTTGTTCAACCAGGCGGCCAATACCCTGGTCGATGCCTTCTGTGATCGTGCGAAGCAGCTCTATGGATAAGCAGGCCATTGCCATCGAGGTCGTCTATGCCCAGGCGGACAAGCAGAAACTGCTTCGGCTGACCGTGCCGCGGGGTACGACGGTACGTGCGGCGGCAGTGCAGTCGGGCATGGAGGCGCACTTTCCCGAGCTGGATCTTGTGACCGCCCCGCTGGGGATTTTCGGCAAGGCAGTGGCCAAGCCGGATGAGCGAGTGCTGGAAGAGGGGGAGCGGGTGGAGATTTACCGACCCTTGATCGCCGATCCGAAGGAGGTGCGCAAGCAGCGAGCCGCCAAGGCGGCGAAGAGCAAGGCTGAGGCGGCTGAGGAATAAGGTGTGGAGCCCGCTCTATCGGGCTCGACGTGACTCGGCGGGCCTGTCAGTTGGTTTCCAGCGGTTCCGGAATGGGCACCGGCACCGACTCTGCGGCATCGACGTCACCCTGAATCTGCTCAAGCAGCGAGCCTGGGGTCGGGCGTTCATCTTCCGTGGCCGGCTGCCGGGGTTCGCTGGTCGTCGGCTGGGCGCCCAGGATCGCTTCGTCACGGCTGACGCCCGGCAGGAAATCGCCGGCCAGGCCTGCCAGTTGATCGCTCTCGTTGAACACCAGGCTGACGCGCTCCTGCTGGCGTTGCCCGCCGCCAGACTGGATGCTGTACAGATAATCCCAGCGACTGGCATGGAAGGTGTCGGTGATCAATGGGCTGCCCATGATAAACCGCACTTGAGATCGGGTCATTCCTGGGCGTAACTGGTCTATCATGTCTTGCGTAACGACATTGCCCTGTTGAATGTCGACCTTGTAAACCCCGGGGAATGAACAGCCGGCGAGTGCGAACAGGCCCACGAGCGTGAGACTGGACAGCATGAGCTTGGTTTTTTGCATCGGTGGGTGACTTCCACTATCTTGGCTGGGCAAAGCCCGGATCATACCCGTATGGAGGAGGCTGCGAAACAGCAGCAGCGAGAAAGCCAACCATGGTAGAAAATCACGAGTTACGCAAAGCTGGCCTCAAAGTGACCCTGCCACGGGTCAAAATCCTGCAGATGCTGGACAGCACCGAACAACGCCATATGAGCGCGGAAGATGTTTACAAGGCGCTGATGGAGGCCGGCGAGGATGTCGGACTGGCTACGGTCTATCGTGTGCTGACGCAATTCGAGGCGGCGGGACTGGTTGTCCGCCACAACTTCGATGGTGGTCATGCGGTATTCGAGTTGGCCGACAACGGCCATCACGATCACATGGTCTGCGTCGATACCGGCGATGTCATCGAATTCTTCGATCACGGCATCGAAAATCTGCAGAAAGAGATCGTCGCGCGCCACGGCTACGAATTGGTCGATCACAATCTGGTGCTCTACGTACGCAAGAAAGCCGAGTGATAACGGCTTTGATATGGCAAGTGAAAAAAGGCGACCCGCGGGTCGCCTTTTTTCATGCGCTCGCGCTCATGTCTGAGCGGTGCTGATCATCTGCCGTGCATGGGCCAGGGCCTGTTCGGTCAGGTCGACTCCGCCCAGCATGCGAGCGACTTCCTCGATGCGTTCGTGATCTTGCAGCGTGGCGACCGCCGTATGGGTTTCGTCGCGCCCCCGGGCCTTGTGCACGAACAGGTGATGGTGGCCTTGGGCGGCAACCTGCGGAAGATGAGTGACGGTCAACACCTGGCCGCGCTCGCCGAGGCGTCGCAGCAACTGGCCGACCACTTCGGCAGTAGGGCCGCCGATGCCTACATCAACTTCATCGAATACCAGAGTGGGTGTGCGCGAGGTCTGTGCGGTGATCACCTGGATCGCCAGGCTGATGCGCGAGAGCTCGCCGCCTGAAGCCACCTTTGCCAGCGGGCGCAGGGGCTGGCCGGGGTTGGCGCTGACGAGGAACTCCACCTGCTCCAGGCCGTGTGGAGGATGCTCGCCGTCGGCGCTGGGTTTGAGTGCGATGCTGAACTTGCCGCCAGGCATGCCCAGTCGCTGGATTTCGGTCTCTACCGAGGCGGCCAGCGCTTCGGCTGCTTGCTGGCGAACGCCGCTCAGCTCGGTTGCCTTCTCCTGATAATGCCGGGTATAGGCCGTCAACTCTTCGCCCAGGCGCTCCAGCGCCTCGTCATCGGCATTGAGGCTTTCGAGCTCTTCGAGCAGGCGCTGCTGCAGTACCGGCAGCTCAGGGGGCTGCACACGATGCTTGCGCGCCAGGGTATAGATGCTGTCCAGGCGTTCTTCCAGCGCCTGCTGGCGCTCGGGGTCGGAATCGAAATGGTCGAGGAAACGGTTCAGTTCACCGACGGCCTCTTCCACCTGGATCTGCGCGCTGGCCAGCAGATTGACGGCTTCGCCGAGTGCGCCCGGCTGGCTCTGGAACGCAGTGAGGCGCTGCAGGCTCGAGGTGAGGGCGGACAGCACGTTGCCGGCGTCGCTTTCGCTGCACATGTCCAGCACCTGGCGGCAGGTGCCGAGCAACTGTTCGGCGTTGGCCAGGTTCTTGTGTTCATGCTCCAGCCGTTCCAGCTCGCCGTCCTCGAGGGCGAGCGCTTCCAATTCTTCCAGCTGGTAGCTCAGCAACTGGTGACGTGCGCGTTGCTCGTCGCCGGTATTGCTCAGTCGCTCCAGGGCCTGCCGGGTCTGGCGCCAGCGTTGTGCGGCCAGTTGTACCTGGCGGGCGAGTTCCTGGCTGCCGCTGTATTCGTCGAGCAGGCGGCGATGGGTGTCGGTCTTGAGCAGTGACTGGTGCTCGTGCTGGCCGTGGATGTCGATCAACAGTTCGCCGAGCGCCTTGAGGTCGCCCTGGGGGCAGGGCGTACCGTTGATGTAGCCGCGCGAGCGCCCTTCGGTGGTGATGACACGGCGCAGGATGCAGGGGCCGTCGTTGTCCAGGTCGCGCTCGGCGAGCCAGGCGCGTGCATCAGGGATGTCATCCAGGTCGAAGCTGGCGAGGATGTCGGCCTTGTCCGCGCCGACGCGCACGACGCTGCTGTCGGCGCGATCGCCCAGGGTAAGGCCGAGGGCGTCGAGCATGATCGATTTGCCGGCACCGGTTTCCCCGCTGATCACGCTCATGCCGCGCTGCAGTTCGAGATCGAGGTGTTCGACGATGGCGTAGTTGTGAACGGACAGATGAACCAGCATGGCGGGGCTCCCAGTTTCGTGGCTGGCTATTTATACAGTGGTTTTGTGGGCTGCTTCAAGCGGTAGATCGCAACTGGCGGTGCTCGATGTCGATGGCATACGGTTTTTCCCTTGAACCTCGCTTTCGTGCCCCCATATAGGCGCTCAAGCGCGAGCGGCTGGCTCGCTGACGTCTTGATGAGGAGGATCACATGGCCGATGAGCAGAACCTGGATAATCAGGTCCCCGAAGAGAATGAAGAGGCGCAAGCCGAGGTGACCGAGGATCTGGCGGCACGCGTACAGTCCCTCGAGGAACAGTTGGCGGCTGCGCAGGATCAGTCTCTGCGTACTGCGGCCGAGTTGCAGAACATCCGTCGTCGCGCCGAGCAGGATGTGGAGAAGGCGCACAAGTTCGCCCTGGAAAAGTTCGCCGGTGACCTGCTGGCGGTGGTCGACAGCCTCGAGCGTGGGCTCGAGCTATCCAGCCCCGACGACGAGGCGATCCGGCCGATGCGCGAGGGTGTCGATCTGACGCTGAAGCTGTTGCTGGACACGTTGGGCCGCTACCAGCTCGAGCCGGTCGATCCCCATGGCCAGCCGTTCAATCCGGAACATCATCAGGCCATGGCGATGGAGGAAAGCACGCACACCGAGCCGGGCAGCGTGCTGAAGGTGTTCCAGAAAGGTTACCTGCTCAACGGTCGTCTGCTGCGTCCGGCGATGGTCGTGGTCAGCAAGACACCGGCGCAAACCCCGCCTTCGATCGACGAGAAGGCTTGAATTCTGGCGGCTAACCCCCATCTGGTAGCCAAGCGTTTTTGTGTTACCCGCAGCCGGTAAACAGGCGCGGATTTCATCCAAGATTTCGGAGATAGATAAATGGGCAAAATTATCGGTATCGACCTGGGGACCACCAACTCCTGCGTCTCCATCCTGGAAAACGGCCAGGCCAAGGTCATCGAGAACGCCGAAGGCGGACGTACCACGCCGTCGATCATCGCATACGCCAACGATGGCGAGATCCTGGTCGGCCAGTCGGCCAAGCGCCAGGCGGTCACCAACCCGCACAACACGCTGTTCGCGGTCAAGCGACTGATTGGTCGCCGGTTCGACGAAGATGTCGTGCAGAAAGACATCCAGATGGTCCCCTACAAGATCGTCAAGGCCGACAACGCCGACGCCTGGGTGGAAGTGAATGGCCAGAAGATGGCCCCGCCGCAGATTTCCGCGGAAATCCTCAAGAAGATGAAGAAGACCGCCGAAGACTACCTCGGCGAGCCGGTCACCGAAGCGGTGATCACCGTGCCGGCCTACTTCAACGACAGCCAGCGCCAGGCCACCAAGGATGCCGGTCGCATCGCAGGGCTCGACGTCAAGCGCATCATCAACGAGCCGACAGCGGCAGCGCTGGCCTACGGCATGGACAAGGCCAAGGGCGACCACACCGTGATCGTCTATGACCTGGGTGGCGGTACCTTCGACGTATCGGTGATCGAGATCGCCGAAGTCGACGGCGAGCACCAGTTCGAAGTGCTGGCCACCAATGGCGACACTTTCCTCGGCGGTGAGGACTTCGATATCCGCCTGATCGACTACCTGGTCGACGAGTTCAAGAAAGAAAGCGGCATGAACCTCAAGGGTGACCCGCTGGCCATGCAGCGCCTGAAGGAAGGTGCGGAGAAGGCCAAGATCGAGCTGTCTTCCAGCCAGCAGACCGATGTCAACCTGCCGTACATCACCGCTGATGCCAGCGGTCCCAAGCACCTGAACGTGAAGATTTCCCGTGCCAAGCTCGAAGCTCTGGTAGAGGACCTGGTGCAGCGTACCCTCGAGCCGTGCCGTATCGCGCTGAAGGATGCCGGTATCGACGTCGGCAAGATCGACGATGTCATCCTGGTCGGCGGTCAGACCCGCATGCCGCTGGTGCAGCAGAAAGTCGCCGAGTTCTTCGGCAAGGAAGCGCGCAAGGACGTCAACCCGGACGAAGCCGTGGCCATGGGCGCCGCCATTCAGGGCGCGGTACTGGCCGGTGACGTCAAGGACGTGCTGCTGCTCGACGTTTCCCCGCTGACCCTGGGTATCGAAACCATGGGTGGCGTGATGACGCCGCTGATCGAGAAGAACACCACCATCCCGACCAAGAAGTCTCAGGTGTTCTCCACCGCCGACGACAACCAGAGCGCCGTGACCATCCACGTGCTGCAGGGTGAGCGCAAGCAGGCGGCGCAGAACAAGTCGCTGGGCCGCTTCGACCTGGCCGAGATTCCGCCGGCGCCGCGTGGCATGCCGCAGATCGAAGTCACCTTCGACATCGACGCCAACGGCATCCTGCACGTGTCCGCCAAGGACAAGGCCACCGGCAAGCATCAGTCCATCGTGATCAAGGCCAACTCCGGTCTGTCCGAGGAAGAAATCGAGCAGATGGTGCGCGATGCCGAGGCCAATGCCGAGGAAGACCGCAAGTTCGAAGAGCTGGCCGGTGCGCGTAACCAGGGCGACCAACTGGTCCATGCCACCCGCAAGATGCTGGTCGAGGCCGGCGACAAGGCCACCGAGGAAGACAAGGCCACGATCGAGAAGGCTATCGGCGAGCTGGAAGTGGCCATCAAAGGCGACGACAAGGCCGAGATCGAAGCCAAGATCGCGGCGGTGTCCCAGGCTTCCACGCCGCTGGCGCAGAAGATGTACGCCGAGCAGCCGCAGGGTGGCGACGAAGGCCAGCAGGCTGGCGACAGCGCACAGCCGGGCGACGACGTGGTCGATGCGGAGTTCGAAGAGGTCAAGGACAACAAGTAATCCGCCACTTGTGACCCACATGGAAGGGCGCGCAGCCTGTCGCAAGCAGCGCGGGCTGCCTGTCCTTCCGGCTTGCCGCGACGCGCTCGCGACAGGCGTGACCGCTGCGCGGGGGCTTGCTCCCGCGTCGGCGTGTCTGGAGGGTACGAATTTGAAGGTTCAGGAAATTTATGGCCAAACGTGATTATTACGAGGTGCTGGGTGTCGAGCGTGGCGCCAGCGAGGCGGAGCTGAAAAAGGCTTACCGCCGCCTCGCCATGAAGCACCACCCCGACCGCAATCCGGGTGACAAGGCGGCTGAGGAAGCCTTTAAGGAAGCCAATGAGGCCTACGAAGTGCTTTCCGATGCGAGCAAGCGCCAGGCCTACGACCAGTACGGCCACGCCGGTGTCGATCCGCAGATGGGGGCCGGCGCAGGCGCGGCCTATGGCGGCGCCAACTTCTCCGACATCTTCGGTGACGTGTTCAGTGATTTCTTCACCGGCGCCCGCGGCAGCTCGCGCGGTGGTGCCCAGCGCGGCAGCGATCTGCGTTACACGCTGGAACTGGATCTGGAAGAGGCCGTGCGCGGCACGACGGTGACCATTCGCGTGCCGACCCTGGCCGAATGCAAGACCTGTAATGGCTCCGGTGCCAAGAAGGGCACCAGCCCCGTCACCTGTACCACCTGTGGCGGCATCGGCCAGGTACGTATGCAGCAGGGCTTCTTCTCCGTGCAGCAGACCTGCCCGCGTTGCCATGGCAGCGGCAAGATGATTTCCGACCCTTGCGGCAGCTGCCATGGCCAGGGTCGCGTCGAGGAACAGAAGACGCTCTCGGTCAAGGTGCCACCGGGCGTCGATACCGGAGACCGCATCCGCCTGTCCGGCGAAGGCGAGGCCGGTACCCAGGGAGGCCCGGCGGGTGACCTGTACGTGGTGGTCAACGTGCGTGAGCACGCGATCTTCCAGCGTGACGGCAAGCATCTGTATTGCGAGGTGCCGATCAGCTTCGCCGACGCGGCGCTGGGTGGCGAGCTGGAAGTGCCGACGCTGGATGGCCGCGTCAAGCTGAAGATTCCCGAAGGCACCCAGACCGGCAAGCAGTTCCGCCTGCGCGGCAAGGGCGTGGCGCCGGTGCGCGGTGGTGCGGCAGGCGACCTGCTGTGCCGGGTGGCGGTGGAAACGCCGGTCAACCTGAGCAAGCGCCAGCGTGAAATGCTCGAAGAATTCCGTGGCACGCTTCAGGGCGACACCTCTCATTCGCCCAAGGCCAGCGGTTGGTTCGAGGGTGTGAAACGCTTTTTCGACGATGTTTGAACGAAGCTCCAAGCCGCAAGCTTCAAGCCGCAAGAGGGTGTTGCGCTTGGCTTGCAGCTTGAGGCTTGCAGCTTGGAGCTGACTTTTTATGCGACGTATAGCAGTGATGGGCGCCGCGGGGCGCATGGGCAAGACCCTGATCGAGGCGGTGCAGCAGACCGCAGGCGCAGCCGGGCTTACCGCGGCGATCGATCGGCCGGACAGCACCCTGGTAGGCGCGGACGCTGGCGAACTGGCGGCGATCGGCCGTCTGGGCGTACCGCTGACCGGTGACGTGGCGAAAGCGGTCGACGAGTTCGATGTGCTGATCGATTTCACTCACCCGTCGGTCACTCTGAAGAACCTGGATGCCTGCCGCCGCGCCGGCAAGGCGATGGTGATCGGCACCACTGGGTTTTCGCCGGAAGAGAAGGAGCGTCTTGCAGCCGCGGCCAAGGAGATCCCGATTGTCTTCGCCGCCAACTTCAGCGTTGGCGTGAATCTTTGCCTCAAGCTGCTGGACACCGCCGCACGGGTACTCGGTGACGAGGTCGACATCGAGATCATCGAAGCGCACCACAGGCACAAGGTCGATGCGCCATCCGGCACTGCCCTGCGAATGGGGGAGGTGGTGGCCGATGCGCTCGGGCGCGATCTGCAGAAGGTCGCCGTCTACGGACGCGAAGGGCAGACGGGTGCGCGTGAGCGCGACACCATCGGCTTCGCCACCGTGCGCGCCGGGGACGTGGTCGGTGATCACACCGTGCTTTTCGCTGCCGAGGGTGAGCGCGTCGAGATCACCCACAAGGCATCCAGCCGAATGACCTTCGCCAAGGGCGCAGTCCGCGCGGCTTTGTGGCTCGATCAGAAGCCGGCCGGCCTGTATGACATGCAGGATGTGCTGGGACTGAAGTAACGATCAAGCTTCGCAGCTGAGGTCGTTCCCTAGGGTCTGTTCGGAGTTTGCACCGAGCTTGCAATGGGAGCGGCTTCAACCGTGAAGGGGGCCACCTCCCAGCTTGATAGTGCCCGTGCACCGTGCACCGTGTCCCGTCAGAACCGAAGCTTGACAGCCATTGCCCCGCCCCAATGCTGTCAAGCCTCAAGCCTCAAGCCTCAAGCCTCAAGCCTCAAGCCTCAAGCCTCAAGCCTCAAGCCTCAAGCCTCAAGCCTCAAGCCTCAAGCCTCAAGCCTGAAAATCTCGCTGACCCGTTGACAATTGTCATAGGGTTTCATTGTTTTTCTCCTTAAGAATAATCATTCTCATTTGCTATGGCTGAGAACGCTTCAGCCGTTGGTTATCTCTGGGGAGGGATTGCAATGCCGTTTACGCCAAAGAAGTTGGCGCTGCTGATATCGGGCCTGTACGTGTTCAGCCCACTGGCGCTGGTCCAAGCGGCGGACGCCGTGGAGCAAGCGGAGTCTGTAGATAAAGAGGTCGCCACGGATGACCGGGTCGAGCTGCCCTCGGCCACGGTGATCGGCAAGCATGACAAGGATGTCCAGGGGCATGATGACGTTTACCGTGAAAACGTGACCAACCTGTACATCGACCGCGAAGAGCTGGAGCGCTTCCAGACCTCTAACCCCGGCGACGTGTTCAAGGGCATGAACGGCGTCTACAGCATGGACTCGCGCAACGGCAGCTCCATCACCCCCAATGTTCGCGGCCTGTCCGGCGAGGGGCGTGTGCCGCTGACGATCGATGGTACCGAGCAGTCCACCAACGTCTGGCTGCAAGTCTACGGCGCCGGCAACCGCAACTACGTCGACCCGGCCATGTTCCGCAGTATCGAGGTGGAGAAGGGGCCGTCGCTGAGCCGCGATGTGAAGAGCGGTGTCGGTGGCTCGGTGAACGTGCGCACCATCGAGGCCGACGACATCATCCCCGAGGGCGACAACTTCGGTATCGAGTTCAAGGTCGAGTCCTCCGGCAACAGCATCAAGCCGCAGGTGGATGCCAACTCCTACTTCGGCAAGGACTACCGCGATATTCCGGGTGCGGTGCTGGGGAGCGACAACAACGTCAATATCCCGCAGCCGGTGCCGCGTACCAAGGGCCACAACGACACCTTCAATTTCGACGATCACTCGGAGATGTTCGCCATCGCCGCGCGCAATGAGGTCACCGACCTGCTGTTCTCCTACAGCCAGCGCGACAAGGGCAACTACTTCGCCGGCAAGCACGGTGCGGGTGAGTACAGCCGCAACGATGCCTATGCCAAGGACACCTCGGCCTACTACCCCAACCTGACCAAGCTCTATCACCCCGGCAACGAGGTGCTCAGCACCTCGAGCAACAGTGAAACCACGCTGATCAAGAACAACTGGTATCTGCCCAACAATCACAAGATTGGCTGGAGCTTCATGCGTTCGGACCTGGAGTTCGCCGAGACCAGTCCCGGTCAGGCCGTGACCATGCTCGGCCTGGCCGAGGAACTTGCCAAACAGGGGCGGTACGATCAACTGGTAGCCGAGTTTCCGCGCTCCGAGTTGCGCCTGGATACCTACAAGCTCAGTCATGAATGGAAGCCCGAGGGCTCGGACTGGATCGACCTGCAAAGCAGCCTGTGGATGACCAAGACCGATGGCGTACGGCATCAGACCGGTGGCGGCGCCTACTACATCAACGAAAGCTCGGCACTGAATGCCTACAACATCCTCAAGGCGGACTGGGACGCCTGCCGTAATGGACCGAACTGGGCTACCGGGCTGCCCAGCGGGGCGCAGGCTTTTACGTGTTTCACCAACCCGGCCCTGAATCCCAACATGGGGGCGACTGCGCCGGTCGAGCCAGACCACGACGGCCGTATCTTCGCCGGCAGCTCGCAGTGGACCAGTCACGACCGCACCGGCTTCGACTTCAGCAACCTGATGCTGCTTTCGGACAACCTGCGCCTGACCGTTGGGGGCGGCTTCCAGCATGAAAAGCTCGACGAGCGTGTATCGGATGTGAAGCTTACGGGGGGTATCGGAATTGGAGGCGCCAACTTCCATTACTCCACGGCCAACTATGGCCCGCGCTCCGGTGAACGGCGTGAATACTCAGGGATGTTCAACTTCGAGTGGGAGCCGCAGCCCTGGCTGACCCTGACAGCGGGCGCTCGTTACAACCATTATTCGGCAGACGACGAGGGCCTGGCCGAGCGCCGCCGTCGGCGGATCGCCAGCGCCGAGGCGGTCAAGCGTAAGACCGGCGTGCAGCTGGAGTACGGTGAACTGCTCAGCGACGCCGATACAACGACCTATCACGCGCTGGTCGCCGACCGCACCAGTTTGCAGGCGCAACTGACCACTGCTGATTGGCAGGCACTGGCCGATCAAGGTGTTTACACGCCGGCCATGACCGCCTGGCGCAATGCAAAAGACGCCGAGGATAGCTTCGCTGGAGCCGGTGTTTTCAGCAGTAACGGAGCCTTCTATCGACGCAATGTCCTGGTGATTCCAGTGGTCGATGGCAAGCTCGACTCCTCCCAGAGTCCCTTTGCCAACGGCTCAGTGAGCCTGTCCGAGACCGTGAGCAACCCGCAGGGACTGACGGGCGAATACGCCAAGACCACCCTGGTGCCCAGCACTAACGGTATCTCGGGCACCAGCATCTACAGCTCTATCTCCGCCAGTCAGGCTTGGGCCGAGCCGGAGAAGCAGTCAGGTGCTGCTTGGTCGCCGGTATTCTCAGCCACTGCGCGGCTGACGCCCCATGGCACGGTCTTTCTGCGCTATGCACAGACTACGCGCTTCCCCAGCATCTTCGAAGTGGCCTCAACCTCGGTGGGCATGGAGGGGGTTGGTGCGCTGAGCGTGGATGGCGCCAGCAAGCCCGAGCGCAGCACCAACTGGGAGGTGGGCTATGGCCATGACCTGACCCAGTTCTTCCCCAGCCTGTACATGGCCGATGCCCGCCTGAGCTACTTCAATACCACCATTGAAGACTTCATCGAGCGTGACGCGACCCTGGCCATCATCCAGTTCGACGAGAAGAAGACCAGCGGCATCGAGTTCCAGTCGCGTTTCGACAGCGGGCGTTTCTTCGGCGGCCTGGGCGCCACCTATCGCCTGGCTCAGGAGCTGTGCGACGAGGACTACGCCTACAGCATGGACGTCTACTACAACCGCATGCCCAAGTGCATGACCGGCGGCTTCCCCGACACCCTCACCGCCACCAGCCTGCAACCCAAATACTCGATCAATGCCGAACTGGGCACTCGCCTGTTCAACGAACGTGTCGAGCTGGGCTGGCGCGCGGTATACCACGCCAAGGCCGAGAACGAGGAGCTCGACGACCTGCTCAATACCTCCTACGGCAAGGATATCTGGAGGGAAAACAGCATGCGCCAGATGTACTGGCACTCGGTGCTGCTGCATGACCTCTATGCGCGGGTGAACCTGCAGGGCAATGTCGATGTGAATCTCGGCATCACCAACCTTACCGATCGTTACTACATGGACCCCATGTCCAAGATTCCCGTACCAGGACCGGGCCGCACCCTGACCGCAGGGCTGCGCGTGCGCTTCTGATGCGGCAAAGAGTTTTGCCGGTTTCGTAAAACCGGATTTCCAGCGGTACTAATCCATAAGGAGAGAAAGCATGAAAAAGCAAATCCTGGCGTTGGCCATCGCAAGTGCTCTGACCAGTGTTTCCGCCGTTGCTGCAACGGTATCGGGCGGCTCTTCCGATCCTGCCAAGGTGGCACCTGGACAGTCCAACCTGTTCGGTAGCGACCATGCGGGACTTTCGTTCGCTGGTTCCTCGACCGTGATCGATCTGGCGGGTGGCCCGGTCGCCCAGTCCAACAAAGCCATCGCCCGTGGCCCTGAGGCCAATGGCAAGACCTACCTGAAAGGCAAGGATATCAACTTCCTGGCGGGTATCTTGCTGGGTAACACCCGCATTGCCCAGGTCTGGAGGAACGATGTTGCCTTCAATGGCGATACCACCTCCATCAACAGCGTTCGGCAGATGATCGTGCCGCCGCTGCCCTTCATGCCGGACTTCGGCGGGCTGGTGATCGGCAAGGTGGCAGGCTCGGCGGTGTACTTCGGCGAGTGGGCGCCCAAGGGCCCCAACTATACCGACCTGGCCAGCACCGACCTGAACATGGGCAGCTCTGATCGTACTGTCTGGTTCAGTGGCGAGAACCCCACCACCAGCATGCCGACCCTGGTCGATGCGCAGTACAACGTGGTGGGGATCAACCAGCACAATCCGGAAAACCCGAACGTCTACACCGGTGTACTGACGGCGAACTATGCGGCAGGCACAGGCACCTTGGGTGGCTCGCTTGCGCGTAGTGGTTCGGCGACGCTCGATTTTGCCGGGACGACAATCGATAACAAGGGCGCATTCGATGGTGCGAACGGCAATATTTCCGGCCAGTTCTACAACAACGCCAACGCCTTGGCAGGTATCCACAAGGCTGGTGCAGGTGTACAGGACGATGTCGCCTTCGGCGGCGCCCGGCAATGATGCCTGAAGGTGTTTGACCACTCTCCACTGGCGGCTACCAGTGAAGAGCGTCAAACAGGGCGATGCCGGATGGAGTCTCGTTCGGTATCGCTTGGGGAGCTACCTGTGGAGGCCGGTTCACCGGCCTCCATTCTATTGCACGCACATCCTTTGTGGAAATTCCTTATGTCTTGCCGTTTCAGGGCCGTCTGGCTGCTGTCGCTGGCGTGCCTCATCGCGCCCGCCGCCTGGGCCGATGACGACGATACGCGTTTTCTGCAGGAGCAGACCCGCCGCAGCATCGAGCAGAAGGCCCAGGCCGAGGAGGCGTTGGCGGCGCCGCCCGGCACGCTGATGTACGAGGGCCGGCGTTATGAGGTGCCGAGCACGCTGGAGGCACTGACGCCGGCCATCTACGTGGCCATCAATACCAACCAGTGGACGCAGTTGCCGGACTTCATCGCCCGTTACCGCGAGCTGCCGGGGCATCGCCCGGCGCTGGCGAACATGGCGCAGAGCCTGCTGGCGCGCTTCGAGGGGGATTACCCCCAAGCGTTGCGGCATATGGAACTGGCCAGCGAGCAGGAGCCGCAGGATGCACGCATCCTGCTGGAGCTGGCGCGCCTGTGGTTCGAGGATTACCAGGAAAAGCGCGCGCGGGAAGGCTTTGCCAGGGTGCTGGCCGTCGGTTTGCCTGCGCAGGCCGAGTTGCTGGTGCAGCAGTATCAGCAGGCACTGGATATTCGCGCCGACTGGCATGGCAGCGCGGCGCTGGGTTGGGGCTACAACGACAATATCAACCAGGGCAACGGGCACCGCAGTTGCCTGAGGCGGTTCATGGACAAATGCCTGTTCGAGCGCAGGATGCCCGAGGCCATCGATTCCGAAATGGTCAACTACGAGCTCTCGCTGCAGCGCCGCTTCAACCTTGCCGGCAACCACAACCTGCAACTGCGCCCGCTCAGCTACGGCAACTATTATTCGACGACTGACTCGTCCACGGCCTCCCGTATCAAGGACTACAGCAACAACCTGGCGATCCTCCAGGCGGGCTACCAGTACCTCAATGCGCGCGACAGTTACGCCGTCACGCCCTATGTGGAGCATTACTACCGTAACCGCGCGACCGATTACCTGGCGCACGGCTTGCAGGCGGAATGGAGGCATTCCTTGAGCCGCCGCTGGCAGATCGGCACCAGCCTGGACGGCAAGCGTTATGAGTACAGCAGCAAGGGGCAATTGACCGGCGCAGACTACGACCAGTATCAGTGGAACCTGTTCGCTTCTTTCTCGCCTCTCACATCTACCAGCCTGTATGGGGGCGTCACGCTGACGCGGCGCAAGTACGAAGTGGAGCAGGCCAGCAGCAGGGACTGGTCGGTGCGTGGTGGGATCTACCATCTCTTTCCCGGCGAGGCCGGAGTCTTCGTCAACGCGCTAGGTATCTACCGGGAAAGCCGCAACGACGCCTACGACTTCTTCCTCGGCGAGCGCCGCCACGACAAGCAGCAGGTGTACATCCTCAGTGCCGGGGTGAACGCCTGGCAGGTCGCCGGGCTGGTGCCGGAGCTACGCGTGCGCCACAGCATCAACCACAGCAACCTGGATTGGGCGTTCGGCTTCGAGCAGACGGAAGTGAGCCTGATGCTGCGCAAGAGTTTCTGAGGGCTTGCCTAGTCTCCCTGTCGAGGCGTTTTGACCGTCATTGGATCGCCGTGTAGAGGCTTTGCCTTGTCGAATGATAATTATCAACTTCAAATCTCCGGAAAATGGAGTAGTATCTCCTCGTTGATAATGTTTCTCATTAACTGGGGCGCTCTGGGGTCTGGACCGTATCGGCCGATTGGCTGTCGGGAAGGAATGGTGTGCGTCCCCATTCGGGTACGAACGAGCCATGAAGGCGCCAGGTCTGATTAATATGCTTGCCAGCTCACCGGTTTTTTCCAGGGTGGGCCGGGAAGCGTTGCAATCCATGCTCGACGGTGCTGCTCTGTTGCGGCTGGAAAGTGGCCAGCATCTGTTCCGCATGGGCGACAAGGCAGCGTATTTCTTTCTTGTGCAGTCGGGCAGCATGGTGCTGTACCGGCCCAGCTATACGGGGGAGCGCAAGGTCTTCCGCAATATGGAAGCCGGTGATCTGCTGGCGGAGACGGCGATGTTCGTCGAGCCCTGCCGCTATCCACTGTCGGCGCGCGCCGGCGTTGCCTCCAGCGTCTATCGCCTGCCGCGTGCGCGATTGATCGAACTATGCCGGGCATCGCCGGATTTCAGCATTGCGATGCTGGAAGGCATGGCCGTGAGGATTTCCCAGTCGCTCAACCGTATCGATCTGTTGACCATCGGTAATTCGGCCCAGCGTCTGGTGGTCTACCTGCTGGACCTGCACATGCAGCAGCGCAGTGCCTGGCTGACGCTGCCGGCCAGTCATGGTGTGCTGGCGCGTCAGTTGAACATCACCCCGGAAACCTTTTCACGCCAGTTGAATTCCTTCAGGCGTGCGGGATTCATCGGTGGGCGCAACCCCGATCTGGTGCTGTTGAACATCGAGGATCTCTGCAAGGCGGTCGAACTGCCACCGCCCGGCCTGCTGTTCGAGCAGGCGGAACCTACCACGCACCTGGGCAGCAGCTTGTTCGATTGCTGCAACTATGCCCGGCAGGTCTTGGGCCGCGCCGGCTGAGTGAGTTGCCGTCGGCACTCAGCACGCGCCGCCTTCACCAGCGCGCCCCAGGGGCTCGGCGCAGCCTTCCTGGCCATCAGTACGCGGCCCACTCAGCACCGGCCAGGCGTGCCCCAGATAGACGGCGAAAGCGCTGATCCAAAGCACCCCGGATACTGTCAGCAGCGTGCCCTGCCAGGGGGCGGCTGCCCAGAAGCCGGCCCAGGTGCGCAGCAGCGCAGCCAGCACCAGGGTGGTTGCGGTGAGTGGCAGCCAGGGGCGGTAGTCCAGCCATAGCCCGGCATGGATGCGCCCGACCATGACCATGACGGCGAAGATAGACAGGGCCGTTGCGCCGGCGGTCAGCAGGTGACGACCGGCCGAGGGCGTCAGTGGCGCGCCCAGCCAGGCGGCGCCCAGCAGACCGTAGCCCAGGGCGATGAGCCAGTAACTGGCGTAGAGCATCAGACTCCAGCGAGTGAACAGCGGGCGCCCGATGTGCCAGTCGTTGAGTAGATTGAACATGGCCGCTGCGGCAGCGAGGGCGGTCCAGCCGGTGACGATGTCGTGGCCGAGGGCAAATTCGGTCGCACTGCAGGCGGCTATGCAGAAGATCGCCAGATAGCGCCGTGGTGGGCGCGCCAGGTAGGTGGTGATCGCAGGTGGAACACCGGGACGGCCCTGTTCGAGCTGACCATTCACGGCACTCATGGAGATGCGGCTGGTGGCGATGACGATCAGGATGGCCAGCGCGCCCGTCGCCGCATTCAGCCAGGCCATGGCATTGGCCGAGGTGGCCAGCGCGATGAAGAAACCGGCCTGCAATGCGCACAGGGCAGCGATGGCCCAGGCGAAGCTGAGGTGGCCGCGCCCCGGATCACGCCACAGACCGGGGCCGATCTGCCTCAGCATGGCCACCCAGAACGCCAGGTTGCACAAGGCGGCCGGCCAGGCGCCCAGTGAGGCCGGCCAGTAGGCCGCCAGTGCATAAGCCAGGCGGGCCAGCAGCCATAACAGCACGAGGCGAGCCAGCGGTCGCCCGCCGATGGCCGGAGTGGCGGTGAACTCGGGAACAGCTGTCAGGGCGAAGCCGGCGATGGCAGCAGCGACGAAGCCGAACAGCAGTTCATGGGCGTGCCAGGCCGTCGGGCCGCCGGGCGGGTGCCAACTGCCGAGCCAACCGCCCAGCAGCAGGACCCAGGTCAGCATGAAGACGATGGCGCTGGCGGCGGCGAGTACGAAGAAGGGTCGGAAACCGCAGATGAGAAGGGGAGAGGTGACCCCGGGCCGGTTCATACGCGGCACCCGCTATGACGGGGTTGTTCGTGGCTGGCCGGCGCCAGGGTGCCTTCGGCCAGGCCGAAGCCGATGCGGACTTGCGGGGTTTCCATCAATTTGCCCGTGGTCTGGTGGATCCAGGCTTCAGTGCGTTCGGCCTGGCGCTTATCCAGGACGAATTCGTGTACCAGGCGACCGGGCGCGGGCACCATCAGCAGGATGCGGTCGGCCAGGCGTACCGCTTCCATCAGGTCGTGGGTGATCAGCAGTACCGAGCTGCCTCGTTGAACCACCTGTTGGCGGAGCAGGGCGTAGAGTTCCAGCTTGAGGCCGACGTCGAGTGCCGAGAAGGGTTCGTCCAGCAACAGCAGATCGGGCGAGAGGATCAGCGCACGGCCCAGGGATACGCGGCTCTGCATGCCGCCGGACAGTTCGTGGGGATATTTGTCGAGGTCCTCGTCCGCCAGCCCAAGGCGTGCGGCCATGCTTGCCGCCTGCCTGTGGCGTGCTGCCCTGGGCACGCCGAGTGCCTTGAGGCCCAGTGCGATGTTTTCCTTGGCAGTCATCCAGGGCATCAGGTCGGGCTGCTGGAAAACGTAGCCGATACCCCTGAAATCGCACTGCATGATGATTTCCGAGGGTGTCAGCAGGCCCGCGATTATCTGCAGCAGCGTGCTCTTGCCGCAGCCGGAAGGTCCTACCAGGGCCAGGGTTTCGCCGGCGTACAGATCGAGGCCGACGTCGGCCAGCACTTCGGTCAGCCCGTAGCGATGGTAAAGGTGGCGGATATGCAGGGCATTCATGTGCTCGGCTCCGAACGCCAGCGCTCGACCCGGCGCTTTAGAGGTTCAAGGAATAGGTATTCGGCGGCCAGCAGCAGCCCGAGAACGGCGGCCACCCAGGCCAGCGAGGTGGCGGTGTCCAGCTGCGCGCGGGAGGTGGCCAGGGCTGCGCCGACGCCGTCTGTGGTGCTCAGCAGTTCGGCCATCACCACCACTTTCCATGAGGTGCCCAGTGCGGTTATCCAGGCCGGGAACAGGTAGGACATGACATGGGGGAAATACAGGTCCGTCAGCAGCATGTGCCAGGGCAGGTGATAGGCGAGCGCGACTTTCTTCAATTGATTGTCCAGGGTGCGCGCACCCTGCATGGCGCCGGCGAAGACGATGGGGAAGCAGGCGATGAAGACGGTGAACACGGGCGTGGCATCGCCCATGCCGAACCAGAGCATGGCCAGTACCAGCCAGGCGATGGGCGGCATGCCCAGCAGCAGAGTGACCAGCGGCCGGGACAGCATGGCGGCGGTGAGCGAGCGCCCTGCCAGCAGGCCGAGTGCGCTGCCGGCCAACAATGCGGCGCCCAGGCCGTACAGCGTGCGTCGGGTGGAAATGGCCAGTTGCGGCAGGGCTAGGCCACTGTCGAATAGCTCCGCGAGACGTTCCAGGGTCGCCACGGGGCCGGGTAACACCAGGGCGCCATGGACGCGCCCGGTGAATTCCCAGATGGCGCAGAACAGCAACAGGCTGGCCAGGGCGCCCCAGCCGCTCCACAGGTAGCTCAGCGTGGCGAGCAGACCGTCGCGCAAGGTTCTCAGGAAGTACTTCATGTTTATTTCTGGGCGGATGCCTCGCCGTAGAAACCATCCTCAGGCAGCTTGCCGCCCAGGTTGGCGGGCTGCCGCTGCAGCAGGAGTCTGAAAAAGGTTTCCAGTTCGGGGCGGGCCTGGGCGGCACTGGCGTAGTGAGTGGATTGGAACTGCAGCGAGTCGGCGATGGCCTGGGCATCGAGCAGGTCGATGCGGCGAGCGACCACCTCACCGCAAGGCAGGGGATTTTCGTTACACCAGCGGCTCGATTGCGCGTAGGCCTGTTCGACGCGGGCGCTCAACTCGACATCGAGACGCGCCGCGCCGAGTGCGGCAAGGCCGGCCTGGGGAATGCGGGCTTCGATGCCCAGCAGTTCTCCCCATTGCTCCTGCAGGTTGACGCTGCGATACAGCTCGGGCGCCACCAGTGAAATGGGGAAGGAGCGGGTCTTGCGCAGCACCATGGATACGGCGGGCTCGGCCAGCAGGGCGTGGTCGACCCGGCGTGTGATCAGCAACTGCACGGCGTCCAGCGGTGTGGCGGTATAGCGCGGCTGAAAATCACGTTGTAGGTCCAGCCCCTGCTCTTCGGCGATGAAGTTGAAGAGGATGTCCGGCATGTCGTTGCGGAAGGGGATGGCCACTTCCTTTCCCTTGAAATCGGCCAGGGTCTGCAGGCCCGGCGTGCGCGAGACCATCCACAGTGCGCCCCAGGTGGAAACGTTGAGCAGCGTGAGCGGGACGCCCCGGTTGTACAGGTTGGCGGCCACACTGGTCGGTACCGCGATGAAATCGACTTGTCCCCGTATGACCAGCGCGCGCAGTTGGTCTGGGTTGTTCCACAGGATGAATTCGGTGGACCGGGCCAGGTCGTCCAGTGCGCCGCTTTCAAGCATGTGGATCAGCGGATTGGTCACGGAGGCTGCCGGGCCGGCGAATACCAGGCGCTCGCGCATGGTCTGCGTGGGCTCGGCCAGCGCCGGGGGTACGGCCAATGCAACGCATGCGACGAACAGAGAGGCGAAAAATCGCATACGGAAGAAGGCGTCTGGCATTACCTGGCGGTCCGGTTGGCTGACATGGAGGTTTCCTTGGGTCTGTTGACGTTTCGGCGCGGCCGCGAGCGAAACGTCAACAGACCCTAGTGTTCGAGGTAAAGCGAGGAGTTTATCCATCACTCACTGGTGATGAGAATGATAATTGTCAATCGGTCATGCAGAATGCTGCTCTCGCTTTCAGATCGTTGCGGCGGGGTAGATATCGTCTGGATAGAAAGGCCGGCGTTCTGTATAGTGCCCCGTTTAGTGTGTCCACTAAAGTTGCGCAGAAATGAATCAAACAAAAAAGCGGGATGACCTTCACACGTCATCCCGCTTTTTTACAATCTGCGTCTGCTCCAGCCTTGATCTACGGGAGGTCTCTTGACTAAGCCAGCCACTACGCCAGCCATTCTGGCCCTTGCCGATGGCAGCATCTTTCGCGGCGAATCCATCGGCGCCGATGGCCAGACCATCGGCGAGGTGGTGTTCAACACCGCCATGACCGGCTATCAGGAAATCCTTACCGATCCCTCCTACGCCAAGCAGATTGTCACCCTGACTTACCCTCACGTGGGCAATACCGGCACCACGCCGCAGGATGCCGAATCCTGGAAGGTCTGGGCGGCCGGCCTGGTCATCCGCGATCTGCCGCTGCTGGCCAGCAACTGGCGCAACAAGCAGTCGCTGCCCGACTACCTGAAGGAAAACGATACCGTTGCCATCGCCGGCATCGATACCCGTCGCCTGACTCGCATCCTGCGCGAGAAAGGAGCGCAGAACGGTTGCATCCTGGCTGGAGCTGACGCGACCGAAGAGAAAGCGCTGGAGCTGGCGCGCAGCTTCCCCGGCCTCAAGGGCATGGATCTGGCCAAGGAGGTCAGCGTCAAGGAGCGCTACGAGTGGCGCTCCGGCCTCTGGAGCCTGGAAACCGACAGTCATTCGGAGCTTCCGGCCAGCGAGCTGCCGTACCACGTGGTCGCCTATGACTATGGGGTCAAGTACAACATCCTGCGCATGCTGGTTGCTCGCGGCTGCCGTCTGACCGTGGTGCCGGCGCAGACTCCGGCCAGCGAAGTGCTGGCGCTGAACCCGGATGGCGTATTCCTTTCCAATGGGCCGGGCGACCCTGAGCCGTGCGACTACGCGATCAAGGCCATTCAGGAAATCCTGGAAACCGAGATCCCGGTATTCGGTATCTGCCTTGGGCATCAGTTGCTGGCCCTGGCCTCCGGTGCCAGGACCGTGAAGATGGGCTGTGGTCACCACGGTGCCAACCATCCGGTGCAGGATCTGGATAGCGGTGTGGTGATGATCACCAGCCAGAACCACGGTTTCTGTGCCGATGAAGCGACGCTGCCGGCCAACCTGCGCGCCACCCACAAGTCGCTGTTCGACGGCACCCTGCAAGGCATCGAGCGCACCGACAAGGTCGCCTTCAGCTTCCAGGGTCACCCGGAAGCCAGTCCTGGTCCGAACGACGTGGCTCCGCTGTTCGATCGCTTCATCGAAGCCATGGCCAAGCGACAGTAAGCGAGTCGTCTTGAGAGTGTAGCGAGCGCGGTCTGGGCAAGGTGCCCGGAACGCAACGACGAGACAGTACAGGTAGTACGGCGAGGAAGTGAGTGGCGCGCAACGCAGTCCAGGCGGCGCGCAGTAACTCTCAAGAAGACTCGCCGACTGACCTAAGGATTCGAGTAACGAAAATGCCAAAACGTACAGATATCAAAAGCATCCTGATCCTCGGCGCCGGCCCCATCGTCATCGGCCAGGCCTGTGAGTTCGACTACTCCGGTGCCCAGGCCTGCAAGGCCCTGCGCGAGGAAGGTTTCCGCGTCATCCTGGTGAACTCCAACCCGGCCACCATCATGACCGACCCGGCCATGGCCGATGCCACCTACATCGAGCCGATCAAGTGGCAGACCGTGGCCAAGATCATCGAGAAGGAGCGCCCCGACGCGCTGTTGCCGACCATGGGCGGCCAGACCGCGCTGAACTGCGCGCTGGACCTGGAGAAACACGGCGTGCTGGAGAAGTTCGGCGTCGAGATGATCGGTGCCAACGCCGATACCATCGACAAGGCCGAAGACCGCTCGCGCTTTGACAAGGCCATGCGTGACATCGGCCTGGCCTGCCCGGTGTCCGGCATCGCGCACAATATGGACGAAGCCTACGGCGTGCTGGACAAGGTTGGTTTCCCCTGCATCATCCGGCCGTCCTTCACCATGGGCGGCACCGGCGGCGGCATCGCCTACAACCGCGCCGAATTTTTCGAAATCGTCGGCACCGGCTTAGATGCCTCGCCCACCACCGAGGTGCTGATCGAAGAGAGCGTGCTCGGCTGGAAGGAATACGA
>JBKEBY010000111.1:0-18897 GCA_047973445.1 Pseudomonas sp.
ATGCACAGGCTCATCTCTGAACAGGGCCATACCCAGCACCAACCAGAGAACCTGGTCGCTTGGCAGGCGACGACGCCTTATGGTGGCTTGCGCTGAAAGGTTCAGCGCACTGGCGACCCACTCGATAGGGATGTTCTGCGTGAAGGTACTCAGATCAGAGACATTGAAGAGGTCACCGAGGTCGAGTAATTGCTGCTGAATGGGCATAAAAAATCCGATACCAGTGGGCTGGTATCGGATTTTCTAGAACCGCCGGCTTGGACTCAAATGCTTAAGTGAACAGCATTACCGCACGAGGCGGGGCTTTTCGGTACAGCAGGAGGGGTGACTTACATCATGCCGCCCATGCCACCCATACCGCCCATACCACCCATGTCAGGCATGGCCGGCGCCTTTTCATCGGCGCTCTCGGCAACCATGGCTTCGGTGGTGACCATCAGACCGCCGATGGAGGCCGCAGCCTGCAGTGCGGAACGAGTGACCTTAGCCGGGTCCAGGATGCCCATCTCGATCATGTCGCCATAGGTGTCGGAAGCGGCGTTGAAGCCGTAGTTGCCCGAACCCTGCTTGACCTTGTCGACCACCACGCTCGGCTCGCCACCAGCGTTGGCGACGATCTGGCGCAGCGGAGCCTCGACGGCGCGACGCAGCAGCGCGATACCGACGTTCTGATCTTCGTTGTCACCCTTGAGTTCGGAGATGGCCTGCAGAGCGCGAACCAGCGCGACACCGCCGCCAGGCACCACGCCTTCTTCGACGGCTGCACGGGTAGCGTGCAGAGCATCTTCGACGCGAGCCTTCTTCTCTTTCATCTCGACTTCAGTACCGGCACCGACCTTGATCACCGCAACACCGCCAGCCAGCTTGGCCAGACGCTCTTGCAGCTTCTCCTTGTCGTAGTCGGAAGTGGTTTCTTCGACCTGCTTGCGGATCTGCGCAACGCGGGCCTCGATGTCCACCTGCTGGCCAGCACCATCGATGATGGTGGTGTTTTCCTTGTTCAGCACGACGCGCTTGGCGTTACCCAGATGCTCCAGGGTAGTGGTTTCCAGGCTCAGGCCGACTTCTTCGGAAATCACGGTAGCGCCGGTCAGGATGGCGATGTCCTGCAGCATGGCCTTGCGGCGATCGCCGAAGCCCGGAGCCTTGACCGCGGCAACCTTGACAATGCCACGCATGTTGTTGACCACCAGAGTAGCCAGGGCTTCGCCTTCCACGTCCTCGGCGACGATCAGCAACGGACGGCCAGCCTTGGCAACGGCTTCCAGCACCGGCAGCAGCTCGCGGATGTTGCTGATCTTCTTGTCGACCAGCAGCAGCAGCGGGCTGTCCAGCTCGGCCACCATGGTGTCCGGCTTGTTGATGAAGTAGGGGGACAGGTAGCCACGGTCGAACTGCATGCCTTCGACGACGGACAGTTCGTTCTCCAGGCCCGAACCTTCTTCGACGGTAATCACGCCTTCCTTGCCCACACGCTCCATGGCCTCGGCGATGATGTCACCGATGGAGCTGTCGGAGTTGGCAGAGATGGTGCCCACCTGAGCGATGGCCTTGGAGTCGGCGCATGGCTTGGCCAGGCTCTTCAGCTCGTTGACGATGGCGATGGTAGCCTTGTCGATACCACGCTTGAGGTCCATCGGGTTCATGCCGGCGGCAACGGCCTTCAGACCTTCGTTGACGATGGCCTGGGCCAGTACGGTAGCGGTGGTGGTGCCGTCACCTGCTTCGTCGTTGGCCTTGGAGGCAACGTCCTTGAGCAGCTGGGCGCCCATGTTCTCGAACTTGTCCTTCAGCTCGATTTCCTTGGCGACGGAAACGCCGTCCTTGGTGATCGACGGAGCACCGAAGCTCTTTTCCAGAACCACGTTGCGGCCTTTCGGGCCGAGGGTCGCTTTTACCGCGTCGGCCAGGACGTTCACGCCAACCAGCATTTTCTTGCGAGCGGAGTCGCCGAACTTGACTTCTTTAGCAGCCATTTTGATTGATCCTCAATCTTGAAATTGGTTACGGAGATGCGGTTTATCAGGCTTCGACGACAGCGAGAATCTCGCTTTCGCTCATCACCAGCAGGTCTTCACCGTCAACTTTGACGGTGTTGCTGCCGGAGTAAGGGCCGAAAACCACCTGATCACCGACCTTGACGGCCAGAGCGCGTACTTCGCCGCTGTCCAGCACCCGACCGGTGCCAACAGCAACGATCTCACCACGATTCGGCTTCTCGGCAGCGGAGCCCGGCAGGACGATGCCGCCTGCAGTTTTGGTTTCTTCTTCGCTGCGACGAATCACGACGCGGTCATGCAGAGGACGAAGCTTCATTGTCGATCTCTCCTAACAGAGTGGTTCCATGCCGATGCAACTCATCGGCGGGTTGGCAAATCCGGCGAGGCCGGTTGCGCCTCGCAATGCGAGACACAGAAGACGGACTGTCGAATCTCGACAGCAACCTTTCGGTGTCCGCTACATGCGGGCGTACAAGGTTATTTCAAGGGTGCTGCTGAAAATTTCTTGTCCATGAACGAAAACCGGCACAGGGGCATGCCTGTCGGAAACGAGGCCTGTCACTCGTCGCGGTCGCGGCGCTCCCATTCGCCCTCGATCACATTCGGCCGCTGTGGCCCGGAGCGAGCCTGCATGTCCTCATGAAAGGCGCGCTGACGCTGGGCACGGGCCTCGATACGCCGGGTCAGCGCGCCGAACAGCAGCTTGCGAGTCGGTGGGAAGAGAATGACCAGCGCCAGTGCATCACTGATGAAGCCGGGCAGGAACAATAACCCGCCACCGAGGGCTATCAGCATTCCCTGGAGCATTTCACGTTCGGGCAGCTCGCCACGGGCCAGACGCTCCCGAGCGCGCCAGGCGGTGGCGAAACCGGCCAGGCGCATCAGCAACACACCCACAATGCCACCCAGCATCAGCAGCAGAATGGTCGCCAGCGCACCGATGGCGCTGCCGACCTTGATCAGCACATAGAGCTCGGCCAGCGGGAAGATCAGAAACAGCAGTAAAAAGATACGCATCGTGAATCCTTGGCGGAAGATAGGCTTCCAGTGTTCTGAAGATGATGGCGCGGCAGACCGAATTCAACCTGCGCGACCAGCAGTTTGTAAGCGGATCATGCACCGCACGGCTGAAGCGAAACTGAATCAGCGGCGCGCCATCGCCACCAACGCCTGACGTACCGCCAGCGGCGTCTCGCATATTTCGGCAAAAGGCAGCCAGTGCAGCGCCTGGCCGATACGCAGGTGAAAGCCCTCACTGTCGATACCTGCCAGTCGCGCCGGATCGCTGGCCGGCAGCCCCGCCTGCTCCACGTAATGCGCAATGGCCACGGCGTGGTCTTCATTCATGTGCGCAACCATACCTTGCTCCTGTGCGCCGTCGCCGGCGGCGAAGGGGTTGTCCAGGGCAACATCGTCCAGCCAGTGGATCGCGCCGAAGCCGCCGATGTAGCGCCAGCGTACGGGTTGCAGCACCCAGAAATCGAAATCGTGGATGCGATGGTAATCGCCCGCTTCGGGAAAGTAGCGGTAATAGCGCCGCGCGGCAGCCTCGACGACTGGCGGATCAACCAATTGCTGCGCCTCGGCCAGCACCGTCAGGCGTCCGGCCGCCTGCACATCTTCCGCCGTACGCTCGCCCACAAGCAGCGAGCACTTGTTGTCGACCTGAAGATTACGGGTGTGCTGGGCAATACGGCTGATCAGCAGCAGCGGCCAACCATTTGCATCCAGGCAATAAGGCACGGCCGAGCCGAATGGGAAACCGGGCATAGATCGGGAGTGGGTGGAGAGCACACCACGGTATTCCTCGAGCAGGAGTTGTCGTGCATTCTTGACGGCTTGTGCGCTCACCAGGGTTTCCTCGAGTGGCTTCTGGACGGCTCGCAGCATAAACGGTTTCAACGCGAGCATGGCTCGCAACGAATGACAGGATGGAGGAGCCATGCAGTTGAAAGACAAGATCATCATCGTCACCGGCGGTGGCCAGGGGCTCGGCCGCGCGATGGCGGAGCATCTGGCCAGCAAGGGTGCACGCCTGGCGCTGGTCGACCTCAACGAGGAACGCCTGGCCGCTGCCGTGGCGGCCTGCAAGAGCGCTGGTGGCGACGCACGCGCCTATCTGTGCAACGTCGCCGACGAGGAGCAGGTCAGCGGCATGGTCGCACAGGTCACCGAGGACTTCGGCGGCCTCGACGGCCTTGTCAACAATGCGGGCATCCTGCGCGACGGCCTACTGCTCAAGGTCAAGGATGGCGTGATCGGCAAGATGAGCCTGGCCCAGTGGCAAACGGTGATCGACGTCAACCTCACGGGGGTGTTCCTCTGCACCCGCGAGGTCGCAGCGAAGCTGGTGGAGCTCCAGCGTGCAGGCGTGATCGTGAATATCTCGTCGATTTCCCGCGCCGGCAACATGGGTCAGACCAACTATTCCGCGGCCAAGGCCGGCGTGGCGTCAGCCACCGTTGTCTGGGCGAAGGAACTGGCCCGCTACGGTATTCGCGTCGCAGGCGTGGCGCCTGGTTTCATCGAAACCGAAATGGTCGCCAGTATGAAACCCGAGGCCTTGGAGAAAATGACCGCGGGCATCCCGCTCCGGCGAATGGGCAAGCCGGAGGAGATCGCCCATTCGGTGGCATACATCTTCGAGAACGATTACTACACCGGAAGAATTCTGGAACTGGACGGCGGCTTGCGGCTCTGAACGCCACGGCAGGCTTCGGGCGGCCAGTGACACAGCTCTTCTCGCCGCTCGAGGTCTTCCGCTGTTACCAGCCCACGCCGAAACCGATCAAATAGCGGGTTTCGTCGGTTTCGCTCTCGGCACCGCTGACGATGTCGCGCTCGGCTTTCATACTCAACGAGGCCCAGTCGGTCACCTTGTAGCGCAACCCTATCTCTGCATCCAGTGCGTAATCGGCCACCCCTTCCAACGGCTTACCGACTTCACCGTATGTGAACAGTTCAAAGGTCTTGCCGACCAGGTAGCGGTTGTAATCCCACTTCAAGGCAGCCATGAAGAACTCGTCCCTGTTGCCGTCGGCATACTGATAGTCGCTACGGTTGATCAGCGAAGCCAACGAGAAGGCCCCCAGGTCGTTGTCCCAGAACTGGTAACCGGGACCGGTACCTATGGTGCGCTGACGGCGCACATCTTCGATCTTGTCACGCGTGTAGCTCAGGCGCCCCTGCCAGAACCAGTGTTCGCCCAGGAAACGGTCGAGTGCGTATTCGGCATCCCAATTGTTGGTGACAGTCACGCCATCTCGGTATTCGCGGTTGTAGTTGCCAGTGCCATTGTGCCGCCACAGCCCATGTCGTGCCTTGGTGTCAAAGGACACGTCATAGTCATCGGTATCGGTCTCGGCGCGCTTGTAATCCATCGCCACGTCGACATCGCCTTTCCAGGAGAAATCCTCGATCAATGGCTTGGGATGGATGATCTGCGAGATGCTCGCCAGCTTAACGGTACGTGGCGCCGCACCATTGGCTAGAACCACAGTGCCATCCTCAGCCGCTTGTATCGTCTGCACCACCTCACCCGTTACGTCATCCTGCTTGATCAGCAGCTTCTGGTCGCTTTCCAGTGTCGCGATTGCGCTCCATTTCAGCGGGATCGATCCACCGTAATCGGTTTTGAGTAATAGCTTGCCGCCATCCAGAAGGCTGATCTTGCCCGTCAAACGATCACCATTCTTCAGCCATATGGTATCGGCCAGCAGTGGCAGGGAAAGCGTGGACAGGACCACACACAGCAGAGTTTTGGAAAACATAGAGGGAACTGAAGGTCTGTTCGAGTGGGTTGGAAGACTGCATTATCCTTATGCCCTTGCTCACAGCAAGCAGTGACCACCAAGCGAAAGCCGAGTTCACCGGAAGCGCGTCCATGATAGAACAATCTCCCCTGCTGCCGTCCGATGCCGATGCCCAGACCCGCCGCGCCGCCGTCTACCTGGTGATGTCGCAGATCCCTCAAGGCAAGGTCATAAGCTACGGCGAGCTGGCCGCCATGGCTGGCCTCGGGCGTGCCGCCCGCTGGGTCGGACGGCTCATGTCACAACTGCCGGACGATACCCGTCTGCCTTGGCACCGAGTGATTGCAGCCGGCGGTCGGCTCAGCCTGCCGGCGGGTACCGCGGCGGGTCACGAGCAGCGCATGCGCCTGCGTGCCGAGGGCCTAACCATAGTCAACGACCGGGTGGACGTGCGTCGGCACGGCTGGCATTCATCCGAGTACAGCGGGTAGAGTGCGGCTTTTGCCTCCATTACCTACAGATCATCGCCGTATGTCCCGTGAAACCTGGCGCGACGCCCTCGCCTCCTACGCCAGCCCCGCCTCGCTGACGCTGCTCATCCTCGGATTCGCCGCCGGCTTGCCGGCGATCCTGGTATTTTCCACTCTCTCGGTATGGCTGCGCGAAGCGGGGGTTTCCCGCGAGACCATCGGCTTTGCCAGCTGGATCAGCCTGGCTTATGCCTTCAAATGGGTCTGGTCGCCCATGCTCGACCAATGGCGTCTGCCCTGGATCGGGGCACTCGGCAAGCGCCGCTCGTGGCTGGTGCTGTCGCAGGTCGTGATCGCCGTCGGTCTGATCGGCATGGCGCTGTGCAACCCCCAGGAAAATCTGACGCTGCTGATTGCGTTGGCCGTGGCTGTTGCCTTCTCCTCGGCGACTCAGGACATCGCCATCGACGCTTATCGCCTGGAGATCGCCGAAGATCGCCTGCAGGCCACCCTGGCCGCCAGCTACATGACCGGTTATCGCATCGCCATGCTGCTGGCCAGTGCCGGCGCGCTGTTTCTCGCCGAGTGGCTGGGATCGAGTAGCCTGGATTACAACCAGGCGGCCTGGGCCACCACCTACATGGTCTTCGCGCTGCTGATCGTGCCAGGGCTGATCACCAGCCTGCTGATTCCCGAGCCTCAGGCGGCGGCACCGCTGCCCAACGAGCCCTCCCGCTATACCTTCAACCATCAGTTGGCCGCGGTCGGTCTGCTGCTGGTGCTGCTGATTTCCGTGCCGGCGATGATCAATGCGCTGATTGCCCAGGCCTGGCCTCGTGCGACGCTCTACGCGCTATTCATTCTCGGCAGCATCTCCCCGGTGGGCCGAGCGCTTCTGGTACCTGTGCGGCGCATCCTCGGGCAGGCCGGGCAGAAACAGCGCCCGTCGCGCTTCGACTTCGCCCACCAGGCGGTATCGGTGATCGTGCTGATCATCCTGATGGTCTCGACCACCGGCATGTTCCAGTCCTACTGGGGCGGCTACTGGCCGCGCGGCACCATGTATCTGCTGATCTGCTGGGGCTGCCTGTCAGCTCCCGGGCGCATCCTGATGGGTCCAGTGCTGACGCCGATCACCGACTTCATCGTGCGCTACCGCTGGCAGGCGCTACTGTTGCTTGGGCTGATCGCCACCTACCGAATGTCGGATACAGTGATGGGTGTGATGGCCAACGTGTTCTACATCGACCAGGGCTTCTCCAAGGACGAGATCGCCAGCGTCAGCAAGCTGTTCGGGCTGATCATGACGCTGCTCGGTGCGGCCTTCGGCGGCTTGCTGATCGTGCGCTTCAGCATCCTGCCTATCCTCTTCATCGGTGGTGTCGCCTCGGCGGCGACCAACCTGATGTTCATGCTGCTGGTGGAGATGGGCGCGAACCTGCAGATGCTCATCGTCACCATTTCCTGCGACAACTTCAGTGGCGGGCTGGCCTCTACAGCCTTCGTCGCCTACCTGTCGAGCCTGACCAACCTGAAGTTTTCGGCCACCCAGTACGCGCTGCTCAGCTCGCTGATGCTGCTGTTGCCGCGCCTGCTAGGGGGCTATTCGGGCGTGATGGTGGAGCATCTCGGCTACAGCAACTTCTTCCTGGTCACCGCTCTGCTCGGGGTACCGACACTGGTGTTGATCGCCTGGCAATGGACGCGCAACCGCGAACGGTCGGATGGCCCCGGTGGCGAGGTTGCATCCGAGCGGCCCTGAAAGACAAAGCCGCTTTTCTGCCTTATTCAGCTTTGCACCAGGTGCACCACCCGCTGTGGAAATGGAATACCTATTCCAGCAGCCGTCAAGCGCTCTTTGGCCTGTTCAGTAAAGCTGAAGGTCACCGGCCAGAAATCTCCGGTTGCCACCCACACACGTAGCGACAGATTCACCGCGCTATCGCCCAGACCAGTGACAAACACGACCGGTTCGGGGTCACGAAGCACACGGGAGTCCTCGGCAATCTCCATTAGAATCTGGCGTGCCAGCTTGATATCACTGCTGTAATCGATGCCGATATTGATATCGACACGGCGATTCAGCTCGCGAGAGTAGTTGGTGATATGCCCATTTGACAGGCTTCCGTTGGGCACCACGATGGTCTTGTTGTCAGCGCTCTTGAGCACCGTATGGAAAATCTGGATGGAATGAACGGTGCCCGCCACGCCCTGGGCCTCGATCCACTCACCGACCCGAAACGGCCGAAACAGCAGGATCAAAACGCCACCGGCAAAGTTGGCCAGACTACCCTGCAAGGCCAGGCCCACTGCCAATCCGGCCGCACCGATCATGGCGATGAACGACGTGGTTTCCACACCGACCATGGAAGCCACGCTTATCAGCAGCAGGGTCTTGAGCGCTATCCCTGCAAGACTTTCGATAAAGCCATGCAGCGAGGGCTCAACCTGACGGCGACGCAGCAGCGCGCCGAGCCTGCCCGTCAGTTTGTTGATCAGCCACCAACCGATCAGGAGGGTGATCAGCGCCAGGAGAAACTGGGCCGAATACTGCAACACCACCGGCAGCCAGGTCTCGGACAGGCCGACCAGATATTCGATATTGACATCCATAATGAACAGACTCCAAAGAGCAGGGCACACCGTTTGGTGATGTGCTTAAAGCAAAAAAGGGAGAAAAGCGGCGGGATCAGTCGCGGAAGTTGTTGAACTGCAGCGGCATTCCGAACTCATGGGCACGCAGCAGGGCAATCGCCTCCTGCAGGTCGTCACGCTTCTTGCCAGTCACCCGGACCTGCTCGCCCTGGATAGCCGCCTGCACCTTGAGCTTGGCATCCTTGATATGCGCAACAATCTTCTTGGCCAGTTCCTTGTCGATGCCTTCACGTAGAATCACTTCCTGCTTGACCGTCTTGCCCGACGGGTAGGGATCCTTGAACTCCAGACACTGGATATCGATCTTGCGCTTGACCAGGCTCAACTTGAGGATTTCCAGCATCTGCTCCAATTGGAAATCGGCTTCGGCGGTCAGATTTACCGTCAGATCCTTGTGTTCAAAACTGCCTTTGCCGCGCAAGTCGTAACGCCGCTCCAGCTCTTTCATGGCATTGTCGATTGCGTTGGTGACTTCGTGTTTGTCCAGTTCGGACACCACGTCGAACGAGGGCATGGGATTCCTCCAGATTGATGGCGCCACGGTGTGACCGAGCGCGCCGTGCTTGACGATTGAAATACGCCATCATTATAACCATTCAACCTTGCGGTGCTGGCCGCTGGCGACACGACTGCCTTTCCGACCGAGATCATCAATGCCCAACCCCCAACTCAGCATTCTGGTTGTCGACGACGCCAAGTTTTCCAGCGTGATGATCGGTCGCGCCCTGTCCAAGGCCGGCTACCAGGACATTCGTTTCGCCGACAGTGCCAGCGCCGCACTGGCGCTGATCGAACAGCGGCCGGCCAACGTGCTGCTGGCCGACTGGCTGATGCCGGAGATGGATGGCCTGGAACTGACCGCCCAGGTCCGCCAGCAGGATGAAATGTCCGCCCATTACACCTACGTCATCCTGCTCACCGGCCGCGATGGCCAGGATGTGCTGAGCCAGGCGTTCGACCGCGGGGTAGACGACTTCATCAGCAAATCCGCAATGCACGAGCAACTGGTGCCGCGGGTCTATGCCGCCGACCGACTCTGCGGTTCGCTGCAACGCCTGACGCAGACGAATCGTGCATTGACCGAAGACCTCAACGAGCTCGAACAACGCAACCTGATCGACCCGATCACCGGGCTGGGCAATTCGCGTTACATGAACCAGAAGCTCGGCGACAGCCTGCGTCAGATCGAGAGTCGCGGCGGTGCGCTGTGCTATTTGCTGATCGGCCTGCAGGAGTTGGCATCCCAGCGGGACCGGCACGGCAAGGAATATCATCACGAACTGCTGCGGGGCGTGGCGCAGCGTCTGCAACAGCTGGTACGGCCATTGGACGTACTCAGCCGCCTGGATGAAGATCATTTCGGCTTGCTGGCCCTGGTCGACGACGCCAAGGCCTGCTCGCCCAGCAGTTTCAAGCGCCTGCATGAAGGCCTGAACCTCAAGGCATTCAAGACCAGCGAGGGCTTCGTCTCACTCAAGGCCGGCATCAGCCTGGTCAGCGTGGATTCGAACGCCTTTCCCACTGATGCTCCGACGGTCGCCACCCAGGCCCGGTCGCTGCTGCGCGATGCCTACGCCACAGGACGCATCGTACCGATGCGGCTGAAGCAGTCGGGCTGATGACCACCTGGCATGTGCTCGGTGCGGGCAGTCTCGGCATTCTCTGGGCGGCCCGCCTGGCTCGCGCCGGGCTACCCGTCCAACTGATCCTGCGCAACCCGGATCGCCTGACCGACTACCGGAACATCGGCGGCCTGCGGCTGACGGAGAACGGCCAGCCCCACCTGCATAGAATTCCCGCCGAACTGGCGCAAGCGGATACGCCGATTCGCCGTCTGCTAGTCGCCTGCAAAGCCTACGATGCGGAAAACGCCGTCGCCCAGGTCGCCAGTCGCTTCACCGCACCCTGCGAAATCCTCCTGCTGCAGAATGGCCTGGGCAGCCAGCAGACAGTAGCCCGCCGCTGGCCCGCCGCACGTTGCCTGTTCGTCTCCAGTACCGAAGGTGCCTATCGCCAGGATGGCTTCCATGCCACCTTCGCGGGCCAGGGACAGAACTGGCTGGGCGACCCGAATGATTCAACTCCTCCGGCTTGGCTGGAAGACCTCGCCGCGGCGTCGATTCCCCATCGGTGGACCACCGATATCATGGGGCGCCTGTGGCACAAGTTGGCGCTCAACTGCGCAATCAACCCTCTGACGGTGCTGCACGATTGCCGTAACGGCGAACTGCGGGCTCACTCTCAGGCGCTCGACGCACTGTGCGTCGAACTTGCCACGCTGCTTGTGGCGAACGGCTACTCCGAGCTGGCAGCCGGGTTCGCGGAGGATGTGCAACGGGTCATACAGGCAACCGCCGCCAATTATTCGTCGATGTACCAGGACGTCCATGCAGGACGTCGAACCGAAATCAGCTACCTGTTGGGCCATGCCTGCAGCACGGCGGCGCTCATCGGCCTGGAAGTGCCTCACCTGGACGGGCTGCACCGACGCCTGCAAACACTGCTGGAACGTCGTGGATTGCCCAGGGACTGAGGCACCGCTAACCTGCCAGGATCATCCTGCCAGACATTGCCTTCCCATGAATCTGCGCCAGCAGCTCGAAAATCTTCCGGTCGGCCGCAAACTACTGGTCGCCATGCTCGTCCTGCTGGCAGCCGTTCTGCTGGTTTCCAACCTCGCATTCATCAGCGCCGCCTACTGGATTTCCCGCCAAAGCGTTGCACCCCAGGCCATGCACACGCTCGGCGAACTGCTCGCCACCAAGGAACTGAGCAGCAAGGCGCTGGTCTCCGAAGCATCGGCCAACGCCCTGCTGGCGCGCCTGGCAGACTACCCTCCCCTGCGCGCGGCGATCATCTACGACACCGCCGGCAACAGCCTCGCGCAGCTTCAGCGTGGCGAGCAACTGGTCCTGCCGGAACGCCTGGAAGAGGTGCACACCTGGCGGGCCGGCGAGATACGCGCCAGCCTGCTGGTGGAGTTGCCAGCAGACGAAGGCCGAACCGGTCATCTATTGATGGTCGCCAGCAGCGAACTGCCAGGCGCCTTCTACAGGGGCACGCTAACGGCCAGCCTGGCCATTCTCGCGGTCAGCCTGCTGCTGTGGATCATCGTCGCGCGGCAGATCCGCCAACTGATCAGCCGCCCGATCCGCGATCTCGAAGCGCTGTCACGTCAGGTCACTCGCGAGGAGAACTACGCCTTACGCGCCACGCCGAAGAACCAGGACGAGATCGGTCGCCTGGCTGATGCCTTCAACACCATGCTGTCGCGCATGGAAGCCCGCGAGCAGCAGCTCAGGCGCGCCCGCGACGACGCCCAGGAAGCCTTCGATCACGCGCAGGGGCTGGCCGAGCAGACCCGCCACTCGAACCGCAAGCTGGAACTGGAAGTCCAGGTGCGCAGCAAGATCGAGCAGAAGCTCACCGGCTTCCAGCATTACCTCAACAGCATCATCGACTCGATGCCCTCGGCGCTCATCGCGCTAGACGAACAGCTCTACGTCACCCAATGGAATCAGCAGGCCAGCCAGCTTTCCGGCACCTCGCTGGACGATGCACTGAATCAGCCGGTGTTCATCGCCTTCGAGCCGCTCAAACCCTTCCTCACGCAGATTCGCCAGGCCTCCGAGCAGCACCAGGTCGCCAAGATCGAGCGCGTCACCTGGCTGCTCAACGAGGAACCCAGGCATTTCGCGCTGACGCTCTATCCCCTGATGGGGCAAGGCGGTCGCGGGGTGGTGATCCGCATCGACGACATCACCGAGCGCATCAACATGGAAGAAATCATGGTGCAGTCGGAGAAGATGCTGTCGGTCGGCAGTCTGGCGGCCGGCATGGCCCACGAGATCAACAACCCGCTCGGCGCCATCCTGCACAACGCGCAGAATATCCGCCGCCGGCTGTCCCCCGAGCTGGAACGCAACCGCAAGAGCGCCGAGGAGACCGGCGTACAGCTGGAAGCCGTCAACCAGTACCTACAGCGCCGCGAGATACCGCAACTGCTGGACGGAATCCAGCAGGCCGGCTCCCGTGCGGCCAAGATCGTCAGTCACATGCTCAGTTTCAGCCGAATGAGCAATCGCCAACTGGCCGAGTGCCAGCTGGCGGCGCTGATCGACCAGGCACTGGAGATCGCCGGCAACGACTTCGCACTGATCGAAGGCTTCGATTTTCGCGCCATCGATATCGTTCGCGATTTCGATCCCCAGGTGGATCGTGTGCCCTGCATCGGCAATGAGCTGGAGCAGGTGCTGTTGAACCTGCTGAAGAATGCTGCCCAGGCCATCCACCAAAAAGGCAGTGACGTGCCTGGGCAGATCATCCTGCGTACCCGTCTGAATCCGCCCTGGGCGGAAATCCAGGTCGAAGACAACGGTGGCGGTATACCCGAGCGTGTCCGCAAGCGCATCTTCGAGCCGTTTTTCACTACCAAGGAAGTTGGCCAGGGAACCGGCCTGGGCCTTTCCGTTTCGTATTTCATCATCACCAACAATCACAAGGGCCAAATGGAGATACAGTCCCGGCCCGGACAGGGCAGTACCTTCACGCTGCGCCTGCCGCTCTCCACACCATCCGAACCAATCAGCTACTGACAAGGACCGAACATGGGCAACCGACTGTCGAAAATCTACACACGCACCGGCGACACAGGCGAAACAGGGCTGGCCGATGGCCGTCGTGTGCCCAAGAGTCACCCGAGAATCGAAGCCATGGGCGAGCTGGATACGCTGAACAGCCAGCTGGGGTTGCTGCTGGCAGACCTCGCGCAAGAGCAGGGGCAATGGCCGGGGCTCGCCGAGCTGATCGAAGTGCTGGGCCCCTGCCAGCACCGCCTGTTCGATCTGGGCGGCGAACTGGCCATGCCGGAATACCAGGCGCTGGACGAAGCTGAAATCAGTCGACTGGAAGCGGCCATCGACCGCTGGAACCAGGAACTCGGCCCCCTGAAGGACTTCATCATGCCCGGCGGCTCGCGCCTGATCGCCCTGGCGCACCTGTGCCGGAGCCTGGCGCGCACGGCGGAACGTCGCTGCCAGTTGCTCAACGCCAGCGAACCCTTGCGTCCGATGGGGCTCGCCTATCTCAATCGTCTGTCCGATCTGTTCTTCGTGGCCGCCCGCCTGATCGCCCGCCGCCAGGGCTGCGCCGAAATCCTCTGGCAGGCGGCCAGTGCGCCGGGTAGCGCGACTGCCTGAACGGCCCGGCTCAGCAGCGCGAGGGGCTGCATGTCGTTTGGGAAGCGCTGATCGTCCTGCTGGTGTGCGCGAATCTGGGACCCTGTTCGACAGCCTGTTCGCCATCGCGCCTGTCGAACCCTCTGTACCGTCGGAATGAACGATGCAGCGCCTACCTGCCGCCCAGCACTAACCATCCTTCCGACTGTTGAGTCGTCCGCCCACCACCATCTCCGTCGCCCAGCCGACCAGGATATCGGTATAGGCGCGCTGGCAGCTCTCTTCGCTCAAGGCGTGATCGGCGCCGAGGAGGATTCGATGCGTCAGCGAGTGCGTCTGCTGGAAAGCCGCACGGTAACTCATGATGGTCTCGTGAGGGACGAAGCTGTCCTGCTCCGACTCAACGATCAACACATCGCCCCTGAAGGTCGCACAGGCCGCCAGTGCTCGATTGTCCTCAGGTCTGATCCGGCTATGGCGCAAGCGGTTGAGCACGTCACGATCGAGCTGGCGCTTGGGCATCGCCCAGTCTTCATCACGGTAGAGCGCCGGCACGCGCATGGCCAGCCAGCGCACCGGCCGCAGAGAGGTGAGGATCGCCGCCAGGTAGCCGCCGTAACTGGTGCCCACGACCGCGATGGCCGAGGGATCGATATGCGGATGCTGCGCCAGCAGGTCGTAGGCTGCGAGCAGATCCTTCAGGTTCTGTTCGCGCGTCACCGTCTGCTGCTGGGCCTGGGTCTGCGCATGGCCGCGCAGATCGAAGGACAGGCAGATGCAGCCCAACCCGGCGAGCCCCCGGGCCCGCGTCAGATCCCGTGCCTGGCTACCGCCCCAGCCATGCACGAACAGCACCCCAGGCAATTTCGTCGGCGGGGTAAGGAAAGTCCCGGCGATGTGTTCGTCTTCGACCAGGATGTCTACCGCTTCGCTATGAGTTGCCATAGGGTCCGTTCTAGCCCTCTACCGTGACGTACTTGGTGATGAAACCGACCTCCGCATCCTGACCTTGGAACATCAGGGCCGCATCCGCGGGCATGTTCGTGTTTTCGCCATACAGTTCCACCGAAGAGGCCCGCACGGCCCCCTCGGCGCTTCCCCGCATGATCACCTCCAGGGCAGCGATCTCCGCGCTACTGGCGCCGCCGATCCGCCAGGACTGTTCCAGCACGCCAGAGCAGACACGGCCCTTGCCATCGACGCCGCGCGCGATGTCGTAGTTGCGCCTGGAGGCGAAGAAGTCGCGATAGCAGCTAGAGGCTGCTTCGTCATACGCCTGGGCCTGTGACACCGCCTGCCGGATTGGCTCATCCAGATCCAGCTTCAACAACGCATCGAAGCCGCCCTCGACAACCAGCAGGTCCGAGCCGCCGTAAACCATTTCGCCCGTATTGTCCTGGGTCAGACGCTGTGTGCCGTGATAGCTGATCACCCGGCCGGCCACCCGAGCCTGACCGACACTGAAGGTGGTGACCTCGTCGAGGTGCGCCTCGAGTACCAGCCCGTACTGACTCAGCTCCTTTTCGTCGTGCTGCGCCAGCGCCTCCTCCAGCTCATGCACGCTGCTGACCTTTTGCTGGCCACGACCGCCGGTTGCACGCACGGGCTTGATCCGCAGCGCCCCCTCTTGCAGCAACCTGTGTCCCGCCTCGCGCGCATCCGCCGGGGAAAATGCGCTGTAGCCACGCAATACGCAGCCCTTCACGCAGACGCCGAAGGGGCGGGACCAGCCCACCGGCGCTTCGGCGTCAGGACGGATCAGTGGATGGGAGATGGCCTTGGTTTCGACGAACGCCTGCGGCACAACTCCGCCGAACAGATCGGTTTCACCGCCCACGCCCAACTCGCGTGCCTTCAGGGCACCAATCACGGTGCCGGAGGGAACGAAGTAGAGCCTCCCCGAGTAATCCCTGGCAGGGTCATATTCACCGAGAAAGGCCATGCCCTGGAGTTCGGCGATACGCCTGGCCAATTCGGCATGCACGGAGGCTTCGTGCTGCGGCTCTCGAGCTCTGTTGCTCAGCGTGACCACGGCACCGCGGAGGCTCTGCGGTGTATCCGCTTTCATCATCTGTGGATGGCTCCATGAACTGCTGACAGATGCATGACGAAACGGCCGACCGGCGCTCCATCCGCTCGCTTGTAGTCGAACCCGAGGATTCGGCGTACAGCAATAGACTGCGGATGCGCGCTAACTATCCTTCGATCGCGCTTGGAGTACGGACTAAGCCGACGGCGCGGATAAGCAAAAAAGGGAGCGAACCTCGCGGCCGCTCCCTTTCTTTTTGCACCTTGCAACTTACGCCGGTACGGACGTCCGGATCAGGTGGTCGAACGCGCTCAGCGAGGCCTTGGCGCCTTCGCCCACGGCGATGACGATCTGCTTGTAAGGCACCGTGGTCACGTCACCGGCCGCGAACACGCCGGGGATGTTGGTCTGGCCCTTGGCGTCGACGATGATCTCGCCGAAGCGCGACAGCTCGACGGTACCTTTCAGCCAGTCGCTGTTGGGCAGTAGGCCGATCTGTACGAAGATGCCTTCCAGTTCGATCTCGTGCAGCGCCTCGCTGGTGCGGTCCTTGTAGATCAGCCCGGTAACCTTCCGGCCGTCGCCCTTGACCTCGGTGGTCTGCGCCATCTTGAGGATGGTGACGTTGGCCAGGCTCTGCAGCTTGCGCTGCAGCACGGCGTCGGCACGCAGTTCTTCACCGAATTCCAGCAGGGTGACGTGGGCGACGATGCCGGCCAGGTCGATGGCCGCTTCCACCCCGGAGTTGCCGCCGCCGATCACCGCCACGCGCTTGCCCTTGAACAGCGGGCCGTCGCAATGCGGGCAGTAGGCGACGCCACGGCCGCGGTATTCCTGCTCGCCGGGTACGTTCATTTCGCGCCAGCGGGCGCCGGTGGCCAGGATCAGGGTCCGCGCCTTGAGCGAGGCGCCGCTGTCCATCTTCACTTCGTGCAGGCCGTCGGCGCCGGCCGGGATCAGCGCGGCGGCACGCTGCAGGTTCATGATGTCGACATCGTACTCTCGCACGTGTTCTTCCAGCGCGCGGGCCAGTTTCGGGCCTTCGGTTTCCTTCACCGAGATGAAGTTCTCGATGGCCATGGTGTCCAGCACCTGGCCACCGAAGCGCTCGGCCGCCACGCCGGTGCGGATGCCCTTGCGCGCGGCGTAGATGGCCGCCGCGGCACCGGCCGGGCCACCGCCAATGACCAGCACGTCGAAGGCGTCCTTGGCATTGAGTTTCTCGGCGTCGCGAGCGGCGGCGCCGGTGTCGAGTTTGGCGAGGATTTCCTCTTCGCCCATGCGGCCCTGGCCGAACAGTTCGCCGTTGAGGTAGATGCTCGGTACGGACATGACCTGGCGGGCTTCGACCTCATCCTGGAACAGCGCGCCGTCGATGGCGACGTGGCGGATGTTGGGGTTGAGCACGGCCATCCGGTTCAGCGCCTGGACCACGTCCGGGCAGTTCTGGCAGGACAGCGAGAAGTAGGTCTCGAAGTGGTATTCGCCTTCGATGTTGTTGATCTGTTCGATGACCTCCGGCGCGGTCTTGGACGGATGGCCGCCGACCTGCAGTAGGGCCAGCACCAGCGAGGTGAATTCGTGGCCCATGGGCAGGCCGGCGAAGCGCAGGCCGATGTCGCCGCCGATGCGGTTGAGGGCGAACGACGGCTTGCGGGCGTCCTGGCCGTCGGTCTTGAGGGTGATCTTGTCGCTGAGGCTGGCGATGTCCTGCAGCAGGCTCAGCATTTCCTGGGACTTCTCGCCGTCATCGAGGGACGCGACGATCTCGAACGGCTGGGTGACCTTTTCCAGGTAGGCCTTCAACTGGGTCTTGAGATTGGAATCCAACATGAATAAGTTCCTCTTGAATCCAAGAATTGAGATGGCTGGAAATCTTGATGAAGGAATCTTACGAAGAACTGCTGAATTCTAAAAATTGATTAAACCATTCAGCTTCATGCAATGAAGCTATGGATGCGCTTCGTCATGTTCCACGTGGAACATAAATAGCATCCATGAAAATTGGTGCCATTGTAGGCATGATCTGCCCATATAAAGTGGCATAGTGAGCGAAGGCGATTTGCCTCAACGCGCGGATTGACCAGCACCTCCGCGAGCTTTTTATTGAGCTGCTCACGGAGGGTATCGCCCAGCTTGTTCCACTCCTTCAGTGCCTGCGCATCGAATTCGAGGCTATATGTTCTGGACACTACTCAGCTGTCTCTAAGGTACTGATCCAGAATGTAAAACCCCGGCTCTAGGCCGGAGTAGTGGCTGATTTTGGCATGCCAATTAATCTGCCCATCGACAAAAAAATGTCGACGGGCGATAAACATGGCATTCACCACTCTATATAAATCAATGATTTAGGCGAAAAATGGGCGCCGTTATTGGCATGATTGAGCCACATAAAGTGGCATTTTCCGTCGAAATGATCGGAATAAATGGCATTTTCCGTATGCCCTGCATTCCGGGCACTACAAGCCTGAAAAAGCGTGGTCTCCACACCAGGAGCATGCTGGGCTAAGCGGATTGCCAAAGTGTCAATGGAAGCAGCGTAACGGGGTTCCTAGCTTTTCGGAAGGCTATGTCTGAGTTAGCTGTTGCATAGCCGCTCGCCCCAGCGCTTCCCTCAAGCAAATCAATGGATTGAGCTGGGTCTTATGACGTTCGAGCAGGCGACGCCATCCCAAGTAATGCGTCAGATACTTGGTGGCCACACCATGAAAGGGAATCATCCAACTCTTCAACCGGCTGTCGTAGGCGTTCACGTTCTGGATGTGGAAAGGTCCATCGACCCTGCGCTTCTGGCTAGGATTGATTGGTCGGTGA
>JBKEBY010000105.1:0-25389 GCA_047973445.1 Pseudomonas sp.
AGCCGTGACGCAGCTCTACCACAAAGCGCAGCTCGTGCATCACCTCGTTGACGATGTCGGCGGCCTTGGCGGTGAAGTCATCGAGCCGCGCCAGGCGGGGCGGCACCCGGTCAAGAATGCGGGCCTTCTGCTCTTCGCCGAGGCTGGCGAAAGGCTTTTCCAGGATGCGCAGGCGGCTCAGGACCAGCTCCCCGATGGCACTGTGAACATGGGCTTCGAATTCATCGGCCGACGTGCTGTCGGGAATGCGCAGCGCCAGCTCGGACTCCAGCAGGTTCTGTACCGGGCCGCAATCGAACGCTTTCTCGATGCCGTGGATATCGATGTTGCAGCTGAAATCATTCAGGTCGCGTTTGAGCAGGCGACCAAGCAGGCCGGCCGGTTCGTCGGTCTGCAGCACGGATTCGACCGCAGCCTCATTCAATCCCAGCCAGAACAACCGGGCGGCGCGACTAATCTCCGGTGGCTGGTGGCCGATGTAGGTGGCGAACCATTTGTCTTGATGTTTCTTCTTCGGGACGAAGTCGGGATGGTGCTCGGTGTTCCAATTCAGGAAGCGTTGCAGCCGCTCCAGGCTGATGGTATTGCGGTGTTTGCCTTCGGCCCTGCGCATGATTGTCTTCTCGTAAAGAGGTAGCTGCTGTTATTGGCTGAGTACACTCATAGGACGCCGGGTATGGTAGCCGAGAGAGCCAGACTGCTCAGGTATGAGGGGGGGCGGGTGCGCTTGGTTTATCGGCCTCGAGCAACTGGTTGCGCAGTGCTCCTACTTCGAGACTGAGGTATTCAACTTGTTCGACAAGGCGTTGTATAAGCACTTGGGTCGCTTCCTGCTGCTGTTCATCCTCCTGATTCTGATCCTGCACGAATAGCGAACCGACATATGCAGCAAAGCTGCCGAACAGCCCCACTCCTGAAACCATCAGCATCACCGCCACTACACGGCCGAGTGTGGTTACAGGGTAAAAGTCGCCATAGCCAACGGTTGTGACTGTCACGAACGCCCACCACAAGGCTTCCTCGGCATTGTTAATCGAGCTGTCCGGGTTGGGGGCCTCCACCAGCAGCATGGTGATAGCGCCAAAGGCTACCAGCAGCAGGGTGGCCGTGGCCGCAGAGGCGACTATTCCTTCTGCACGGTTGCGGAACAACATGCGCCAGATCATCTGCATGGACTTGATCGCCCGGAGAATGCGGAGAATCTGAAAGGCTCTGACCACCTTGGCTGCCTGGAAGCCCGCAGCTGGAATTGAAGCGAGTAGATCGATCCAGCCCCAACGCATGAAGCGTTTCTTGTCTTCCGCTGCATGAAAGCGGACGCAGAAGTCGAGGAAGAAAAAGAAACAGACGATATTGTCGATGTAAACCAGCAACTGCGAAACGTCGTCTGGAAGATCGAATGCGAGATCGGCTATCAGCGCACCCAATACATAAAAGGACAATACAAGGATGAACAATTGGAACGGCGAGACGGAACGGGGTTTCATAAAAAATCCGGTGGCTGGCATACAAGAGCTGCAAGGCAGCGACGGAAGTTTAAAGCAATGCGCGAAGAGCGGTCTAAGTTAGGTGTCTGAGAGGGTATTTCGAACCCGATCCGTTTTTCGTAGTGTGCAGATCGTCGTACCTGAGCATAGCCTTAAGCTGGCGGCAGCGGTTGTTCGGTCACTTTCCGGTGCATCTGTCGAAGTGGCCGGTGACTGTGGCTGCATGTGGTGAATGACGTTGCCGCCTACAGCCTACTATGGATTACGCGCAGCACCAGCTTCAGTTCCGTATTCACGAGAACTCGTATTGAAACCACTCACCCTAGCGTAGTTCGCTGGTGAAACAGCCTACTGCGCTGACTGCCTTGAAGTTCTACCGTGGGGCGGTCGTTGAACATGGTTGTATCGGAGTGGAAGGGGTGGGAGTCCTTCTTGTCGGCGTAGCGTGTCGGGCCTTGAATGAGTGAGCACGATTTTTGGGCGCACCAGTGAATCGATTGCTATGTGTCACTTTGCCATGATGCATTGCCTGCCTTATAGTCGCGACGCCACGGATGGCCGTCGGCTTCCAGCGCGGGAGACGACCGGCGCCGTTCGCCAACACTCACGAGGGAACGATGATGAACCTGAAACAATTGCTAGCGGTGCCGCTGACCGCCGTACTGCTGTCCGCCTGTACCGCTACCACCTCTCTACGCTCCAGCGATCCGAGCCTCGCGGTGAAGATCAACAATGATGCGCCGCTGGTGCTGAAAAACCCCGTCAGCAAAACCTACAAGGCCACCAGCTTTGGCCAGTATCGCTTCCGCGCCACGCAGGAAGGCATGGAGCCCATGTACGGGCTGATGCCGCTCAAGTTCAACAGTGGTTATCTGGTCGCCGACATCCTGTTCTTCGCCCCGGCTGCCTTCTACAACCTGCGCGAGGTCTATCCGTTCTACGAGTTCGACGTGGCGCAGGGCGTAGTGCGTTACAAGAAGAAAGAGAGCGATCAGTGGACCAGCTACAAGCCGACCGCCGCCGAAGTAGAGCGAGCGCAGGCTTACTTCGCTGAATAATCCGGCCTCGTCCTTCATCGCCGCCACTCTCCTGCCGAGAGAGGCGGCTTCGGCGAGAGATTTCGTCAGCGCTGCGGCCGGCGAATGGTCTTCATCAGGTCTTCGGGGCTGATCTGCCCGACCACGCTGGCTGCGCTGCCCGGCTGCGGCAGGTTGAGGATGTTGCCCTTGATCTTGCCGATCACGTGCATCTCGCAGGGCTTGCAATCGAACTTCAGCGTCAGCACCTCGTCGCCATGTACCAGTTGCATCGGCGCGACGCGGGTTTTCACGCCAGTGACGCCCTTGGCCTGCTTGGGGCAGAGGTTGAAGGAGAAGCGCAGGCAGTGCTTGGTGATCATCACCGGCACTTCGCCGGTTTCCTCGTGGGCCTCGTAGGCCGCATCGATCAGCTGTACGCCGTAACGGTGATAGAAGGCGCGGGCCTTCTCGTTGTAGACGTTGGCGAGAAACGACAGATGCGACTCGGGGTAGACCGGCGGCGGCACGCTGACCGGCTTGCGGCTGCCGAGTGGGCGCATGGCTTCGCGGGCGACGGTCAGCGCCTCGATGGCTTCGCGGCGCAGAGCCTTGAGTTGTGAATTGGGAATGAAGAACGCCTGTGGCGCATCGATTGCCACCTCTTCGGCGTGGTAGACCGTCGTGCCCAGCTGGCGCAGCAGGTCGGTGATCTGAGCGGGCACCTGCTCGGGCTTCTTCGCCTCGCCGAAGGGGCCGGGCAGAGCCACCGTGGCATAGGCACCTTCTTCGCTGGTGACGTGCAGCTCCAGTTCATCCGCGCGCAACTTGGCCAGCCAGCGCACGCCCACGCGACGTTCGGCGGAGGTCTTCAGCAGTGCCTGTTGCCAGTTGTGGTCCAGGTTGCGATTGAGCGGATGGTTCGGTCGCAGCTGCTTGAGCGCTGCCGGCATTTCGTTGGGCTCGACACGGTATTGCCAGCGGGCTTCGCCGTCTTCTTCGAGTTCCTTCAACGGCTCGACCACGCTGGCGCGAAAGCCCACTACCTCGCGCTTGACCAGCACGTTGAGGCCGTCGCCATTGCTCAGTGGCTCCTTGGTCTGGGCGATGAAATCATGCTTGCCGACCTTGAGCACCTCACCCACCGGCAGGCCGGTGAAGGTCGGCGAATCGAAGGCGCCGATGTCGATCTTGCGGTCGGTGACGAAGTAGTCGGTGCTGCCACGGTGGAAGGTCTTGTCCGGGTCCGGCACGAAGAAATGCTCGGTACGGCCACTGGAGGCGCGGGCCAGGTCGGTGCGGTCTTCGAGGATTTCGTCGAGGCGCTGGCGGTAGTAAGCGGTGATGTTCTTCACGTAGCTCACATCCTTGTAGCGGCCCTCGATCTTGAACGAGCGCACGCCGGCCTCCACCAGTGCGCGCAGGTTGGCGCTCTGGTTGTTGTCCTTCATCGACAGCAGGTGCTTGTCGAAGGCCACCACGCGACCCTGGTCATCCTTCAGGGTGTAGGGCAGGCGGCAGGCCTGGGAGCAATCTCCACGGTTGGCGCTGCGTCCGGTCTGCGCATGGCTGATGTTGCACTGCCCGGAAAACGCCACGCACAGCGCGCCGTGGATGAAGAATTCCAGGGTCGAATCCACCTGCTCGTGGATGGCGCGGATTTCCGCCAGGTTCAGCTCGCGTGCCAGTACCAGCTGGGAGAAGCCGGCACGATCGAGGAACTTCGCCCGCTCCAGTGTGCGGATGTCGGTCTGAGTGCTGGCGTGGATCTCGATGGGCGGCAGGTCCATTTCCATGATGCCCATGTCCTGGATGATCAGCGCGTCGACGCCGATCTCGTGCAACTTGTGGATCAGCGTGCGCGCGGCTTCCAGCTCGTCGTCGTGGAGGATGGTGTTGAGCGTGACGAACACCCGCGCATGGAACAGGTGGGCGAATTCCACCAGGCCGGCGATATCCTCGACGCTGTTCTCGGCATTGTGCCGTGCGCCAAAACTCGGCCCGCCGATGTACACGGCATCGGCGCCATGCAGGATGGCCTCCTTAGCGATGGAGACGTCCCGTGCGGGACTCAGCAGTTCGAGGTGGTGCTTGGGTAAGGACATGCGCGCGGACCGGGTGCAAGGCGAAAAAGGGCGCATTGTAATGTCTTGCGAGGAGTTTGGGTTTTGCATCGGCTGTGTGGCGGTCTGCAGCCCGACTGGGCGCCGGAGCGTAGGAACGATCACTGGTCGCAGTGACGTTGTCGGGGTCCATCACTAGGCATAGAATTCGCGTTTCCCAGCCCTCTACGTTGTGTTGTTCGCGAATCGGCAATCCTTTCGTGGCTATGCTGTTGGCTTCGCAGGGGCTGGCTCGCCTCCTTGCATCTCCCCAGACTCGATCATCCTCATGACCAATATGGAAACGACCGTTGCGAGCGGTCGCTGGCTCAGCGTTGTCGCACTGGCGCTGGCTGCGTTCATTTTCAATACCACCGAGTTCGTGCCGGTGGGGCTGCTCAGCGATATCGGTCGCAGCTTCGACATGCCCACCGCGCACGTGGGGCTGATGCTGACGGTTTACGCCTGGATCGTCGCGCTGACCTCGCTGCCGCTGATGTTGCTGACGCGCAACATCGAGCGGCGCAAGCTACTGATCTGGCTCTTCCTGCTGTTCATCGGCAGCCATCTGCTTTCGGGGATCGCCTGGAGTTTCGAGGTGCTGCTGGTAAGCCGCACCGGCATCGCTTTCTCTCACGCGGTGTTCTGGTCGATCACCGCTTCTCTGGCGGTACGCGTGGCACCGCAAGGCAAGGCCGCGCAGGCGCTGGGTCTTCTGGCCACCGGCACCACCATGGCGATGGTGCTGGGCGTGCCGCTCGGTCGGGTGATTGGCGGCATGCTGGGTTGGCGCACGACGTTCCTGATCATCGCGGTGCTGGCGGGTATGGCGTTGCTGTGCCTGGCGCGGACCTTGCCGTTGTTGCCCAGCCAGAACTCGGGATCATTGCGCAGCCTGTCGGTGCTGTTCAAAAGGCCGCTGCTGGTCACCGTCTATGCGCTGACAGTGCTGGTGGTCACCGCTCAGTTCACGGCCTACAGCTACATCGAGCCATTCACCCGGCAGGTCGCGCAGATGAGCGGCAACATGACCACCGTGGTGTTGCTGCTGTTCGGCGGGGCCGGCATCCTCGGGTCGGTGCTTTTCAGCCGCTACAGCCCTCGTCATTCGCGCCCGTTCCTGTTCTGCTCCATCCTGATTCTGGCGCTGTGCCTGCTCTTGCTACGACCCTTGTCGGGTTCAGTGCCGGCATTCCTGGCGATGAGCCTGGTCTGGGGAACGGTGGTGCTGTGTTTCGTGCTGGCGTTGCAGTCCCGGGTACTGCATTTCGCCTCGGATGCCACCGATGTGGCCATGTCGCTGTTCTCGGGGATATTCAACGTCGGTATCGGTGCCGGAGCCTTGCTCGGCAGCGTAGTCAGCCAGCAGGTTGGGTTGGGAAGCATCGGTTTCGTCGGCGGCGGGCTGGGGCTGGCAGCGCTCCTGCTGTGTGGCGCCATGATGAAACGTTTCCCGGCGGCGCCGAGGGTTTCACCCGCCGGTCAGTTGTCCGTGCCTGAATGAAGCAGGCGACGCATTTCAGGCGTCGCGCAGCAGATCATGGGCATCGAGCAGGCGGTAGGCGATCTCCGGCTGTCTTTGCAGGCCGCGGCGAATCGCGGCCGGGATCGCCTGGCGGGTCTTGCGGCACAGTCCCGGCTGCTCGACGAAGTCGATGGTGATGCCGCGCATGCTGCGTACTTCGTTGTGGCTGGGCCTGATATTCAGGCGGATGCCGAGCTGGTCGTACATCCGTTGCTGGAGGCGTTCCAGGTCGGCCAGACTGCGGATATTCTCCAGGCGCTCGAGCAGGCGCTGTTCTTCGTGGCGGGTCAGGCGCAGGATGCGCAGGTCCGCGCCGGGCTCTTCCAGCAACTCGTCGCGCCTGCAGATGCAGGTGCCGGGTGGGCAGGCTTGGCGAAGGAGCGGCAGATTGTTCATGGCGTTCGATCATAGCCGAAGAACGGCCGGCTGCTCGCGCGATCACAGGTACTGTCCAGGTTGGGAGAAGGCTTCATGCGCAACGGGTCGTCGATCATGGGTTTCGCTTTGCTGCTGCTCGCCGGTAATGCCGATGCGGTCGAGGAGGTGCGGCTCGTCGAGTCGATCAACCTCTATCGCGGCGAGGTGCGCAGCTGTGCAGGGCAGTCGTTCGAGGCGTTGCCGCCGCTGGCAGCCGACGAGCGTCTGGTGCTGCCGGCGCAAGGGCGCGCGGAGCTGCACCGGGCGTTGGGCGCCAAGGCCTATCCGTTCACCAATGCCCAGGCGATCAGCCTGTCCGGGCCGCGGGACAGCCAGGCAGCCATGACCGCACTGCAGGAAAGCTATTGCCAGATCCTGCTGGACCCGCAGTTCGTCGATATCGGCGTGAGCCGCGAAGGGCGCGACTGGCGCATAGTGCTGGCGCGGCCGCTGTTGAGCGGCAAGCTGGGTGCCTGGCAGGTAGAAGGGCAGAAGCTGCTCGAGGGAATCAACGCAGCACGCAGCCAGGCGCGGCAGTGTGGTGCGCAAGCCTTCGGCGCGGCACCGCCGCTGGCCTGGAACGCCACGCTCGGCGCGGCAGCCGAGGGTCACAGCCGGGCAATGGCCAACGGTAATTTCTTCAGCCATCTCGGCGATGACGGCCGCACGCCGGGCGACCGCGCGGAGCTTGCCGGCTATGAAGGCGGGTTGATCGGTGAGAACATCGCCGCAGCACTGGATGCGCCGCGCCAAGTGGTCGAAGGGTGGCTGGCCAGCCCCAGACACTGCGCGAATCTGATGAACCCGCAATTCAGCGAACTGGGCGCCGCCTATGCGGTCGATCCGCAGAGCGATGCCGGTATCTACTGGACCGCGCTGTTCGGAGCGCCCTGATCGACGTTGCCCTCGATTGGGCAAGCTCTGCCTCTAGCATGAGCCGAATGCTCAAACCTCCGTTTCCCACTGCGAATGCCGTCCTTGACTGATCTTTCCTCCATTACCGAAACCCTGCCGCCGGTCCTTGCCGGCCCCTTGCTGCGCCGTGTCGAGCCCGCTCGGCTGGTGTTCTGGCTGGTTGCTTCTCGCCCGCTGGCGCTTACGCTGGTTCTGCAGGGCGGGGCACATGCTCAGCCGCGCGTTATCCCGCTGGACGAGACGAAATGCCAGCGTCTGCCCATCGGGCGCGATGCGCTGCTGCATCTGGTCGATGTGACGCTGGATGAGGCGCTGCCGAGCGATTGCCTGATCGAGTACGACCTGCGCATCAGCGGCGAAGGGCTGGTGGAGCAGGGCATCGCTGACTGGGCGCCGCATCTGTTGTACGCGGGGAGGGCGCGGCCCAGTTTCGTCATCAAGTCCCGACTCGACCGCGTGCTGCATGGCTCCTGCCGCAAGCCGCACCACCCGGCGGCGGATGGCCTGCTGTGCGTCGACGAGCTGCTTGCCCGCGATCTCGACAATCCCGCGAGCCGCCCCGCGGTGCTGCTGATGACCGGCGACCAGGTGTATGCCGACGATGTCGCCGGGTCGATGCTGGTGGCCATTCATGGGCTGGTGCGTCGTCTCGGCCTGTACGGCGAGCAGCTGGAAGGCGCAGTGGTTGCGGACAGCGAGGCGCTGTTCAGCCACCCGGCCACCTATTACCGGCGCGAGGATCTGCTGCCGGCGTTCAAGTCCAACGAGGCGCTGCGCGAACGCTTCTTCGGTGGCGTGGAAAAGCCGGTGTTCACTACCGCCAACGGGCACAATCACCTGATCACCCTCGGCGAAGTCATGGCCATGTACCTGCTGGTCTGGTCGCCGCTGCCCTGGTCGCTGATCGAGCCGACGATGCCGTTGCTCGATGCCAGGCAGGCCGAGCGCTACCGCAGCGAAGAGGGTTGCCTGCAAGGCTTCCGCCAGGGCCTGCCACAGGTGGCCAGGGCGCTGGCGCATGTTCCTTCGCTGATGATCTTCGACGATCACGACATCACCGACGACTGGAACCTCTCGGCCCGCTGGGAGGAGACCGCCTACGGCCATCCGTTGTCGCGGCGGATTATCGGCAACGCGCTGATCGCCTACCTGCTGTGCCAGGCCTGGGGCAACCAGCCCGAGCGTTTCGGCGAACTGCTGGCGCAAACGCAGCAAATGATGGCGTCGGCGACCGACGGCTGGCTGGACAGCGCAGCCCAGGACGGGTTGATCGAAACGCTGCGCCAGCATCCTGGTTGGGGCTATGAGCTGGCCACCGATCCGCCGCTGGTGGTGCTCGACACGCGTACTCGGCGCTGGCGCAGCGAGCGCAACCTCAGTCGCCCTTCGGGCCTGATGGATTGGGAAGCGCTCAGCGAGTTGCAGCAGAACATCCTCGACAAGCCGTCGGTGCTGATCGTCTCGCCGCCACCGATGTTCGGCGTCAAGCTGATCGAGGTGATCCAGCGCATCTTCAGCTGGGCCGGGCAGCCGCTGCTGGTCGATGCCGAGAACTGGATGGCGCACCGTGGTGCCGCCCACGTGATGATGAACATCTTCCGCCACTCGCGAACGCCCGGTAACTACGTGGTGCTGTCTGGCGACGTGCATTACTCCTTCGTCTACGAAGTGCACATCCGCTCCCGCGACAGCGGTCCGCAGCTCTGGCAGATCACCAGCAGCGGCGTGAAAAACGAATTCCCGCGGCGCCTGCTGGACTGGTTCGATCGTCTCAACCGCTGGCTCTACGCGCCCTGGTCGCCACTGAACTGGTTGACCAAGCGTCGGCAGATGGAGGTGGTGCCGCGCCTGCCTGACCGCAGAAATGCCGGCGAACGGCTGTGGAACGGCTCGGGTATCGGTTTGCTGGTGCTCGACCCCAGCGGCCGGCCGCTGGAGATTCATCAGCTGAACGCGGACGGTTCCCCGCCAACGGTATTTCTCGCCGAGACCTGAAAGAGCAGGTCTGTAATCGCTTCCAGGCCGGGCTTCCTGCAATACGTGGATGCGGCAATGATCTGTGCTTGTAACGGATATCAGCCGATGAACAAGAGGCTACTTCCCATGGTCTTGGCTGGCGCGATCGGCAGCCGGAAAACTGGATGATCGGTAACCGGGCTGCCGAACGCGCACGGCTGTCAGCCTCTCGAAGTGAATGACACTTCGTTTTTCGACTGAGAGACACAGCATGGCTATCGGCCCCAATAACCCCGGTCCGGAGCTACATTCCGATTCGCCGATGCCTGGCAACGAAGGCGTTCGGTCCATCGACCGGCAGGAAGGCATCATCGACAACCCCGTACGTATGGTGGGGGTATCAGGAAGATACATGTTGCCGCGGCAGTTTAGTGGCACTTGCTGCGCAGTTTGGTGAGGGTGTTCAGCAGGGTCTGGTCTGCGGTATCGAGTAGCGACAGAGTGTCGCCGAGGCGGAGCCAGCATTCGTCCTGCCAGTTGAGCACTGTCAGCGGTTTCTCTTCTACCACGACCCGGTGGCGGCGTGGTTGCGAGCGTCGATCATCGAAGTACGGCAACAGTCTATGGCTGATCCAGTGCATCAGGCGTTCTGCCACAGGGGATTCGCTATGGAGCGCCAGGTGATGGACGTTGCGAATGTCGATCCAGATGGTCGGACGTGGCTGGTTGCCGAATACGAACCCCTCCAGATGGCAATGAGTGTGCAGCGCGCCGATGACATCGGCATAGCCGAGCAGCCGCGCCAGGGGAAAACCCTTAAACAGCAGGACCCCGTCTCGGCGGTGCAATACGGGAAGGGTGTGGCCTTCAAAGACCAGATGATGAAGGACAGGCATTTCCATTACCTCGTGTCTTCAGTTTGCTGTCATTTCGCCGAGCACGTCGCAGCGGAAATGGCGCCAGGTGGGGCAGCGATCCATTAGGTGGCTATTGATGAAATCACAAATTTCATATTTTGCGCAATCGAATGTTCAGTGTGTGTGAAGGCTGAACTTAACGTCCGCCTCCATGAACGAAAAAACCGAATTTGCCCAGCGCTTGCGCAAGGCCATGCTCGAGGCCGGGTACCCTGATCGTCCTGCCGTTCTGGAACGGGAGTTCAACTCTCGCTATTGGGGGCGATCGGTCACCTTCCAGGCCGTATCCCGCTGGCTGGGTGGAAAATCCATTCCCTCGCAGGACAAGCTTCAGGTCATTGCGCAATGGCTGAAGGTCGAGCCCCAGGCGCTGCGTTTCGGTGATCAGGCCGTGTCGGCCATCCGCGAGCAGCGGGCGAAATGGCAGGACCCTGGCTTTTATCAGGAGCGCGAGGCCATCGATGCCTTTCTTGCGTTGCCGGTCGAACAGCGCAAGGTGGTCCGCGAGGTGATCATGGCCTTCGCCAGGGCGGGCGAGATCGATGAGCTGTCAGGCAAGGACGGCAGAAAGACCCGCTGACCGAATGCTTCATCAGCCGTGCTATGCCCGTCACACCGAAACCATGGGGAATCGCCGAGCCTGGCTCGTCTCGAGCTGCCGAAAGAGACGAAGGTGCTCGCTGATGGCAGCGGATATCTCTTTCAACTATGCTTGCCGCACGTGGCGCCGGGCCCCTCTGGCGGTGAGCAATCCTCACCGTGATGTCGGAGTCACTAAGTTGATTTCTTGACTTAGGCAGACATACAGGGAGGGCTCATGACAGCTCTGCATGCGTTTTTGGCGACCCCGTTCCTCGGCACACCCTACTGGTTCTGGCTGGCATTCCTGGTCATCGTGCTCACGCTGCTGGTCTTCGACCTCGGTGTGCTGCACCGCGACCAGCACGAAATCGAGATGCGCGAAAGCCTGCTGCTGTACAGCGGCTATTTCAGCGTCGGCATGGCGTTCGGCGGATGGGTCTGGTGGCAGCTCGGTGCGACCAAGGCGCTGGAGTTCTACACCGGTTTCCTGGTCGAGCAATCGCTGTCGATGGACAACGTGTTCGTCATGGCGATGATCCTCGGCTTCTTCGGCATCCCCCGCAAATATCAGCACCGCGTTCTGTTCTGGGGCATCCTCGGGGTGATCGTGCTGCGCGCCATCATGATCGGCCTGGGTACGGCCCTGGTGCAGCAATTCGACTGGATTCTCTACGTGTTCGGCGCGTTCCTGCTGTTCACCGGCGCCAAGATGCTGTTGAGCAAGGACCATGAAGAGCACCCCGACCTGTCGCAGAATCGCCTGCTGGTGTTCCTGCGCCGGCATATCCGCGTGACCGACGACCTTCACGAGGGACGTTTCCTGGTACGCCTGCACGACAAGGCCAGCGGCAAGATGCTGCTTTACTCCACGCCGCTGCTGCTGGCGCTCGTGCTGATCGAACTGGCGGACCTGGTATTCGCCGTGGACAGCGTGCCGGCCGTGTTCGCCATCACCCAGGATCCGTTCATCGTCTACACCTCGAACATCTTCGCCATCCTTGGCCTGCGTGCGCTCTACTTCGCGCTCGCAGCACTGATGCACCGCTTCGTGTACTTGAAATACGCGCTCGCAATCGTGCTGATCTTCATCGGCGGCAAGATTTTCCTGCATGGCTTCATCAAGGTGCCGGCGTTGCTGTCGCTCAGTGTGACGCTCGGCGTGTTGGCCGGCGGCGTGCTGCTGTCGCTATTCAGGACGCGCACCAGGGTGGATGATTCGCGCTGAAAGCCGTGCGGCCAGAGGGTGGAAAACTCGCGCAGCGGTTTTCTGCCGAGACATCAACGCCGAAGCGTCAGCCCTATCAGGCGTGAAACCACCAGGGGGATGTACATCACGCCAGCGAACTGTTCGAGCATCACCAGAGCGCGTGCCATCGGTGTAACCGGAAGGATGTCGCCAATGCCGACGCCGGAGAGAATGGTGAAACTCAGAAACAGCAGTTCCAGCCAGGTGCGCGGTGCATCGGGCTCATTCAATGCGGTGAAGCTTTCCGGCATCAGCAGTTGGCAAACAACGAAGCTGTAAGCGAAGGCCCAGGCCAGCAGGGTGAAGGTCGCGCCGACGGCGAACAACTCGTCGGTGGTGGCACGCTGGTCTTCCATCATGTAGGCGATCAGGCTGGCGGCAGCGTAGAAGTAGAAGGCTGCCTCCAGTGCCGCCAGCACCAGCCTCAACTCAGGTCCGCCATGTACTTCGCCGAGGATGGTCAGAGCCAGGATGCACCCTGCCAGGGTGAGGGCTATCCAGTGGATCGTCGGGCTGCGTCGCACCATCCGCAGGGCCGCCACCAGTACCACGATGCCGAACGCGCCCATGACCGCCCGCCCGCGGGGCAGATCCTCCAGAAAGGGATAGAGCAGGATGCCCAGCAGTTGGATGAATAACAGGCTGGCGGATGGATAGCGGAGCAGAAACGATTGCTGGGCGTTCATGGGGGCGATCATCGAGAGGGGATTGAAGCGTACTGGTTAGCCTGTACACCTGGCCAGCGTCCTGCGTTCTGTTCAGCAGCATTCTGGCGATCGCCAATGCTCAGGGCCTTTCCCTTTTTGCTCCCGTGAAGCAGGATGCCGTCCGGCATGCGGTAGCAGGTGCCGTACATGCGTTCCGCTCCAATCAAAGGTAGGTGACTCGTGAGGAAGAAAAAGCCAGTGGACCCGGTTCGCCAGGCCGAAAAGAACCGCGCACACCGGATTGGCTGGTTGATTGCGCTGGCAGGGATCATCTGTGGCTTCGTGCTGCTTGCGTTGAAATCTGGCGCGTAAAGTGGTGCTGGCTTCCAGGCTGGACGCCAGTCCCGGCGGGGTTTACCCGATGAAGAACATCGCGATGCAGCACGCGAGCCCCAGCGTCCAGAGAATCGATCTGGTATTGGCCCAGTCGGCGAGATAGGTCCCGATATATCCGACCCTTGCGGCGATGAAGGCCACGGCCAGTCCGTCGAGCAGCGGCTGCGAGGCTTGCTGGTGCTCGGCGACGAGAACGCCGGCGATGAAGAGCGGCAGTGCTTCGAAGCCGTTCATCTGCGCGGCGTTCGCGCGCGCCTGCCACCCTTGCAGACCGGCCAGCCACTGGCGCGGGCTGTTGTTATCGAAGCCGCCGTCACGGCGCGGCTTGCCGAAGCCTTTCGACTTGGCGATTCCGGCGCAGGTGATGGGAAGCAGGCAGGCAACCAGAATGCAGGCTTCGGCGATGGTCATTTTGCACCTCAAGAGAATGGGAACGTGCCGTTCCGTTGAGTCGGTCGCTTCAGACTAGCTCACGCGAGGACAGGCGCTGATTCGGAGCCGTCTATTGGCACGACTTTACCCATCGCCTCATCTCAGTTCCTCCGCGACATTGGTGCACCAGTGCTACTTCCTGTACGCGGAAGCGTCTGGTCAGCACCAGCCCGGCCTGCGGGAGCGCCGGCAGTTTCAATGAGGGGTAGCGTCATTGGCGCTTGGAGATGAAGGAGGCGCGGAAGGAGTCGACTCCTCCCGCGTGGTCTGACGCGTTTACTGAGCGAGTTTGGTGCTCAGAACTGCTTTGCGGCCTTCTTCTTCGGTGACTTCGGTGAGCTTGGCTCCACCCACGAACAGTCCCATTTTGATCGACTGCCGAACGTAATGGTTCTTGCCGGCTTGGGCGTTCAGCTCCAGGGTGTTGTCGCTGAATTCCGACTCGGTAGCCAGCACCAGCGGACCAGGACTGACCGTACGATAGAAATAAGTGTTGGCGGCTGTTTCTCCGATGGGCTCTCCGTTGATCTTGACTGTTTTCTTCAGCGTCGCCCCGAAGCTGGAGTCGCGGAAGATGTACAGACCTGCCTGATCCTGGGGCGGAGCGGCAAAAGCCTTGTGGGCCTGGTCCTTCTCCGGCGATTCCATGGGTACCGAGGCACAGCCAGTCAAAACGGCGAAGCCCAGTGCTGCAGCGCTCATCATCAAATGCTTGAACATGCTTACTCGTTCCTGAGTGTTGGAGAGGCATTAAATTGCCATCATTCTGATGGAGTCGACACAATAACCTCGTTTCACACGGGCGCAAGTCATCATGGCTAGCCTGTGGGACCTGTCACAGTTATTCCGGGGAGCCATGAGGTGCGACTCAACAGGCGATCAATGCACGTGCTTGGCTACCGAGTAGGTCTCGGTGAGGTGCAGCGCCTGTTTGGCCAGCTCGTCTAGCAGGCGATCGCGTTCTTTCTCCGCATCGCTCATGGCCTTTTCGCCGTGTTGTTTCACGAGGTAGCCGTGAATCTGCCGGACTTCCCTGGATTGGAAGATCGGCTCCAGGTCCTGCACTGCCAACGTGCCGTTCGAGGCCTGGTTGCGGGTATTCATCACTACCTGGAGACCGCGAGCTGCCAGCGGTAGGAAACCCAAGGCCTCGAAGTACGGCACCTTGCCGGCTACGCAGGCCACTTCCGCGTGGGAGTAGCGCGCCACCATTTCTTCGACCATGGCTTGGCCGATCCCTTGCCGGCGATGGCTCTTCTGCACTGCCAGATAGACCAGCGAGCAGGCGTCGGGATCATCGACATACGGCAGGTACAGCGCGAAGCCGAGCAGGCGAGCCGGATCGTCTGCATCCAGCGCCATGATCAGTTCGGGCTTGCCCGCCTGCGCGCCATCCATGCTGTCGAGATAGCGATGCACCTCGAACCCCACCACGTACTGATACAGCGGGTACAGCGGGTTGTCGGACGTGAGTGAAACCGCGCTGATGTCGCTGAGGTAGTCCACCACCATCTGCAGCACCTGGCTTTTCAGCGACTCGGGCGGCGGGGTGTCCAGGCGAGTGAGGGTGAACATGAACTGCTCCGGGTGGTGCGGAAAAGGCGGCATTGTATCGGCCGACATGCGCCGAGCGGGGAGAGATGGCCCGTGGCTCCCATGTTTCTGCGAGGGAGCAAACCACCTGACGCGCTGCGTTGCTGCATGTCAGACGGCGCTCGATTTACTTGCGGATGACGCTGGATCGCTGTCAGCCGCTCACTGGCGTAGGGCTGGTGTGGCGTCTGGCGCCGCGGACCAGATGCGGTAGCGTACTTCCATGTCGGCAGGCGCGTAGATCACCAGTGGGAGCTTGCTGTTGTAGCGCACCAGTTGGGGCTCACCGCCCACCTGCACGAAGGCCTGCTTGCGGCTGCCATCGGGGCAGGCTTTTCGGGTGCTGATGGCTGGTCTGACCCGGCCTAGTTCGTAATAGGTATAGCCCCAACCTTGCACGGTCTTTTCCTGCCACTGGCCACCGAGGCGCTGGTGGTTGCAGTCCACTTCCATGGTCTTGCCGGCGATGATTTCCACCTTGTGCTCGGCCTCGTTGGTTTGGGGCAACAGATCGATTACGTGGCGCTGATAGCCCTCGACGGCGGGCGGATAGGGCTTGAGCGCTTCGGGCGTGGCAGCGCAGGCTGCCAGCGGCAGGGCGCAGAGAAGGGTAATCAGGGGTAGTTTGGATGAGGTCATGAGGAGTCCTTATCGTAGGCCTTGTGGACCTTCCGTTGATGGCTGTTGCCGGGTTGGCTAAAGCCAGTGACTGTTGTAGGAACCTGTCTATGACTTGCTGCGTTAAAAACAGGCCTCTAGCTAGCGAGATCGGTAGGACACTCGGCACTTGTGGGTGTTCAGGTGCTGATGTGCGATTTCACACGCTTTGCTGTGGCAGTGCAAGGCGTGATCATGCCCGGCGTCCTGCAGGGTGGAAAACGGCGAAGCCTTTTCCACCCTGCAGGACTTTTATCAGACAAATCTCTGCCCGATACCTGCTGAATACCGATCTAACCTAAACCGGACGGGGGTTCAGACCTCGTCGTCGTGGTCGCTCAGGCTTATCCAGTGCTTGCCTTGCCACCACAACACTTCCACGTAGCGTTTTTCCAGCTTTGGCCCGTCGCCCTGCGGTGGCCGCGCGAAATCGGCGAAGAGCGGCAAGCAATCCTGGCGTAGCCAGCTCTCGAAGCGTTCCGCCTGAGCGGTTGGGCTGTTGACGATCAGACGGTACACGTTGCCCAGGTCGATCAGGCGTAACGGACGCGTCCCGCTGCCGAAGTTCAGGCCCTGTTGACTGCAGTGACGATGCAGCGCCTCGGTGACGTCCGCATAGCCCAGAAACAGTGCGAGGTCGCGGCCGTTGAACCAGAGCTGGCCGTCGACGAAATGATGGATGCGAACAGGCTTGCCTTCGAAATGAAGGGTATGAGTGGTAGGCATTTCCTTTACCTCTACGTGATTGGTCAGCTTTCTTAGGGCTGGCTGGTGCCGGGAGCTAAGAAACCCCACGTAGAGGGCCGGACGTATTTCCCTTTCGGGTCTTGTATTAGCCCACTCCCGACGTCGCAGAGGTGTTTTTCTTGCGCGCACGGGCGGGCCGTGGGCACAAAAAAGCCGCGATTTCGGAAGCGGGCAAGCCGCTACGTGAGGCGTTTCTTAGGCGCCAGCGGCTAGGGTAGGGGGCGTGCGGAGGGTGGTCAAGCTAGGGACCCAGGAACAAGACGTTCGGTGGAACGATCCACGATCGCTACTAGCAAATGAGCTCAGCCCGCGGCGGGTGGGCCAAGGCCGGGGCCGTGCGCCCAAGTTCCGCCTGAAGTTCTGTCACCAGTTCATCAACCTGACGTTGCGCCTGGGCCACCGAGGTAGCCAACAGTTCGCCACCGACTTCCTGGCCTTCGATCGCGATCTGGTGGATGCGAGTGATGCCGATAAACGAAAGCGCTGTCGCCAGGCTGGACTCAAGGTGGTTCATATGTGCCATTTCCCCGCCGACGCCAAAGCCTACGCCACCTCTGGCGGCTAGGATGACCGCATGGCGCGGCCGCTCTGCGAGCAAGGGTACGTAGGGATCTATTGGTTTGGTTTCGTCGACCTCAACCGTTCGGCCCAGACGCACGACCTGATCGACCCAGGCTTTGAGCGCCGCGGGCATGCTGAAGTTGTAAAGCGGTGTCCCGATTACCAGCACATCGGCTGCTATTAGTTCATCCACCAGTTGGTCGCTTTCCGCCAGCGCGTCCCTCATCCATGGCTCACGGCGTTCCACCGGCGCGAAGGCCGAGGCGATCCAGTCATGGTCGATGAAGGAGGGCGGGTTCTGGCCGATATCTCGATAGATCACGCTGTCCTGCATACTGCGGGACAGCCATTGGCTGACGAAACGCTGGCTGAGATTGCGGCTGTGGGAGCCGTGAGCGTCCTTGCCGGCAAGGCCGGGGCGGGCGCTGGCATCGAGGTGCAGAAGGTGCGTCATGGTGGGTCTCCTCTGTAGATGAATTCATCTGTCATTCGCGGTAGACACAGGCTAGGTTTAGGCTCTGTAAGCGACAAGCGATCATTATTTCCGGGTACAGATGAGGAAAATTCAGCCATGGCGAATCGCCGTTTGCCCTCGCTTTCCGCCTTGCGTGCCTTCGAAGCAGCCGCCCGCCATGAGAGCGCCAAGCAGGCGGCGGAAGAGCTCTCCGTTACCGCCACGGCCATCAGCCACCAGATTCGCTTGCTGGAGGAATCGCTCGGCGTGGCGCTGTTTCTGCGCAAGCCTCGCAAGCTGGAACTGACCGACGCAGGGCGCGAACTGCATCAGGTGCTGGAAACAGCATTCGACTCCATCGCCAGAACCGTCGACCGCCTCAGTGCTGGGCCCTGCCGCCAGGCGATCACGCTCAGTACCACACCGGCGATAGCGGTCCGCTGGCTGGTGCCCTGGGTGTGCATGCTGCGTGATTCCCACCCGGAGATTGATCTGCGCTTCCATACCTCCCACGAGCTGGTAGCGCTGGATGGGGTCACGGCGGATATCGCCATCCGCTATGGCGACGGCCGCTGGCCGGGGCTGGTGGCGGAGAAGCTGATCGACAACACTTTTGTCCCGATCTGCAGCCCGCTGCTTGGCTTGCATGATGTGGCAGATCTACCCAAGCACTCCCTGATCCACTTCCGCGTCCAGGGGGCGACGTCCGCCCCGATTCATTGGGCGTCGTGGCAGAAACTGGCCAACGTGTCAGGGTTGGACGTCAGCGCCGGACTGGTCTTCTCCGACGAAACCCACGCGATTTCAGCTGCCATCGGCGCGCAGGGTGTGGCGTTGATGAGCCGGCAACTGATCGAGGATGAATTGAGGGAGGGGCGGTTGGTGCAGCCGTTCGGGCCGGTGATGGAGGGGAAGCCGTTTCACCTTGTGTACCCGGAGAGCCGTCGAGATGATCCGACGGTGCTGGCGGTGAGAAATTGGGTGATGGCGGTGCCGGGTGGGTTGTGTGGGCTGACTGGCTAATTCGTCGGCGGTTTCTGATTGTTGATCTCTAGTCCTGGGACTAGTGCGTAAGGTGGACAAGTCTGCGGCGCTGTCCCCCTACGCTATGGACTTCACCTCGTACGCACCCTTGCGGGATGGATGACATTTTCTCATCCCCCGTGAATATCCAGGCGACTGGCTGTTTTACCCAGCTACGCAGGGTTAATGGACAATCGGCTACGCGCTGGCGGTGGAAACCCGGATAATGCCGGCCATTTTGTCTTGCCCGCTATTCTGGTAACCCCGCATGGAAATTAAGGTCAACTTTCTCGACAACCTCCGTCTCGAAGCCAAGTTCGATGATTTCACGGTGATTGCCGACCAACCGATCCGCTATAAGGGCGACGGCTCGGCACCGGGACCGTTCGACTACTTCCTGGCGTCTTCGGCGCTGTGCGCGGCTTACTTCGTCAAGCTGTACTGCCAGACGCGCAACATTCCCACGGAAAACATTCGCCTGTCGCAGAACAACATCGTCGACCCGGAAGATCGCTACAAGCAGATCTTCAAGATCCAGGTCGAGCTGCCGGCGGACATTTCCGAGAAGGATCGCCAGGGCATCCTGCGTTCCATCGACCGCTGCACGGTGAAGAAGGTGGTGCAGACCGGCCCGGATTTCGTCATCGAGCAAGTGGAAAGCCTTGATGCCGACGCCCAGGCCCTGCTGATCCCGGCGCTGACCGAGAGCGAGGGCACGCGCATCCTTGGCAAGGACCTGCCGCTGGAACAAACCATCGCCAACATGTCCGGCATTCTTGCCGGCCTGGGGATGAAGATCGAGATCGCCTCGTGGCGCAACATCGTGCCCAATGTCTGGTCGCTGCATGTGCGCGATTCGCAATCGCCGCAGTGTTTCACCAACGGCAAGGGCGCGACCAAGGAAAGTGCGCTGGCCTCGGCTTTGGGTGAGTTTATCGAGCGGCTGAACTGCAACTTCTTCTACAACGACCAGTTCTGGGGCGAGGAGATCGCCAACGCGGCCTTCGTGCATTACCCGAACGAGCAGTGGTTCAAGCCGGGGCCGAAGGATGCGCTGCCGGAAGAGATTCTCGACGAATACTGCCTGGAAATTTACAACCCGGAAGGCGAGCTGCGTGGCTCGCACCTGTACGACACCAACTCCGGCAACAAGGCGCGCGGCATCTGCTCGCTGCCCTTCGTGCGCCAGTCGGACGGTGAGGTGGTGTACTTCCCGTCTAACCTGATCGAGAACCTGTACCTGTCCAACGGCATGAGCGCCGGCAACACCCTGGCCGAGGCGCAGGTGCAGTGCCTGTCGGAAATCTTCGAGCGTGCGGTCAAACGCGAGATTCTGGAGAACGAATTGGTCCTGCCGGATGTGCCGCAGGAGGTGCTGGCCAAATACCCGCGCATCGTCGCTGGCATCCAGGGGCTGGAAGAGCAGGGCTTCCCGGTGTTGGTCAAGGACGCCTCGCTCGGCGGTGAATTCCCGGTGATGTGCGTGACCCTGATGAACCCGCGCACCGGCGGCGTGTTCGCCTCCTTCGGCGCGCACCCGAGTTTCGAGGTGGCGCTGGAGCGCAGCCTCACCGAACTGCTCCAGGGGCGCAGCTTCGAGGGCCTCAACGACCTGCCGCAGCCGACCTTTGAAAGCCATGCGCTGACCGAGCCGAACAACTTCGTCGAGCACTTCATCGATTCGAGCGGCGTCGTGTCCTGGCGCTTCTTCAGTGCCAAGGCCGACTATGACTTCGTCGAGTGGGACTTCTCCGGTGAGGGTGAGGACTCCAATGCCCAGGAAGCCGCGACCCTGTTCGGCATCCTCGAGGATATGGGCAAGGAAGCGTACATGGCGGTGTACGACGACCTCGGCGCCACGGCCTGCCGCATCCTGGTGCCGGGCTACTCGGAAATCTACCCGGTGGAAGACCTGATCTGGGACAACACCAACAAGGCGCTGATTTTCCGCTCCGACATCCTCAACCTGCACAGCTTGAGCGACATGCGCCTCAAGTCCCTGCTCAAGAGCCTGGAGAACTGCGAGGTCGATGATTACACCGATATCACCACGCTGATCGGCGTCGAGTTCGACGACAACACCGTGTGGGGCCAGTTGACCATCCTCGAGCTGAAGCTGCTGATCTACCTCGCCCTGAACAAGTTCGACGAGGCCAAGGAACTGACCGAAGCCTTCCTCCAGTACAACGACAACACTGTCGACCGTGGCCTGTTTTACCAGGCGCTCAACGTGGTGCTGGAAGTGGTGCTGGACGATGACCTGGATATGGCCGACTACGAGTTCAACTTCCGTCGCATGTTCGGCAACGAACGCATGGATGCGGCGCTGGGCTCGGTGTATGGCAGCGTGCGCTTCTACGGCCTGACTCCGACCAGCATGAAACTGGAAGGCCTCGACAGGCACCTGCGCCTGGTCGAGAGCTACAAGAAGCTGCACACGGCGCGGGCTAAAGCGGCGGGCCTGTAGTTACCGAGAGGGCGCAGCGAATCTGCTGTTAGCCCTTGGTGGATATTGGTGGACAAGCCTGCGGCGTTGTCCACCCTACGAATCGCGTGGCCGCAGGCCTTAATCGGTAATGTCGACCATCATGCCGATGCCTGTGCCTATCATGCGACCGGCCCTTTCATCGCCGGCCATGCTGCCGACGCCGCTGCCGATCATGCCGCCGGCCACAGTGGCGCAGGCAGAGAGCAGCATGGCGGAGCAGAGCAGCACAGCAGTGATCGAGTAGATGCGTTTCATGCGCTGCACTCCTTCAAGGCTGCGTCTTGACGATGTTCTGCCACAGCACGCCCATGACCGGCTTGCTGCGCTCGCCAGGATGGGCCTCGTACCAGGCGCTGATCCGCGCTTCGATGTCCGGCAATTTCAGCTCGGCAATGCCTTGGGTCAGGGCCGCTCCCATCGGTGGTGCGCTCAGCCCGTGACGTTTGGCATAGGCCGCCTCGGCAATCAGCATATTGGTTACGCCGATCAGGAATGCCCGACGCTCAGTGCTGGCGGACTGCATCCAGTCATTGCCATCGGCGACCAGCGCAGACGCCTTGTCGTCGGCAAAGGTGCTGATGGGCAGCAAGAGCAGCAGGCACAGCATGAGGGGATAAGCCTTGTTCCACGTCATATCGACCTCCCGTGAAGGCGGTGGGGGAGGCGCCTCGGCGCAATGCTCGGCATGCACTCGCTGCGCAGTTGGCAGCAGGAGTGGCCGGGCGCGGGGAGGGCGCTGCCTTAGCAGTTAAGCAGCCGTGGATTGGCAGGGTTTATACCGATTTGTAGTAACGCGTAGCGTTTTTGCAGCGTTTTGGGGGCGGCAGCCGGTTATGGCCTTTGGACGCGACGGGCGGGGCAGGGCAGGTTTCGATACGGATGCAGGGGCGACCGGGGCCGCTCGCGGGCCACTGTGTGGGCGGCTCGCGAGCGCTGTCGCTTACAGTCCCAGCTTCTGCGCCACGTAGTCGGCGTCCTTATCGCCACGCCCGGAGAGGTTGACCAGGATGTGCTGATCCTTCGGCAGGCTCGGTGCGGCGCGCATCGCCCAGGCCACGGCGTGAGCGCTTTCCAGTGCCGGGATGATGCCCTCGGTGCGCGACAGGGTCATGAAGGCGTCCAGGCATTCCTGGTCGGTGACCGACTGGTAATCGACCCGGCCGATGTCCTTCAGGTAGCTGTGCTGCGGGCCGACACCCGGATAGTCCAGGCCTGAGGCGATGGAATGCACGGCGGCCGGGTTGCCCTCGGCGTCTTCCAGCACGTAGCAGGCCATGCCGTGGAGTTCGCCGGGCTTGCCTACCGACAGGGTGGCGGCGTGGCGACCGGGCTTGTCGACACCTTCGCCGGCCGGCTCGATACCGACCAGATGCACGCCTTCATCACCGAGGAAGGCGGTGAACAGGCCCATGGCGTTGGAGCCGCCGCCGACGCAGGCGACCGCGTGCTCCGGCAAGCGGCCGTGCTTGGCGAGGAACTGCTCGCGCGCTTCGCGGCCGATGATCGACTGGAAGTCGCGGACCATCTTCGGGAACGGGTGCGGGCCGACCACCGAGCCGATGGCGTAGATGTAGTCCTGCGGGTTCTTGAGGTATTCCTCGAAGGCGCTGTCCACCGCTTCCTTCAGCGTCGCCGCGCCGCGGGTTACCGGCACCAGCTTGCAGCCGAGGATGCGCATCTTGGTGACGTTGGGGTGTTCCTTCTCGATGTCCACCTGACCCATGTGGATCTCGCAGGGAATGCCCACCAGCGCGCAGGCAGTGGCCAGGGCTACGCCGTGCTGACCGGCGCCGGTCTCGGCGATCACCTTCTTCTTGCCCATGAACTTGGCCAGCAGCGCCTCGCCCAGGCAGTGATTGATCTTGTGCGCGCCGGTGTGGTTGAGGTCCTCACGCTTGAGATGGATCTGCGCGCCGCCGAGTTTTTCCGATAGGCGCTTGGCATGGAAGATCGGGCTCGGTCGGCCGACATAATCGGCGAACAGGCTGGCCAGTTCCTGTTGGAAGTCCTCGCGCTGGCGGATTTCCTCGTAGGCGGCGTCGATATCGTCCATCGCCTGCTTGAGGTGCGGCGGCACCAGTTGGCCGCCGTAGGGGCCGAAATAGCCGCGAGCGTCGGGCATCGGGGCGAAGCGCGAGTCTTGAGACATGGAAGGGTGTCCTTGTTGAGCAATAGGCGCGCAGTTTAACCAGCGAGAAAAGGCCCTGCACCTGAGCTGGATCAGATGTAGCCGGATGTGGATGGATGGCCGAAGCCATCCACCCTTCAGGTTTTACATCAACCAGTAGTGGAAAAGTTTTCGGCGCTCCACCCGGCAGGGCTGAAGGTCTGGCTCATTGTTCGGAAGGCAGGACGGTGATCAATCCGCGAAGCGCAAAGAAAAACCGCCGGGCAAACTCGGAGTTCGAAAGCGGTAGCGATAGGTGATTCAGGTGTTGTGTATTGCTCCGATGGTGGACAAGCCTGCGGTGTTGTCCACCCTACAGATATTCAGGCTACTTGCTGTGGATGAATCAGCGCGATCAGCGAATGATCTCCCGCGCGGTCCCCAGGTACTTCTGGCCCTGCGTTTGCACCGTATTGGCGTCCAGCTTCTCGGAGGCCACATGCACTTCCTCTAGCGTCTCCGCCAGCGCGGTCATTTCGGCGCTGATTTTCTCCAGCGCGTTTTCCAGCGTGTAGGTCAGCTCATGCACCTTCGCCATGTCGACCGGTTCGAGCTTGTCCTTGGCCAGCACGGCCGCGAGCTGCTGGTTGTAGTCCGAAAAGTTGACCACCGCGGCACTCAGCGTCTCGGCGGGCTTACCCTTGAAGTGGTCGGGGCGGTCGGCGTGCGCCGCACTGGCGAGGCCCAGGGTGAGAACAGCGCCGGTAAACAGCATGGACAAGTTTTTCATGTTGACTCCTTAGCGTGAAAAAGTGGTCAAGTGAATGGAACGCGCATGTCTGGGCTCAAGGCCCCAGCTCCGTCACAAAGCCGAGCTGGTTGGCGGGTGGCGCGGGATGCCTCTCCGTCCCGTGATGGCTTCCGCGCTCTGCTTGGGAGCCTATCTGGTGATGCCATGCGTCGCTACGAGTCATGGGTGGTACGCAGGGCGTCAGATTGACGCAGAGCGTCGGGGCTGCGTTCCCATGAAGGAGTATGGGAAGGATCAAAAGGGGCGTTTGGCGCTGCCCGAAAGTAAGAGGGAATGACGTGACGTGTGGAATGCGGATGCGATTCAGGTGTTGTGTATTGCATTGATGGTGGACAAGCCTACGGCGTTGTCCACCCTACATGTCCAGGCTACTTGCTCAGGTATAGCCTTTTCGATTGCGACGTCATAAATCTGTGCGGCGAATATTACGGTAATGTAATTTTTGCGATAGCAACCTGCAAGGCGAGTGGGCGTAGTATCAAATCCGTAATTTATTAAAAACGGAGATGAAAATTATGAAGAGTAAAAGTAGTTTGGTTTTGGTACTTGCTCTGGCTGTAAGCGCACCCTTTGTGATGGCGGCGGGGGAGAACTCCGAGATTATGAAGCATGATCATACGGTCGGGGACGGCCACCAAGTGATGATCGACTTATTGAGGGATGGGCAGGTCTTAAAGGTATCTCCTTCAAAAAATGGTGAATTTGAAAGTGGCGAAGTACGCACCTATCAGATAATTATAAAGACTCCAGATGGCGTAACTCATTCCGTCGATTTCCGTGGAGCGCCAGTTGGAATTAACAATGGCTAAAGATGGTCTGAAGTAGACGTCGATTCCTGGTTGGCTTCAGGCTGCACTGATCTTTCAGAGGGTGTGTAGAATTTTGTGTAACCTGGTTTTATGAAGCTCTTACCTGATTTCGCTGGGCGCTAGAGGGTTTAGTTGTAGGATACAAAAAGTCGCTTGCCGGAAATCTTGAATAACAAGACCTGAAAAAAGAAGGCCGCATAAGCGGCCTTCTTTTTTAACATCAGTTTCTGGGTTAGGCGTCATTCGGTGTGGAATCTTATCTTTCGTTCAATGTAAGCTTATGTGTCGTTTTTTGGAGGCTTATGTGCCGTCCGATGAAACCAAGAGTCAATCCCAGCTCAACGCCCCACCCGTCTGATACTCAATCACCCGCGTCTCGAAGAAGTTCTTCTCCTTCTTCAAGTCCATGATCTCGCTCATCCACGGGAAGGGGTTGGTGGTGCCTGGGTACTCTTCCTTCAGGCCGATCTGGGTCAGGCGGCGGTTGGCGATGAACTTGAG
>JBKEBY010000093.1:0-24128 GCA_047973445.1 Pseudomonas sp.
CTGCCTTCGGAGGGCAGTACTCTATCCAGCTGAGCTACGGATGCGTTGCGGGGGGCAATCATACGCATGTCGTTGGCGGGCGTCCATGCTGGCGGTGGCTGTGGTTTGGCGGTGGCGCGGGCGCCGTTCGAGGCGGGTTCGTGTGCGGCAAGCCCTCTGCCGCGGCCTTTTGAGTCGTGTCAGCGAAAGGGCTGGCTGTTACCCTTTGCGGTTGCTATGGCCTCTGGCCGGGTTCGGAAGTGATCGAGGAGAGGGGATGTCGAGCCATATCAAGCTCTGGGATGCACCGCTGCGGGTGTTTCATTGGTCATTCGGTGTGGCGGTGATCGCGTCCATGGTGACGGGCTGGCTGGGCGGTGGCCTGATGGTCTGGCATGGCCGGCTGGGGCTGCTGGTGCTGGGGTTGCTGGTATTTCGCCTGCTGTGGGGGTTCGTCGGTTCCACCTACGCTCGCTGGTCACGGATTCTGGGTGCGGCCTGCGGGGTGAAAAGCTATCTGCAAGGCAATTGGCGGGAGGCGGGGCATAACCCGCTGGGTGCATTCTCGGTGCTGGCGATGCTGGGACTGGTGGGCTTTCAGGTGGTCAGCGGCTTGCTGGCGACCGACGATATCGCTTTTCAGGGGCCGCTGTTCGCGCTGGTTTCGAGCGATACCAGTGACTGGCTGACGGGCCTGCATCGGCAGGCGAAGTGGTTGCTGGTGGCTGTGATCGGCCTGCATCTGGCGGCCATTGCCTGGTACACGCTGGTCAGGCGCAAGTCGCTGGTGCGCGCGATGATCGCGGGGCGGGCGAAACGTGAGCACCCCGGTCAGCAGGATGCGCAAGGTGGGCCGCTGGTGGCTGCGGTGCTGGTTCTGGCGCTGGCGGTCGGTACGGTGTGGGGCGTGCAGTCGGTTGCCGGCTGGATGGCGCCACCGCCGGCTGCGCCGGCACCCACGCTGGACTGGTAGCGAAGCCGGCCGGTGCAGGCCGGCTTCGAGGGGCTTATCGTTCGGCGCGGAAGTTGTCGTGGCAGGATTTGCACGAACCGCCGACGTCGCCGAAGGCCTTCTTGATGGCGGCCTGATCGCCCGAAGCGGCAACGCTGGCGAGCTGGTTGGCGGCGGCGGTGAAGTCGCGGCCGATCTGCCCGGCTTTTTCCAGGTTCTGGAAGAACTCGGGCTTCAGGCGGGTCTTGTTGCCCAGCTGCTCGGTGGTGGTTTCCGGGCTGTACAGGGCGCCCATGCCGGAATTGGCGATGGCGGCGATGGTGTTGGCGGCCGCGGTGACCTTGGCCTGATCGTAAGTCTCTTTGCCGTCGATGACCTGTGCTTTGATCTTGCCCATGTTCCAGGCCATGAACTGGTAGCCGGCCTGGCGGGTTTCCACCATTTCTTCCGGTTTCATTTGCGCTTGCGCAGCAGTGCTTGCCAGCAGGGCAGCCGCCATAGTGCCCATCAACAGTGCTTTCACGTTAACTCCTTGAGAATCCAACAGTCGGGACGGCCGAGGCCGCCGCGCGAGACTATACCTTGCGCGTTGCCGTTCGGGCGGTGACCTGTAACAAGGGTTAACGAAACGTTCGCCGCCAGGGTTGGAATCAGGCTCATCTATGGCCCGACAACGCAACGAACCATGAGCTTGCCGGGTTGCAGATCAGGGTCATAGGATGGTCTTCATCACTTGGCAGGCGGCTGAACCGCGTCGGGTCCGACGGTTCAGATAGTAGTCGCGCACATCTATTTAATGACGCGGATTTAGGAGAGCGCCATGCAACTGAAAGATTTTTCCCTGTTCCGTCAGCAGGCTTACATCGATGGCGCCTGGCTCGATGCCGATGGCGGGCAGACGCTCGAGGTAAACAACCCGGCCAATGGTGAAGTCCTCGGTACGGTGCCGAAGATGGGCGCCGCCGAGACGCGTCGTGCCATCGAGGCGGCCGAGCGCGCGTTGCCGGCCTGGCGCGAACTGACGGCCAAGGAGCGTTCGCAGATGCTGCGCCGCTGGTTCGAGCTGATCATGCAGAATCAGGAAGACCTGGCCCGGCTGATGACGCTGGAGCAAGGCAAGCCGCTGACCGAGTCGCGCGGTGAGATCGCCTACGCCGCGTCCTTTATCGAGTGGTTCGCCGAGGAAGCCAAGCGCATCTACGGCGACACCATTCCGGGTCACCAGAAGGACAAGCGCATCATCGTCATCAAGCAGCCGATCGGCGTCACGGCAGCGATCACGCCGTGGAATTTCCCCTCGGCGATGATCACCCGCAAGGCTGGTCCGGCGCTGGCCGCCGGCTGCACCATGGTGGTCAAGCCTGCCAGCCAGACGCCGTTCTCCGCTCTGGCGCTGGCCGAGCTGGCCGAGCGTGCGGGTATCCCCAAAGGCGTGTTCAGCGTAGTGACCGGCTCGGCGGGCGATATCGGCAACGAGCTGACCGCTAACCCCATCGTGCGCAAGATCACCTTCACCGGGTCCACCGAAGTCGGCGCCAAGCTGATGGAGCAGTGCGCGCCGGGCATAAAGAAGGTTTCGCTGGAACTGGGCGGCAACGCACCCTTCCTGGTGTTCGACGATGCCGACCTGGACGAGGCGGTGAAGGGCGCCATGCAGTCCAAGTACCGCAACGCCGGGCAGACTTGCGTGTGCGTCAACCGAATCTACGTGCAGGACGGCGTGTACGATGCCTTCGCGCAGAAATTCCAGACGGCGGTGGAGAAGCTGAAGATCGGCAACGGCCTGGACGATGGCGTCGATGTCGGTCCGCTGATCGATGATCGCGCCGCGGCCAAGGTCAAGGAGCATATCGAGGACGCCGTGGCCGCCGGTGCCCGGGTGGTCACCGGCGGCAAGGCACACAGCCTGGGCGGCAGTTATTTCGAGCCGACCCTGATGATCAACGTGCCGCATACGGCCAAGGTGGCCAAGGAAGAAACCTTCGGCCCGCTGGCGCCGCTGTTCCGCTTCAAGGACGAGGCTGAAGCCATCGCCCTGGCCAACGACACCGAGTTCGGCCTGGCGGCGTACTTCTACGCCCGTGACCTGGGCCGCGTGTTCCGTGTGGCCGAAGCGCTGGAGTCGGGCATGGTGGGCGTCAACACCGGGATGATCTCCACCGAGGTGGCGCCTTTCGGCGGCGTGAAATCCTCGGGCCTTGGGCGCGAAGGCTCCAGGTACGGCATCGAGGATTACCTGGAGATCAAGTACCTCTGCTTGGGGCTGTGAGATACGGGCCAGCTCCGTTTCGTAGGACTGCAACGTGTGCGCGTGCGTCACCGGAATGTCGCCTCTGATTCCGGTGCCGCCCGTCGTTACTCTGCGACGGACCCAAACGGCGGCCGTGCCGTCGAGAAAACAACGAGCGTCTGACTCCCCATTCGGTTTCCCCGGTTATTTCGGTTCTGTCGAGCAGGTTCATGCCCCTCCTTTCCCAGGTTTCCTTCGTCCTGATCGCCTACAGTGAGCCCTGGCGCGCCGACCAGCTGTGCCAGTTGGTGAATGAACTGCGCCCGGGAATACGGGTGGCGTCCTTCAGCGATGGTCGCTCGGCACTGGCAGCCTGTCGACGCCAGGTGCCGAGCCTGTTGATTCTCGATGGCGAGCTGGAAGGGCTCGACGGCATGACCCTGTTGCGCGAGTTGCGCCAGCACGGACCGACCCAGCGCCTGCCGAGCGTACTCATCAGCGAGCGCACCGATGCCATCAGCGTGCGAGCAGTGTTGCCGCTGGCGCCGGCTGCTTACCTTGGCAAGCCTTATGACCTCGACGACCTCCGCCAGCGGCTGGACAAGTTGCTGCCCCGCTCGGCCGGCGGCATCGGGCGTGCCCACCAGGCCGATGCCAGCCTGGACAGCTTTCTCGAACGCATGCGGCTGAACAATCGCGGTGCGCCGTTGAGCGAGGCGGCCCATGCTGTGATCGACAGCCTGCTGGCCGGGCAGAGCGACCTGGCCGAGGAGCACGCGGCGCTGGTGTGCGATCCGCAGATCACCGCCCGCGTGATCAGTCTCGTCAACAGTCATGGGCCGCAGCAGGACCAGCCCAGCCAGACCCTGGAGCAGGCATTGCTGCGTCTGGGCAACAAGCGCAGCCAGGAACTGCTTGTCCAGTTGGCTAACCAGCACAACGCGCGTCTGACCGACCCACGCCTGGCTGCGCAGGCCGTGAAGCTGATGAACCAGGCGCTCTATGGCGCCGAGCTGGCCGCCTGGCTGGCGCGTCGGCTGCAGCTCGATGCCAGGCTCTGCTACACCGCCGGACTGTTGCGGAACATCGGCGAGTTGGCCCTGCTGCGTACCTTGCAGGACTGGCTCGATAGCGGCGGTGAACTGGACGAGGCGGAGCTGCAACGTCATCTGGCCGAGCGTGCTGCCGGTTACGGCTCGGCGTTGCGCGCCCGGTGGCGCCTGCCGCTTGGCCTGCGTCAATTGATAGGTGCCTACTATGCGCTGGGCGGAGGTGCGTTGAGCCGCGAGGCGCTGGTGCTCAACCTCGTACGCTTGCTGATGGAACTGCCGCCCGAAACGCCGCCCGCCGGCCTGGCCGAATCCCGTCCGGCACGGCTGCTGCGGCTGGACCCGGCGCTGCTCGAACAGGCCCCGCTCGCCGCCGAGCGCTGATTTCTTGAATGATCACCATGAACGTCAGCTACACGGCCGAAGAGCTCGCCTTCCGCGATGAGGTGCGCGCCTTCTTGGAAAGCGATCTGCCGGCGGACATCGCCGCCAAGACTAGGCTCGGCAAGTTCCAGGTGCTGCAGCACCGCGTGGTCGACATGCAGACCGAGCTGGAGCAGGCCACCAGCATGGTGATCCTCGCCGTCACCGTCGCCAATGCGGAGGACAGCGACGAGCGCAGTCGGACCTTGGCCGCAGCCAAGTTCATCTGCACCCGCGCCGCGCGCAAGATCGCGAGGAAGTCATCCAGCTGCACGGCGGCATCGGTATGACCTGAGAGTACAACCTCGCCCACCACACCACACCACACCACACCAAACCAAACGCCTGGTGATGATCGCCCATCAGTTCGATGACGACGACCATCACCTGCAGGCCTATGCGCGGTTGATGCAGGTGGCTTGAAGCCTTACCGGCGTGCCGACTGCGAACAGCCGCAGCTTCGGTCTTGCGTAGCGTGGAAAACTCGCGCCGCGATTTTCCACGCGTTGTCTCGGCTTGCAGCTCAACGGTGGAAAAGCCTGTGGCGTTTTTCACCCTACGATTGCAGTTCGGGCAGTACCAGCGGCTCCCAGAGGCTGGCCTGGAAGTGCTTGCGGAAGAAGCCGAAATGGCCGATGCGTTCCACGCCAAGTTCGCTCGGAGTCATGCGCCGCATGGTCTTCGGTGCCGAGGTGTAGAAGCCGTGCAGCGCCTCGGTGCTGCGGGCGGACATCATCTCGTCGTCGGTGAAGGAGAGCGACACCAGCGGGGTTTTCACGGCGTCGAAGGCGCGTTGTATCGGCTCACCCTCGACGCCTAGCAGGTAGTCAGGATGCAGACACCAGCGCCGCCACTGGCGGATCACCCCGGCCGGCAGGTCGCCAACCGCGCCGATGCGTTCGCCGGGAAAATAACCGGCCACGGCGGTGAGCACGGGGGCCAGGCCATGCCAGAGTAGCCAGGCCTGCTTGCGGATCTGCGGGCTGTTCTCGCGCCAGTAGCCGCTGCCGGCGGCAATGGTGACGATGCGCGCCAGACGCTCGTGGCCCTGCACCAGTGGCAGCACCTGCGCGCCCAGGCTGTGACCGATCCAGTACAGCGGCGCGCCGTTGGCGGCGTCGGCGAGGTGGTCGAGCATGATGCTGCAGTCGTGGTGGGCCCAGTCGAGGATGTCGACCTTCAGCGCACGCAGGGAGGAGCGTCGTGACTGGCCGATACCGACGTAATCGAAAGTCACCGCCAGGTAGCCACGGGTGGCCAGCCAGTTGGCAAAATCCGCATAGAAGCGTTGCTTGACGCCGATCGCCGGCGCGATCAGCACCGCACCGCGCAGCTCGCCCGCTGGGCGATACCAGTGGCTGGCCAGCAGATGGCCGTTGCCGTTGTCGATGGCCAGGGCTTCGGGTTCCGGGATCCGCATTTTTATTCTCCGCGCTTCATGGATCGCTTGTGACGATGCAGTATACGAGCACGAGAAATTAATTCTAGAAAAGTATTCTAGTAGCCGGAGCGCGAATGGCCCGCAGCACCCGTAAGCAGGAAATACTCCAGGCAGCGCTGGCCTGTTTCACCGAGCTTGGCGTGGAAGGCACCACTATCGAGATGATCCGTGATCGCTCGGGCGCCAGCATCGGCAGCCTCTATCACCATTTTGGCAACCGTGAGGGCATCATCGCCGCGCTCTATCTGGAGGGCATCGGCGAATACGCCGCGCTGCTGGAAGCCGGTCTGGTATGCACGCTGGAAGCCGAGGCCTGCGTGAAACTGTTCGTCACCTGTTACGTCGACTGGGTGGTGGCCAATCCGGACTGGGCGCGTTTCATTCTGCACAACCGGGGACGAGTGGAAGCGGGCGAATGCGGTGATCGCCTGCGCGAAGCCAATCGCGCCCATGGCCAGCGCATTGGCACGGTGCTCAAGCGTCACCGCGAGGCGGGCGCGTTCCGGCGTATGCCGGGGGACTGCTTCGTCTCGGTGGTGATCGGCCCGGTCCACGACATGGCGCGCAACTGGTTGGCCGGGCGCAGCGGTACACCTCTGGCCGAGTGCCGCGAATTGCTGGCAGAGATTGCCTGGGACAGTGTTCGCACCGGCTACGGGGCATAGGCCGAAACGTGTTCAGTCCTACTGAACAGCCTCAAACGCCGAGGCTTTCGATATCCCGCGCGAGCATGTCCAGTTGCTGGGCCAGCAAATTCCTCGAAGGAGGCCTCCAGCGATGCCTGGCCGGCCAGCGCCGCCAGCAGGTACTCGCGTTCCTGCGCCGGCGTGGCGGCGAGAAAGGCACGGCCGGCGATGGTGGCCAGTTGATACTTCTCGTGCTGTTGCGAGTAGCTGAGGTAGCCCAGCTTGGTCAATGTGTAGGTCATGCGCGATATCGTCGGCTTGGGCAGCGGTGATGCGCGCGATGTCCAGGTTGCCCAGCACCACCGAACCGTGGGTGAAGGCACGCAACACGTCCAGCCCGCGGGAAAGGGCCTCGACGAACTTGCGGTCTTTGGGATTCTCGTTGTCTTCGATGTCGCTCATGCTGGGGCGGTCGTACCGGTAGGGGGCAGCGGGCGAACGATAGCAGATCGCCTGACCGGTTATCGGGGCATGCCTTGCCGAAGGGGCTGTCATTGGTCTCAGCGCAGGTGACGAACGGCGGCGGCCTCCAGGTATCTGCAACCCGCTGCGCAAGGGGCTTTCGAGGAGACCGCGGATGAGCGGAAAAATCAATCCGCGCTTGTTGCTCGGGGGGCTTTCTGCTATAAAGCAGCGCTCTTTTCTAGGGGCCCGGTTTCTTCGCTTGCTGCGTGGCCGGTAAGACCCCAACGAATCGTGGCGCTGAGCGCCGAACTGACAAGTGAATTCAAGCGGCCAACCCATGCCGGGTTGGGCATGTGGTTTAGAGGGCTGAGGCATGTCGAGAGTCTGTCAAGTTACCGGTAAGGGTCCGGTAACCGGGAACAACGTTTCCCACGCAATGAACAAAACCCGTCGTCGTTTCCTGCCGAACCTGCAGCACCATCGCTTCTGGGTCGAGTCGGAGAACCGCTTCGTCCGTCTGCGCCTGAGTGCCAAAGGCATGCGCATCATCGACAAGCGTGGCATCGATGCCGTTCTGGCTGAACTCCGCGCTCGCGGCGAAAAGGTTTAAGGAGAACTATCATGCGTGACCTGATCCGTTTGGTGTCCAGCGCCGGTACCGGCCACTTCTACACCACCGACAAGAACAAGCGCACCACGCCCGACAAGATCGAGATCAAGAAGTACGATCCGGTCGTGCGTAAGCACGTGATCTACAAGGAAGCCAAGATCAAGTAATTGGTGCGACACGCGTAGCGTGTCTCCTTAACCTCAAGGTGTATGGTCATCTTGAGGGGCTTCGTTGAAGCCAAGCCCGGTATCCAGTCCGGGGAAACAAAACCAAACCCAGGAGTCCATCTGCCTTCAAGGACTCGCCGCAGCGGCGGTGGCAATCCCAAGGTCGTTTCGCTCTCGGTAGCACGACCGCAGAACCAGTAATATCGGTTCTGGAGAGCCTTCTAAACATCAACCCACGCGGGGGAAATCCCCGCTGGGGTTCCTCTCGCCTAAAGAACGAGAGGTAATCACTCAGAGCAAGCTGCTCGACCGAGCAGTGCTTGTTCACATCTAAACGGAGACATGAGCGAAAGCTCTGTCTGTCATTGTCCAATCATTGCCGGTACGGAATAGTAGCGGACTCGTTGTGCGACCAACGGTAGCCTAGGGAAACACGCGTCACTGGTAACGGTGGGGTTTGAAGCTTTCCTGACAATGTAGCCCCCTGATGGGGTGCGTTTCTGCCGTGAGGCAGGGCGTAGACGCTCGGAGCAGTACCGGGTCGAGGCGCTAGGCTGGCTGGCATGGGCAACACAAGTGAACTGCTGATAAACGTCGTTATGATCAAATTGCCAAAACTGCTGTTAGGCAATAACCAAAAGGTGTGTGGTCGGTTATCCCTGTCAATTATGGGGATACGTCGTCTCAGTGCCACCGGCGAATAGGCAGGCCCTAAACCAGTCGTGTGACAGATGGGGAACGTGGTAAGCCCGTACCGCTGCCCTCGTGGCAGGTGAGCCGCAAGGCGAGCTGTTGGTGGTGCGGGTAGGGGATCGCAGAAAAAGCGAATGCCGGGCTGTAATGGCTCGGATAGGGGGTGGAACATTCCTCCGCGGGAAACCGGGCAGACTTCTGCGTGGTCTTTCGTCGCATGATCCCTGATTGACCTCGTCTCAATAAACCCAGGGCTCAGCTTCATCGAGTCCAACTCAACTACCCTTGGCGGGACACGCTCCCGTCAGGGAGTACGTGTGCCTCCGCTCAGGGTGGTTTTTATCATCTTGAGAGGAAAGCAGCATGAAAGAGCTCAGCCAACAGGTCGGGCCTGCGCTTTCCGGCGCTCCGCAGCAGTGGCACGACATCGACTGGTGTCGCGTGCAGCGGAATGTCCGGGGAATGCAGGTGCGGATTGCGAAGGCTTGTCGGGAAGGCAAATGGCGCAGGGTGAAAGCCCTGCAACGGATGCTGACCCGCTCGAAGTCGGCCAGATACTTGGCCGTACGACGAGTCACTGAAAACCAGGGCAAGCGCACGGCGGGAGTCGACCGCGTGCTCTGGGATACACCCGACGCGAAATGGAAAGCGGCACAAGGGTTGAAGCGGCACGGATACCAGCCACGGCCTTTACGGCGTGTGTTCATTCCGAAGTCGAATGGGAAGGAGCGCCCTCTGGGTATCCCGACCATGACCGACAGGGCCATACAGGCGCTGTATCTGCTGGCACTGGCGCCCATTGCGGAAACCACGGGTGATCCGAATAGCTACGGCTTCAGGATCGAGCGTTCGACGGCGGATGCAATGAGTCAGTTATTCACCTGCCTGTCCCAGAAGGCCTCGGCACGATGGGTATTGGAGGCGGATATCGAAGGTTGCTTCGACCATATTAATCATGACTGGCTGATCGCCAACGTCCCTATGGACAAGGCGATTCTACGGAAGTGGTTGAAGGCTGGTGTGGTGCATAAAGGCCAGCTACAGGCAACGGATGCCGGTACGCCACAAGGTGGGATCATCTCGCCAACCTTGGCAAATATGGTGTTGGACGGGCTGGAGTCAGGCCTCAAGCAGTATCTGGGGCGGGCGAAGGCAAAGAGGCTGAAGATACATGTGGTGCGTTATGCGGATGACTTCGTGATCACCGGTGACTCTCCGGAGGTGCTGGAAAACGAGATCAAACCTTGGGTAGAGCAGTTCCTGGCGGTACGCGGACTGCGGTTGTCACCCGAGAAGACGCGGATCGTCCATATCGATCAAGGCTTCGACTTCCTGGGATGGAACTTCCGCAAATACGTTGGGAAGCTCCTGATCAAGCCAAGCAAGAAAAACGCGCAAGCGTTATATCGCAAGCTAAAGGAAGCGATCAGCAACAACAAAACGACGAGGCAGGAGAATCTGATTCGCCTGCTGAATCCGATCCTGAAGGGCTGGGCGTTGTATCACCAGCCTGTGGTTGCCAAGCAGGCGTTCAGTCGCATGGACTTCCTACTGTTTCAGGCTGTATGGCGTTGGGCAAAACGGAGGCACCCAAAGAAAAATCTCGAATGGATACGGAAGAAGTATTTCCGGACAAGCGAGAGTAAGAATTGGGTGTTTGCCACCACGGCAATTACCGAGCATAGGGGCAAAAAGGACTTTGTGCTGTATACCCTGTCGGAAACACCAATAGAGCGGCACATCAAGGTCAACGGGGAGTACAACCCCTTCGATCCCTCGATGGAGGCAATGAGCGAGAAGTTGCGGATGAATCGGATGCTGAAAAAGCTGAAGTACCGGAAGCAGATTACGAGCTTGTACGTGAGCCAGAAAGGGCGGTGTGTACTCTGTGGACAACCGATAACCAAGGAAACGGGATGGCATGACCATCACATCGCTCACCGCTCGCAAGGCGGTAGCGATGCGCTGGTCAATCGGGTGCTCCTGCATCCGAACTGCCATCAACAGCTACACAGCCGTGGCTTGACAGTGAGTAAGCCGGCTCCCCCGGGGGCTTTGTTAAAGGCTTGAGCCGTATGCGCTGAAAGGCGCACGTACGGTTCTTAGGGGGAGGCGGGCCAGCAATGGCCTGTCTCTACCCGACATCGGCCCTTGATGGAAAAACCCGCCAATCGGCGGGTTTTTTCGTTTCTGGCGTTTCATTGTTGCTGTTGGGAAGGTTTCGCTCCGAGGGCGGGGCTCCCACGCAAAACGGGTTTGCTTCGGCGGCTGTCAGGCAGCCTTGCGAATCGCATCGGCTAGGCGTTCGATCATGGCGTCGATATGTTCACGTTCCACGATCAGCGCTGGTGACAGCGCGATGGTGTCGCCACTGGCGCGGGCCAGCAGGCCATCCTCGAAGCATTGGCGGAACACCTCGTAGCCGCGTTTGCCGACGCCCTCGGCATGCGGCGCGAACTGGATGCCGGCGACCAGGCCCACGGTCCGGATGTCGGTCACGTTCGGCAGGCCCTGCAGGCTGAACAGCGCGTCCTGCCAGTAATCCTCCAGTTCGAGGGCATTCTGGAACAGGTTCTCCCGCTGATAGATTTCCTGGGTGGCCAGAGCGGCGGCGCAGGCCACCGGATGGCCCGAGTAGGTGTAACCATGGAAGAACTCGATGGTGCTCTCGGGGCCGTGCATGAAGGCTTCATGGATCTGCTCGGAGACGAACACCGCGCCCATCGGCACTGCGCCGTTGGTCAGGCCCTTGGCGCAGGTGAGGATGTCTGGAGTGACGCCCCAGCGCTGGGCGGCGAAAGCCTCGCCGACGCGACCGAAGCCGGTGATTACCTCGTCGAAGATCAGCAGGATGCCGTGCTTCTTCGTGATCTCGCGCAGGCGCTGGAGGTAGCCCTGCGGCGGCAGGATCACGCCGGCCGAGCCGGACATGGGCTCGACGATCACCGCCGCGATGTTTTCCGCGCCGTGTAGGGTGACCAGCCGCTCCAGTTCGTCGGCCAGCTCCACTCCATGCTCCGGCAGCCCGCGCGTAAAAGCGTTGCGCTTCAGGTCCAGGGTATGTGGCAGGTGGTCGACGCCGGGTAGCAGCGAGCTGCCGAAGGCCTTGCGGTTGTTGCCCATGCCGCCGACCGAGATACCACCGAAACCGACGCCGTGGTAGGCCAGCTCGCGACCGATCAGGCGGGTGCGGCTGCCCTGGCCGATGGCGCGCTGGTAGGCCAGGGCGACTTTCAGTGCGGTGTCGGCCGATTCGGACCCGGAGTTGGTGAAGAACACTCGATTCAGGCCTTCCGGGCTGATCCGCGCCAGACGTTCGGCCAGCTCGAAGGGCAGCGGGTGGCCCATCTGGAAAGTAGGTGCGAAATCCATCCGGGCGATCTGCCGGCTCACTGCCTCGGTGATTTCCCGGCGACCATGGCCGGCGTTGCAGCACCAGAGCCCGGCGGTGCCGTCGAGTACCTGGCGTCCGGCGGTGTCGGTGTAGTACATCCCCTCGGCGCTTTCCAGCAGACGCGGGCTTGCCTTGAACTGGCGGTTGGCGGTGAAGGGCATCCAGAAATGTTCAGCGCACGGATCGTTGGCCATGGTAGCTCCGGTCATGCAGCGTTCGAGGGCTATGCTGATGCGTACAACTGCCGTCCGCCCAGCGGAAGGCCGAGTCTATGTTTAATAAAACGCACAAAACAAGGCTGATCGCCTGGCTTCGTAAAATATATTGATAGGCCTGGCGCCGCTGGTTTAGGGTGCCTTTCTGATCCATGGACCATTGACCGAGGAAGCACCATGACCGCCCTGACTTTCGCCGACTGGCAACAGCGCGCCCGCGACCTGCACATCGAAGGCCGGGCCTTCATCCAGGGTGAATACAGCGCATCCGCCGCCGGCGCCGACTTCGATTGCATCAGCCCTGTCGATGGACGGGTGCTGGCCCAGGTGGCCAGCTGCAACGAGGCTGATGCCGACCGTGCGGTGCTCAGTGCACGCATGGCCTTCGAGTCGGGCGCCTGGTCACGGCTGGCACCGGCCAAACGAAAGGCGGTGATGATCCGTTTCGCCGATCTGCTCGAAGCCAATGCCCAGGAGCTGGCGCTGCTGGAAACACTCGATATGGGCAAGCCGATCAGCGATGCCCTGGCGGTGGATGTGCCGGGTGCTGCGCGGGCGCTGCGCTGGTCCGGTGAGGCGATCGACAAGATCTACGACGAGGTGGCCGCCACGCCTCACGATCAGTTGGGCCTGGTCACGCGCGAGCCGGTCGGCGTGGTGGCGGCCATCGTACCGTGGAACTTCCCGCTGATGATGGCCTGCTGGAAGCTCGGCCCGGCGCTGGCCACCGGCAACTCGGTGGTGCTCAAGCCCTCGGAGAAGTCGCCGCTGAGCGCTATCCGCATGGCGCAGCTGGCCATCGAAGCTGGCATCCCGCCGGGCGTGCTCAACGTGTTGCCGGGCTACGGGCACACCGTGGGCAAGGCGCTGGCGCTGCACATGGATGTCGACACTCTGGTCTTCACCGGCTCCACACGGGTCGCCAAGCAGCTGATGATCTATGCCGGCGAGTCGAACATGAAGCGGGTCTGGCTGGAGGCGGGCGGCAAGAGCCCGAACATCGTTTTCGCCGATGCGCCGGATCTCAAGGCCGCGGCGGAGGCGGCCGCCAGCGCTATCGCCTTCAACCAGGGCGAGGTCTGCACTGCCGGCTCGCGGCTGCTGGTGGAAAGCTCGATCAAGGCGCGCTTCCTGCCCATGGTGGTCGAGGCGCTCAAGGGCTGGAAGCCGGGCAACCCGCTGGACCCGGCGACCAACGTCGGCGCACTGGTCGACACTCAGCAGCTCGATACCGTGCTCGGCTACATCGAGGCGGGCCGCAACGACGGCGCCCAAGTGCTCATCGGCGGCCAGCGGACTCTGGAGGAGAGCGGCGGGTTGTATGTGGAACCGACCATCTTCGATGGCGTGAGCAATGCGATGAAGATCGCCCAGGAGGAGATCTTCGGCCCGGTGCTGTCGGTAATCACCTTCGATACGCCGCAGGAAGCCGTCACCATCGCCAACGACACCCCCTATGGCCTGGCCGCCGCGGTTTGGACCGCCGACCTGTCCAAGGCGCACCTGACGGCCAGGGCATTGCGGGCGGGCAGCGTCTGGGTCAATCAGTACGACGGCGGCGACATGACCGCACCCTTCGGTGGCTTCAAGCAGTCCGGCAATGGCCGCGACAAGTCGCTGCATGCCTTCGACAAGTACACGGAGCTGAAGGCGACCTGGATAAAGCTGTGAAGCAGCAGGCCGGGGATAAACTGATCGGTGGTGGCGCTTCCCCTCTTCCCGGCCTTCTTCCGCAAGGGAGAGAGGGTTGTCGCTCGTAAGCGCCTGCCACACTTCCGCTCCCGGCTACTGTGCTATTCGCACCTGGTCGCGGCCGTTGTGCTTGGCGGCGTACAGCGCCTGGTCGGCGCGTTCCAGCAGCATATCTGGCTTGGTTTGGCCGTCGGTTTCGCTGATGCCGGCGCTGAGCGATACGTTGAAGGTACGGGTTCCGGCACGGAAGCTGATGGCCGAGAAGCGCGAGCGGATTTCCTCGATGATGCGTCTGGCCTGCTCGGCCGAGCACTCCGGTAGCACCACGACGAACTCCTCGCCGCCGTAACGGCCGAGGCTGTCGATGCGGCGCAGACGCTGGCGCAGCAGGTTGGCGAGCGCGCGGATGACATTGTCGCCAGCGGCGTGGCCATAGGTGTCGTTGACTCGCTTGAAGTGGTCGAGGTCGAGCATGACCACGCTGGTGGGTTTGCCGGAGCGCGTCGCACGTTCCACTTCCAGTGTCAGCTGTTCCTTGATATCGGCGTGCTTGAGCAGCCCGGTGAGACTATCGCGCGACAGTGCGGTGCTCAGCGAGCGTGCACGCTGGGCGTGGGAGTACACCGAGGCGATCAGGGCGTTATCGCTGATAGGTTTGGTAATGAAATCGTCACCGGCCTTGAGCAGGGCCTCCATTTGCCGGTTGATGTCGGTCTCGGCCGAAAGATAGATGATGGGCATCCGCAGCCACTCGTCGTTCAGGCGAATCATCTGCGCCAGTTCCGGGCCGGAGCAGTGCGGCATGTTGACGTCCAGCAGCAGGACTTCCGGGTTGAAGGTGCGCATGGTTTCCAGCAGCAGGCTAGGGTCTTGCAGTGTCTGCACCAGCATCTGCGAGTTGCGCAATACCAGGCTGTAGCGTGCTGCCAGGTCGGCATCGTCGTCGACGATCATGACGCGGAACGGCGCACCCAGATGGCGGTTGAGGCAGCGTTCCAGGCCGCTTTCCAGCTGGGTGATGTCCAGCGGTCGGAGGAAATAACCCTGGGCGCCGGCACGCACGGCGGTGAGCAGGCTGTCGAAGTCGGCTCGATCGCTGATCACCAGTAGCGGCAGGGGTGCCGGAAGGCGTTGCTGGAACTTGCTGACCGCCGCCAGTTCCCCGCGGTGCTGCAGGCCGATGACCAGCGCATCGGGCGGGTCATCGACCGCCGCGGCTTCCAGTTGCACCAGCTCGGTGAACAGTCGTACGTCATAGCCGAAATTACCCAGCGTCTGGCCCATGTCGTGGCCGGCTTGTGTGTCACTTTCCAGCAGGTAGATGAGGCAGCCCGACCGATGCTGCTGCGTCTGGGGGATTGCCGTCGCCTGTTCCGGGGGCTCGGCGAGCGCTTCGGTGGCGAATCGTTGCAGCGCCCGGGCGAAGCCATGCAGGGACTGAGTGCCGGGCTTGGCTGCTGCCAGCCAGCGGTCAGCGTGTAGCTCCAGCGATCGGGCCTGTTCGCCGAGCCGGGTGAAACCGAAAGTGCCGGCCGAGCCGGCCAGACGATGCAGTTGCTCATGAATGTCGAGCATCAGCTGCCGAAGCCTTTCGTGGGAGAGGGGTTTCTGCAGTTCGCCGGCAGTGCGGGCGAGCTCCGGCAGCTCCTGCCGCAAGCGTTCGACGAATCGCTCGTTCAGCGCCTGAAGCTGGTTCTGTAGCTCGGAGTTGCCCGCATCACTCATGTTCGGCTTCCCATATGGCGCGCAATTGGGCGGTCAGTTGCAAAGGGTCGAAGGGCTTCTGCAGAACTTCGCGAACCCCCATCTTCTGCAGTTCGGCCAGTCGCTCACGCTCGAGGTGGCCGGTCAGCAGCACCACGGGGGTTTGCCGCAGGTCGACCAGCCCGGCGAGCTGGCGCAGCAATTCGATGCCGTCCATCTGTGGCAGCATCACGTCGAGCAGGATCAGGTCCGGTGCGAACGCCTGTACTTCGGCAAGTGCCGCCTGCGCCGAAGCGCAGCTGAGTACCTCGAAGCCGCCGATCCTTTCCAGCGCGATGCGGGTCACGATCTGGATCGAGGGTACGTCTTCGATGTGCAGGATGCGCTTCAACACTCTCATTTGCTTGCCTCGTCGGTCGCTTGTCCCTGACTGGGCAGCTCGAACCAGAAGCAGGCGCCCTGGCCGGGCCGTGAGTCGAAACCTATCCTACCGTCCATATGCTCGATCAACTCCTTGCTGATGGCCAGGCCCAGGCCAGTGCCGCCCTGCTGGCGGGTATCGGACGAATCGGCCTGGGCGAATTTCTGGAAGATGCGCTCGCGAAAACCTTCGGCGATTCCAGGCCCCTTGTCTCGGACGCTGACACGTACATGACCGTCACGGGTTGGCTCGGCCCACAGCTCGACCCACTCGCCGGCAGGGGAGAACTTGGCGGCATTGGACAGCAGATTACTCAGCACCTGCTGCAGGCGCCGTGCATCGACACGCACCCGTAACGGAGGGCAGTCGCGCAGGTGGATTCCGCGGCAGTAGCGCTCGGCATAGGCCCGGTTGCTGCGCAGCGCCTGTTCGAGCAGCGGCTGCAGTGGCTGCACGGCAAGAGAGAACTGCATCTTGCCGGCGTAGAGCTTGTCGATGTCCAGCAGATCGTCGATCAGCGCGCTCAGACGGCCGCTGTTCTGGTGGGCGATGTCGAGCAGCTCCTGCAGGTGGTCCGGAACCTCGCCCATGGTGCCGCTGCAGATCAGCGCCAGCGAGGCGGTGATGGAGGTGAGCGGCGTGCGCAGTTCGTGACTGACGGTGGAAACGAATTCGCGCTGCAGTTTCTCGATGCGCTTGCGCTCGGTGATGTCATGCATCACTACCACTGCACCGCTCTGCTGGCCATCGGAGGCGAACAGCGGATCTGCATTGGCCGATACATGGCGTGCGACACCGTCGAGCAGGATGGCTATTTCGGCGCTGCGTACGTGCTCGCCCCGCAGAGCGCGCAGCAGTGGTGTTCGTTCCCAGGACAACGGTGTTCTGCCGTCGGCCTGGTAGAGGCAGTAATGATCCGGCCAGCGCTCGGGGGGCAGCGGGCAGGCATCGAGGCCATGCCAGAGGCGCGCAGTATTGTTGAACAGCGTCAGATTACCCTGGGCGTCGCAGGCGATCACTGCTTCAGACAGCGCCTCGAGCAGGCGACGGTTCATCTCCTGTTGCCGGTCCAGTTCCAGCTGCTCGGCCTTGCGCTCGGTGATGTCGGTGACCAGGCCATGCCAGAGTACCGAACCGTCCGGCTGACGCAGTGGCGTAGCGCGAGCCTCGACCCAGATCAGGCCTTTGCGTGGATGATTGATGCGATGCTCGAAATGCCAGGGCGAAAGGTTGCTGGCTGCTTCACGGATGCTTGTCAGCAAGGGGGCGCGGTCGTCGGGATGCACCGCGCTATAGATCGGCCCGATGCTGGTGGCAATCTGCGCCCCGCTCAGGCCGTAGATGGCCTCGACGCCTTCGCTGAGATAAGGGAAGCTGCTCTGCTGGTTCGGTCGCCAGCAGAACTGGAAGAGCATGCCAGGTACCTGCTCGGCGATCTGCCGGAGCTGCAGTTGCAGGTTTTCCTGATGCGCCAGGTCGTAGGCGCTGACGATGTAGCCGCGCAGCAGTTCGAGTTCGTCATGAATCGCCGAGATGTTCAGCAGTACCGGAACCTCGCTGCCGTTACGATGCAGCAGACGCCATTCGCGCATCGCCCGCTGCCCGTCCTGTAGCGGCGCGATCAACACCTCGAAGCCGACTTCGATCTGCTCGCCCCGCTCTTTGGAGAGAATCGCGGCGCGGCGGGCCAGTGCTTCCTGGGGGAACAGCGTGGCGGTCAGCGAATGACCTACCAGCATCTGTTCGGTGTAGCCGAGCAGTTGCTCGGCTGCCGTGTTGAGACTGCTGATCCGGCCATCGAGGCGGGTGATCAGCACCGCGCTGGCGGCGCTATTGAGCAGGGCCTGTTGCAGTGCGACCTGCTCGGCATAGTGGCGCGCCTGCAGGCGTTCCTCGAACAGGCGCATCACCTGGCGACCGAGTCGCTCGAGCGTATCGCGCTGTTCGGCGCTCAGCTGTCTAGGCTGGCGATCGATCACGCACAGGGTGCCCAGGTTGTAACCATCGGCAGAAGTCAGCGGGGTGCCCGCATAGAAACGAATGTCGGGCTCGCCAGTGACCAGTGGATTGTCAGCGAAACGTGGATCGCGGGAGGCGTCGGGTACCTCGAAAATGCCTTCGCCTTCGATGGTGTGGGTGCAAAAGGAAAGCTGCCGCGGTGTTTCGCTGACGCTCAGGCCGATCCGGCTCTTGAACCACTGGCGATGCTGGTCGACCAAAGAGATCAGTGCGATGGGAGTGCCGCAGAAGCGTGCCGCCAACTGCGTGATGTCATCGAAGGCGGCTTCGTCGGGGGTGTCGAGGATTTCGTAGCGCAGCAGCGCGGCCAGACGCGACAGTTCGCGCGGGGCGGATGGGGTGGGCGTTGGCGGCGGTGACTCCATCGTCTGATCGGCCTCGCTGTTCGCGTTAAGGGCGGCTATCCAGCCAGATATCGCGAATCTGGCTGGCCAGACGCATCGGGTCGAATGGTTTGATGATGACATCGCGGGCTCCCAGGCCGCGCAGCAATTCGATTTCGCCGGGCTGAACCTTGGCCGTCATGAAAGCGACCGGGATGTCCTGCAGGTCGATTCGCTCGTGCAGTTTGGCCAGAGTCTCCGGACCGCCCATGCCGGGCATCATCACATCCAGCAGGATGAACTGCGGAACGAAGCGCTCCACGACTTCCAGCGCCTCGGCACCAGATGAACAGGACAGCACGTCGTAGCCGCCGATCGCTTCCAGAGCGACCTTGGCGACGGCCTGAATGGACGGATCGTCTTCGACGTGCAGAATCCGCCTGAGCTCGGCCATGCTGTGGTCTCCATCGTCAGAAGGGTGTTATCGGTGGTTGGATCGCGGACTGGCGCACATTGGGGACTAGGGTCTGTTGCCGTTTCGTCGCGAGCCGCGTTGCTGCGAGAAATGGCGCCAGGTTAGGCGTAGGACGCAGGCAATGGTTATTCCCTTGCCAAGTCCTACAACGACAGCTGGCGCCATTTCCCGCGCAACCCTTCGGGCCGGGCCTGTTTTTACGCGATGCGGCGTTATTCGTCGTTCATTTGGAATGACCAAACTACTCTCCTCATGCCTTGCCTCGCGTAAAAACAGGCTCCGGCGCGGCCGCTGACGAAATGGCAACAGACCCTAGTGTGCCAGTTAGTGGTGTCGATGAGCGGAAACGGCAACGAAAACAATCGCTCATCGATCATCCGCCACGGGTAACTCGAACCAGAAGCAGCAGCCCTGGCCGGGTTCGGTGTCGAAGCCCAGACGTCCGAGCATGCGTTCGATCAACTCCTTGCTGATGGCCAGGCCCAGGCCGGTACCGCCCTTCTGGCGCGTATCGGACGAGTCGGCCTGGGAAAACTTTTCGAATATGCGCTTGCGGAAGGCCTCGGGAATGCCGGGGCCGCGATCGGTGACGCTGATGCGTACCCGATCACCCCGGCGTTCCGCGGCCAGCATGACGACTTCGCCTGCCGGCGAGAATTTCGCCGCATTGGAGAGCAGGTTGGCCAGAACCTGCTGTAACCGGTTCTCGTCCACTGCTACCGACAGCGTCGGAAGCACAGCCTGTTCGAAGCGTATACCGTACTGTTCGGCATAACCCTGGTTGCTGCGCAGCGCGTCTTCGAGCAGCGGCGCGAGTGGTTGCGTGCGCATGTTCATGGGCATCTTGCCGGCGATCAGCTTGTCCATGTCCAACAGGTCATCGATCAGGCGGCCCAGGCGCAGGCTGTTCTGGTGGGCGATGGTCAGCATCTGGCGCATGCTCGCCGGCACCTCGCCGACGGCGCCGCCGGTGACCAGTCCCAGCGAGCCGGCGATGGAAGTTAGTGGTGTTCGCAGTTCATGGCTGACGATGGAAACGAATTCACGTTTCATCTGCTCGGCCCGCTTGTGTTCGGTGATGTCGCGTACCAGGCCGATGAAGCGGATTTCGCCATGGTGGCTGACCTGCGAGACACGCAATTCGATGGTGAAGTGCTCGCCATTGCGACGCACGGCGGTCAGCTCGCGGTTCTGCTCTAGCGCGCGCGACTCGCGTCGAACGGCGTAGTCGTGCAGATAGCCGTCGTGGGCGGAGCGGTAGGGCTCGGGCATCAGTATCGACAGGTTGCGACCGAGGATCTCCTCGCTGCGATAGCCGAAGATGTGCTCGGCGGCATGGTTGAAGGTTTCGATGATGCCGCGCTGGTCGATGATGATGATGGCGTCGACCACGTTGGCGAACAGCAAGCGCAGGTAGCACTCGCGCTCATGGACCTGCTGCTCGGCCAGCACCCGCTGGGTTACGTCCCAGATGAAGCCGTCGGTCCAGGGCTGTTGCGGGTCCGATATGCGGTGCCCCTTCTCCCGTACCCAGACGATACTGCCGTCGGCCTTGATCAGCCTGTAGGTAGCCTCGAACAGCGCCTTTCCTTCACGAACCTGGTGGAAGGCTGAGCGATCCTCAGGATGAATCAGGCTGGCGTAGGGACGCGCGCGCGAACCTGTGAAGTCGCTGGCCGGGTAGCCGGTGAGCCGCTGGATGCCGTCACTCAGATAGCTCATGTCGCGCTGGTTGTCGTTGCAGTAGCGGTAGACCACCCCTGGCAGGTTGCTGACCATGTCACGGAAGCGGCTTTCGCTCTCCTGCAACGCGTGGGTGGCCTGCATCAGCTCGCTGACATCGGTGATAAAGCCATGCCAGAGGATCGAGCCGTCGGCCAGGTGCTCGGCATTGGCGCGTCTTTCGACCCAGAGCAATCCCTTGTGCGGATGCATGATGCGATAGCGAATGGTGCCTTCGGCCAATTCGCTGCCCGAGCGATCGATGGCCGCGCTGAGCGCGGACCGGTCATCGGGATGCACCATGGCCAGGGCAGTTCCGGCGTCCTTGATCAGTTGCTCAGGGCTCAGTCCGTAAAGCTGTTGTACACCCTCGCTGACGTACAGGAACTGGTAACGACCGTCGCTAAAGCGCTTGAGCTGGTAAACCATTCCCGGCAGTAGCTGGGCGATTTTTTGTGCGCGATTGAGTAGTCGCTTGCGCTGCCGTACCTGACGTTGATGATTCAAACGATGCTGGTGCTGGATGATCATCCGACCATAGATACCGATCGTCAGGGTCAGTAGCAACGCCTCGGCGATCAGCCATGCCAGTGCCCATTTCAGTAGCAGTCGATGCTCGGCCTGGATATGGCTTTCGAGCAAGGTGCTGATATCGCGCCAAACCAGTGCGGCTGCCAGCGGTGCACGAGAAGGGTCCTGTTCGGCTCGGATGTCGAGTAACGGTATTTGGTTGAGCATATAGGTACGGCCATCGGCTTCCAGCAAGCGCAACGCCATTCCCGCCTCAATACCAGGTAGCTCGCCGCGTTCTGCCCAGTGAAGAATCTGCGGGCCGGTGTGGCTGTCCAGCAGCCAGTCACCGAGTTGTGGCAGATGTATACCGGTGGGACCCTGCTTGAGTATGGTTTCGAGCCTGGTGCGGTTGACGATGAGCCCTAACCCCGCGGACAACTGCTCCGTCAGTACAGGTAGGCTAGGTAGCACATCGAAGCCAACTTCCAGCGCGCCGATGATCTGGCTGTTCGGATCGTCGCTGGCGTGTAGTGGTTCGATGGCGCGGTTACTGAGTCCGTGCGGCCCGACATCGAGGCCCAGCCCAGGCTGGCCATGATGCAGCGTGGCATACAGCAGCGGACGCAGGTCCGCCACGGCATCGCCATAGGATTCGGGGGCATGCATGCGTAGCAGGGCGACTCCGGCGCCACCCCAGTAAAGCAGCAGTTGGTGTCCATGTTCCCGCTGCATCACCTCCCAGGCGGGGTTCAGCACGGACGTCAACTGCTCGCGCAACGCTTTCAGCTCGCTGTCGTCCAGCGAGGCTCCCCCACGCAGCGCGCGGTCGGCCGCGCGCATCAGTTCCAGCACTCTGGCATCGGTCGCCAGGGTGCTGGCAAGCAGCTTGGCACTGCGCTCCACGCCATATTGGGCCCGTTGTACCACCTGAGCCTGCAGGCGGCCCTGGCTCTCGATCTCCTGCTGCCAGACCCGATCACGCGCCTGATAGTCGTTGAGCGCGAGACCAACGAACAGAAGCGTCAGCAACAGGCTGCCAAGGACAAAGCTCCAGCGGGGCAGGCGGGCGATTGAGCGGCTATTCATGGCGGGAGGAGGCACCGGGTGAAAGCGTCGAGGGGGCGTCGATCATCTGCCGCATGATTCGCTACAGGTGAAACGAAGATTACGGCCATATGATAGCGTCGTTGAGATGGGCGCCGCTTCCAGGCGTCACGACAGTACGGTGCGATTGCAGTGGAGCCGAATGCAAAAAGCGGCTGCAAGGCGGCGGGTGGTGTCATCCACCCACCGACTCTGGTGTTGTCGCCCTCGGAGTAGATAATGCCGGGGTCGCCACTTGCACCGTTACTCGACGCACTGCGCACTGGAGCCGCATCCGGCGCTCAAGCACTTCTTTCCCAGGTCATGGTCCAGTACCGCCGGCTGGTGATCGCGCCGCTAACGCATGCGCCATCACCTGCACCGTGCCAAACGCCTGCTGGCGCGGGGCTCAGCCTGCTGCACGACGAGCAACAGGCGCATATCGAGGTGGCGCTGGAGCAGAGCCAGTCGCTGCGCGAGTTCGCGGAAAAGTTGAAGACCTATTCGCTGCGCCTGGCGGCGGCGTAAAGGGCTGCACCGACCTTTGATCGGCGGGATGTCCGGTTAGCTGGGCGACTGGAACTTTCTCAGGCAGCGCCATTCTGAACTGCATCTGAGCCACGGCGCCCGGTGGCTCTGTGGTTTTGCGCCCTCGCGCTTTTCTGGAGTGCAGTCATGAATCTACTGAAGAAACGCAAGGACATGAGTACCGGGGCGGCAATAATGCCTCCGAGCGAAGCGCAGCTTCTACTGGCACTTATGCATGCGCGCGGTGAGGTCGCACGCCTGAGCGAGCGTGAACAATTGCTCAGCATTTTGCTGGGAAGCGTGAACGCTGTGCTCTGGGCATTCGACTGGCAGAACCAGCAGATGATCTATGTCAGTCCCGCCTACGAGCAAATATTCGGGCGCTCCGCTGCACTGCTGCTCGGCGACTTCGATGAATGGCGCAACAGCGTCTACCCCGATGACCTTGAGTATGCCGAGAAGACGCTGCGCGAGGTGCTCGAAAAAGGCGCCGTGGAAGGACGCGAGTACCGCATCATCCGCGGAGATGGGCAACTGCGCTGGCTCAGTGACAAGTGCTTCGTTGCCTGTCACGGCGCCGATGGTCGGGGCCCGACCATCGTCGGTATCGTGGAAGACATAACCGAGAAGAAGCAGCTCGAAGGTGAGTTGCAGCGTCTGGCTACCATCGATGTGCTCACGCAGAGCAGCAATCGCCGGCATTTCTTCGATTGTGCCCGGCGCGAGTTCGACCTGGCACGCCAATACGCCACGTCGCTGGCGTTCCAACTGCTGGATATCGATGATTTCAAGCGGATCAACGACACCCACGGTCACCAGATGGGCGATCAGGTGCTGCAGCGCGTGGCCCAGTGCGGCAGCGCCGTGCTGCGGCGTGGTGATTTGTTCGGACGGATTGGTGGCGAGGAATTCGCCTTGCTGCTGCCCGGCTGCAAACCCGATCTTGCCGAGCAGATCGCTGAGCGTCTGCAGCGGGAGATTCAGCGGCTGTCTTTCCGGGGCAGCGACGGACGGCGTTTTGGCGTGACCATCAGCCTGGGCGTGACCTACCTGCGGGCCAGCGATGCGGACCTCAGCGCGATGTTCGCCCGTGCAGATGCGGCGATGTATACCGCCAAGCGCATGGGCAAGAACCAGATCGTACTCGGCTGACCGCATCCAGGCGCGCATCAGCACGCTGATGTCTGGTGCAGTGCGACCTACTTCATCGCGTTCAGGTGCTGTCTGAACTCCTCGCAACTGGCCTGGCGCTCGGCGTCGGGCATGCTCTGAAAGCGCGTGCTCAGCTCATGGGCTCCGGCGATGAATTGCTTTTCGAAGCTCACTGAATCCATGCCGGCCTGCGCCAGATGATCCTTCTGCTGTTGCTTATGCTCGGCCAGTGCTTCGTTGGAATAGCCGCCA
>JBKEBY010000070.1:0-46283 GCA_047973445.1 Pseudomonas sp.
ATTGCGCATCAACAGATCCAGGTTGGCGTCGTCCACGAAGCCTTTGGATTCCGATTGGGCACTGGCGAATGCCAGCTGAGAGGTACCGGCCGCAACGGCCATTGCTATGACGCTCCACTTCATCACTTTCATCAGTGATCGCTCCCTTTGATTCTAATTTTTGGTGCTTGCTCTTCGGGTGTGCCGGAGAGGGGCATTTTGTTTTTGTATCGAGCTTCAATCTAATCAACGTTTGTTCGGCTGGTCGTGACCTGTAGCAACTCCTGGAAATCAAGTTCCGAGAGTTACTGTGTAGCCTGAGAAACGAACGGCGGCAAGCTTACCTCAGCCTTTATAGATTTTCCTGCCCCTTTTCAGCTCATACGAGCCGTAGCAATAACCGTGCACAATTTCGTCGTGCCGCAGTTTCTCGTGATTTCGCTCCATGGTGGCGTACAAGTCTGCGCCAGAAGCGGGCATGCCGTCGCGAGTTCGAGCCGCTTCGGTGCAGGGCGGCATTGGCGGGTTTGGAGTATCCTTGCGCGAAAATCTGAGCAGGAGCGTCGCTATGTTCGTTCTCGATCCTCGGCTGGAGCAGGACACCTTGACGCTGGGCGATTTCCCCTTGTGTCGCCTGCTGTTGATGAATGACAGCCACTATCCATGGTTCATCCTGGTGCCGCGCCGGGAGGAGGTCAGCGAGCTGTTCCAGCTGGATGCTGACGATCAGAAGGTGTTGTGGCATGAAACCACGGCCCTGGCCGAAACCCTAAAGGACACCTTTGGAGCAGACAAGATGAATGTCGCCACGCTGGGAAATGTGGTGGGGCAGTTGCACATGCATGTCATTGCTCGGCGGCGTGACGATGCGGCCTGGCCTGCTCCGGTATGGGGGCGCCACCCCGCTGAGCCTTACACCGAGCAGCAGGTTGCGGCGATTCGTCGGAAGCTGGGGCTGGTGCTTGCCGATGATTTTCGCTTCGGAGAATAGATGATGGAGTTGGACAGCCGCATGGCCGATCTGGAGGCACGTTTGGCCTTTCAGGACGATACGATTCAGACCTTGAACGACGTGCTGGTCGAGCAGCAGCGTGCCATCGATCTGTTGAACGCGCAGATGGGTATGCTGGCCAGGAGGCAGGCGGATCTGCAGAGCAGGATGGGCGGAGATGAAGGCGAGGCGCCTCCGCCGCACTATTGATTGATTCGGAAAACGAAAAGCCAGGGCGAAAACCCTGGCTTTTTCGTTATCTGGCGATAGGGCTCAGCCAGACCGCTTGCTAAAGGGTGACCACGTCTTCGGCCTGAAGGCCCTTGTCACGCATCATGATGGTGTATTCGACACGCTGTCCTTCGACCAGTACCCGGTGGCCTTCGCCGCGAATCGCGCGGAAATGGACGAAGACGTCATCGCCGCTGTCGCGCGAAATGAATCCAAAGCCTTTCGATGTGTTGAACCATTTGACCGTTCCGGTCTCGCGGCCAGCGGCTGGGGCTGCAGCACCCGTGCTTCTGGTACGTGGTGCGGAGGCGGTGCGGCCATGGCGTTCATTGCGTGTCTGGGCGGTAGCCAGGTGCAGCAGCACGGCGATGAAGGCCAGCAGCAGGCTTGCCAGTGTGGCGGGTTGTCCCGCGATGGCTGGAACGGGAATCAGTAGCACGCCGATCTGTATGACGACGGCAAGCACCAGCAGGATCGAGACGGCCAGTATTACGGGGCGTTTGGAGCCGCGTGCGTGTAACTGGGCAGACGGAATGAACTGGGCGTTCAGCAGGCCGAGCAACAGCAGGCAGATCGCCTCTGGGTGAAGTAGTAGCGGTATGCCGCTACTCAGGCTTGGGACAAAAGACAGCACAAGGGCAAGGATGCCCGTCAATACATGAACGATTTTTAGCATTTTTACTACTCACGGTTAACTAGCACGATAGGAAAAGCGGCAGGCACTGGGACGTGTAGGAGGCTCGGCGGGCAGGAAGCGACACTGTCCGATTTCGATGGCGGCTCAGGCTGCGGCGCGGGCGTATTTAACAGCAAAGGCAGGCGCTGCTCAAATCGAGCGGGATCGGCGTGAGACAACCGCTCGACGGGTACTCGAACAGGCGGTCGTGTATGTTGGTTGGAGGGTGTTGCGAATTTCTTCGGCGCGTGGGTGCGGCCGGTGGTGAGGGCGGGGTGGATCGCCGAAGCGATCCACCGCTGAAGTCAGCGTGCTCAGGCAGCCAGAAGGCTGCGCAGCATCCATGCGGTTTTTTCATGAACCTGCATGCGCTGGGTCAGCAGGTCGGCGGTGGGCTCGTCGCTGACTTTGTCCAGCAATGGGAAAATACCGCGAGCGGTACGTGCCACGGCTTCCTGGCCCTGCACCAGTAGTTTGATCATTTCCTCGGCAGCCGGAATGCTTTCTTCTTCCTTGATCGAAGAAAGGCGCGCATAGGCAGCATAGGTGCCTGGCGCAGGGAAGCCGAGGGCGCGAATGCGTTCGGCGATATCGTCAACGGCCACGGCCAGTTCGGTGTATTGCGTTTCGAACATCGTATGCAGAGTGTTGAACATCGGACCGGTAACGTTCCAGTGGAAGTTGTGGGTCTTCAGGTACAGGGTGTAGGTGTCGGCGAGTAGGCGGGACAGGCCTTCAGCGATGGCGGCGCGGTCCTTCTCGTCGATACCGATATCGATTTCCATGGTTCTCTCCTGAGTCGGTTGGTTCGGCTAATAGTTATGCCAGAAAATGTGGAAGATTTGTGAGGCGATGCGGTGTCGCACCGTTGCATCGTTTGGAGGCCCATGTTCCATGAGGGTTCAAACCGGCAGTGGGTCGACGGCTGCGTCGAGAGGATTAACCGGATATAATCTCGCGCTTGTGCCTGACGGCCTGAAGAGCTGGAGCGCGAAGCGGCGAAGCTGCAGTGCCGCAAACCCGTCAGCTTTGTCGCGCTTTGTGCGACCCAACGAATTCAAGATACGAGAAGCGAACCCCACCATGATGCGCAGCCACTCTTGCGGCCAGTTGAACGAAAGCCTGGACGGCCAGGAAATCACTCTTTGCGGTTGGGTGCACCGCCGCCGCGACCACGGCGGGGTCATTTTCCTCGACGTGCGTGACCGCGAAGGCATGGCCCAGGTGGTGTTCGATCCCGACCGCGCCGAGACGTTCGCAGCGGCCGACCGAGTGCGTAGTGAGTATGTCGTGAAGATCACCGGCAAGGTCCGTCTGCGCCCGGAAGGCGCGCGCAACCCGAACATGGCCTCCGGCGCCATCGAGGTGTTGGGTTATCAGCTGGAAGTGCTGAATGAGGCGGAGACTCCTCCCTTCCCGCTCAACGAATACAGCGACGTAGGCGAGGAAACTCGTCTGCGCTACCGCTTCATCGACCTGCGCCGTCCGGAAATGGCCGAGAAGCTCAAGCTGCGCTCACGTATCACCGCCAGCATTCGTCGCTATCTCGACGAGCAGGGTTTCCTCGACGTGGAAACTCCGATCCTGACCCGCGCCACCCCTGAAGGCGCCCGCGATTACCTGGTACCCAGCCGCACTCATCCCGGCAGTTTCTTTGCTCTGCCGCAGTCGCCTCAGTTGTTCAAGCAGTTGCTGATGGTGGCTGGCTTCGATCGCTACTACCAGATCGCCAAGTGTTTCCGCGACGAAGACCTGCGGGCTGACCGTCAGCCCGAATTCACCCAGATCGACATCGAGACCAGCTTCCTCGACGAATCCGACATCATCGGCATCACAGAGGGCATGGTGCGCAAGCTGTTCAAGGAAGTGCTGGGCGTCGAGTTCGGCGAGTTCCCGCACATGCCGTTCGAGGAAGCCATGCGTCGCTACGGCTCGGACAAGCCGGACCTGCGCATTCCGCTGGAATTGGTCGATGTCGAAGACCAGCTCAAGGATGTCGAATTCAAGGTGTTCGCCGGGCCGGCCAACGATCCCAAGTGCCGTGTTGCTGCGTTGCGCGTGCCGGGCGGGGCGAGCATGCCGCGCAAGCAGATTGACGACTACACCAAGTTCGTCGGCATCTATGGCGCCAAGGGGCTGGCCTACATTAAGGTCAACGAGCGCGCGAAGGGTGTCGAAGGCTTGCAGTCGCCGATCGTCAAGAACATCCCGGAAGCCAATCTCAATGCGATCCTTGATCGCGTCGATGCGGTCGATGGCGACATCGTCTTCTTCGGCGCCGACAAGGCCAGGATCGTGTCCGAGGCGCTGGGTGCGCTGCGCATCAAGCTGGGACATGACCTGAACCTGCTGACCTGCGAGTGGGCACCGATGTGGGTGGTGGACTTCCCGATGTTCGAGGAGAACGACGACGGTTCGCTGTCCGCATTGCACCATCCATTCACTGCACCCAAGTGTGCCCCCGAGGAGCTGGAAGCCAATCCGGGCGCCGCACTGTCGCGTGCCTACGATATGGTGCTCAACGGCACCGAGCTCGGTGGCGGCTCCATCCGTATTCATCGCAAGGACATGCAGCAGACCGTGTTCCGTATCCTCGGCATCGACGAGGCGGAGCAGAACGAGAAGTTCGGTTTCCTGCTCGATGCACTGAAGTACGGTGCGCCGCCGCATGGCGGCCTGGCCTTCGGCCTGGACCGTCTGGTGATGCTGATGACCGGCGCGCAATCGATTCGCGAGGTGATCGCCTTCCCGAAAACCCAGAGCGCGGCGGACGTCATGACCCAGGCGCCGGGTGCGGTGGACAGCAAGGCACTGCGCGAATTGCATATTCGCCTGCGTGAGCAGCCCAAAGCCGAATAACGGCAAAGCCGGAGCCCAGGGAAACCTGGGCTTCTGCGTTACAGCAAGTAGAAAGTTGATCAAAGAGGGAGGCAGTTATGGCTGGTCATTCCAAATGGGCCAACATCAAGCACCGCAAGGGGCGCCAGGACGCCAAGCGCGGCAAGATTTTCACCAAGATCATTCGTGAGCTGACCGTTGCCGCCAAGAGCGGTCCGGTCCCGGCGGACAACCCGCGCCTGCGCTTGGCCGTAGACAAGGCGCTGACGGCCAACATGTCGCGCGATGTGATTGATCGTGCCATCGCTCGTGGTGCCGGCACCAACGATGCCGACAACATGGCGGAACTGACCTACGAAGGCTATGCGCCCAGCGGCGTGGCCATCATCGTCGAGGCCATGACCGACAACCGCAACCGCACCGCCGCCGAGGTGCGCCATGCCTTCAGCAAGCATGGCGGCAACCTGGGCACCGATGGTTCGGTTGCCTACATGTTTGACCGCAAGGGCCAGATCAGTTTTGCCGCGGGCGTGGACGAAGATGCGCTGATGGAAGCGGCATTGGAGGCGGGTGCCGATGATGTGGAGATGGGGGATGACGGATCGGCGTTGGTCTCCACCAGCTTCGCCGATTTCCATGCCGTCAACGAAGCGCTGAGTGCCGCTGGCTTCAAGGGTGAGGAAGCGGACATCGCCATGATTCCCTCTATCGCCGCACCGCTCGCCGATCTGGAAACCGCACAGAAAGTGCTGCGCCTGATCGATGCGCTGGAAGACCTGGACGACGTGCAGAACGTCTACCATAACGCCGAAATTTCGGAAGAGATCATGGAGCAGCTGGACTGATCCAGCGGCGCAGACCAGGAGCCGGAAGTCACCTTGGTGCTTCCGGTTTTTTATTGGGGGTGGCAGCGGCTGCCAACGGATGGTCAGTAGTTGACGGCCCCCACGCTCCCGCCTGGGTGTCGGCTGGGGGTTCTGCACCCGCTAAGGCGCAGGATGCTACGGGTGGCGTTCTCATGCAGGAGCATGAGAGCAATCTCGGACAAGTGCGCCCTGCCGGCGTCGCGAGCGCAGAGTTATCTGGCTAGCCGCCGAGGCATGAGCTCCCTATACTTGCCGCTGGATAAATAGACAGTATGGCGGACGCATGACCCTTATCCTCGGGATCGACCCCGGCTCGCGCATCACCGGCTATGGCGTCATCCGCGATACCGGTCGCAATTGCGAGTATGTGGCATCTGGTTGTATCCGCACTGGCAGTGGTGAGCTGTCTGCCAGGTTGCAGGCAGTGTTCGCCGGGGTCAGCGAGGTGATTCGCCTGCACGGCCCGGTAACCATGGGCATAGAGCAGGTATTCATGGCGCGCAATGCCGATTCCGCGCTCAAGCTCGGGCAGGCGCGGGGAGCCGCGATCGTGGCGGCGTCGGAGCAGGGGCTGGAGATTGCCGAATACACGGCCACCCAGGTCAAACAGGCCATTGCTGGTACCGGGGGTGCCGACAAGGAGCAGGTGCAGATGATGGTGATGCACCTGCTGAAACTGGTGAAGAAGCCGCAGATCGATGCCTCCGACGCGCTGGCGATTGCCCTGTGCCATGCGCACCATCGGCAAAGTCTGATTCCCCATGGCCTGACGGGCGCCAGGCGAAGAGGCGGGCGTCTGCGCTTGTAAAGGCGGACATGCAGGTCATTCGGGCCGTTCGATCGGTCGAAAGAGGAAGTGATTATTGTGATTGGACGTTTGCGCGGCACCCTGGCTGAGAAACAGCCGCCACATTTGATTCTGGATGTAAACGGCGTCGGCTATGAAGTCGAGGTGCCGATGACCACGCTTTACCGCCTGCCGGGGCTTGGTGAGCCGGTGACGCTGCATACCCACCTGGTGGTGCGTGAAGATGCGCAATTGCTATACGGCTTTGCTGAAAAACGCGATCGAGAGCTGTTCCGCGAGTTGATCCGCCTCAATGGTGTGGGCCCCAAGCTGGCGTTGGCGCTGATGTCCGGACTCGAAGTGGACGAACTGGTGCGTTGCGTACAAGCGCAGGATACTTCCGTGCTGGTGAAGATACCGGGAGTCGGCAAGAAGACGGCCGAGCGCTTGCTGGTCGAACTCAAGGATCGCTTCAAGGCCTGGGAAAACATGCCGACCATCGCGCCTCTGGTGGTGGAACCTCGGGCGAATGTGGCAGTCTCAAGCGCCGAGAATGATGCGGTCAGTGCGCTGATTTCCCTCGGTTTCAAACCCCAGGAGGCCAGCCGTGCCGTATCCGCCGTACAGGAAGACGATTTGAGTAGTGAAGACCTGATCCGCCGTGCACTCAAGGGAATGGTGTAGTGATCGAAGCTGATCGTCTGATTGCCCCCGCCGGTCGAGATCGCGAAGAGCAGTTCGACCGTGCCATTCGTCCGCTGAGCCTGGCCGACTACATCGGCCAGCCGCTGGTGCGTGAGCAGATGGACTTGTTCATCCGCGCTGCGCGGGGACGCAACGAAGCGCTGGACCATACTCTGATCTTCGGCCCGCCGGGGCTGGGCAAGACTACGCTGGCGAACATCATCGCCCAGGAAATGGGCGTTTCGATCAAGAGCACCTCCGGCCCGGTGCTGGAGCGGCCGGGTGACCTCGCAGCGCTGCTGACCAACCTGGAGCAGGGCGACATCCTCTTCGTCGACGAGATACACCGGCTGTCGCCCATCGTCGAGGAAGTGCTGTATCCGGCAATGGAAGATTTTCAGCTGGACATAATGATCGGCGAAGGGCCGGCGGCGCGTTCGATCAAGCTCGACCTGCCGCCCTTCACCCTTGTGGGCGCTACCACTCGGGCGGGCATGCTCACCAATCCTCTGCGTGATCGCTTTGGGATCGTTCAGCGGCTCGAGTTCTACTCCACCGCGGATCTGGCGACCATCGTGAGCCGGTCGGCTGGCATCCTCGGTCTGCCGATCGAGGCCGAGGGGGCGTTCGAGATCGCCCGTCGCGCCCGTGGCACGCCGCGTATCGCCAACAGGCTGCTGCGTCGAGTGCGTGACTTTGCCGAAGTGCGGGGAAATGGCGAAATCACTCGGGCCATTGCCGATCTTGCCCTGAACATGCTTGATGTCGATGAGCGAGGCCTGGACCATCAGGATCGACGGCTGCTGCTGACCCTGATCGAGAAGTTCGACGGCGGGCCGGTCGGCATCGACAGCCTTGCCGCGGCGATCAGCGAAGAGCGCCACACCATCGAGGATGTACTGGAGCCCTACCTGATCCAGCAGGGCTACATCATGCGTACACCGCGTGGGCGTGTGGTCACCCGCCACGCCTACCTGCATTTCGGTCTGAACCTGCCGCGGCGCATGGAAGAATCGCCGGTTGGTGACCTGTTTGGCAGTGATCCGGCGTGATGAAAATATTGTTGTCTCACCCAATTGGAATTTGCAGGGCCTGGCTCTAGTATGCGCGCGGAAACAGCTGGTCAACCCTTCACCCACCGGTGTCGGGTGTACTACGAAGATACCGATGCCGGCGGCATCGTTTATTACGTCAATTACCTCAAGTTCATGGAGCGGGCCCGTACCGAGCGGTTGCGCAGCCTGGGTTTCGCCCAGTCGCAGTTGGTCGGCCAGGATCTGCTCTTCGTCGTGCACAGCAGCGAGGCGCGCTACCACGCACCGGCGCGGCTGGACGACGAGCTGCTGGTAACTGCTGAAGTCGTCGAGATGAAACGTGCCAGCCTGCGTTTTCGGCAGCAGGTGCGGCGGGCCCAGGATGATCTGCTGCTCTGCGAAGGGCAGTTTCTGGTGGCTTGCGTACGCACCGAAAATTTGAAACCCCGACCTATTCCCGAAACGCTGCGCACAGCGTTCACCGAGTCGGGTCTACCCCCTGCAGGAGAGTAAGCGTGGAAGCCAACGTCGATCACATGTCCATGTGGAGCCTGATCAGCAATGCCAGCTTCGTGGTTCAGCTAGTCATGCTGATCCTGGTGGCTGCTTCGGTGACTTCATGGGTCCTCATTTTCCAGCGCGGCAACCTGCTGCGCGCCGCCAAGCGCTCGCTGGACACTTTCGAAGAGCGTTTCTGGTCGGGTATCGACCTGTCCAAGCTCTATCGCCAGGCGGGCAGCAATCCCGATCCGGACTCGGGCGTCGAGCAGATCTTCCGGGCCGGTTTCAAGGAGTTCTCCCGCCTGCGCCAGCAACAGGGCGTGGACCCCGATGCGGTCATGGATGCGGTGAACCGAGCCATGCGCGTCGCTATCTCCCGTGAGGAAGAGAAGCTCGAACAGAGCCTGCCGTTCCTCGCCACCGTCGGCTCGACGAGCCCCTACATCGGCCTGTTCGGTACCGTCTGGGGCATCATGAACTCCTTCCGCGGCTTGGCTCAGGTGCAGCAGGCGACGCTCGCCACCGTTGCGCCCGGCATTGCCGAAGCACTGATCGCGACCGCGATCGGTCTGTTCGCGGCGATCCCAGCGGTCATCGCCTATAACCGCTTCTCGGCGCGTGGCGAGATGCTCATCGGCCGCTACTACACCTTCGCCGATGAATTCCAGGCGATTCTCCACCGCAAAGTCCACACCACCGAAGATTGAGGCCCCCAGGCCATGGCCAGAATTCGCAACAGACGCAAGCCGGTCGCCGAGATGAATGTGGTGCCCTACATCGACGTGATGCTGGTGCTGCTGGTGATCTTCATGGTCACCGCGCCGATGCTCAATCAGGGCGTCAAGGTCGATCTGCCGCAGGTCAGCAGCGAAGTGCTGCCCCAGGACAATGATGCCCAGGTGCTGACCATCTCGATCAAGGCCGACAAGACCTACTACTGGAACATGGGGAGCGAAGTCGATACCGAAACGGTCCAGGACAAGGTGCTGACGCTGGAAGAAATGACCCGCGCGGTGACTGCGATCATGAATCAGAACCGCAGCCAGGGTAAGCAGATTCAGGTATTCGTGCGCGGTGACAAGGCGGTGGATTACGGTTCGGTCATGAACGCCATGGGCGGCCTGCAGCAGGCTGGTGTCGGCAACGTCGGTCTGATCACCGAGGCACCTTGATGCAGCCGACCGAGCGTTCATCTACGCAGAGTTACTTCTGGCCTACCGTCCTGGCGGTGGGGTTGCATATCATCATCTTTGGCATGCTCTTCGTCAGCTTCGCCATGACGCCGGATCTGCCGCCATCCAAGCCTATTGTTCAGGCGACGCTGTACCAATTGAAGTCGCAGAGCCAAGCCACCACGCAGACCAATCAGAAACTTGCCGGTGAGGCGCAGAAGACGGCTGCCAAGCAGTACGAGGCCGAGCAGCTGGAGCAGCGTAAGATCGAGCAGGAAAAACAGGCTGCGGCGGCTGCGGAACAAAAGAAGGTCGCGGATGCTCGAAAAGCCGAAGCAGCGAAGGCGGAAGCGGCGAAGAAGGCTGCTGACGCGAAGAAAGCTGAAGAGGCACGTAAGGCGGCCGAACAGAAGAAACAGGCGGAAATCGCCAGGAAGAAGGCGGCGGACGAGGCGGCGAAGAAGAAGGCCGCCGACGAAGCTGCAAAGAAGAAGGCCGCTGAAGAGGCCAAGAAAAAGGCGGCTGAAGAGGCGAAGAAAAAAGCGGCTGCCGAGGCTGCTAAGAAAAAGGCTGCCGAAGAGGCCAAGAAGAAAGCGGACGCCGAGGCTGCGCGCAAGGCGGTGGAAGACAGGAAGGCACAGGCACTTGCCGAGTTACTCGCCGATGATACCCAGCGTCAGCAGGCCATGGCCGATACTCGGGGCGACCAGGTGGCCGGCGACTTCGACGACCTTATCCGTATGCGAGCGGCGCAGGGTTGGACCCGACCGCCATCGGCGCGTAATAACATGTCGGTAACGCTGCGGGTGAACATGCTGCCGGACGGCACCATAACCGCGGTCAATGTTTCCCGCTCGAGTGGTGATGCGCCGTTCGACAATTCCGCGGTTGCCGCGGTGAAGAATATCGGTCGGCTGACTGAGATGCAGGGGCTTTCCGCTCAGGAGTTTCAGCCGTACCGCTCGTTCACGATGACATTCACGCCTGAGGATCTTGCGTTGTGATCAACTACCTCCGAGGTTTTATCGTTCTCCTGTCGCTGGTGCTGGGAAGTGCCGTCGCGCAGGAGAAAAATATCGTCGTCACCAGTGGTAGCGACCGGGCGATTCCGATCGCTGTCGTACCGTTTGGTTGGCAGGGCGGCAACGTGCTGTCGGAAGACATGGCCGAGATCATCGGCAACGATATGCGCAACTCCGGCATATTCGAGCCCATTCCCAAGCAGAACATGATCAGCATGCCGGCACGGCCCAGTGAGGTTATCTTCCGTGACTGGAAGGCACTGGGGACCCAATATCTGCTGATCGGCGACATCCAGCCTTCCGGTGGACGGTTGCAGGTGCAGTACGCGGTGTTCAACGTGACCACCGAGCAGCAGGTGATGACCGGCAGCGTCGGTGGTACACCTGAACAGCTGCGTGACATGGCCCACTACATTGCCGACCAGTCGTTCGAAAAACTCACCGGGATCAAGGGGGCGTTCTCCACGCGCCTGCTTTACGTGACTGCCGAGCGCATGAGTGCGAACAACACCCGTTATACGTTGCAGCGTTCCGACTATGATGGCGCTCGCGCCGTGACCCTGTTGCAGTCGCGCGAGCCGATCCTGTCGCCACGCTATTCGCCCGATGGGCGCCGTATCGCCTATGTTTCGTTCGAGCAGAAGCGGCCGCGTATCTTCATGCAGCACATCGATACTGGGCGGCGCGAGCAAATCACCAATTTCGAAGGCCTCAACGGCGCCCCGGCGTTCTCCCCAGATGGCAATCGGCTCGCATTCGTACTGTCGAAGGATGGTAATCCCGAGATATATGTCATGGACCTTGGCTCGCGTCAGCTCCAGCGCCTGACTAATCATTACGCGATCGATACCGAGCCGTTCTGGGGGGCTGACGGTCAGACCATCTATTTCACCTCGGACCGTGCCGGCAAGCCGCAGATCTATAAGCAGCGCCTCGGTGGCAACAATGCCGAGCGGGTAACCTTCGTGGGTAACTACAACGCCAACCCTAAATTGTCGGCCGATGAGAAGACGTTGGTGATGATCCATCGTCAGGATGGCTACACTAACTTCAAGGTGGCGGCGCAGGATCTGCAACGTGGCAATCTGAGGTTGCTTTCGGATACCAGTCTTGATGAGTCACCCACTGTTGCGCCTAATGGCACCATGCTAATCTACGCCACCCGCCAGCAGGGCCGGGGAGTCTTGATGCTCGTATCCATCAATGGTCGAGTTAGGCTCCCGATTCCTACTGCTCAAGGCGAAGTCCGTGAGCCATCGTGGTCCCCTTACCTGAACTGATGCGGTATCAATGTTCCACTAAAATCAAACACAAACCTGGGGTTGTTACACATGGAAATGCTGAAATTCGGTAAGTTTGCTGCGCTCGCTCTGGCCATGGCTGTTGCCGTCGGCTGTTCCTCCAAGGGCGGCGATGATTCGGGTGAAGGTTCGACTGCCATCGATCCCAACGCTGGTTACGGTGCCGACACCGGTGCCGTTGACGGCAGCCTGAGCGAAGAAGCCGCTCTGCGCGCCATCACCACCTTCTACTTCGAGTACGACAGCTCCGACCTGAAGCCGGAAGCCATGCGCGCACTGGACGTCCATGCCAAGGACCTGCAGGCAGCAGGCAATCGTGTCGTTCTGGAAGGTCATACCGACGAGCGTGGTACCCGCGAGTACAACATGGCTCTCGGTGAGCGTCGTTCCAAGGCTGTACAGCGCTACCTGGTTCTGCAGGGCGTTTCCCCGGCTCAGCTGGAGCTGGTTTCCTACGGTGAAGAGCGTCCTGTCGCCATGGGTAACGACGAGCAGTCCTGGGCTCAGAACCGTCGTGTAGAGCTGCGCAAGTAATAGCCATGCTCAAATACCGCCATGCTCTGACCTTTGTTGCACTTGGTTTGCCGCTGCTTGCAGGGGCACAGGTGCCGGTAGTCGAATATGAATCCGGCGGCGCCGTGAGCGCTCCGGGGTATTCTGCGTCCGGGCCGGGTACTGGCGGTACCAACGCCGGGGGCGGAGCTGCGGCTCCGTCCTCGGCGCAGGGCATGCTCTTCATGCAGTTGCAACAGATGCAGGGTGAGATCGCGCAATTGCGCGGCATGCTCGAGGAGCAGCAGAATCAGATCCAGCGCCTGCAACAGGAGGGGCTGGAGCGTTACCAGGATCTCGACCAGCGTTTGATGAACGCCGGCTCTGTAGCCAGCACCCCAAATTCTCCAGCCGCTGGCGCAGACGCCGGCGGCTCTTCGTCAACGCCGAACCGTGATGCGGCCCCAGCTGCCGGCGCCGGCAGTCAGTCGGCTGACCCTGAAAAGGAAAAGCTGTATTACGACGCCGCCTTCGACCTGATCAAGGCGAAGGACTTCGACAAGGCCAGTCAGGCATTCACGGCTTTCCTGCGTCGCTACCCTGAAAGCCGCTATGCCGGCAATGCACAATACTGGCTGGGTGAAGTCAATCTGGCCCAGGGTGATCTGCAAGGCGCTGGGCAAGCCTTTGCGAAAGTCAGTCAGGCCTACCCGCAACACGCCAAGGTGCCCGACTCGCTCTACAAGCTTGCTGATGTCGAACTGCGCCTGGGCAACCAGGAAAAAGCCCAGCAGATGCTGCGTCAGGTCATCGCCCAGTACCCCGACAGTTCCGCTGCTCAACTGGCGCAGCGCCAGTTGAATCGCTGATTGCACTGGCCTGAACGAAACCCGCCCTTGAGGCGGGTTTTTTCGTTAAACTACCCGCCCTTTTCCCGCAACGGAGGCGGATGGCCTGTTTAGCCGTTACGCCCGTGGCTGATATGCACCATACCCTGCGAATAACCGAGATTTTCTACTCGTTGCAGGGGGAGACACGTACCAGTGGTTTACCCACTGTGTTCGTACGCCTGACCGGCTGCCCCCTGCGCTGTCAATACTGCGATTCCGCCTACGCGTTCAGCGGCGGTGAAATCATGTCGATCGAGACGATTCTCGAACGTGTCGCCGCCTACAAGCCGCGCTATGTCTGTGTGACCGGTGGGGAGCCGTTGGCTCAGCCAGCCTGTCAGGCGCTTCTGCAGCGCCTGTGTGACACCGGCTACGAAGTGTCGCTGGAAACCAGCGGGGCGATTTCCATTGCCGAAGTCGATCAACGGGTCAGTCGTGTCGTCGACCTGAAAACCCCAGGCTCGGGTGAGGTTGGCCGTAATCTTTACGCCAACATAGAGCACCTGAACCCTAACGATCAGGTCAAGTTCGTCATCTGCTCGCGGGAAGACTACGACTGGGCAGTGTCCAAGCTGATCGAGTATCGGTTGGATGTGCGCGCGGGCGAGGTGCTGTTTTCGCCGAGCTACGGTCAGATTGACCTGCGTGCGCTGGCCGACTGGATCGTTGGCGACAATCTGCCTGTGCGTCTGCAGTTGCAGTTGCACAAGATCCTGTGGAATGACGCGCCGGGTCATTGATCTGCGGCTTTGCGGCATAACAGTGCTGGCTCAGGCACATTTACAAGGTGAACCCATGAACGACAAGAAAGCGGTGGTTCTGCTATCCGGCGGGCTGGATTCCGCCACGGTGGTGGCGATGGCGAAAGCGCAGGGCTATGCCTGCTACACCATGAGTTTCGACTATGGCCAGCGGCATCGTGCCGAGTTGCAGGCAGCAGAGCGGGTCGCCAGTCAGCTGGGTGTGGTCGAGCACAAGGTGATCGGACTGAATCTAAACGGTATCGGTGGCTCGGCGCTCACCGATAGCGCCATCGATGTGCCCGAAGCGCCCGAAGAGGGCATCCCGGTAACCTACGTGCCGGCACGGAATACGGTGTTCCTTTCGCTGGCGCTGGGCTGGGCGGAGGTCATTGGTGCGAGAGATCTATTCATTGGCGTCAATGCAGTGGATTACTCCGGCTATCCCGACTGTCGCCCCGAATTTATCGAGGCGTTCGAGCGCATGGCCAATCTGGCGACCAAGGCGGGCGTCGAAGGGCAGGGCTTTAACATTCAGGCGCCGCTGCAGAACCTCAGCAAGGCGCAGATCATCCAGGAAGGCGTTCGCCTGGGGGTCGATTACGCGATCACGGTTTCCTGTTATCAGGCGGATGACGAAGGCCGCGCCTGTGGCAAGTGCGATAGTTGCCGCCTACGCAAGGCAGGCTTCCAGGCGGCGGGTGTCGAGGATTCAACGCGTTACCACTGATTTTTTTGAAAAAAAGTTGGAATTAGCCAATCAAATCAGTATCATGCGCCCGCATCGGGTCGTTAGCTCAGTTGGTAGAGCAGTTGGCTTTTAACCAATTGGTCGTAGGTTCGAATCCTACACGACCCACCACATAGCTCCATCATGGAGACGGAAGCCGGAGACTGAGCAGCAGTCGTCCGGCTTTTCTTCATTCGCGATTTGAGTTTGCCCCGCATTATTCTGGCCATCGGGTTTTATTTCCGGGCTTTCGTTTTCAGCATAGTCTGGCTGCAGTTATCCATTTCACTGTCTGGGACGGTTTTCCTGTTACGTCCCGCGGGGGCACTTAGCCGCATCGCTCCCTTTTTTCGAGCGCTTCGGCTAACATGCTGCCCCCGTTGAAAGGTACGGGTGGGCTGTGCGGCGTTTCCCTTACTCCCGCTCTCCACCCTCTCGCCATGCCGGTAAGCGCTTGTTAACAAGCAGTTTTTTTGGCGCTCGATGCACCCTGGTGTGCTTGCAGGAACCAGCGAACATGACGCAGATACCCGAACGCATCCTTGTGCAGGCTCATCTGGCCGCCAAGCAGCCCACGCCCCTGACGCCCGAGCAGGAGGCGCAATTGCGTGGCGAGATTGTCGCTGAGTTGAAGAAGCAGAATGCAGTGCTCGTGGCGCATTACTACACCGATCCGGTGATCCAGGCGTTGGCCGAGGAAACCGGTGGTTGTGTATCGGACTCGCTGGAAATGGCGCGTTTCGGCAATGAGCACCCGGCGCAGACTGTAGTGGTCGCGGGCGTGAAGTTCATGGGTGAGACGGCCAAGATCCTCAATCCCGAAAAACGCGTGCTGATGCCAACGCTCGATGCCACTTGTTCACTGGATCTTGGCTGTCCTGCTGCTGAGTTCTCGGCTTTTTGTGATCAGTATCCCGAGCGCACCGTGGTGGTCTATGCCAACACCTCCGCTGCGGTCAAGGCACGTGCCGACTGGGTGGTGACTTCCAGTTGTGCGCTGGAAATCGTCGAGAGCCTCATGGACAACGGCGAGAAGATCATCTGGGCTCCGGACAAGCATCTCGGTAGCTATGTGCAGCGTGAAACCGGCGCGGACATGCTGCTCTGGGATGGCGCCTGTATCGTTCACGAAGAGTTCAAGGCCAAACAGTTGCAGGATATGAAGGCGCTGTATCCCGAGGCGGCGATTCTCGTGCATCCCGAATCACCCGAGGCGGTGATCGAGCTGGCGGATGCTGTCGGTTCCACCAGCCAGTTGATCAAGGCGGCACAGACACTACCCAACCGGAAGTTCATCGTGGCCACCGATCGCGGCATCTTCTACAAGATGCAGCAGTTGTGCCCCGGCAAAGAGTTCATCGAGGCGCCTACGGCGGGAAGCGGGGCGACATGCCGTAGTTGCGCGCATTGTCCCTGGATGGCGATGAACACCCTGCAGCGCACCCTGCAGTGCCTGCGCGATGGCAGTAACGAGATAATCGTCGACCCGGCGTTGATTCCGCGCGCGGTCAAGCCGCTCAAGCGTATGCTCGATTTCACCCAGGCGGCACGCCTCAAGCAGGCTGGTAACGCCTGAGTCTACGAGGCTGAAAAGTCTGTAGCTCAGGTCGTGGCTGGAGCTGCAGCCTGTGGATCTTGCTGTAAATGAAGGGGTTCCGGGCTCGGCGGTTCGCTAGCGCAGCATGCTCTCTATCATGCGTTTCTCTTCGGTCAATGCCTTCTGGCGTGCGTCGATGCGTGCCGACATCTGGAAATTGTTTGCGCGCCTTTTGGCAAAGCCCAACTGCTCAATGGCCTGGTCATAGTCGCCTACCAGCGCAAAGAACTCTGCCCGCGCCTGATGCAGGCCGACGAGGTTGCCGGTCAGGCCGCGCATTTCCGAGACCTGGTACCAGACGTCTGGATCGTTGCGCCGTACATCGACCAGCTTGTCGAGTTCGCGTTCGGCCTGATCAAGCCGGTTCTGCTTGGTCAGCAGGTCGATATTTGCCTGGCGCACCGGATAGCTGCCCGGATATAGCTGAAGCAGGCGCTCGACACGCTGTTGAGCTGCCTGCAGGCGGTTGGCGGTGATGTCCAGTTCGATCTGCGCGAGATTGTAGGTGGCGTCGTCCGGCAGCTTCTCGAGCAGCGGTTGCAGGTTGCTCGCAGCGTCTTTCAACTGACCGCTGGCGATCTGTGCCAGTGCCAGGCCATAGCGTGCCGCATCCAGGCTCGGATTGTCGCTGAGCATGGCGCGGAAACGCTTGGCGCTCAGCCCAGGTGTGCTCTCGAACTTCAGTTGGATGCGGGCCCGCATCAGCTGATAGCGCAGGCTGTCCTGAACTCCGCCGTCGGGGTACTGCTCGGCGCGGTTCCGGGTGTCGGCGATACGCGACTCACTGACCGGGTGAGTGAGGAGGAATTCCGGTGGCTTCTGGTCATAGCGATACTGGCGCATCAGGCGACCGAACATGTCCGGCATGGCACGTGGATCGTAGCCAGCGCGCTCGAGGTTGATGATACCGATGCGATCGGCCTCCTGTTCATTCTGGCGCGAGAATCGTCGTTGTGCCTGGATGGCGGCGGCCTGGGTCGAGACGATCGCAGCGATGCCCGCATCGCCTGCCCCGGCTGCGGCGGCTACGACGCCTGCCAGCATCGCGGCCATGAGTGGCAGTTGCATGCGTTGCTGGGCTTCCAGGCCGCGTGCGAAGTGGCGCTGGGAAAGGTGCGCGAGTTCGTGGGCGAGCACCGAGGCGTATTCCGCTTCGGTCTGGGCGTGGATGAACAGGCCGCCGTTCACGCCGATAATGCCGCCGGGTGCGGCAAAGGCGTTCAGCTGCGGGCTGTCGAGCAGAACGAATTCCAGGCGCCGATCCTGCAGTTGACTGGTTTCGGCCAGGCGGTAGACGCTACGCTCCAGGTAGTCTTTCACCTGTGGATCGGACAACTGCTGCACCTGACCGCGCAGCAGGCTCAGCCAGGCGCGTCCGAGCTGATGCTCCTGTTCGGGGGAAACGATGCCCGAGCTTGAGTCGCCGAGTGACGGCAGCTCATTGGTCATCGCTGGTGCCGTGAGCAGGCAGGCCAGTGTCAGCAGTGTGGGGCGCAGCAATTTCATCCAGAACGGGCTCATGAAGGAAGAGCGTTACTGTAGCCTTGTGTCCGGGTGACTGGCCAGAGCCAGGTTGTGCTGGGTATCCTGCGTGGATTTTGCGGAGACGATCATGACTCGAACAGCAATCGCCTGTGATGCCGAAGTGGATGCCTCGGGCTTGAGTTGCCCGATGCCCTTGCTCAAGGCGAAGCTGGAGCTCAATCGGCTGGCCACCGGCGCTGTTCTCAAGGTCATCGCAACCGACCCCGGCTCCCAGCGGGACTTCCGCAGCTTCGCGAAGCTGGCGGGCCATGCATTGATACGCGAGGAGGAGGAGGGTGGCGTCTACCGCTACTGGTTGCGCAAGGCCTGAAGAAAAAAGCCGGCAATTGCCGGCTTCTTTCTATTGTTGCAGCGCCTGGGCAGCCTGCAGCACGTTGTCCACGTGACCTGGGACTTTCACACCGCGCCATTCATGACGTAGCACGCCGTCGCGGTCGATCAGGAAGGTGCTGCGATCGACTCCCATATATTCCTTGCCGTAGAGCTTCTTGAGCTTGATGACGCCGAAAAGCTGACAGAGCTGTTCGTCCTTGTCGGATATGAGTTCGAAGGGGAAGCCCTGCTTGGCCTTGAAGTTTTCATGGGTTCGCAGACTGTCGCGTGATACGCCGAACACCAGGGTGTTCGCTGCCAGGAAGTCATCATGCCTGTCGCGAAAGTCCTGGCCTTCGGTGGTGCAGCCGGGTGTGTTGTCCTTGGGGTAGAAGTACAGCACGATCTGGCGTCCCCGCAGGGCTTCGAGACTGATCTGCTGATTGCCCGTCGCCAGGGCCTGAAAGGGTGGGACGGATTGGTCGAGTTCGAGGGTCATGCACAGCTCTCCAGGCGTTTTCATGGATTCTGGGGGCGCCAGGGTTCTATCAGTGCGTCAAGGTTCAGTGCGTCAGCGAAATCGAGAAACTGGTCACGCAGCCAGCTGATCTGCGTGCCGGCGGGCAGGGTAACCGTCAGCGTTGCATTGAGCATGGTGCCGCCCGTCTGAGGTGCCAGATAGGTGTCGCAGGTCAGGCTTTCCAGCTCCACATGATGATCGATGAAGAACTGACACAGCTCGTTGAGGATGTCCGGACGATAGACGGAGCTGACATAGGCGACGTACGGAAGTGCCTGTGGTCGGTTTTCCAGGGCCTCACTGCGCACCAGATTGGTGGTGAAGTCATGTTTCTTCGCCAGGCCCGGCAGGGCGCCCTCCATACGTGCCAGGGCATCCCAGCTTCCGCTGATTTCCAGCACCAGTGCGCAACGTTCGCCGTGGCGCGTCAGACGAGTGCTCACGACGGCGCAGCGGTTCTCGTTGCTGGCCCGGCAGAGCACGTTGGTGAGCTCCATGGGATTCTTGCCCAGGGCACTGATGACGAGGAACTGTTCGCGTGGTACGGGGGGGGTGGACATGCAGCATTCCTGGCAGTGATGAATCGGTCGGCCAGCCAAGCCGAAAAGGGCTAAGGGTAGCGAAAAGCACAACGGGTAGCAAAAGCGCCGAACGATGGGTGAAGTACCGGGGACGAGGCGAAAGCTGTCGGCCTCCTGCAGTGTCCGGTCCGCCATGTGCCATCGAATAGGCTACTCGCAAAGCGCAAAGGAGCCTTGTACCATTACGCCTCTCTTTTTCCGGCAGGAGTGGTTGCATGATCTCAGGCAGTATTGTGGCGCTCGTCACTCCCATGGATGCGCAGGGCGGTATCGACTGGGATAGCCTGAGCAAGCTGGTGGACTTCCATTTGCAGGAAGGCACCCATGCGATCGTGGCTGTCGGCACCTCGGGTGAGTCGGCGACGCTCGACTACAGCGAGAACATCGAAGTGATCCGCCGCGTGGTCGACCAGGTCAACGGTCGTATTCCGGTCATCGCAGGCACGGGCGCCAACTCCACGCGCGAGGCATTGGAGCTGACCGAGAAAGCCAAGGCGGTGGGCGCCGATGCCTGCCTGCTGGTCACGCCGTACTACAACAAGCCGACCCAGGAAGGCCTTTACCTGCACTTCAGACATATCGCCGAGTCTGTGGCGATTCCGCAGATTCTCTACAACGTACCGGGCCGCACGGCCTGCGATATGCTGCCGGAGACCGTGGAGCGGCTGTCGAAGGTGTCGAACATCATCGGTATCAAGGAAGCGACCGGCGACCTCAAGCGCGGCCAGGAAGTACTTGATCGCGTTCACAAGGATTTCCTCGTTTATTCCGGCGACGACGCCACCGCCGTCGAACTCATACTGATGGGCGGCAAGGGCAATATCTCCGTCACCGCGAACGTGGCGCCCCGTGCGATGAGCGAACTCTGCACGGCTGCGCTTGCCGGTGATGCGGAGACGGCTCGGGCGATTCACGCCAAACTGATGCCACTGCATCAGATGCTCTTCATCGAAGCGAACCCGATTCCGGTGAAGTGGGCGTTGCACGAGATGGGTCTGATGTCGGATGGGATTCGCCTGCCATTGACCTGGCTCAGCCAGCATTGCCAAGAGCCACTGCGTCAGGCGATGCGCCAATGCGGCGTGCTGGCTTAACGACCCCGTTGAACGGGCTCAACAATGAAGGAACATGCATGAAGCGACTGGCCGGCCTCTCGACCTTGGCCCTGACCATTTCTGCAACCAGTGGTTGTGGCTGGCTGTGGGGCGACGATGGATATTTCCGTGATCGTGGCAGCGACTATCTGCAAGCGCATCAGGTGGCGCCCATGCAGGTGCCGGCCGGTGTTCAACTGCGTCCGGTCGAGCCTTTGCTGCCGATTCCGAACCAGATTGCCGATGCACGTGTAACCGGTGAGTACGAAGTGCCGCGGCCGCAGAAGCTGGTGGTCGCCATCGAAGAGAGCGAATTCAGCCTGCAGACCTCGGAAGATGCGCGCTGGCTGGTGGCGATGCGTGCGCCCTCGCAGGTCTGGAGTGCCGCCCGGCAGTTCTTCACCGGCAATGGCTTCCAGATCGCTGAAGATCGTCCACAGACCGGCGAATTCATCACCGCTTGGCAGACGCCAGATCAGATTGCCCCCGCACTGGTTCGCGAGCTCGGGCTGCAGCAGAACGAGACCCGGGTTCGTGTTCGTGTGGAGCCCGGCGTGCAGCGCAACACCAGTGAGATCTACCTGTTGAGCGTTCAGCGACCCGCAGGCAGCACGGCCGATGTTTCCTGGCCGGAGCGTGCGGTCAACCAGGAGCTGGATCGCGTACTGCTCGATGAGCTGCAGGCCAATCTCACGCGTAGCGTGGAGAAGGGCGATTCCGTCTCCCTGCTGGCCGAGCGTGATTTCGATGCGCCCAGCCGTGTCAACCTGATCGAAGCGGCTGGCAGCCATCCGGTGCTGCAGCTGGATACCGATTTCAACCGTGCCTGGTCAAGTGTCGGTCGTGCGCTGGAAGCGAGTGACATTCGTGTGGACGATCTGGATCGCAGTCAGGGCATCTACTACGTCAACCTGGCCGAAGGTGCCGAGAACCCCGACGACGAGCCTGGATTCTTCTCCCGTCTGTTTGGCGGCGGCGCTGACAAGGAAGAGATCGAGGCGCGAGCCGAGCGCTACCAGGTTCGGCTCGGCGAAGCGGACGGCACCGTCCGGGTCACGCTGGTCGAGGATGTCGACACTCCGGCGCCAGCAGACGTGGCGCGGCGTGTGCTGAACATGCTGAAAGACAACCTGGGCTGACCAGCACTAGCTGCATCACCCACCCATCAGGCGAAACCAGTGGTTTCGCCTGATTCGTTTTTGATGAGCCACCATCGAGTGCGTCTTGATGGTCGATAACAGCGGGAACCTCACATGAGCACCAGCAATACTCTCGGCCTGAAGAAAATCTACTCGGGCAAGGTCCGCGACCTTTACGAAATCGACGACAAACGCATGCTGATGGTTGCGACCGATCGCCTGTCCGCGTTCGACGTGATCCTGGCTGAACCTATCCCGGAGAAGGGCAAGATCCTCACCGCCATCTCCAACTTCTGGTTCGACAAGCTGGCCGGCATGGTGCCCAACCACTTCACGGGCGACAGGGTCGAGGACGTGGTGCCGGCTGAGCAGCTGCCACTGGTCGAAGGTCGCGCGGTGGTTGCTAAGCGCCTCAAGCCGGTGGCCGTGGAAGCCATCGTGCGCGGCTATATCGTCGGTTCCGGCTGGAAGGAATACCTGCAGAGTGGCACCGTTTGCGGCATTCAGTTGCCGGCAGGACTGAAAGAGGCGGCGAAACTGCCGCAGCCGATCTTCACGCCCTCGACCAAGGCGGCAGTGGGCGACCACGACGAAAACATCTCGTTCGAGCAATGCGAAGCCATCATCGGTGCAGAGCTGGCGGCCAAGGTGCGGGATGTTTCCATTGCTCTGTACAGTGCCGCGGTCGAATACGCAGCCACGCGCGGCATTATCATTGCCGACACCAAGTTCGAATTCGGTCTCGACGAAGATGGCACCCTGACCCTGATGGACGAAGTGCTGACCCCCGATTCGAGCCGCTTCTGGCCAGCCGACAGTTACCGCGAAGGCAGCAACCCGCCCAGCTTCGACAAGCAGTTCGTACGCGACTGGCTGAACTCCACCGGCTGGAACAAGGAACCGCCAGCGCCCGCCTTGCCGGACGAGATCGCTCGCAAGACCGCTGACAAGTACCGCGAAGCCCTGACTCGCCTGACAGCGTGACTGCTGTTATGACTACAACCTGCTGAAAATCTGAAAAAAATGTGTGCAGCCGGGGTTCGACAAAGGGCACCGAGCTGCTATCATGCGCGCCGCTGGAGAGATGCCGGAGTGGCCGAACGGGACGGATTCGAAATCCGTTGAACAGGCAACTGTTCCTAGGGTTCAAATCCCTATCTCTCCGCCACATACAACGTCTAAGCCCCTGAAATTCCTAGAGTTTCGGGGGCTTTTTCTTTCCCGGTATTACCACCCTTGTTGCTCATGCTCGTCCAATCCTCATGTTGATGGGCCAGTTGATCGAGTGTCGGGTCGTGGGGTCGCCCCATAGCGTGGCGATGTCTGCGGCGAATCGATTCAGCAGATCCTCGCGCCCGGCTTCCTTGGCGCTGCGCACCGCCGACCAGGTCGAGATGTAGCCGAGGAACTCTTCGAGGTGCCACTCCAGTTCAATGGCTATCGGAGGGCCCTGCAGCTCGGTAAAGGGAAAGTCGATGGTCGAGTAACCGCTGTCCACGAGCTTGCGCTCGGCGGGCCAGTACGGACCGATCTCGTGTCGGTAGAACTGCTCGAAACGGGTGCCCAGCTCGCCGCCGAGGCGCAGCACGCCATAGCTGATCAGCGCCAGGATCGCGCCCGGTGCCGCTACCCGGCGCACTTCGGCATAGAACCTGGGCAGGTGGAACCAGTGCGCGGCCTGGGCGGCGGTGATCAGGCTGGCGCTGCGGCTCGGGAGTGGCAGCTCTTCCGCCGGAGCGCAACTATAGACGACGTTCTTCTGCGGTATGGCGTGGGCGATCTGGTCCTCGCTTGAGTCGAATCCGGCCACCGCTTCGAAATGCGTGGCAAGCAGTTTGCTCAGTTGCCCGTTGCCGCAGCCGACATCGACTGCGAGCGCTGTGTCGGGAGCCAGTGAGGCCAGATAGACCGCGAGCGCCGGCGGGTATTCGGGCCGGAAGCGCGCGTAGGCCTGTCCGCCCTGATCGAACCAGTTCTTCAGTTCCGCGTTGGGGCTATTCATCATTGGAAATTCCTGCTGCGGGGCTTAGGCGCTGCGAGAAAACATCTGCCGCATCGAGGCTTGCTTGTCGTGCGCGGGCGCAGCGTGGAAGCAACTTGCATCAGCGCCAACTTGATTTGCAAGCCGGTCCGCTCAATCAGGATCGCTTATGAGTGTCGTCATGCTGCAGTAAATAATATGCTTGCAAACATAATATAAAAAAACATAATATCTTCCACGAAATCTACTGAGGTGAGTACGTGAAGCAATCGGATATACAGCAGCTGCGGGCCAATGCCGATGCCGCTGGGCAGCTTCTGAAAGCGCTGGGTAATCCGGATCGCCTGCTGTTGCTGTGCCAGTTGGTTGAAGGCGAGCGCAGCGTCAGTGAGCTGGAAACGCTGCTGGGCATACAGCAACCGACACTGTCCCAGCAGTTGGGCGTTCTGCGCAGGGAAGGGCTGGTGGCGACGCGTCGGGAAGGCAAGCAGATTTTCTATCGGATCGACAGCCCGGCGGCACTGGCGGTGATCAACACCCTGTATCAGTTGTTCTGCGCAGGCCAAGACAAATGAATATCGACTGGCCGAGCTTCACACCCTGGACATCTTTGGCAGGTGGCGCGCTGATCGGCCTGGCTGCCGGCCTGTTCATCGTTGTCAATGGACGTATCGCCGGGGTCAGTGGGCTGCTGGCCGGTCTCCTGCGATCCGGTAGCGAAGGGTGGGCGGAGAAGGGGCTGTTCCTGGCGGGGCTTGTCCTGGCGCCATTGCTGTGGCGAGCTTTCGGCGACTGGCCGCAGGCTGAATTTCAGGTTGGGTTGCCCGGCCTGATGCTGGCCGGCCTGCTGGTCGGCGTCGGCACCCGTTACGGCTCAGGCTGCACCAGCGGTCATGGTGTATGCGGGATGTCACTGCTTTCGCTGCGCTCGCTGATCGCGACCTCGAGTTTCATCGTCAGCGGCGTTGCCACCGTCTACGTCATGCGTCACCTGCTGGGGAGTTGAGCATGCGCAAGCTGACGGCGTTCGTCGCGGGGCTGCTCTTCGGCATGGGGCTATTGCTGGCCGGCATGGCCGATCCGGCCAAGGTGATGGGTTTCCTGGATCTGTTCGGTAGGTGGGACCCTTCGCTGGGGCTGGTCATGGCTGGTGCCATTGCCATGGCGATTGTGCCCATGCAGTGGGCCCGCAGGCAGCAGTGTTCGCTCCTCGGCTCCCCCATGCAGCTACCGCTCAAGCGCAGGCCGGATCGCCGGCTGATCGGTGGCAGCCTGTTGTTCGGCATCGGCTGGGGCATCGCGGGTATCTGTCCGGCACCGGCGCTTTCGCTGCTGTTGGCAGGCTACTGGCAGGCATTTCTGTTCGTGCTGGCGATGCTGGCCGGCATGGGACTGTTCAGCGCGCTGGAAAGCAGACGCGCCCTTTGATCGAGGATATCGACATGAAAGCAAACATTGGCACCTTGGATCGCAGTCTGCGCATAGCTGCAGGCCTGCTTCTCATCGTCCTCAGCCTGTTCGGGGTGATTGGCTGGTGGGGCTGGCTCGGCGTGGTGCCGCTGGCTACCGGTCTCTTCCGGTTCTGCCCGGCCTACCGGTTGCTGGGTATCAGTTCCTGTAAATGTTCCTGAGGCTTTCTTCGCAAGATAAGGAGTGACATATGAAGACCATCGGCATTCAAGGCAGCATGGGTGCGGGTTTTGCCATCGACATGACCTGCGGCAACCACCAGGTGCTCATCGACCAGCCGCGTAGCGCATTGGGTACCGATACCGGTCCCAGCCCACTGGAGCTGGTTCTGGCTGCGCTGGGTGGTTGTTTCGGCACCATCGGCCGTTTCGTCGCCCATCAGCGCAAGATCGTGCTGCGAGGCATGCGTTTCGAGATCGAGGCCGATTACGATCCGGCCGGGTTGCTGGGGCGCGATGCCTCCGTGCGCCCGGGTTTCGAAGAGGTGCGGTTGCGGGTGGAGATCGATGCCGATCTGAACCAGGAGCAGAAACTGGAGTTTCTTAGGGAAGTGGAGCGCCGTTGCCCTCTGGCCGACAACCTGCTGCACGGCACGCGCCTGCATAGCGAGTTGGCTGCTTGAACCGAACTCATTGATACCTTTGACCGCCGGCAGCCGGTCTGGCTGCCAAGGAGTCTGCATTGCGTTGTCTGTCGCTCGCCTGCTGCCTGGCCCTGAGCCTGTCTGCCCAGGCCGAATCCACCGATCCGCTGGTTGCCCAGGGCATGGCGTTGATTGCACCTTTCCAACAGCAACTGATGGCTACGGTGAAAGCCGCCAGGGACAGCGGCGGCCCGCAGAGGGCTGTGCAGGCTTGCCAGGAGCTGGCGCCGCAGATCACCCAGGAGCATAACGGAGGAGGTTGGCAGGTCGGGCGTACCGCCTTGCGTGTGCGCAACCCGGATAATGCCCCCGATGCCTGGGAGCGTAAGGTTCTGGAGCAATTCCGGCAGCGCTCTGCGGCTGGTGAGCCGCTGGAGCGGATGCAATACGCCGAGCGGGTGGATGGCGAGTTGCGTCTGATGAAGGTCATTCCCACCGCGGAAGCCTGCCTGGCCTGCCATGGTCACGCGGTCGAACCCGAGCTGGCCACCCTGATCGATCAGTATTATCCCGAGGACCAGGCCCGTGGCTTCGAAGTCGGGGATCTGCGCGGCGCCTTCACGCTGCGGCGGGCGGTGAAGTAGCGAAGACGTGATGGCAGTGCAGTTACCTGGGCGCTTTAGGTTTTGTATGAAAAGTGCCTGCGCTCGGTGATGCTTCGTTAAAAATCGGTTCGGAATGCTCATTTACAGCTCGTAAACTCCGTTTCCTCACCGATTTTTGCCTCGCCTGACCTTCGCTCGACGACTTTTCGTACGAACCTAGGGTCTGTTGCCGTTTCATCGCGTCCGCGCCGGAGCCTGTTTTTGCGCGAGGCAAGGCACGAGGAGCGAAGTTTGGTCGTTCCAAATAAGCGACGAGGAACGCAGTCTCGCGCAAAAACAGGCCCGGCCCTTCGGGTTGCGCGGCAAATGTCGCCATGCGGCGTTGCGGGACTTGGCAAGGGAACCACCATTGCCTGCGTCCCGCGCCTTGCCTGGCGCCATTTGTCGCAGCAACGCGGATTGCGCTGAAACGGCAACAGACCCTAGCCATCGATGGCCCTTTCGGCTGGACATGGTAGCGATGGAGCGCACATGTCGATTGCGTAGCAGCACCACTGCAACCCAGGCCAATAGGAAGAAACGCCATGTCCCAACGTCTCGACTACCACAAGCTACCCCTGGCGCCGCCGGCAAGTACATCGAGCTGACGCAACTGTTGAACAGGAAGCCGTTTCTCACCGTGGTGGACGATTGAGTCTGGGCACGTTGCTCAGTGGGAATCCTTCGCCGGGTTGCTGGTGATCGGGGGCTGTTCACAGCAACTGTCCTTCTTTGCAGGTTGTGACTCACCAGCGCAGCAACTGGCAGTTGGCTGCGGTTGAGGCGCGTTGGCTCGCCACTCTATCCAGGCCTCGCGTATGACCTGCCCGGCGGAGTGCATGAACAGTGTAGCGATGGCCAGGCCGACAAGAATGTCCGGCCACAAGCTGCCGGTCAGCGCGACCAGACCGGCGGCTATGATCACGCTGCTGTTGGCCATGAGGTCGTTACGTGAGCAGAGCCAGGTCGAACGCATGTTCAGGTCGTCCGAACGGTGGCTGTAGAGCAGCGCAAAGCAGTAACCATTGGCGATCAGTGCGAGTGTGCCGATGGCACCCATCCATTCCGGGGACGGTACTTCTTGCTGTAACAGCTTGCGCAGGGCATCGGCTACCACTATCGCCCCGAACAGCAGCATGAATCCGCCCTTGAACAGCGCAGCCCCAGCACGGGCTCGGGCGCTACGGTGCAGGACGAACAGCGTTAGGGCATACACCGAAGCGTCGCCGAGCATGTCCAGCGAGTCGCCGAGCAACGCAGTGGAACTGGCGATCCAGCCAGCAATGAACTCCACCACGAACATGACAGCATTGACGGCCAGGACGATGTAAAGCACCCGACTCTGTTTTGCACGCAACTGGGCCAGTTCGCCTGCCTTGTTCTCGCAGCAGCTTTCCATGATTCGCACCTCGTTCGCTCGACCTTGTCGTTAGAATGAGGGTTATAGCGACTATAGGGTCAAGCGCCATGAGTACGACGAACTTCACCGTGGGCCAACTGGCACGCCTAACTGATACCAAGGCAGTGACCATCCGCTACTACGAACAACTCGGCCTCTTACCCATGGCCTCGCGCAATGCATCCGGCTACCGGCAGTACACAGATGAGGAGCGAGAACGACTGCTGTTCATTCGTCGTAGCCGCTCCCTGGGTTTCAGTCTCAGCGATATTCGCCAGTTGTTGGGGTTTTCCGACCACCGTCAGGCGTCATGTGCCGCAGTCGATGCCAAGGTGGCTGAGCAACTGGAGCAGATCAGGTTGCGTATTCGGGATTTACAAGGACTGGAGAAGGAACTGCAGCGCTTGCTGTCCTGCTGTCATGGAGGGGTGATTGAGGAGTGCCGGATCATCCAGTCGTTGAGCCTGCAGCGCCAACTACATGATGAGCGCTGAGGCAGCGAGCAGGTTAGCGGCCGCTCAGGCCTAGGGCAGGGCTCGCCGCCGGTTATCCCGAGTGCGCGATGAAAGCCCTACGGGGCGAGTCGGCCGGCAGGACGCACAGCACGCTGTGCGTTGCGACTCATCGCGGGAATGGATAACGCAGGTAGGCCAACCAATCAAATGCGTACGCTCCAAAGAGCTGGCAAGCTACGTGGCCCACACTGACGCCAATCTAGCGTGGCTGGCAAACGGTTTGCTGCAGGCCAGTTTCGGCCTGTCGCTACGGGCCGCTTCCGGTTGGACGCAGTTAATCTCAAGATTCATCCAGGATTGCGCGGCTGCGCTTGCGGCACGCAGCGAGCAGCTCCTCGCTGAGTTCCACATCGTCTAGTGCGCGTGCCAGTGTCACGCCGCCGATCATTGTCACAGCCAGCTGCAGCGCCTGTTCTCTGTTTCCGGTGCTCACCGGCAGTGCGGTTTGCAGGCGCTCGACAAAGCCGCTGAACGTGCGCGTGTAGCTTTGCCGGACGCGGTCTTTGCGCAGCCCCACGTCGATGGCCATGAACGCCAACGGGCAGCGTGGGTTGCCTCCCTGTGCGTGATCGTTTTGTAAATAGCCGTCCACCAGCCTGCTCAGGCCTTGCTCGCCCAAGGTGTCGAAGTGCGCGGCACCGATTCGGGCGGCGTGGGTGATGGCTTGGCCATAGAGCTCTGCCTTGCTGCGGAAGTGGTGGTAGAAAGCCCCGCGCGTCAGGCCGGCGTCCTCCATCACTTCATCGATCCCTACCGCATTGAAGCCCCGCAGCGAGAACAGCCGGGCGGCGCTGTCGAGAATGCGTTCCTTGGTTTGATCGCAACGGTTTTCTGGCCAAGCCATCGAGAGTCTCCGAATTATGTTCTTGAACATAAGGTGTAGCTTGGCAGCATGCACGTCTCTCTCCGAAGAAAGGAAGCTTTACGATGGCTCTAAATATCTATGGTCCCGCTTTCAGCACGCTGGTACGCAGCGTGCGCCTGTATTGCCTAGAGAAAGGCTTAACAGCCAAGAGCGGGATGAGCGTCGACGGCCAGCCTGTGCCTCCGCGTAGCACTGAGCACTTTGCCTTGCATCCTTTCGGTCAAGTGCCGGTATTGCTGCATGACGGGAACAGGGTTTTCGAAACCCTGGCGATCTGCCGTTATCTCGACAGGGCATTTCCCGGCAGCTCGCTGAAACCGGAAGATGCCGCCAGCCAAACTCTGGTCGACGAGTGGGTCAGCGCGCTGATCACTACGGTGGATGCCCGCCTGATTCGCAACTACTTGCTACAGGTTGGCGGCCCGCGCGTTGCTGAACCGCTCGCTGACTCCGCGCTGGCTCAAGCCGAGCATGCCGTCGACCGGACGCTGGCCGTGCTCGATGACGAACTCGGCGAACGGGACTTTTTCTGTGGCGTCCGCTACAGCCTTGCCGACGCCTTGCTGACCCCGATGCTTGACTACCTGACGCGCGTGCCTGGACGCGAATGGCTGGCTGGGAGGCCAGGACTCGAAGCTTATCTTCAGCGCATGCGTCAGCGGCCCTCGGGGCAAGAGGTGCTGGTCGCGCCCGACTTCAGCGAGCTGCAACTGACAGGCTAGAGAATCCGCACCGAAGTGCTCCAGCAGCCGTACGGCATCTTCCACTAGCAGGTGGCGGAAGGAGTGCTCGCGGGGCGATCAGTACAGCAGCAGGATGCCTGGCTTGTGGCCGCTCGAGCCGGCCACGGTCGGCATGTCGTCGAGTAGCGAAAGGTCGAGGCTGGGCAGTTGTTCTGTCATCTGTCCTCCGGTTCAGAGAGTGCCGATGCGATCCAGCTCGTGCTTGAGTTCGTTGCGGTCGAGGGTCTCGAAGGGCAGGGCGAGAAAGGCTTTGCAGCGCTGCTCGATACGGGCCAGCGTAGCGCGGAAGGCGGCATCCATCGCGGCCTCGTCACCGACTACGTCGGATGGATCCTCCAGTCCCCAGTGAGTCTTCAGCGCCGGGCCGAAGTACAGAGGACAGGCTTCGCCCGCGGCCTTGTCGCAGACGGTGATGACGATATCCGGTGGGTTGTCGGCAAAGGCGTCGTTGCCCTTGCTGCTCAGGCCGACGATGGAAATACCGGCCTGCTGCAGTGTGGCGAGGCTGCGTGGCAACACCTGTCCCTTGGGAAAGCTTCCGGCACTCACCGCGGCGAAGCCTGTCGGCGCCAGATGGTTGAACATGGCTTCGGAAAGGATGCTGCGGCAGCTGTTGGCCGTACACATGAACAAAACTCGCATGGGGGCTCCTGCCGCCGGGGCGGCCGTCAAAGGCTCAGGCGCAGCGCCAGGGCCGAAAGGGTGATCAACAGAACCGGGAACGTCAGCAGGATGCCGACTCTGAAGTAGTAACCCCAGGTGATACGCATGCCCTTGCGCTCCAGTACGTGCAGCCAGAGCAGCGTGGCCAGGCTGCCGATGGGAGTGATCTTCGGGCCGAGGTCGCAGCCGATGACGTTGGCGTAGATCATCGCCTCGCGGACGACGCCCTCGGCGCCGCTCGCCTGGATCGACAGCGCACCGATCAACACGCTGGGCATGTTGTTCATCACTGAGGAAAGTAGCGCCGAAAGCACGCCTGTGCCGATGGCCGCGCTCCAGAGGCCCTGCTCGGCCAAACCGTCGAGCAGCAGCGAGAGAAAGTCCGTCAGGCCGGCATTCTTCAGGCCGTACACCACCAGATACATGCCGAGGGAGAACACCACCACCTGCCAGGGTGCTTCGCGCAGTACGCGCCGGGTAGAAATCCGATGACCTCGGGCCGCGATGGCGAAGAGCATCGCCGCACAGGCAGCGGCCACCACGCTGATCGGAATGCCCAGGGGCTCCAGGGCGAAGAGGCCGACCAGCAACGCCAGCAGTGTCCACCAGCCTACGACGAAGGTGGCGCGATCGCGAATGGCTGTTTTCGGCTCCTGCAGTGCATCGAGGGCATAGCGTTGCGGCAGGTCTCGCCGGAAGAACAGGAACAACACGAGCAGGGTGGCCGCAACGCTGACCAGGCTCACCGGCACCATCACCGAGGCGTACTCCGCGAAGCCCAGCCCGAAGTAGTCGGCGGAAACGATATTCACCAGGTTGGACACCACCAGCGGCAGGCTGGCGGTGTCGGCGATGAATCCGGCGGCCATGACAAAAGCCAGGGTCGCGGCGGGTGAGAAACGCAGGGCGATGAGCATGGACATGACGATGGGCGTGAGGATCAGCGCCGCGCCGTCGTTGGCGAACAGCGCCGAAACAGCCGCCCCCAGCAGCACGCAGAAGCAGAACAGGCGATGGCCGCTGCCCCTGGCCCAGCGCGCCACGTGCAAGGCTGCCCACTCGAAGAAGCCGGCCTCATCCAGCAGCAGGCTGATGATGATCACGGCAATGAAGGTGGCGGTGGCATTCCAGACGATGGCCCACACCACGGGGATGTCATGCAGCGAGACCGCACCGACGCCAAGGGCGATGGCTGCGCCGATGGTGGCGCTCCAGCCAACACCGAGGCCTTTGGGTTGCCAGATGACCAGTACGAGGGTGAAGACGAATACGGCAACGGCAATCGACATGGTTGATTCGTTCAGACGGTGTCAGCAGCAGGCGGCATCGCGGACGGGGCGACCGTCCATGTTCTGCAGGCGGGAGATGTTGTGCTGCAGCCACTCGGCGTTGGCCTGCAGTGTCACGTGCAGCACCTCCTGTACCCAGGCGGGCAGCTCTGGATTGAGGCGGTAGTACACCCATTGACCTTGCCGGCGATCCAGCAGCAGGCCGCTGTTGCGGAGTTGCGCGAGGTGGCGGCTGATCTTCGGTTGGCTGTCATCGAGTGCACACATCAGCTCGCAGACGCAGAGTTCGCCCAGATTAGCGATCAGAAGGGTGGCACGAGCGCGAGTCTCGTCGGCCAGGCTCTTGAAGACATCGGGAGGCATGATCATGGTGAGGGCTTGGATATACGGAAATGCGAATATACGGATTTCCATATATCAATGGCAAGACATTGGCTAAAAGGCCGTGTTGCCCGGGTTTGCGAAAGGGTGCGGATTCAACTCTGATTCGGAACTTAATCGCGCCTCTCCAGTCACGTTATCTTGGCATTGCCCAAGCGAAACGACGGGTGTGCCGCTATCGAGCTGACGGCTCGGTTCGGAAAACGTCGCTGTGCAGAAGGGAAGAGAGTTTGTGGAAATCAATCGTGTCAGCAGCAGGGACGTCAACGAAGCGCAATACGAGTTGGTGGTAATAGGGTCCGGTTTTGGTTCGTGCTTCTTTCTCAGCGAGGCGCTGAAACATATCAAGGGCCGCGCCCTGGTCGTCGAGTGGGGCGACTTTCATGCCTGGGACTGGCAGATCCGGAACCAGCAGAGCTCCCTCATCAAGCCGGAATCGACTTACGACAACCGCGGCGAGAAGCCCTGGAATACCACCATCGCTCTGGGTGGCGGCATGAACTGCTGGTTTTCGCAGACGCCGCGTTTGCACCCCAGTGACTTCGCCCTCCGTACGCGCTATGGCGTGGGCCACGACTGGCCGCTGAGCTACGCGGATCTTGAGCCCTATTACTGTCAGGCCGAAACCATCATGTCGATCGCCGGCGACCCGGACATGAGCAAGGTGCTGCCGCGCAGCCAGCCTTTCCCGCAGCCGCCGCACAAGGGCTCCTCGATCGACATGATCATGAAGCAGGCGATGCCCGATTATCATTTCATCATGCCTACCGGGCGGGCGCGGGTGGCCACCGGCAAGCGTGGTGTCTGCTGTGCCAATGCCACCTGCAACCTGTGCCCGGTCAATGCCAAGTTCACCGCGCAGAACGGTTTCGCCGAGCTGTTCAGCCATCCCAAGGTGGACGTGTGCCTGAAGGCGGAGGTGCGCACGCTCGAATACGAGGGGGGCACCATAAAGGCGGCGACCATTCGCTCCGAAGAGGGCGAGTTCAAGGTTCGTGGCGACCTGTTCGTGCTCGGCGCCAACGCCATCCAGAGCCCGGCCATCCTGTTGCGCTCGGGTATCGATGGCGGCGAAACCGGCATGGGTCTGCATGAGCAGGTGGGTGCCAACGTCGAGGTGTACCTCGATGGATTGGGTAATTTCGATGGCAGCACCATCACCACGGGCCTGAACTACTCCCTCTACGACGGTGATTTCCGCAAGGAGCATTCGGCCTGCCTGGTGTACTTCGAGAACCGCTGGCCCTATGGTCTGCGCCCCGAGCGTGGTCGCTGGAACGAGACTTTGCCGCTGATGGTTGTCGGTGAGGACTTGCCCAATATCGAGAACCGCGTGATAGTCGATCCGGAAACGGGCGATGCGATCATCGATTACCGGGGCGAGGCCGACTACGGCATGAAAGGGGTGCGATTCGGTCTGGATAACCTCGAAAAGCTGCTGGCACCGTTGCCGGTGGAGTCGATCCATTTCCGCGAATGGCGTCTGACCGAGTCTCATGTGCAGGGCACGCTGCGCATGGGGCAGGCTGACGACGGCTCGGTGGTTGACGGGCAGATGCTGCACCACCGCATGCGCAATCTGATGGTGGTGGGCACCTCCACCTATCCCAGCTGTTCTCCCGCCAACCCCAGCCTGACCGCCGCCGCCTTGTCTCTGCGTGCCGCCGATCTGCTGTACAGCTAAACCGAGGATCGCAGCTGATGAAACGTCGCACCTTACTGATCGCTTCCGCCGCCACGCTCGGTGTTGCAGCCGTGGGTTCGGCGGCCTGGGCCTATGAAGACAGCCAGGTGTTCGTGCCGCAGCTGTTGAAACAGCTGGTCGGCGACTTCCGCATGGAGCCCGAGGACCAGCGCAAGTTCGTCGATGCCATGACCGAGCACTACGGTGCCCGCAAGCTCAAGGCGTTGATGGCGCTGTACAAGATACGTGCGCAGACGGGGCTGGGCAGCGATTACACCAACCCGAAAGTGGACCAGTTCGAGCGGCGCCTGGTCACCGATTTCATGGTCTCGACCGACTATCTGCGTAAGCGTCAGGTGGAAAACCCCAAGGTATCTTTCCTCGGTTACCGGCTGCCCTGTAGCAACCCTTATGCGCGCTTCGAGGGTGTGAGCTGACCGGATATGGTCAACCGTGGTCGGATTCGCAAAGTAAGACAAGAACAGGCATTTTTCTACCTTGACGACCGCTTCTGGAACGACACCGTTATGTTGTATTCGACAATCCACCCGTCTCCCTTTGGCCCCCTGCATCTGGCGAGCGATGGCAGCCATCTGGTGGGGTTGTGGATGGAAGGACAGAAGTATTTCGGCGGCTGCGTAACGGGTGACCCTGTCCCTCAGGATGACCTGCCGCTGTTCATCCAGACGCGACACTGGCTGGATCAGTACTTTGCCGGTGAACAGCCGGCCATCGCGAGTCTGCCGCTGATGCCTTCCGGCAGCAGCTTCCGCAAGGCCGTCTGGACGCTATTGTGCGAGATTCCCTATGGCGAGACCACGACCTACGGAGATATCGCCCGGGCGGTGGCCAGCCGGACGAACCTGCCCAGCATGTCCAGCCAGGCGGTCGGTGGCGCGGTGGGGCATAACCCGATCTCCATCATCATTCCCTGTCACCGAGTTGTTGGATGCAACGGCAGTCTGACGGGCTATGCCGGCGGCCTCGCCAAGAAGGTGCAACTGTTGGAGCACGAAGGCGCGATGATGCCGCTGTTCCATATTCCCTCGAAGGGTAGCGCCCTCTGAAAGGCCAGGGTTCGTCGGCACTGATTTCACTTGTCAGCTCCAGGCGGCGGAATACTTTTCCAAATGATTCGCTCTAAATTCGCTACATACATTCTCTGTTGTATGTAACAATTTGGAGCATACATTCTCGCTTGTATGTTGTCTGGAGTTGAATCATGGTAACCCCGCGTCTTCATTTTCACGCATCCCTTGTCTTCATCATCGGCCTCGTTCCGCTGGCCAGTCATGCGGACCTGTATTCGCTGAAGACCGAAAACGACATCATTTCAAGTGGCAGTGATGGTCATTACACCAACGGTTTCGAACTGATGCGTTCCTTCCGGCCGGAGGTCGACCATTGGTCGCGCCGGTTCGCCGGCGCGATGCCGGGCTGGGCTTCCGATGAAATCGACAATGTTTCCTATCGGTTCGGTCACCAGATCTACACGCCGAACGAGATCGAGACCGCTGATCTGATCGAGGACGACCGGCCCTATGCCGGGTTGCTGTTCGCGGGCGTTTCGATGTTCAGCGATCTGGCATACGAGGGTTGGCGCGAGACCAGTGGCCTGCACCTGGATGTCGGCCTGGTCGGCCCTGGGGCAGGTGGCAAGAAGATTCAGCGGGGCGTGCACAAGATCACCGGCAGCGATGAGCCCAGAGGCTGGAACAACCAGTTGCGCAACGAGCCGTTCGTCAACATCGGCTATCAGAAGCGCTGGTGGCTGCAGCAGCGTTTCGCCGGGTTGGAACTCGAATACGGGCCGAGCCTGGGGGGCTCGCTGGGTAACCTCTACACCTATGGCTCGGCCGGATTGGGCTTGCGCATCGGGCAGGGGCTGGCGCGCAGCTTCAGCATCCCGGCGGTGGCGCCGGCGCAGGGTGGCAGCATGTACTTCGAACAGGGTGGCGGCTTTGCCTGGAGCCTGTTTGCCAACCTGGAAGGGCGCTACATGGCGCACAACATGCTGCTCGAGGGCAACACCTTCAAGGACAGCCATTCGGTGGACAGCCGCGAATGGGTCGGTGATGCCAAGGCTGGCGTCGCACTGACCTGGGACAGTTGGCAACTGTCATTCGCTAGTGTCTGGCGGACGAAGGAGTTCTATGGTCAGGACGAGCACGACCAGTTCGGCTCAGTGACGCTCTCGGCCTGGTTCTGAGGGAAAGGGCGCGGCACGCCTAGCAGGCTGTTGAAAAACTACCTGCTAGGGTCTGTTGCCGTGTCGCGCGGCCGCGGACGAAATGGCAACAGACCCTAGTAGAGCGCACCTCGTGGTCTCGGTTACTTCTTCACCCAACTGCCATTGAGCTGAATGATCTGGCCCGGTGGGGTTTTCTCGATGGCCTTCTTGCCGGCGATGGCCTCCACGTCGCTGACGTTGATGCCGTTCTTCTGTGCCACACGATAGTATTCGGCGCGACGCGCCTGGTTGATCTGGCTGGCGATCTCCTCGGCCTGGCCGCTGGACTGCACGACGCCCAGATAACCGTCCGGTTTCTCGCCCAGTTGGCCGCTTGCCTTGGCCTGACCCAGCGCGGACATGGCTTCGTTGAGGGACATGGCGGCGGCGGGCAGGGCCAGGCACAGCGCCAGGAACAGGGTGCCGAGTTTGAGATGGGTTTTCATGAGGCTCCTCAGAACAGTCCGCTGTCTTCGTTGATGACCGAGTCGAGCTGCTTGTCGACCTTGATATAGATCTCGTGTTCGATCTTCACATTGAGGTTGATATTGATTGGCTCGTTGGGCACGGCCAGCTCCACTCTCGGAGTACAGGCGCTGGCAAGCAGAGCCAGCATCAGGATGCTGATTGGGTGGCACAACCGCATGACCGGTTTCTCCTTGGCGGGGTTGCGCATACAGTGCCTCATTCGAGACGTTCCTGCACGCGCCGTCGGATGGTTTCGCTGACCCGGTCGGATAGTTGCAGACTGGTCAGCAGGGCGGGAATGTCCTCCTGCAGGTTGATCGTCAGGTTGACGGGGCGACCACCTTCCAGGGCCGGATTCCGGCCGCTCAGCTTGAGGCCGAGGTCCAGCTTGCCTTCGGTGGAGTAGTGCACATCACTGGTGAGCAGGTGGTAGTGAAAGTCGTCCAGCGCCTCGACCACCAGGTGCATCGCCGGGTTGGACTGGCCCAGCGCCTGCATCTTCGCCGAACGAAAACGCAGCACGCCGCCCGGTTCGCGTGCCCGCAGCGAACCTTTCTCGATGCTCAGACCGGCTTCGCTGCGCTGCAGTTGCAGCTCGCCGTCGATGACGCCGGTGCCGGCCAGACCTTCGGTCGGGTAGGCCTCCAGCAGCAGCGGCAACTGCAGGCCACGCAGGTGTGCGCGCAGGCGTTGCTCGCGAGCAGCCAGATCGGCGGCGCCGGGGTCGAGCCAGAGTCGACCGCCCAGCACTCGAGCCTCGGCATTCTGCCAGTCGAGCCGACCCTGCCCGAGCCGTGCCAGATTGCCGACATACTCGCCGCGGAAACTCAGCGGGCCGAAGGCTATTCCAGGGTTGGCCTGCTTCAGTGTCAACTCGGGCGCCTTCAGGCGGAGCCGCTCGCCCTGTAGCGTCAGCGCCAAGCTGGTATCGAGCCCGCTCAGTTCGGTACGGTCGAAGATGCCACCCAGCCCATTTGCATCGAGCGTGGCGCTGGCAGCGAGCGGGCCGCTGGCGGGAAGGTCGAGCCGCCCCTGCGCTTGCAGCCGGCCGGTACTCAGCTCCAGAAGAGGCGGCCAGTCGGCCAGTGTCGAGGCCAGTGGATTACCCGCGCGCAGGAATATTGCCGGCAGGTTCGCATGAAGGCGGGTGGCCGCATGTGGCCAGTCGTGAACGAGCTTCAGCGACAGTGCCAGCCCGCTATCGTTGGTCAGCGGCCCTTGCAGCGAGAGTCGTTGCAGGTCGGTGTCCAACTGCCCGTTCCAGCGCCAGCCTTGCGGGCGCAGCGCTGGCTGGCGCAACTGGGCGAGCTTGATCGTCATCGGACCGCTGGCTTGCAGGCGCTGCAGTCGCTGGTCGGCCAGGTCTGCTTCTACGGCCAGGCCGGCGAGGTCCAGTTGTAGCCTGCTCGCGGCGAGATCGGTGCCCTTGGTCAGGCCGGCCAGGGTGAACCGCGAGCCTGCTTCGAGTCGTACGCGGGCGGCCTGCTGGCTGGCTTCACCGCTGAGCCGAAGGTCGGCGTCCAGTCCCTTCAGGAGCATGTCAGAAAACCGTAGTGCGGGGCTCTCAAGTTTCAGCAGGGTCTCGCTGAAACGTATGGAGTAGGGCGCGGCAGTGTCGAGGACCAGCTGTGCAGCCAGCGTAGCGGCACTGTTGCCCTGGGTCGCCAGTTGCAGCTGTAGCGGTAGCTCGCCCGAGGACTCGCTGGCCGCGCCGGGTGTGACCTGCAGATGCAAGGCCGTCGGGCGCAGCGACTCAGGCAGGTCGGCGACCAGAGGGGGCGCCGGCTGCAACTGCAGGTCCGCCGCCATCTCGGTCGGTATCCACAAGCCATCGTTACCCGTTGCGGTCATGTCCAGCCGGCCCTGCAACTGCCCGAGCCCGACGATCGGCCAGGGCGCCGGCAGATCAGCGGATAGCCGGAGTTCGCCGCGCAGGGCGCGCCAGTCCAACGGATTCTGCTCATCGAGCAGCATGTTCCAGCCGGCACCGATGCGCATCTGCTGCGGCAGTTCTGCCAACGCTGGCGGTTCGTAAGGCAGCCATTCGGCCAGCCAGTCCAGTAGCCATGGAGCTTCAGGCAATTCGCTCATGGCCAGGGTGCCTTCCCAGCCTGTCGATTGTGGCGCGGGAGTCAGCCGGTGTTGCGAGCTAAGGCGCAGCTGTTCGTCGAGGAGCATCTGAAGGGCGAGGTGTACCCTGGTTTTTTCCTCAGCGGCGTTTGCCTCCAGAGTCAGGCGGTGCTCGTTGCGCAGCAGGTGCAGGCTCGCCTCCAGCGGCAGGGCCTGCGCGCCGCCATGCTGCCAGTGCAGTTCGGCCTGCTCGGTACAGGTGCCTTTCAGACAGGGCAAGGCCAGGTCGATCAAGACGATATGGCCGTTGCGAGGTATCCATGCCGCCCAGCGCTCCAGTTGCTCGCGGGCTGGCAGGACAAGAGGTTCGTCTAGTGCCCCATCCGCATGCGGCTCTGGTGTGGGCTGCCATTGCAGCTGGACATGCTCGATGTACAGCGCGTTGGCCGGTAGCGGTCGCCACCAGGCGTTCAGATCCAGCCGTACGCCCTCGACTGCGAGATCGAGTCGTTCGCTTGCGCTCGACTGGCGCGACAGCTTGATCCGGTCCAGCTGAAGCCCCTTCCATGACAGGCGCAGGCCGTCGAGGTCGAGTGCGACTATGCCCTGCGCATGCTTGAACTGCTGCCACTGGTAATAGCCGTAGGCTGCCAGACCCAGCGTCAGCAGAAGCATGCCTGAGAGCATTCCGAGCAGTAGTTGCCGCCGCTTCGTCATGGTGCTTCCTGATCCGGTCGAGGGCACAGCATAAGCCGGGCGGATGACCGATTACGAACGGATTCAGAACTGGCGCCTTGCACACCAATGCCGAGAAAAAGTTCCATTTCTTTGCCGCCTGAACGGCCCCGGAGCCGCTAGGTACGTGCGATGCACGTGTTGTTCCGACAACTTGTGCACATTTTGATATGTCGCTTTGTCAAGCGGTTATGACAAAGTGTCACAAACCGTCAAGCATATAGAGCAATATTTAACTAGCTGAAAAATAAGGATATTTTTCAGTGGCGAAAAAACCGCCAGTTTGACCGCAGCCCCCTGAATATAGGCGCTGGAGAAAACTGTAATCGGCTTGTCCACTGAGTTATCCACAGCTTCTGTGGATGGATTTTTTCTGTGATTCACTTCATTTCTTGTGGCTGAGCCGCACCTCGTATCGCCCGCTTGAAGCGCGTAGCGCGCAACGGGCGTCGTTGCTGACTCTGCGCGATATACTGCCGGACACTTTTCTCGGAGCAGCCCATGCCTCTCGACCCTTACTACCTGAGTGCCGGACTCGGTAGCCTTTGCCTGGTTCTGGCCGCGCTGGCAGGCGTCCTGCAACGGCGGCTATCGCGTAGCCAGACCGAGCAAGCGCTGCTCGACGAGCGCCTGGGGCAGGCCGCGCTGGCGCAGGAGGGGCTCAGCGCGCAGCTGGAGCGCAGCCAGCAGGAGCGGGCCGATCTTGTCGAATCGCGTTCGTTGCTGCAGGCCGAGCTGGCGGCCCTGCGCCGGGAGACGGAGTGGCTGCAGGCCCAGCGCCTGGAGACCCGGGAAGCCCTTGACGACCTGCATGCCGAGCGCGACGCGCAGCAGGCCGAGTTGCGTGCATTGAGCGCCGCCCACGCGAGTCTCGGCGCCGAGTTGAACGAACAGCAGAAGACCCATCAGCAGCGCCTGCAGGATCTGCAGGCAGCCCGCGACGAGTTGCGGGCGCAGTTCGCCGAGCTGGCGGGGAAGATCTTCGATGAGCGCGAACAGCGCTTCGCCGAGGCCAGTCACGAGCGCCTGGGGCAGTTGCTCGACCCGCTGAAAGAACGCATCCAGTCGTTCGAAAAACGCGTCGAGGAAAGCTACCAGAGTGAGGCGCGTGAACGATTTTCCCTGGCCAAGGAGCTTGAACGCCTGCAGCAGCTCAACCAGCGCCTGGGCGACGAAGCGACCAACCTGACCCGCGCCCTGCAGGGGCAGAAGACTCAGGGCAACTGGGGCGAGCTGATTCTTGAGCGGGTGCTCGAACATGCGGGGTTGGAGAAAGGGCGCGAGTATCACACCCAGGTCAGCCTCAAGAGTGCGAGCGGCGAGCGCTTCCAGCCGGATGTGCTGATCCAGTTGCCTGGCGACAAGCAGGTGGTGGTGGACGCCAAGGTGAGCCTGACCGCCTATCAGATGCTGACCGGTGCGCAGGACGAGGGCAGCCGCGCGTTGGCGCTGAAGCAGCATGTGCAGTCGCTGCGCAATCACCTCAAGGGCCTGTCGCTGAAGGAGTATCAGCGTCTCGAAGGCTTGCAGAGTCTGGATTTCGTACTGCTCTTCGTACCCATCGAAGCCGCCTTCGCGGCTGCCCTGCAGGCCGACCCGGAGCTGTTTCAGGAGGCCTACGGCCGGCACATCGTGATCGTCAGCCCGACCACGCTGCTGGCCACACTACGGGTGATCGACAGTCTCTGGCGCCAGGAACGCCAGAGCCAGAACGCCCGCGAGATCGCCGAGCGTGCCGGAGCGCTTTACGACAAGTTCGCCGCCTTCATCCAGGACCTGGACGAGATCGGCAGTCGCCTGCAGCAGTTGGACAAGGCCTACCTGGGCGCACGCAACAAGCTCACCGATGGCCGAGGCAATCTGGTTGGCCGCGCCGAACAGCTCAAGCTGCTCGGTGCCCGTGCCAGCAAGCATCTTCCGACCGACTGGCTGGAGCGCGCCGGTGCCGAAACGCCCTTGCCGAACGGCGCGGAAGACTAGACGAGCAGCAACACCACAAGCCCGATGAGTATCCCGCCGAGCATGAACGGCAGCGTCATCGCTGCCAGCTGGCGACCTCCTATCATCACTACAAGCATGGCTTTGGCCAGACTGTTGCTCAGCGCGGCGAGAAAGATACCGCGCACTGCGACCTGATTGCTCAGGTCGGTTTGCGCGCTGTTGGCCAGCGATAAGGTGATAGCGTCCACGTCGGTCAGCCCGGACAGCAGCGACACCAGATAGACGCCGGTATCACCCAGGGCATGCTGTGCGCCTTCGACCAGGAACAGGATCAGCACCAGCAGCGCGGCGAAGCGCAGTGCCGGGCCCAGCTTGAAGGGGCTCTTCAGTGGCAGCTCGGCGGGGTTCTCGGGCTGCTGGGCCGCGCGCAGGTAGTGAAACAGGGCGCCGGCAGCATAGGTCAGCCCGGTCGCCAGCAGCGCGGGCGTTAGCGAAGGCAGCAGGGAAGGATTGACCAGGCCAACTTCCAGCAATACCCGAGGGAACATCAACGCCGAGGCCACCAACAGGCCCGCGGCCAGCGCTGGTCGGAGTTCGTCCTCGTCGAGACGTGAAAGGGTGATGGTCATCGCCGTGGAGGAAACGATGCCGCCGAGCAGCGCGGTGATCATCAGCCCGTGGCGGGTACCCAGCAGGCGGATTGCCACGTAGGCGGCGAAGCCTATCCCGGCGATCAGCACCACCATCCACCAGGTGGTATAAGGGTTGAAGGCTTGCCAAGGGCCGTAACCCTGGTTGGGTAGGGCAGGCAGCAACACCACGGAAATGAACAGCAGCTTAAGTGCGCCGCTGACTTCTTCCTCGCTGAGTTTGTGCAGCGCACCGTGCAGGCGTGCCTTGAGACTCAGCAGCAGCGCCACCACCACCGCCAGGGCAGCGGCCAGCAGCCGGCTTTCCGCCACCGCCAGGCTGCCCAACAGGAAGGTCAGCAGCATCGCCACCTCGGTGGTCAGGCCGTGATCGGCATTGGCACGGGATTCGACCAGGTAGCCGGTGATGACCAGCAGGGCCAGCACCACGAACATGGCAATCCAGGCCATGGCGCCGAAGTGATCGGCGCCGAGTACTGCCAGCCCGCCGAACAGGCCGCTGAGGCCGAAGGTACGCATGCCGGCCAGCTCCTGTGTGCCGCTGTGCCGCTCACTCCAGCTGCGTTCGGTACCGATCAGCAGACCCACGCCAAGAGCTGTGGCCAGATTCAAGAGCAATTCCAGAGTCATGAGTGGCAGCCTGCAGTCCAGAACAATGATCAGTCTATTCGCAGGACAGCGCAGAGGACTTGCGCTGAGGCAAATTCGCTGCGATTCAGTTCAGCGGTAGGTGTCGACTCATCATCGCGCGCAGGGCGGCTGGCTTGACCGGTTTGGACAGGTAGTCCAGGCCGGCGGCATGGATGGTCGCGATCAGCTCTGGGCGACCGTCGGCGCTGATCACCACGCCGGGTACCGGTTCGCCGAGGCGCATGCGCAGCCAGGCCATCAGGTCGCAGCCGGTTTCGCCGTGATCCAGGTGATAGTCCACCAGCACCAGTTGCGGATGTACGTCCTCGGCCAGCAGCTCTTCGCACTCGGCGCGATTGCTCGCGGTCCAGACCTGACATCCCCAGCGTGACAGCAGGCTGTGCATGCCTATCAGGATGCTTTCCTCGTTGTCGATGCACAGCACCTGCACCCCTGTCAGGGCGGTTTGCCGCGGCTCGATCTTGCCGTTGAGGCGGTACTGCTTCACTACGTTGGCGGCGATGGGCACCGTCACACTGAACACGCTGCCTTTGCCCGGCCACGAGCGTACCGACAGAGGATGATCGAGCACCTGGCAGAAGCCATCGGCGATCGCCAGCCCAAGACCCAGGCCTTTTTCGGCACGTGTCTGATGGCTGTCGAGCCGCTTGAACTCTTCGAAGATGACCCGCAGCTTGTCTTTGGCGATGCCCGGCCCACGATCCCATACCTCCAGTCGCAGCGACTTGCCCTGGCGTCGCACACCAAGCACCACGCGGCCCTTGGCATAGCGGAAGGCGTTGGTAAGGAAATTCTGCAGCACACGGCGCAGCAGCTTGATATCGCTGTCGATGCGCAGGCGGCTACCGTGCACGCGAAAATCAATGCCCTGCTTGGCGGCCAGCACGGTGAACTCGGCGCCCAGCGTGTCGTATAGGGTTGAGAGCGCGAAGGCGTTGCGATCCGGGGTGATACGCCCGTTTTCCAGGCGCGAAATGTCCAGCAGGTCGGAGATCAGGTCCTCGGCCGAGCGCAGAGAACTGTCGAGGTGATGCACCAGTTCCTGCGCTTCGCGCGGCAAGGCGTCGTGCTGATGGGACAGGGCGGCGGAGAACAGGCGCGCGGCGTTCAGCGGCTGCATCAGATCATGGCTGACTGCAGCGAGGAAGCGCGTCTTCGACTGGTTGGCCGCCTCGGCGGTGCTCTTGGCGTCGGTCAAGGCCTGGTTGAGCAGCGACAGTTCCTGGGTCCGCTCGCTGACGCGCTGCTCCAGGCCCTCGTTGGCGTCCTTCAGCGCTCGTTCGGCCTCGCGGAAGGCGGTGATGTCGCTGAAGCTCATTACGAAGCCGCCGCCGGGCATCGGGTTGCCGATCAGTTCCACCACCCGGCCATTGGGGAAGGTGCGCTCGGAGGTATGGGCGCGGCCCTGGCGCATCCAGTAGAGCCGCTTGGTGACGTGGGTGTCGGCGTCGCCCGGGCCGCACAGCCCACGTTCGGCGTTGTAGCGAATGATGTCGGCGATGGGACGGCCGATGTACACCAGCCCGTCGGGGTAGTCGAACATTTCCAGGTAGCGGTGGTTCCAGGCCACCAGGCGTAGCGACTGGTCGACCACGCTGATGCCCTGGGTGATGTTCTCGATGGCGCCTTGCAGCAGGGCCCGGTTGAACTGCAGCACTTCGGAGGCTTCGCCGACGATGCGCACCACGTCCTCGACCTGCATGTCGCGGCCTTCGAGCGCAGCCTTGACCACTGCTCGTGTGGAAGAGGCGCCCAGCACCCCCGCCAGCAGGCGCTCGGTATGGGCGATCCACTGACCATCGGCGGGTTGCCGCGGGGAGAACTCTTGGCCGTGATGGCGGGCGAAGCGCCGGAAGCTGAGTTCGGCGCGCTCGGCACCGACGAAGCGCGATGCCAGCATCAGCAGGTCCTCGACTTGCACAGCCAGCAGGCGTCGGCTGCCGGTGGGCGAGGTGATTTCCTGACCGATGAAGCGGCTGGCCTGCCAGTGTTCGGCCACACGTGTCTGCGACAGTATCGAGACCCAGAAGAACAACGTGGCGTTACCCAGCAGCGACAGCATCACTCCGAGAGTCAGTGCGCTGGTATTGAAGGGTAGGTCGGTGGTGTACATCCACTGCAGGCCGGGGAACATTTCCAGTGGCCAGCCGAGCAGTGGCAGGATCAGCGTATAGAGCCAGATCAGCGATCCGGCGGCCAGGCCGGCGAATACGCCACGGCGGTTTGCCTGTTTCCAGTACAGCGCGCCGACCATAGCCGGTGCCAGTTGGGTGAGGGCGGCGAAGGCGATCTGGCCGATGGTCGCCAGGCTCGCTGTGCTGCCCAGCAGCCGATAGCTGACGTATGCCAGCAGCAGGATCACGATGATGGTGATGCGGCGGACCGAGAGCATCCAGTGGCGGAAGGCCTCGAAAGGCTGCTCGGCTTCCTGGCGGCGCAGCAGCCAGGGCAGCAGCATGTCGTTGGAGACCATGGTGGACAGTGCCACGCTGGCGACGATGACCATGCCGGTGGCTGCCGAGGCGCCGCCGATGAATGCCAGCATGGCCAGCGCCGGGTGGGATTCGGCCAGCGGCACGCTGATGACGAAGGAGTCGGAGCCGATGCCGTCCGGCAGCAGCATCTGCCCGGCCAGCGCGATGGGCACCACGAACAGCGCGGCCAGCAGCAGGTATAGCGGGAATACCCAGCGCGCCAGGCGGAAATCGCGCGGGTCGATGTTCTCCACCACGGTCACGTGGAACTGGCGCGGCAGGCAGACGATGGCCATCATTGCCACGGTGGTCTGCACCAGCATGGCCGGCCAGTTGATGGTTTCCGCCCAGTAATCGCTCAGTTCGGCGGAATCATGGGCCTGGTTGAACAGGTCGCCGAAGCCGTTGTACAGGCCGAAGGTGACGAACAGCCCGACGGCGATGAATGCCAGCAGCTTGATCAGCGACTCGAAGGCGATCGCCAGGACCATGCCGCGATGGTGCTCGGTCTCGTCCAGGTTGCGCGTGCCGAACAGGATGGTGAACAGGGCCAGGGCGATGGAGACGATCAGCGCCGTGTCCTGGGTGCCGGAACCTGCCTCGGTCACATCGTTGCTGCCGATCAGCAGGTTGACGCCGAGCACGATACCCTTGAGTTGCAGGGCAATGTAGGGCAAGACGCCGACCAGGCAGATCAGTGTCACCACGATCGCCAGCATCTGCGATTTGCCGTAGCGGGCGGCGATGAAGTCGGCGATCGAGGTGATGTTCTGGCTCTTGGCGAGCCGCACGATGCGCAGCACCAGCGGCGTCAGGAGCCCGATCATCAGGATCGGCCCTATATAAATCGTTAGGAAGTCAAAGCCCGATTTCGAGGCGAGACCAACCGAGCCGAAGACGGTCCAGGACGTGCAGTAGATCGCGAGGCAAAGCGGATAGATCAAGAGCCGCGAGCGGTCGCCGCGCGCATACCGCCGCAGCCGGTCACCATAGCTCGCGACCACGAACAAAAGGCCGATATAGCCCAGCGCAATCGCGATAACGACCCAGCCTTGCAGCATCATGGTCTTTGCCCTTTCAAGGGCCGCCCACCCGCCGACAAAACATCACAAATTCCGGTTCGTG